>NZ_BAAGRF010000029.1:0-640000 GCF_054783095.1 Intrasporangium mesophilum | reverse complement strand
TACACCGGACACATCCAGAGATGGGTGCTTCTTCGGACTGGTGTACAGGTGGTGCATGGTTGTCGTCAGCTCGTGTCGTGAGATGTTGGGTTAAGTCCCGCAACGAGCGCAACCCTCGTTCTATGTTGCCAGCACGTGATGGTGGGGACTCATAGGAGACTGCCGGGGTCAACTCGGAGGAAGGTGGGGATGACGTCAAATCATCATGCCCCTTATGTCTTGGGCTTCACGCATGCTACAATGGCCGGTACAAAGGGCTGCGAAACCGCGAGGTGGAGCGAATCCCAAAAAACCGGTCTCAGTTCGGATTGGGGTCTGCAACTCGACCCCATGAAGTCGGAGTCGCTAGTAATCGCAGATCAGCAACGCTGCGGTGAATACGTTCCCGGGCCTTGTACACACCGCCCGTCAAGTCACGAAAGTCGGTAACACCCGAAGCCGGTGGCCCAACCCTTGTGGGGGGAGCCGTCGAAGGTGGGACTGGCGATTGGGACTAAGTCGTAACAAGGTAGCCGTACCGGAAGGTGCGGCTGGATCACCTCCTTTCTAAGGAGCATTAAGCCCCGCTGCCGGCGAGTGTCTGGTGGGGGGTGCTCATGGGTGGAACATCGATTAGTTGGCGCCGTGCCCGGCCGTTGGCCGCTAGTACAAGCTGGTCTGCACCTTGCGTGTGGGTTTCAGCAGTGGAACGTGGTGGTGGTGGGGTTGGGGTGCTTGACACGTTGTTGGGTCCTGAGGGATCGGGCTTGTCCTGGCTTCTCTGTGGGGTGTCCTGGCGCTGGTGGCCGTGTGGTGGCCGGCGTCTGGGGTGTCTCTGCTGGGGGGTTGGGGCTGGTTGGTTCTTCTGGTTGAGTGTGTGGGCCTTCTGGCTGGTCCGACCGTGTGTCGGGTCCGGGTGGGGGGTGCCGGTTGTATGTTGAGAACTTCACAGTGGACGCGAGCATCTTTGTGGCCAAGTTTTTAAGGGCACTCGGTGGATGCCTTGGCACCAGGAACCGAAGAAGGACGTAGGAATCTGCGATAAGCCTCGGGTAGTCGATAACCAGACTGTGATCCGAGGATTTCCGAATGGGGAAACCCGGCTGGAGGCAAGTCCAGTCACCCGCACCTGAATATATAGGGTGTGTGGAGGGAACGTGGGGAAGTGAAACATCTCAGTACCCACAGGAAGAGAAAACAAGAGTGATTCCGTGAGTAGTGGCGAGCGAAAGCGGATGAGGCTAAACCGGGCGTGTGTGATAGCTGTCAGGCGTTGCATGTCCGGGGTCGTGGGACCCGCTTACCGGTGCTGACATGCCGGTGGGGAGTGAGAAATCTGCGTCATAGTCGAAGAGCATTGAATGGCTCGGCATAGAGGGTGCGACCCCCGTAGACGAAATGGTGTGGACTCCCGGTGGGGATCCCAAGTAGCACGGGGCCCGAGAAATCCCGTGTGAATCTGGCAGGACCACCTGCTAAGCCTAAATATTCCCTGGTGACCGATAGCGGACAAGTACCGTGAGGGAAAGGTGAAAAGTACCCCGGGAGGGGAGTGAAATAGATCCTGAAACCGTGTGCCTACAATCCGTTGGAGCCTCCCCCCGTTGGGGGTGTGGGGTGACAGCGTGCCTTTTGAAGAATGAGCCTGCGAGTTAGTGCTCAGTGGCGAGGTTAACCCGTGTGGGGAAGCCGTAGCGAAAGCGAGTCCGAATAGGGCGTCATAGTCGCTGGGTCTAGACCCGAAGCGGAGTGATCTACCCATGGCCAGGTTGAAGCGCAGGTAAGACTGCGTGGAGGACCGAACCCACTTAGGTTGAAAACTGAGGGGATGAGCTGTGGGTAGGGGTGAAAGGCCAATCAAACTCCGTGATAGCTGGTTCTCCCCGAAATGCATTTAGGTGCAGCGTCACGTGTTTCTTACCGGAGGTAGAGCTACTGGATAGCCGATGGGCCTCACCAGGTTACTGACGTTAGCCAAACTCCGAATGCCGGTAAGTGAGAGCGTGGCAGTGAGACTGCGGGGGATAAGCTCCGTAGTCGAGAGGGAAACAGCCCAGATCACCAGCTAAGGTCCCTAAGCGTGTGCTAAGTGGGAAAGGATGTGGAGTTGCTGTGACAACCAGGAGGTTGGCTTAGAAGCAGCCACCCTTCAAAGAGTGCGTAATAGCTCACTGGTCAAGTGATTCCGCGCCGACAATGTAGCGGGGCTCAAGCACACCACCGAAGCTGTGGCATTGACACACTGCTCGGCACCGGCACCTGCGGGTCCGGTGTCCAGGCGTGTTGATGGGTAGGGGAGCGTCGTGTTGCCAGGGAAGCGGCGGAGTGATCCAGCCGTGGAGGCTACACGAGTGAGAATGCAGGCATGAGTAGCGAATGACGGGCGAGAAACCCGTCCGCCGAATAACCAAGGGTTCCAGGGTCAAGCTAATCTGCCCTGGGTAAGTCGGGACCTAAGGCGAGGCCGACAGGCGTAGTCGATGGACATCCGGTTGATATTCCGGAACCGGCGAAGAACCGCCCCTGATGAACCCCGTGATGCTAAGTGCCTGAAGCACGCCCAACTGACCCTTCGGGGTCACCGGGTGTGTGGAGCGCACGAACCGACCGGGTAGTAGTCAAGCGATGGAGTGACGCAGGAAGGTAGCCGCCGCGTGGCGATGGTTGTCCACGTCTAAGGGTGTAGGGCGAGATCCAGGCAAATCCGGATCTCATACAAGCCTGAGACCTGACAGTGACCGCGAATGCGGGAAGAGGGTGATCCTATGCTGCCGAGAAAAACTTCTAGCGAGGTTCGAGCCGCCCGTACCCCAAACCGACTCAGGTGGTTAGGTAGAGAATACCAAGGCGATCGAGTGAATCGTGGTTAAGGAATTCGGCAAAATACCCCCGTAACTTCGGGAGAAGGGGGGCCCTGATCGTGAACCCACTTGCTGGGGGAGCGTGATCGGCCGCAGAGACCAGGGAGAAGCGACTGTTTACTAAAAACACAGGTCCGTGCCAAGTCGCAAGACGATGTATACGGACTGACGCCTGCCCGGTGCTGGAACGTTAAGGGGACCGGTTAGCACGCAAGTGCGAAGCTGAGAACTTAAGCGCCAGTAAACGGCGGTGGTAACTATAACCATCCTAAGGTAGCGAAATTCCTTGTCGGGTAAGTTCCGACCTGCACGAATGGCGTAACGACTTCTCCACTGTCTCAACCACGAACTCGGCGAAATTGCACTACGAGTAAAGATGCTCGTTACGCGCAGCAGGACGGAAAGACCCCGGGACCTTTACTACAGCTTGGTATTGGTGTTCGGTACGGCTTGTGTAGGATAGGTGGGAGACTGTGAAGCCGTCACGTCAGTGATGGTGGAGTCAACGTTGAAATACCACTCTGGTCGTTCTGGATATCTAACCTCGGTCCGTGATCCGGATCAGGGACAGTGCCTGGTGGGTAGTTTAACTGGGGCGGTTGCCTCCTAAAAGGTAACGGAGGCGCCCAAAGGTTCCCTCAGCCTGGTTGGCAATCAGGTTTTGAGTGTAAGTGCACAAGGGAGCTTGACTGTGAGACAGACATGTCGAGCAGGGACGAAAGTCGGGACTAGTGATCCGGCGGTGGCTTGTGGAAGCGCCGTCGCTCAACGGATAAAAGGTACCCCGGGGATAACAGGCTGATCTTGCCCAAGAGTCCATATCGACGGCATGGTTTGGCACCTCGATGTCGGCTCGTCGCATCCTGGGGCTGGAGTAGGTCCCAAGGGTTGGGCTGTTCGCCCATTAAAGCGGTACGCGAGCTGGGTTTAGAACGTCGTGAGACAGTTCGGTCCCTATCCGCTGTGCGCGTAGGAAACTTGAGAAAGGCTGTCCCTAGTACGAGAGGACCGGGATGGACGAACCTCTGGTGTGTCAGTTGTTCTGCCAAGAGCACCGCTGATTAGCTACGTTCGGAAGTGATAACCGCTGAAAGCATCTAAGCGGGAAGCACGTTTCAAGATGAGGTTTCCAGGCCCGCGAGGGCGAGAGGCTCCCAGCTAGACGACTGGGTTGATAGGCCGGACGTGGAAGCACAGCAATGTGTGGAGCTGACCGGTACTAATAAGCCGATAACTTGACAACAAAGATGCTACGCGTCCACTGTGCAGTTCCCGAGATACAAACGGGACACACCCACACAACATTTGATATCTCCATAGAGTTTCGGCTGTCATAGCGAAGGGGAAACGCCCGGCTCCATTCCGAACCCGGAAGCTAAGCCCTTCAGCGCCGATGGTACTGCACTGGTGACGGTGTGGGAGAGTAGGACGCAGCCGGACACACTTTCAAGAAGACCCCGCCCGGGTGACCGGGCGGGGTCTTCTGCATGCCCCGAGTTCGTTCGAGGTATTCGGGTCGAGGTGAAAGGTCGCCGCATAGGCCGGCCTAATACCTCGAACGGGGGTGGGCGCCGGGACTCGAATACCTCGACTCGAATACCTGGACTCGAATACCTCGGGCGGGGCAGGGCGTAGGGTTGCCTCGTGCCCGAACTCATCCCCACCCCGACGCGAATCCCCGTTCCTGGCGGCAAGGTCATCAACGAGCACGTCGGTGCCGTGACGACCCCGGATGCCGGCCTGCAGTCCTCCGTTTCCGTGGCGCACATGGTGGCTCCCGGCGGCTGGACCGAGCCGTTCCAGACACCCGACTTCGACGAGATCACCCTCGTGCTCAAAGGGACCGTCCTCATCGACCACGACGGCGGGACGCTCGAAGTCGCCCAGGGCCAGTCCGTCATCACCCACGGCGGCGAGCGGATCCGCTACTCGTGCGGCCCCGAGGGTGCGGAGTACGTCGCCGTGTGCCTGCCCGCGTTCACGCCCGAGTCGGTGCACCGCGAGGGCGACGGGTCATGACGCCCGACGAGATCCGCCAGGCGCCCAAGGTCCTGCTCCACGACCATCTGGACGGCGGCCTGCGCCCCCAGACGATCATCGAGCTCGCCGACGAGTGCGGGTACGACGCGCTCCCGGCCCACGACGCCGCCAGCCTTGGGGCGTGGTTCCGGGAGAGTGCCGACTCGGGTTCGCTGCCGCGGTACCTCGAGACCTTCGACCACACGCTGGCCGTCATGCAGACCCGGGAGGGCCTGTACCGGGTGGCCAGCGAGTGCGCCCAGGACCTTGCTGCCGACGGTGTCGCCTACGCCGAGAGCCGGTATGCCCCCGAGCAGCACCTCACCCGCGGCCTGACCCTCGAGGGTGTGGTCGAGGCCGTCAGCGCAGGACTGCGCGACGGTGAGGCAAAGGCCGCGGCGGCCTGCACCCCGATCCGGGTGACCTCGCTGCTCACCGCCATGCGCCACGCTGCGAAGTCCACCGAGATCGCCGAGCTGTCGATCCGCTACCGCGACGACGGCGTCTCCGGGTTCGACATCGCGGGCGCCGAGGCCGGATACCCACCGACCCGGCACCTCGACGCGTTCGAGTACCTGCGCCGCGAGAACGCCCACTTCACGATCCACGCCGGCGAGGCATTCGGGCTCCCGTCGATCTGGGAGGCGATCCAGTGGTGCGGCGCCGACCGGCTCGGCCACGGCGTCCGCATCGTCGATGACATCACGATCGACGGCTCGCCGTTCGGGGAGTGGCTGGAGGGCAACAGGGAGGACCCCCACGCCCTCACGCAGCTGGAACTCGACCGCGTGCGCCTGGGGCGCCTGGCGGCATACGTCCGGGACATGCGGATCCCGCTCGAGATGTGCCCGAGCAGCAACCTGCAGACCTCAGCCGCCCTGTCGATCTCGCTCCACCCGATCACGCTTCTCAAGCGCCTGCGGTTCCGCGTGACGCTCAACACCGACAACCGGCTGATGAGCGACACGTCGATGAGCAAGGAGTTCCGGCTCCTACAGGACTCGGCCGGCTGGGACCTCGCCGACCTGCGCTGGGTCACGATCAACGCGATGAAGTCGGCGTTCATCCCCTTCGACGAGCGCCTCGCCTTCATCGACGACGTCATCAAGCCGGGGTATGCCGTGCTCGGTATCGAGGCGTCGCCCCTCATCCAGCCGACCGCCTAGCCAGTCGATGTCGCCGACCGGCTAGGTGCCGACCGGCTAGGTGCCGACCGGCTAGGCGCCCTGGCCGACCGGCTTGTCGCTGTCGCCGCCGCGCACTCCGTCGGCCTCGCCGAGCCGGAGAGCGGCGGTCACTGCGGCCTCGACGTGCAGTCGAGTCGTCGGAAAGACCGGGACAGGGGAGTCGGCAGGCCCGACGAGCAGCTCGATCTCGGTGCAGCCGAGGATGATGCCCTCGGCCCCCGCGTCGACGAGACGGGCGATGATCTCGCGGTACGCCTGTCGCGACGGTTCGGTGACCACGCCGAGGCAGAGCTCGTCGTAGATGACGCGATGCACCACGGCGCGGTCGTCGGCAGGCGGAACGATCACCGTCAGGCCGTGCGCGGCGAGCCGGTCCCGCATGAAGTCCTGCTCCATCGTGTATGCCGTCGCGAGCAGTCCCACCCGCGAGACGCCGGCGCGACGGACGGCCTCGGCGGTGATGTCTCCGATGTGCAGGAACGGGATGGTCACCGCGGTCTCGATCGGCCCGGCCACCTTGTGCATCGTGTTCGTGCAGAGCACGAGCAGCTCGGCCCCACCGGCCTCGAGGCCCGCTGCGGCTGACGCGAGCAGCCGCCCTGCGGCGTCCCACTCGCCATCGGCTTGCATGCGCTCCACCTCGGCGAAGTCGACCGAGTGGACCAGCAGCCGGGCCGAGGCAAGCCCACCGAGCCGGTCGCGGACGAGCTCGTTGGCGAGCCGGTAGTACTCCGCGGTCGACTCCCAGCTCATCCCGCCGAGCATGCCGATGAGTCTCATGTCGCTGCTCCTGGCGCTGCCAGTCGGCTGAGCTCGGACTCGGCCGCGCGGGGAGCGATGCACCGTGCGCCGTGCGCTTGGGCCTCGGCGACGACGCGTGGCTCGTCGCGCCACAGCACCAGCCCGCGTCGCACGAGGATGTGTGGTGGTTTGCGACGCTCGGCCAGGTCCCTCAGGAAGCGGCGCACCGCCGTGACCGTGCGGTTCTGGCGCACGCAGAGCGCGTCGGCGAGCAGGCCCTCGGAGGTCAGCGGTGCAACGAGCCGGCCGGCGAAGAGCCCCTCGGCCAGGATGAAGTCGCCCGCCTGCGCCTCGACGACGTGGCGGCCGGTGACCGACGACGTGCTGATGTCGTAGACGGGCAGCTCGACCAGCCCGTGGTCGACGAGCTCCCGGAGCGCGGCCACCGCCGCGTCGGCGTTCCAGGAGTCGACATGGTCCCAGTCGGCGATGCCGAGCGGCGACCGCGGGAGTCGCGGGTCGTCGACCTCGCGGTAGAAGTCGTCCAGCCGGACCACCGGCCAACCGTGCGCAGTGCTCAGCCGCGCCGACAGCCGGCTCTTGCCCGCCCCGCTGGGGCCGGTGACGAGGATGACGCGGTGGCGTCCGTGGGGTGCTGGACGGCCGGGAGGGCGACTGCCCGGTGGGGTGGTGTCGGCGGATCCCAACGGTCGAGCCCGTGCCCGCTGCTCAGAGACCCTTGGGGTGCCAGACCGTCTTCGTCTCGACGAAGGCACGGATCCGGCCGAGGCCCGGGTCGGCGGTCCAGTCCGGCTCGACCGGGGTGCCGTCGGCCAGGGCCGGGCGGTAGACCCGCTTGAGGTTGCCGGCCGCGTCCGCCTCGAGACCGGCCCAGTCGACGCCCTCGGCGCCGGCGACCCCGGTGAGGTCGATGGCGTTGACGTCCCGGTGTGCGGCCAGCCACGACGCGACCTCGGCCGTGCGCGCCGTCACGATGTTGACCACGCCGCCCGGCACGTCGGACGTCGCGAGCACCTCGCCGAACGTCACCGCCGGCAGGGGACGGTCGGTCGACGAGACGACCACCGCGGTGTTACCCGACGCGATCACCGGGGCGACGACGGATACCAGCCCGAGCAGCGAGCTCGCCTGCGGGGCAAGGACGCCCACGACGCCCGTGGGCTCCGGCGCAGACACGTTGAAGAAGGGGCCGGCGACCGGGTTGAGGTTGCCGAGGACCTGGGCGATCTTGTCGGTCCACCCGGCATACCAGACCAGCCGGTCGACGGTCGCGTCGACGACAGCGGATGCAGCGCGGACCGTGAGGCCCTCGCCGGCGCTCACCTCGTCGACGAACTGGGCCCGGCGGCCCTCCAGCACCTCGGCGGCTCGGTAGAGCACCTGGCCGCGGTTGTACGGCGTCGCACCGGACCAGCCGGCCAGGGCGGAGCGTGCTGCGACGACGGCGTCTCGGATGTCCTTGCGGGAGCCGAGGGAGGCGTTGGCGAGGAACTCGCCCTTGGCGGATACCACCTCGTAAGACCGCCCGGACTCGCTCCGGGGGAACTTGCCCCCGATGTAGAGCTTGTACGTCTTGCGGACGTCGAGGCGCGTCATCGGGTGGCTCCAGTCAAGCTCGCAGGGCTGGTGGTGACATAGGCTTCGAGGCCATGCCGGCCGCCTTCGCGGCCGTAGCCGGACTCCTTGTAGCCGCCGAACGGCGACGTCGGGTCGAAGCGGTTGAAGGTGTTGGCCCAGACCACACCGGCACGCAGCTGGTCGGCCATCCAGAGGATCCGGGATCCCTTCTCGGTCCAGACGCCTGCCGAGAGGCCGTATGCCGTGTTGTTGGCCTTCGCGACCGCCTCCTGAGGCGTGCGGAAGGTCAGGACCGACAGGACCGGCCCGAAGATCTCCTCCGTCGCGACGCGGTGGGTCTGCGACACCCCGGTCAGGACGGTCGGCGGGAACCAGTAGCCCTTCGCGGGCAGGGTGCACTCCGGGCTCCAGCGGTCCGCCCCCTCGGCCACGCCGGCCTCGACGAGCGAGGTGATGCGGTCGAGCTGCGCCTTGCTGTTGATCGCGCCGAGGTCGCTGTTCTTGTCCATCGGGTCGCCGACCCGCAGGGTGCCGAGTCGGCGCTTGAGGCGGGCGACGACGTCGTCGTGGACGCTCTCCTGCACGAGCAGGCGCGACCCGGCGCAGCAGACCTGGCCCTGGTTGAAGAAGATGCCGTTGACGATGCCCTCGACCGCCTGGTCCACCGGGGCGTCGTCGAAGATGATGTTCGCCGCCTTGCCGCCGAGCTCGAGCGTCGCCTTCTTCCTCGTGCCCGCGATCGAGCGGGCGATGAGCTTGCCGACCTCGGTCGAGCCGGTGAACGCGATCTTGTCGACGTCGGGGTGCTCGACGAGGGCCTGGCCAGTCCGGCCGTCGCCAGTGACGATGTTGACCACGCCCGGCGGGAGCTCGGCCTGCTGACACACCTCGGCGAAGAGCAGAGCTGACAACGGCGTCGTCTCGGCAGGCTTGAGCACCACCGTGTTTCCGGTCGCCAGGGCCGGCGCGATCTTCCAGGCCAGCATCAGCAGCGGGAAGTTCCACGGGATGACCTGTGCGACCACGCCGTGCGGGCGGGGCGCCTCGGCCCCGGAAGGCGACAGGCCGGCATACTCCAGCTTGTCGGCCCAGCCCGCGTGGTAGAAGAAGTGCGCCGCGGCGATCGGGACGTCGACGTCGCGCGTCTCCTTGATCGGCTTGCCGTTGTCGAGGGTCTCGAGGACCGCGAACTCGCGCGACCGCTCCTGCAGGATGCGAGCGATGCGAAAGAGGTACTTTCCGCGCTCGGCGCCGCTCATCTTCCCCCAGACACCTTCGAAGGCGCGGCGCGCGGCAGCGACCGCCCGGTCGACGTCCTTGGGACCGGCCTGGCTGACCTCGGCCAGGACCGTCTCGTCGGCGGGGTTGACCGTCGCGAACGTCGCCTTGGGGCGGGTGAAAGCGCCGTCGACGAAGAGGCCGTACGACTTCTCGATGGTGACGATGGCGCGCGACTCGGGCGCAGGGGCGTACTCGAACGTGGGCATGATGTTCCTTCGTCGGTCAGTCGATCGTCACGTAGTCGGCACCGGAGTAGGCGCCCGTCGCGAGCTTCTGCCGTTGCAGGAGAAGGTCGTTGAGCAGGCTCGATGCGCCGAAGCGGAACCAGTCCGGCGACATCCAGTCGTCGCCCGCGATCTCGCTGACCATGACGAGGTACTTGATCGCGTCCTTCGCGGTGCGGATGCCTCCGGCGGGCTTGACGCCGACCTGCACGCCCGTGAGCTCGCGCCAGTCGCGGACCGCCTCGAGCATGACCAGGGTGACCGGGAGCGTCGCGGCCGGCTGGACCTTGCCCGTGGAGGTCTTGATGAAGTCACCGCCCGCGAGCATGGACAGGTAGGACGCACGGCGGACGTTGTCGTGCGTGACGAGCTCGCCGGTCTCCATGATCACCTTGAGGTGCACGTCGCCGCACGCCTGCTTGACCTCGGCGATCTGGTTGAAGACCGTCAGGTAGTCGCCGGCGAGAAAGGCTCCGCGGTCGATAACCATGTCGATCTCGTCGGCTCCTGCAGCGACAGCGTCTCGCGTGTCGGCGATCTTCACCGGCATGCTCGCGCGTCCCGAGGGGAACGCCGTCGCGACCGCGGCGACGTGAATCCCGCTGTCGCCCAAGGCTTCCTTCGCGGTTGCGACCATGTCGCCGTAGACACAGACCGCAGCGGGTCTCGGGGTCGTCGCGTCGAGCGGGTCGGGCACGAGCGCCTTGGCGCACAGCGAGCGCACCTTGCCGGGCGTGTCGGCGCCCTCGAGCGTCGTGAGGTCGATCATCCCGATGGCGGTGTCGATCGCCCATGCCTTGCTCGTCGTCTTGATGGAGCGGGTGCCAAGGGACGCGGCGCGGGCCTCGCAGCCGACCTGGTCGACTCCCGGCAGCCCGTGGACCCACGCGGTGAGCGCGTGGTTCGTCAGCCGCGACACACCCAGGACGTCGCGCGCGTGGGCGGTCAGTTCCTGCGCCGTGCGCGTCGTGGTGCTTACTGTCACCCGCCGAGTCTATCCACGGAATGAGACGGCCCGTGGCGGCTCCAGGCGCCCCGCAGAGGCACCGACCCGGCATACGCTGGCCGCCCGGCGATGTCATCATGCAGGCGCCGTGAGAGAGTCGAGGTGCGGCGTCGCGCACGGCGACCCGACGCAGCAGGAGGACCCCCACAGTGAGCCAGGACGCCACCGACCAGCCGTCCGACGACGCCAGGAACGCCGCCAAAGCAGCGGATGCCGCGAGCACAGCCGGCGCCCCGAGCTCGGCCCTCGCCTCGGGGCTCGGCCGCAGGCGCGACCTGCGCGACGCCCGGACGTTGCGGCCCGGCTCGGCCGTCGGGATCAGCGTTGCGGGCGGGATCGTCGGGCTGGCCCTGCTGGTCCCCGCCGTCGGCACGTCGCAGCGCAGCTGGACGCTGATCTCCTCCATCGTGCTCGGGCTCGTCCTGCTGTGGCTCTTCGTCTACCGCCCGTGCGCGGTCATCCACGCGGAGGGCATTCGCCTCGTCAACCCGATGCGCGTCGTCGACCTCACCTGGCCTGCGATCTCCGAGGTGCGGTCCCGCTGGACGCTCGAGCTCTTCTCCGACGGGAAGCGCTACACCGCGTGGGGCGTGCCCGCCGATCCTGGGCGCCCGAGGCACGGCAGGCAGCTGCTCACGATCCCGACCAACCGCCTCAAGCAGAAGTCCGCCGCCGATGCCGAGCCCAAGAAGCCGAAGCTGGACGCGCAGCTGGTTGCTGCGGAGGTCGAGGAGCGGATGGCAGCCGACCGCCGGCGCAAGGATGGGCGCACTCCACGGATCGCGGTCCAGCACTGGGACCCGGTCGCCGTGGGCCTCCTCCTTGCGGCAGTGGCCTTCTTCGTCATCGGCACCTTCGTCGTCTGACCGGGCGCCCGAGCTCGACAGGAGGCGTCAGAGCGCGGTGAGCCGCTCGAAGTCGGTGCGTATGCCGTCCATCCGGGCCTGCGCGGCCGCGCGCGACGCCGCGAGGCCCGACGCGTCCGGGACCGGCTCGATGACCTCGAGGTAGATCTTGACCTTGGGCTCGGTGCCGCTCGGCCGGACGATGACCCGTGAGTCGTCGGCGAGGTGGTAGCGCAGGCCATCGGTCGGCGGTAGCCCACCCTCGCCGAGAGCCAGGTCGTCGACCCGGTCGACGGCGACTCCCGCGACCTGTGTCGGCACGTCGGCACGCAGCCGGGCCATCAGGGGATCGATCTGGGCGAGGTCGGACACCCGCACCGAGAAGGAGTCGGTGGCGTGGACGCCATGCTCGACGGCGAGGTCGTCGAGCAGGTCGGTGAGCAGGCGGCCCTCCGCCTTCAGGGTCGCGGTCAGCTCCGCGAGCAACAGGGCCGCGCTGACGCCGTCCTTGTCGCGCACCAGGTGCGGCGCGACGCAGTAGCCGAGGGCCTCCTCGTAGCCGAAGCGCAGCCCCGGCACACGGGAGATCCACTTGAAGCCGGTGAGCGTCTCCACGTGGGCGATGCCGGCCGCGCGGGCGATGGACGCGAGCAGCCGGGACGACACGATCGAGCAGGCGAAGACGTCGTCGGGCCTGATGCCGCGCCGCACGATGTGCGCCCCGAGCAGCGCTCCGACCTCGTCGCCGCGCAGCATCCGCCAGTCGCCGATGGCGGGGTCACGGACCGCCGCGGCGCACCGGTCGGCGTCGGGGTCGTTGGCGATGACGATGTCGCACCCCATCGACCGGGCCTGACCGAGCGCCAGGTCGATAGCGCCCTTCTCCTCCGGGTTGGGGAACGCGACGGTCGGGAAGTCGGGGTCGGGCACGGCCTGCGCGTCGACCGGTGTCGGCGCCGGGAAGCCGGCTCTGACGAATGCAGCGTGGACGGTGCCGTGACCAACGCCGTGCAGGCTGGTGTGCACGCAGTCGAGGTCGCGCGGCGATGCGGGATCGACCACGGTGACGACCGCGTCGATGTAGTCCTCGAAAAGCCGGTCGCCGAGGACCTCCCAGCCATCGGCGGCTCGTGGCACGTCCGCGACCCGGTCGACGCGGGCGATGTGTGCGGCGATGTCCGCATCGGCCGGCGGGACGATCTGGCTCCCGTCGCCGAGATACACCTTGTAGCCGTTGTCCTGCGGTGGGTTGTGGCTGGCGGTCACCATGACACCCGCGTCGGCGCCGAGGTGGCGGATCGCGAACGCCAGGACGGGCGTGGGCAGCGGCTGAGGCAGCAGCAGCGCACGCCCTCCGGCGCCGACCACGACCGCCGCAGTGTCGCGCGCGAACACGTCGGAGTTGTAGCGAGCGTCGAAACCGATGACGACACAAGGACTGTCGCCGACGTCCCCCTCAGCCTTGAGATATGCCGTCAGGCCAGCAGCCGCTCGGATCACCACGCTGCGGTTCATCCGGTTGGGTCCGGCACCCAGGGCGCCGCGGAGTCCGGCGGTGCCGAACTCCAGCATCCCGGAGAAGCGGTCGGCGAGGTCGGCGCGCGCGGACTCGTCGCCGTCGACGGCCGACGTCAGGAGGGCGTCCAGCTCCTCGCGCGTGGTGGAGTCGGGGTCGTCGTCGCGCCAGGCTCGGGCGGCGGCGTACAGGGTCTCGGTGGAGTCGGTGGCGGTCATCAGATCCGCCCCACCACAGCCGCCAGGAGCCGCCCGCACCGCTCGGCTGCAGCCTGACCGGCCTCGAGGACCTCCTCGTGCGACAGAGGCGTGTCGGAGATCCCGGCGGCCAGGTTGGTGACGAGGGAGATGCCGAGCACGTCGAGGCCAGACTGCCGGGCCGCGATCGCCTCCAGCGTCGTCGACATCCCGACGAGGTCCCCGCCGATGGCCTTGGCCATCTGCACCTCCGCGGGTGTCTCGTAGTGCGGCCCCCGGAACTGGACATACACGCCTTCGTCGAGCCCCGGGTCGACCTCCCGCGCCAGCGCCCGGAGGCGAGGGGTGTAGAGGTCCGTGAGGTCGACGAAGTTCGCGCCCTCGATGGGGGAGTGTGCCGTGAGGTTGATGTGGTCGCGGATCAGCACGGGTGTGCCGGGGCCCCAGGCCGGGTTGAGGCCTCCGCACCCGTTCGTGAGCACGATCGTGGAGCAGCCCGCGGCCTTGGCGGTGCGCACACCGTGCACGACCGACCGGACGCCGCGCCCCTCGTAGAAGTGCGTCCGCGTCCCGAAGACCAGCGCTCGCCGCCCGGTGTCGCCGATGGCCACCGAGCGCATGCTGCCGGCATGGCCGGCGACCGCGGCCTTGTGGAAACCGGGCACGTCCGCGTTGTCGACGGTCGCGAGCGTCTCGCCGATCAGGTCGGCGGTCTGGCCCCAGCCGGAGCCCAGCACGAGGGCGACGTCATGTCGCTCGACGCCGGTGCGTTCCGCGATGACGGCGGCAGCCTGGGCCGCAACGTCGAAGGGGTCGGTGGCAGGGTCGCGGAGGTCAGCCGCAGAACTGGTCACGGACATGGACTCTAGCCGCCGTACTACCGCCCGGAGCAGGCATCGCCGGGATGGTTGGATGGTCTCCGTGATCACGCGTGAGACATCCGTTGTCATCATCGGCGGCGGCCCGGGCGGCTATGAGGCGGCGCTCGTGGCCGCCCAGCTCGGGGCGCAGGTCACGATCGTCGAGAAGGACGGGGTCGGGGGAGCGGCGGTGCTCACCGACTGCGTCCCGAGCAAGGCGCTGATCGCCACGGCCGACTACATGTCCGACTTCGAAGTGGCCTCGGGACTCGGGGTGCGGCTTCAGGACGACGAAGGCGACCAGGTGTCCGATGCGGTCGTCGAGGCCCGGACGGTCAACGGGCGCATCCTGGCGCTCGCAGCCGCCCAGAGCGCTGATATCCAGACCAGTCTCGAGCAGGTCGGCGTGACCGTGCTGCGTGGGCGGGCACGCATCGCCACGCGGGAGCTCGTGATGGCGGACCTTGCCGACGGCAGGACTGCCGAGCTGTCCGCCGACGTGATCCTGGTCGCCACCGGGGCGACGCCGAGGGTCATGCAGACGGCTCAGCCCGACGGCGAGCGGATCCTCACGTGGCAGCAGATCTACTCGCTCGACGAGCTGCCCGAGCGGATCATCGTCATCGGCTCCGGCGTCACGGGCGCCGAGCTCGCGCAGGCGTACCTCGGTCTCGGCTCGCAGGTCGTCCTCGTCTCGTCGCGCGACCGCGTGCTGCCAGGCGAGGACGCCGATGCGGCCTCGGTCATCGAGGACGTCTTCCGCAAGCGCGGGATGGAGGTGCTCAGCAAGTCACGCGCTGCGAGCGTCACCCGGTCCGAGCACGGCGTCGTCGTGACGCTTGAGGACGGGCGCACGGTCGAGGGCAGCCACGCCCTGCTTGCCGTCGGTTCGGTGCCGCAGACCCAGGGCCTCGGGCTCGAGGAGCTCGGGATCGAGCTCGGCCCCGCGGGGCACATCCAGGTCGACCGCGTGTCGCGCACCAACATCGGCGGGGTGTATGCGGCCGGCGACTGCACGGGTGTGCTGCCCCTTGCCTCGGTCGCCGCGATGCAGGGCCGGATCGCCATGTGGCACGCACTCGGCGACGCGGTGAACCCGCTCAACGTCAGGGGTGTGGCGGCGAACATCTTCACGGAGCCCGAGATCGCCACGGTCGGCATCTCCCAGCGGGCCGCCGACGAGTCAGCCGACGTCGAGTCGGTCATGCTGCCGCTGGCCCGCAACCCGCGCGCAAAGATGCAGGGCATCACCGACGGCTTCGTGAAGCTCTTCTGCCGCAAGGGCTACGGGACCGTCCTCGGTGGCGTCGTCGTGGCGCCCAAGGCTTCTGAGCTCGTCTACCCGGTGGCCCTGGCTGTGCAGAACCGGCTCAGCGTCGACCAGGTGTCCTCGACCATCACGGTGTACCCGTCGCTGTCCGGCTCGATCGCCGAAGCGGCCCGGCAGCTGCACCAGGCCGACTGAGGCGTCCTACATCCCGGGCGCGGCATGTGCGTTGGTCCACGGGGTGGAGCAACGCACAGGGTGGCGACACCACGACCGACAACCCTGAGAGCGGCCTGCTGGGAGCGATGCCCGGGGCCGTTCAGGAGCCGTCGTCCGGACGATCCTCGGGCCCGGTCGCCTGGCCGCTGGACGGGTCCGCGGACGAGCCCGTCGCCGGACCCTGCTGAGCCTGCTGCTCTTCCTGGAGGCGCATCCGCTCCTGCGCCTGCCGATCCTCCTCGGCCCAGCGCTCCTTACGACGCTTGGAGACGCTTCCGCGCAGCCACTTCTGCAGCGGGTACAAGATCACTACAGCGGCCAGCAGGATGATGATGTTGGCCCACGTGAACGTCGTCGGGCTGCCGGTCGCACTGGCCAGGTTCGCAAACACCCATGCAGTGTGCCAGAGGCTCAGGCGTCCTTGATCTCGGCCAGGACTGCACCTGATGTCACGGTCTCGCCGACCTTCGCCGACAGGCCCGTGACGACACCGGCCTTGTGGGCGTTGATCGGCTGCTCCATCTTCATCGCCTCGAGCACGATGACGAGGTCACCGGCCGCTACTGTGGCGCCGTCGGTGACCGCGAGCTTGACGATCGTGCCCTGCATGGGCGCGGTGAGCGAGTCGCCCGACGTCGCCGCACCGGCCTTGCCCCCGCCGGACCGCTTCGGCGCCTTCTTGCGCGTCGTGGCCGCGGATCCGCCACCCAGGGCGAGCCCACCCGGTAGGGACACCTCGATGCGCTTGCCGCCGACCTCGACGACGACCTTCTGGCGCTCCTCGGGCTCGGCGCCGTCGGCAGCCGGCCCACCGGCATACGGCGGGATCGTGTTGTCCCATTCCGTCTCGATCCAGCGGGTGTGGATGCGGAACGGCGCATCGCCCTCGGGGGCGAACGCCGGGTCGGCCACGACCGCGCGGTGGAAGGGCAGGACGGTCGGCATCCCCTCGACCTCGAACTCGGCGAGCGCCCGGCGGGAGCGCTCGAGCGCCTGCTGGCGCGTGCGCCCGGTGATGATGAGCTTGGCGAGCATGGAGTCGAAGGCGCCACCGATGACGTCGCCCTCGACGACGCCGGAGTCGACGCGGACGCCGGGACCGGACGGGGTGCGGTAGACGGCGACGGTGCCGGGTGCGGGCAGGAAGTTGCGGCCGGCGTCCTCGCCGTTGATCCGGAACTCGATCGAGTGGGCGTGCGGCTCCGGGTCGGGGTAGTCGAGCGTCTCGCCGTTGGCGATGCGGAACTGTTCGCGCACGAGGTCGATGCCGGTCACCTCCTCGGTGACGGGGTGCTCGACCTGCAGGCGGGTGTTCACCTCGAGGAAGCTGATGTCGCCGTCGGGACCGACGAGGAACTCGCAGGTGCCGGCGCCGACATAGCCGGCCTCCTTGAGGATCGCCTTGCTCGCGCGCAGCAGCTCCGCGTGCTGCTCCTCGGTGAGAAAGGGAGCGGGTGCCTCCTCGACGAGCTTCTGGTTGCGGCGCTGGAGGGAGCAGTCACGCGTCGAGACGACCACGACGTTGCCGTGCTGGTCGGCCAGGCACTGGGTCTCGACGTGGCGTGGGCGGTCCAGGAACCGCTCGACGAAACACTCGCCGCGTCCGAAGGCCGTGACGGCCTCTCGCACCGCGGACTCGTAGAGGTCAGGGATCTCCTCGATCGTGCGCGCCACCTTGAGGCCACGACCGCCGCCACCGTATGCCGCCTTGATCGCCACCGGGAGGCCGTGCTCCTGCGCGAAGGCGACCACCTCGTCGGCACCGGCGACCGGGTCCTTCGTGCCCGGCACGAGCGGCGCACCGGCCTTGGTGGCGATGTGGCGGGCCTTGACCTTGTCGCCGAGGGAGTCGATGGCCAGAGGGCCGGGGCCGATCCAGGTGAGGCCGGCGTCGATGACGGCCTGGGCGAAGCCGGCGTTCTCGGCGAGGAAGCCGTAGCCGGGGTGGACCGCGTCCGCGCCGGCCTGCTCGGCGACCTCCAGCAGCTTGTCCTGGAGCAGGTAGCTGTCGCCGGGAGTCGAGCCACCGAGGGCATACGCCTCGTCGGCGACCTTGACGTGCAAGGCATCCCGATCCGGCTGTGCGTACACCGCGACCGAGCCGATGCCGCTGTCCTTGCACGCGCGCGCGATGCGTACTGCGATCTCACCACGGTTTGCGATCAGGACCTTGCTGATGGATGCCATGGATCGGACTCTATCGGGCTGACGTAGCGTCAACTCGGGGCTGTGAGGTTTGTTCGGGCCCCTCCCGGAGTGAGGTCCGGCACATCTGCGATGTGCCCGGGCATAGCGTGGGGACCATGTCCACTCACGAGCGCGCTGCCACCCTGTCCCTCGGCCATGCCTCCGCCCCAGGCCAAGCCATCCCGCAGGTCGGCTTCGGCGTGTGGGAGGTGCCGGACAGCGAGGTCGACGCCGCCTTCGGGCACGCGCTGGACGTCGGCTACCGCCACATCGACACGGCGCGCCTCTACGGCAACGAAGAGGGCGTCGGCCGGGTCCTGGCCGCCACGGCCATCCCGCGCGACGACATCTTCGTGACCTCGAAGGTGTGGAACGACGACCACCGGCGGGTGCCGGCGGCCTTCGACGGGTCGATGCGCCGCCTCGGCCTCGAGGTGCTCGACCTGTTCCTCATCCACTGGCCAGCGCCGAAGCAGAACGCCTACGTCGAGGCGTGGCAGGCGATGCTCGACCTCCAGCGCGACGGTCGCGTGCGGTCCGTCGGTGTCTGCAACTTCCAGGTGCCGCACCTGCAGCGGCTCCTCGACGAGACCGGCGTGCTGCCCTCGGTGAACCAGGTCGAGCTCAGTCCCTACCTGCAACAGGGCGAGCTGCGCGCGTTCCACACCCAGCACGGCATCGTCACCGAGGCGTGGAGCCCGCTCGCCGCGCGGGCCGGCCTGCTCGAAGACCCGGCGATGGTGTCCCTCGCCTCGAAGCACTCCGTCTCGCCGGCACAGGTCGCGCTGCGCTGGCAGGTGCAGCTCGGCAACGTCGTGCTGACGCGGTCGGTCACGCCGGCGCGGATCGAGGAGAACTTCGATGTGTTCGGCTTCTCGCTCGACGACGACGACCTGGCGACCATCGCCGGGCTCGACCGCGGGCACCGCACCGGCCCGGACCCGGACCGGCTCGGCTGAGGCCGTCCGGTCGCGATCTCGCGGCGACGTCGCGCCAGCCAGTCGACGGCACGATCGCTCAGTGGCGTCGCAGCGCTGCGGCGTCGCCGGCCTTCGGCGGTCCCGTTGAGACGCATCACTGACTAGATTTGCGAGACATGGGCCTGTTCTCCCGCAAGAGCAAGGAATCGCCCGTCGAGGAGACCGACACCTCGGGCGACCAGCCAGACCCCGCCGACGTGCTCGCCAGTGACTTCACCGGCCGACCCGTGTCGAGCCCGGTCGGCGAGGACGACCGGCGGCGGATCACGGCAGCCCTGGACCGGGCGGCAGCCGCGGGCGTCGACGTCGACGACCTCGAGTCGATCGGCGCGCACTACGACGAGGCCTACCGCGCCTTCGTCGCGGACGAGTCCGGCTCGCAGGGTCCCGACGTTCTCGTGGACACGTTCGCGATGGCGATCGGGGAGCACCTGGCCAGGCACAGTGCCCGGGAGTGGGCGGTCGTGACGGACGTCTTCGGAACCGACCTCGGGCTCGTGGCCGCGCGCGCCGAGACGGTGATCGTCCCGCACAACCTCGTCGGGGCCCGCTGGATGCGCGGTGAGACGGGGTGGATCCCGGGCGTCGTGTCGCACCTGGTCCGCATGCGCCCGCGGCCTCGCTGACGGGACGCCTAGGATCGCCAGCATGGACAGTGTCGTTGGCGAAGGGACCGAGTCGCGGAGCAAGCGGGAGCTGGAGCACGGGATCGAGCGAGACTTCACGCGCAAGATGTCGTACGGCGACTACCTCTGTCTGGACGTCCTGCTCAGTGCCCAGCGGCCGCTGAGTGAGCCGCCTCAGCATGACGAGCTGCTCTTCATCATCCAGCACCAGACCTCTGAGCTGTGGCTCAAGCTGCTCATCCACGAGCTTCGTTCTGCCAGAAGGCTGCTGCGCGAGGACGACCTTGCCCCGGCACTCAAGCGCATGGCTCGGGTCAAGCACATCCAGCACACGCTCACCGACCAGTGGTCGGTGCTGGCGACGCTCACTCCGAGCGAGTACGCCGAGATCCGGCCGTTCCTGGCCACCAGCTCGGGCTTCCAGTCGGCGCAGTACCGCGAGGTCGAGTTCCTGCTCGGCAACAAGAACGCCGACATGGTCGCGGTGTTCTCCCACGACGAGAAGGCGCGGGCCGAGCTCGACGCGCTGTTGCACGAGCCGAGCCTGTACGACGAGTTCCTCGCCTATCTGTCGCGGCGTGGGTATGCCGTCCCGCAGGAGCTGCTCGACCGTGACTGGTCGCAGCCCTACCGGCACCACGAGGGGCTCGTCGACGTCTTCGCCAAGGTGTATGCCGCACCCCACGACCACTGGGGCGTCTACGAGACGTGCGAGGAGCTCGTCGACGTCGAGGACAACTTCCAGCAGTGGCGCTTCCGTCACCTGCAGGTCGTGCAGCGCACCATCGGGCAGAAGACCGGCACCGGCGGCTCGACCGGCGTCGACTTCCTGCGACGTGCGCTCGACCTGACCTTCTTTCCCGAGCTCTACGAGGTCCGCACGCGGATCGGCGGCTGACCATGGTGCGCGCCTGGGACGAGCGGGCGGACGAGCTCGCCTCGGTCGCGATCGAGTCCGGCGAGCCGACCTCGTGGTTCGACCGCCTGTACGGCGAGGGCGAGCGTGGCGAGGTGTCGATGCCCTGGGACCGCCGGACTCCGAACCCGGTTCTGGAGCAGTGGGCTCGATCCCAGGACCTCTCCGGACACGGCCGGCGCGCGGTCGTGGTCGGGTGCGGCCTCGGCGCCGACGCTGAGTACCTCGCCTCGCTGGGCTTCGCGGTCACAGCGTTCGACGTGTCGCCGACGGCGGTGCGCCTTGCGGCACAACGCAACCCGGGCTCGACAGTCGAGTACCGGCAGGCGGACCTGCTCGACCTGCCCGAAGAGCTGGTCGGCGCTTTCGACCTCGTCGTCGAGATCTTCACGCTGCAGGCGTTGCCGGACCCGCCACGGGCGAGTGCGGTCCCGGCCGTCAGGAGCCTGGTCGCGCCGGGCGGGACGCTGTTCGTGGTCGCGCTGCGCAGCAACACCGACTCAGACGCCGTGACCGGCCCGCCGTACGCGCTGGGCGCGCGACGCTTCGCATGCTCGCGGCCGGCACGCTCGAGCTGGAAGAGCTGGTCGCGCTCGACGTCCCGCTGTGGCAGGCCGTGCTTCGGGATCACCGAGCCTGAACGCACCGCGCCGCTCCGGCTCCGTGAGGGCTGTGGACAACGCGCGCACCCTGATGCGTGGATGGGCCACGATAGTGATACGGCATCAGTCGTAGGCAAACGGCATCATCCGTGGGTGAGTGCGGTTTCCCGTTCGTGAACCAGTCAGGGGCATCGATGCAGCCACACGCGCGACAGGCTCGCCGACCGCCGAATTCGTATGGCGCCTGGCTCGTGGCCCTTGTCGCGCTGTGGCTGGTCACGGGCTGCGCCGGTGCGGGGGCGGACCGTGCGGCGGGTCCGAGCGCCGCGGGTGTCGCGACGCATTCAGTCGCCACAACCAGCGGAGCGCTGGCAGCCACGTCAGCCGCCCAGACGCCGACGACCCGCCCGCCGGCACCACCTGCCGATCCGGTCCTGGCTCGCATCCCACCCGCGGCCCGCGCCGAGACCGAACGAGCGGCACAGTTATTTGCCCAGTACTTCTTCGACACGCTGAATGCGGCTGCCATGTCCGCTGATCCAGCGTTGGTCGACGGCCTCTTCGGCGAGCAGTGCAAGACCTGTGTCGCAATGCAGCGATCACTGCGCGACCTCAAGGCCTCCGGACAACACCACGAGAAGCCCACGATCCGAATTGTGAGTGTCACCACGGACTCGTTCGTGACGGAGCGCCGGGTGGTTCTGGTCGCCGTCGATCAGGCCTCTGTAGCCGTCCTGGACCGGTGGGGGAGTGGCACGTCGCGCACGCTTGCCGACCGTGGCACCTTCGCAATGACGCTGCTTTACGGCCATTCGCACTGGGTCGTTGCGCGTTTGCAGACGGTGGAGCGATGACCGCGGCCACACTGGCATTGGCCCTGAGCCTGTCTCTCGCACCGGGGCCTATAGGGCCGTCCATGGCCCACGCGCCGAGCTCGCCGTGTTCCAAGACATGGATCGGCTGCGGGACGACTCAGGACGCCGCCTATGTGAACGTCATGTCGGGCGACGAGGTGCACGCGCTTGAGAAGTTCCCGGGGGACCAAGGGACCGTCGTGGTGGACCGGGCTGGGGATGCGCCGGTCTACGAGTACCTCTCGCTCAACGACTGCCCTGAGGCGCGGCCCGACACGGTCACCGAGCAGGTGTCGTGCGCGCACGCCCTGCGCGACTGTCCACCGGGCGAGGCCGGGCCGTTGCTGCGGATCTGGCGACGCACGACGCAGGCCGGTCGCGTGGTCGAGCCGTGGCGGTCGGTCGGCATCACCTGCGCCGCCGACGTCGCGCCAGGAGCCCGCCCCACCCTGACCATGGCCGACATCACCGCCCAGCTCATGCGCACCCCCTGGGCCCAGCCCCACGTCGATACCCAACCGGCCGGCAACCTCACCCTGGTCAACCTGCCCACCTACTACCAGGTCCACTGGAGCACCGCCGGCTACCAGCCCGGCGAGACCGACCAAGCCGTGCTGCGAGGCATCCCGGTCCGGATCCGCCCCACCCTGGTCGGGTTCCGCTACGACTTCGGCGACGGCACCACCCACGGGCCCACTACCTCGACCGGCGGCACCTACCCCGACGGCGATGTCCGCCACGCCTACCGCGCCAAGGGCACCTACCGGACCCGGGTCATCACCACCTTCGGCGCCGACTACAGCCTCGACGGCACCACCTGGAACCCCATCCCACAGACCGTCACCGTCCCCGGACCCGCCACGACTATCACCGTCCGAGAAGCCCGAGCCGTCCTCGTCCAGCACTAGGTCCGAGGCGGGTCAACGTCGGGCGGGGGTCAATGTCGGGCGGGGTCTCCGTCAGGCGGGGGTCTCCGTCAGGCGGAGGTCTCCGTCAGGCGGCGGTCTTCTCGCGCACCTGGCGCTTGATCCGGCCGAGCATCGCGACCATGCCGCGCATCCGCAACGGGGAGACCGCTTCGGACAGGCCGAACCGCATCGGGGCGTCGTCCGGCACCGCAAGCACGTCCGACGCGCTCAGACCATCGAGACCCTCGTGCAGGATGCCCGCGAACCCCCGCGTCGTGGGTGCCTCGGGCGGTGCGTCGAAGAAGATGTTCACCACCCGGTCGTCCAGCGAGTCACCCGGGCTCACCTCGACCACGAGGAACAGCGGCGACTGGCACTCGTCAACCCGCTCGAGCTGGTCGAGGTGACCGACATACCGCTCCGGCAGCGCGGGCAGCTCGTCGCTGAACTCCAGCAGCAGCTGAAGCTTGAGCTCGTTCGTCGCCGACTGGAAGTCCTCGGCGATCTCGGCCAGCGAGGGAGGCAATGTCACGTCGATCATCTGGGCTCCGGGGTCACTTCTCGATCGGCATGCGCACGGCGTTGCCCCACTCGGTCCAGGAGCCGTCGTAGTTGCGCACGCTGTTGAAGCCGAGCAGGTAGGTCAGCACGAACCACGTGTGTGACGACCGCTCGCCGATGCGGCAGTACGCCACGACGTCGTCGCTCGGGGCGAGCCCCTGCTCGGTGAGGTAGATCGCCTCGAGGTCGTCGCGCGACTTGAACGAGCCGTCCTCGTTGGCGGCCCGGGCCCACGGCACGGACTTCGCGCCGGGGATGTGACCGCCGCGCATCGCGCCTTCCTGCGGGTAGTCGGGCATGTGCAGCAGCTCGCCCGAGAACTCGCCGGGAGAGCGGACGTCGACCATCGGCTTGCCGATATGGGCCAGCACCTCGTCGCGGAATGCCCGGATCGGGGCGTCGTTGCGCTCGGCCACCGGGTAGTCCACGGACGTCGGAGTCGGCACGTCGCGCGTCACCTCCCGACCCTCGGCGATCCACTTGGCCCGGCCGCCGTCAAGCAGCCGGACGTCTGCGTGACCGAACAGGCTGAACACCCACAGGGCGTAGGCCGCCCACCAGTTGCTCTTGTCGCCGTAGATCACGACGGTCGTGTCGCGGCCGATGCCGCGCGAGCCCATGACCTTGGCGAAGCCGGCGCCGTCCACGTAGTCGCGCGTCAGCGGGTCGTTGAGGTCGAGATGCCAGTCGACCTTGATCGCGCCCGGGATGTGCCCGGTGTCGTACAGCAGGACGTCCTCGTCGGACTCGAGCAGGACGATGCCGTCAGGGCCTCCGAGCCGACCGGCGGCGAGCTGCTCAGCCAGCCACTCGGTGGTCACCAGCCGCTCGGGGTGGGCGTACTCGGCGATCTTGGTGTCGTCAGCGGTCATGACCCCATCGTTTCACGCTCACAGGTCAGCATCGCTATTGGAGTCCATAACCCTCTGTTTGGCGCAGCCTCGAGCCGGCTACTCAGGCCGGTCCGTCGAGACGGGCCAGGTCCTGCCGGCACCGGTGCTCGAAGTCGCCGAGCTCGGCGATGGCGTCCTCGACGTCGCGCAGGCGCTGCTCGAGGTCCGATCGACGCTCGTCGATCTGGCCCAGCACGTACTCGAGCTGGGTCCGCCGCCCCCGCGGCGCGTCGAAGAGGTCGATGATCGTGCGGATCTCGTCGAGCGGGAAGCCCAGGCGCTTGCCGCGCAGGATGAGGTTGAGGCGGGTGCGGTCGCGCCGGTGATAGACCCGCTGGGTGCCGCGCCGCTCGGGGGAGATGAGCCCGAGGTCCTCGTAGTGGCGCACCGTGCGATGGGTCACGCCGAACTCCTCGGCGACCTGGGCGATGGTCCACGTCTGCTCCGTCGTGGCCGCACTTGTCATGTCGACGATAGTGCTTTACGTTTACGTCAACGTCAAGTACATCTCACGAGCCGGTCGTGAGGACGGCAAGTGTGCAAGGGGACATCGATGTTCGAGCTCAGCCAGGACCACGAGGACTTCCGCAAGGTCGTCCGCGACTTCGCCGAGAAGGAGGTCGCGCCCAACATCGCCAAGTGGGACGCCGCCTCCCACTTCCCGGTGGACCTCGTCCCCAAGATGGGCGACCTCGGCCTGTTCGGCCTCGTCGTGCCCACGGAGTACGGCGGCAGTGCGGGCGAGGGTGGCGACTTCACCAGCCTCTGCGTCGCGATCGAGGAGCTCGGCCGGGTCGACCAGTCGATCGGCATCACGCTGTCCGCGGGCGTCGGCCTCGGCATCAACCCGATCCTCACCTACGGCAACGACGAGCAGAAGCAGCGGTTCCTGCCCGACCTCGTCTCCGGGCGGGCACTCGCCGGCTTCGGCCTGACCGAGCCCGAGGCGGGCTCCGACGCCGCAGCGACCCGGACCAGGGCCACGCGCGACGGCGACGAGTGGGTCATCAACGGCGCCAAGGCCTTCATCACCAACTCGGGCACCGACATCACCTCCGTGGTCACCGTCACGGCCCGCACCGGCACGAACGACGACGGCTCGGCCCAGATCTCGGCGATCCTCGTCCCCGCCGGCACCCCCGGTTTCGTCGTCGAGCCCGCGTACCACAAGCTCGGCTGGCACGCCTCGGACACCCACGGCCTCACCTTCGCCGACTGTCGCGTGCCGGTCGAGAACCTCGTCGGGCAGCAGGGGGAGGGCTTCAAGCAGTTCCTCAAGACCCTCGACGACGGCCGCATCGCGATCTCTGCGCTCGCCGTCGGGTGCGCGCAGGCCTGCCTCGAGCTGGCCACGGACTACGCCAAGACCCGCACCGCCTTCGGCAGGCCGATCGGCGCCAACCAGGGGATCTCGTTCCAGCTCGCCGACCTCGCCGTGATGGTCGAGGGCGCTCGCCTGCTGACGTACAAGGCCGCTTGGCTCAAGGACGAGCTGCACGACGGCCGCAGGTCGGTCAAGGAGGTCAAGCACGCCGCGGCCATCGCCAAGCTCTACGCCACCGAGGCGGCCGTCACCTCGACCCGCATCGCCACCCAGGTCTTCGGCGGCAACGGCTTCATGGAGGAGTTCCCGGTGGCCCGCTTCTACCGCGACGCGAAGATCCTCGAGATCGGCGAGGGCACCTCCGAGGTGCAGCGGATGCTCATCGCCCGAGGGCTCGGCCTCCCGTCATGACCGACGTAGACCCAGCCGGCGACCCGCGCGTCGCCGACGTCCGCGAACGGCTCCGGGCGGCATACCTCGCCTCGGACACTGCGCCCGACAAGGCGCAGGCGAAGCTGGACGCCCAAGGCAAGATCTACGTCCGCGACCGCATCGCCCTGCTCTTCGACGAGGGCTCCTTCGTGGAGGACGGCCGCTACGCCAACGCCCTCGCGTCCGGACTGCCCGCCGACGGCGTCGTCACCGGGCGCGGCACGGTCGATGGCCGGCCTGCGATCGTCATCGCCAATGATCCGACCGTCAAAGCGGGCAGCTGGGGCGCGCGGACGGTCGAGAAGATCGTCCGGGCGACCGAGATGGCCCTGCGCGAGGAGCTGCCCGTCTTCTGGTTCGTCGACTCGGCGGGCGCCCGGATCACCGACCAGGTCGAGATGTTCCCCGGACGGCGTGGCGCGGGACGGATCTTCCACAACCAGGTCGCGCTGTCCGGCAAGGTCCCCCAGATCTGCTGCCTCTTCGGGCCGAGCGCTGCCGGCGGCGCGTACATCCCCAGCTTCTGCGACCTCATCATCATGGTCGAGGGCAACGCCTCGATGTACCTCGGCAGCCCGCGGATGGCGGAGATGGTCGTCGGCGAAAAGGTGTCGCTCGAGGAGATGGGTGGCGCCCGGATGCACTGCACCGTCTCAGGCGTCGGGGATCTGCTGGCCCACGACGACACCGAGGCGATCGAGCTCGCCAAGCTCTACTTCTCCTACGTCCCCGGCAGCTGGCGCGACCACCCCCCGACGTATGCCGCCGAGGAGCCCGCCGAGCCGCTCACCCGCGCGAGCGTGCCCGAGCGCGAGTCGGTCCCCTTCGACATCCACGCCGTCATCGACGGCCTCGTCGACGACGACTCGTTCTTCGAGCTGAAGCCGCTCTGGGCCGGTGAGCTCGTGATCGGCTTCGGCCGGCTCAACGGCGAGAGCATCGGGATCGTCGCCAACAACTCGATCGTCAAGGGCGGCGTGCTGTTCACCGACAGCGCCGACAAGGCTGCCCGCTTCATCTGGCTCTGCGACGCGTTCAACATCCCGCTGGTCTATCTCGCCGACGTCCCCGGCTTCATGATCGGCTCGGAGGTCGAGCGCGGCGGCATCATCCGGCACGGCGCCAAGATGGTGAGCGCCGTCGCGTCAGCAACGGTGCCCCAGGTCTGCGTCGTCGTGCGCAAGGCCTACGGCGCCGGGCTCTACGCCATGGGCGGGCCGGGCTTCGGCCCGGACGCCACGATCGCGCTGCCGACCGCGCGGATCGCCGTCATGGGCCCCGAAGCCGCGGTCAACGCTGTCTACGCCAACAAGATCGCCGAGATCGAGGACCCCGCAGAACAGGCCCAGTTCGTCGCCGACCGCCGCCGGGAGTACGAGGAGGACGTCGACATCGAGCGCCTCGCCGCAGACCTCGTCCTCGACTCCGTCGTCGAGGCAGATGAGCTGCGATCTGACCTCGTCAGGCGTCTGGCCTATGCTTCCCGGCGTGACCGTCACTTCAGCGACCGCCGACGCTCCGTCCCGCCGGTCTGAGTCGCGTCTCGGTCACCGCCTCGAGCATCCCGACCGCGAGGTCGAGGCCCGCACCCCCTTCTACCTCAGGTTCGCCGTCTGGTTCCCCCTCGCGGTGTTCGGGGTCTCTCGGATCTTCGTGCTGATCTCAGCGAGCTACCTGGCCAAGTACCAGATCGCGCTGCCCATCGGGACGCAGAACATCCGCATCTTCTACCCGTCGCCGGCTGCCCCCGGATACCTCACCGCCATGACGAACTGGGACGGCCAGTGGTACCGCGTCATCGCCGAGCACGGATACCCGGCCGTGCTCCCGCGCGCCCCTTGGGGCGGGGTCGACATGAACCCCTGGGCCTTCTTCCCGGTGTTCCCGATGACCGTCGGCGGCATCATGCGGGTCACCGGGCTGCCCTTCGAGGTCGTCGCGCCCCTGTTGTCGACGCTCATCGGCTTCGTCGCGATGTACCTGCTCTTCAAGCTCGTCGACCAGGCCGTCGGCCGGTGGGAGGCCATCGTCGCGGTCGTCGCCACCTCGTTCTACATCGCCTCGCCGGCCTTCTCGGCCTCCTACACCGAGTCGACCGGGCTGCTGCTCGTCGTCACCGTCCTGTGGCTGCTCCGCAAGCGCAAGTACTGGTGGGTCGTGCTCGCGCTGCTCGTGCTCGCCCTCACCCGCAACGTCGTCATCGCGATGGCCCCCGTGATCGTGGCGCACGCCGTCGTGCGGTGGTGGCGCAACGACGAAGGCCCGCACCCGGTGCGGTTCCGGGTCGCCATGGGGGCGCTCGCGGCATACGCCGCCGTCCTGACCTGGCTCTGGCCGACCATCGTCACCATCGCGACGGACACCCCCAACGCCTACAACGACACGATGCTGGCCTGGAACATCCAGACCAAGGTCAAGCTCTACATGTGGTGGAACCTGCTCTACGACTACTGGGGCGTGCTCGGACAGGTGCTCGGGGTGGTCGCGATCGCCGGCTTCACCTGGTTCATGCTGTCCAAGAACTCCTGGCGCTGGGGCCCGGAGATCTGGGGCTGGGCGGGCGCCTACCCGGCATACATCGTCCTGGTGACCAGCACGACGCCCAGCCGGATCCGCTACGGCCTGCTGGCCTTCCCGATGGCGCTGATCATCGCCTGGTTCCTCAAGCTGCGCTGGTGGCGGCGCTACCGCTACTGGCTGCTCGGGGTCGTGGTCCTCGCGGGTGCCCTGCAGATGTGGTGGTGGACCGAGCACTACCTCATCATCGAGAACCTCACCGACGACCTCTATCCCTGAGGCGTCGCCTCCGCCGTGACCGGCCCGGTCTCCACGGCCTGCCCCGCCTCAGCCTCGGCGCGGCCGACCACGTCGAACCACTCGATGCCGGCGTCGCCGAGCAGGTCGCGCAGCAGCGGCAGGGACAGACCCACGACGTTGTGGTGGTCGCCCTCGACGGCCGTCACGAACGCACCGCCCAGCCCGTCGATCGTGAAGGCGCCCGCGACGGTGAGCGGCTCGCCCGTGGCGACGTACGCGTCGATCTCGGCGTCGCTGAGTCGCGCGAAGTGCACCGTCGTCGAGGCGGTCGCACCGAGGGTCGCGCCGGCGGTGCCGCGCTCGTCCACGAGCCAGTGGCCCGTGTGCAGGACCCCCGAGCGGCCCCGCATCCGCCTCCAGCGGGCCGTCGCCTCGCGGGCGTCGGCCGGCTTGCCGTGCATCTCGCCGTCGAGCTCGAGCACCGAGTCGCAGCCGATCACGACCGCCGCGAGCTCGTTGCGGCGGGCGACGTCCTCGGCCTTGGCCCGCGCGAGGAGCAGGGCGATGTCCGCCGGCTCGAGCGGCCCATAGCGCTCGGTGGCCTCCGCGACGGCGAGGTCCTCGTCGACCTCGCTGACCACGACGACAGGCTCGATGCCCGCCGCGAGGAGCGTCTTGTGCCGGGCGGGAGAGGCGGACGCGAGGACGAGGGTGACGGCCGGCGCGCCAGCGAGAGGGGTGGACGGCATTCCGGAATGATAAGGCTCGTCGAGTGGCCCCGTCGTCACACCTCTTCCAGCGAAGGTCGCCCTTGCCGTGGGACTGGTGTGACGACGAGGCCACTCGACGGGAGAAGGCCTCAGATCTCCCCGAGCACCGCGGAGCGCAGGGTGTCGAGCCCGACGCCGCCGATGTCGAGGGCGCGGCGGTGGAACGCCTTGAGGTCGAACGCGTCGCCCTCGCGCTGCTTGACCTCGTCGCGCAGCTGCAGCCACAGCCGTTCGCCGATCTTGTAGGCCGGCGCCTGCCCGGGCCAGCCGAGGTACCGGTTGAGCTCGAAGCGCAGGACCTTCTCGTCCATGAAGCCGTAGCGGGTGAGGTACGTCCACGCCTTGTCGTAGTCCCACGCGCCGCCGCCGACCTCGTCGGGCGCGTCGAAGCCACAGTGCACGCCGATGTCGATCACCACGCGCGCAGCCCGAAGTGACTGACCGGCGAGCCAGCCCATCCGGTTGCCCGGGTCGTCCATGTAGCCGAGCTCGGCCATGAGACGCTCGGCGTACAGTGCCCAGCCCTCGCCGTGGCCCGAGGTCCACGCCTCGAGGCGGCGCCACTTGTTGAGCAGCTTGGACCGGTAGACGGTCTGGGCGACCTGCAGGTGGTGGCCGGGGACGCCTTCGTGGTAGACGGTCGTCAGCTCGTTCCACGTCTTGAACTCGGTGTTGCCCTTGGGCACCGACCACCACATGCGGCCAGGCCGGCTGAAGTCGTCAGAGGGCCCGGTGTAGTAGATGCCGCCGGTCTGGGTCGGGGCGATCATGCACTCGATCTTCTGGACGGGGCCCGGGATGTCGAAGTGGACGTCCTTGAGCTTCGTGATGACCTCGTCGGCACGCTCCTGCATCCACGCCTTGAGCGCGTCGGTGCCGTGCAGCTGGTACTGCTCGTCGGCGTCGAGGATCTCCACGCCCCGCTCGACCGAGGCGCCCGCTTCGAGCCCCTCGGCGATCTGCGTCATCTGCGCGTGCAGGTCGGCCACCTGCTGCTGGCCCCAGCGGTAGGTCTCCTCGAGGTCGACCGCGGCACCGAGGAAGTAGCGGGACTCCAAGGCGTAGCGCTCGACACCGCACGCGTCGGCCTCCGGCGCATGGGGGAGCAGCTCCCGCTCGAGCCAGTCAGCGATGTCAGAGTATGCCGCTGCGGCCGCTCGGGCGGCCTCGGCCAGCTGGCCCTTGACCTCGCCATCGAGCGGGGCGTCGCCGGTCTTGGCGTCCTCGACCACCTTGGCGAAGTACCCGTCGTCGGCCACGAGGTCGCGTGACTGGTCGGCGCAGGCCGTGACCTGACGCCGGGGCGTGACCTGGCCACGCTCCCGCGCGAGCAGCAGCGACTCCTTGTAGCCCTCGAGCGCGCCCGGGATCTTGGCCATCCGGACGGCGAAGGTGCGCCAGTGCTCCTCGGAGTCCTGCGGCATCAGGTCGAAGACGTCTCGGACGCCCTGGAGGGGGGAGGCGATGACGTTGAGCGACATCTCGTCGAGGCCCGCGGCATACCGCTGCTGGGCGAGCTCGAGGCGCTCGGTCATCGCCGCGACGGTGACTCGGTCGACGTCGTCGGCGGGCGTCGCGGTGGCGAGCTCGGCGAGCGTGGCCTCGCGCAGCGTGGCGTGGGCAGCGTTGCCCGCGGGCGACAGGTCGTCGAGGTCCTCGTCACGACCAGGGACGCCGAGGTAGGTGGCGTTGATCGGGCTCAGGTCGACAGCGGCGTCGAAGTACCTCTCGGCGATGCGGTCGACATCGGTCTGGGGTCGCGCGGTCTGCGCGGTCGTGTCAGTCACCCGCCGAACGTATCCCACGCCTCTGACGTCGGGCGCCCGGATTTGCGCCCCGTCAGTCGCTGCTGTTGCCGTCGCCGCCGGTGCCGCTCCCGCTGCTTCCGGGGCCCTTGTTGTCGCTCTTGCTCCCGCTGTCACCGGAGACCACGAGCACCACGACGCCCTCGGTCGTCGGCTGTCCGGCCGCAGGCCACGTCGCCACCACCTGGCCGCCGTCGCCGCCCGTGGGGATGGTCACGCGGGTGACCCGCACGTCCTCGTGGCCGAGGCGGTCCTCGGCGTCCTTGGCGCTCATGCCGACGAGGTCGCCCGGCACGACCCAGGTCGAGTTGACGTGGTCCGGGGCCTTGCCGCGGCTCACGACGAGGGCGACGGTCTGGCCGCGCTTCATCGGCTCGCCCTGCGCCGGCACCGTGCCCAGGACCGCGCCCTCGGGCTGGGCGGACCTCACGAGGACCCAGCGCACGTTGACCCCGAGGCCGATGAGCTCGTCGACCGCGGCGTCGCGCTGCATGCCGACGATGCCCTCCGGCACCGTGCGGCCGTCAGGGCGCGCCGTGGTCGTCGCGTCCGACGTCGTGGGAGTGGACTCCGAGGTCTTGGTCGCGGACGGTCGGTTGGCGTTGGCCGTCGGCGTGTCGTTGCCGGAGGTCAGCATCGCGACGAGCGCGAGGACCAGGACGATGCCGCACGCCAGAAGCACCCACGGCAGCGGGTTGACCCGCCGACGCGTCGGCTGCCGCCGGACGGGAGGGGCCGCTTCGGCGTGGGGAGCTGCGGCATACGCCGGCTCCGGCGTCGCCGGCAAGGCAGTGGTGTGCTGCTGACCGCGCACGTCGAGCACGGACGTCGCCTGGGCGCCCACAGCCAGCGCGCGGGTCGCGTCCACCGCGGCCGCCTCCCGGCGGCCCAGCGCGCGAGCCATGGCATCGGCGTCGCGGTAGCGGTCCTCGGGTGCCTTGGCGGTGGCGCGGAACACGACCTCGTCGAGCGCGGCCGGCAGACCCCTCACCTTCGAGCTCGGCGGCGGCACCGGCTCGTCGAGATGGCGCAGCGCGATCGCGATCGGGGTGTCCCCGGAGAACGGCAGCTCGCCGGTCAGCATCTGGAAGAGCAGGATGCCGAGCGAGTAGATGTCGGATGCCGGCGTCGCGGAGCGGCCCTGGGCCTGCTCCGGCGGGATGTATGCCGCCGTGCCCATGACGGTGCCCGCCTCGGTCAGCGTCACCTCGCCGCGCGAGCGTGCGATGCCGAAGTCGGTCACCTTGACCCGGCCGTCGTCCGACACGATGACGTTGCTCGGCTTGATGTCGCGGTGCACGACGCCCGCCTGGTGGGCAGCCGCGAGCGCGGCGCACACCTGCTCGGCGATGTCCACGGCCGCCGCCGGAGCGATCCGGCCGTGGTCGCGCAGCAGGCGCGCCAGATCGGTGCCAGGGACGTACTCCATGACGATGAAGTGAGAGTCGCCGTCGATGCCGTAGTCGTACACCTGTGCGATGTTGGGGTGGACGAGCCCCGCGGCGGTGAGCGCCTCACGGCGGAACCGCTCAATGAAGTCGGGAGAGTCGGAGAAGGCGCGGGCGAGCACCTTGACGGCGACCTGGCGCTGCAGACGCTCGTCGAGGGCGAGGTGCACCTCGCCCATCCCGCCTGCGGCGATGCGCTCGATCAGGGAGTAACGCTCGGCGAGGCGAGTGGCAGCGAAACGGTCGACGGACACGAGGTAAGAGAGTAGGCGACCGAAGGCCCCAGCGGCGAATGGCGTCGGCGCTTTGTGCCTGCCGTCTCTGCGTGAACGACAGACAGGTCCGTGATCTGGTCCTTACACTCCGTAGCAGCGTGCTGTTTACGTTTCAAGCCTCGACACCGTCCCTCTCGGCGAGAATTCAGGCAGGTGCGTCATGTTCGATCGGCCCCCGACATGGAAGGGTGACGCGGACCAGGAGGCCGCGGACCGCCAGAAGCGGTACCACGCCCTGCTCGGGCTGTACTCCCTCGCCAACCAGCTGGGCGGCATCGACCTCGGCGACGTGTCCGGGTTCCAGTCGGCCCCTCCCGCCACGGCGCTGCAGCTCGTCGCCGACGCCCCCGAGGACCAGATCTCTGCCTCGGCGCGGCTCGACGTCCTCTACCAGCTGACGGCGGCCAGGCTTCCGGCCTACGACAACACGGGTGACGCGTACCGCCAGCTGGCCGAGTCGGTGGTGGGCCCGGGCCACGGCGACCAGCTGCTCAGCGACCTCAAGGCCGCGGCCACCGACGGCGTGCCGTTCGAGTCGACAGCAAGCGGCCAGGCGCTGCCGCACCACGTCACTGCCTTCCTGGGCCAGGACATCTGCAACACCAGGGCGGTCGAGGTCGGCGGCCTCAAGGCGACGTGGATCTTCTCCGAGTTCGAGACGGACGCGCCGCTCGAGGGGATCACCCAGTGGCTCGACCCGCGCAACTGGACGGACTGGGGTCAGACCTTCTTCAAGCGGATGGACGTCGTGGCCTCGGAGGGACCGGTGTCACTGAGCGACCCGGGCGAGGACCACTGGCACGCCGTCTTCCACGAGGAGGTCCAGATCGTCTGGCCGCTCAACACGCTGCTGCACTGTGACTTCTGGACGGACCGCAAGCAGGCCTCCGGGATGACCTACGAGCTCGATGTCAGCCTCGACCGGCAGATCGGCGTCGACCGGGGCTTCCTCATCGTGAGCGACTTCGGCTCCGTCCGCCGGGTGAGGGCGCTGAAGATCGTCGGGTTCACCCAGCCCGGGTGGGACGACTTCGCCCTGTTCGTGCGGCCTTTCTGGACCGACTGGATGCGTTCTGCCGTGCGCAGCGGAAGCCACTCCGCACCGAAGTCGCCGACCAAGGTGCCGTCCGGCGATGACGGGTCGAAGGTGCCCAGCGGTCAGCTCTACGACCAGTGGGTGAAGTACTTCGGCGAGTCGGCCCGCACCTATGCCGGCCTCTTCGACGACCTGACGTCGCGCGTGGCGGCCGGCAACTACAACCTCCAGGACGGCATGGCGGACGGGACCAAGGTCTGGGCCCAGCTCGCCGCCGACTGGACGGCGGCGTGGAACTACGGGATGGACACGATGGGCGAGATCTCGGGCCACGGGATCGATGCCGGTCTGACGCCGCCCGGCACGCCACGGGAGCAGGCGCGCGGATCGCTTCGGGCCCTGGCGTCGGGTTCCGCCGCCATGGCCGATGGGGCTGCGCGGACGTTCGGGATGGTCATGCCGGGAGCGACGGGCGCGGCCTTCGGCGCCGCTGCACCCGCCGGGCCGGGAGCTCGCGCAGCAGCCCCTCCCCAGCCGACCCCACCTGAAGGAGGTCCAGTCGGGACCGGTCCCGGCGGACCGATCGATTCCAGGCCCACCACGGCCGCGCCGGAGTCGACGATCGTGCCGGTGCAGGGCCTGCGACCGAACGACGCGCTGGTCATCTCGGCCCTGACCTCGATCGAGGCAGGCGGGGCGGTCGTCCCGGCGGACGCGATCCAGGTCACGGTGACGGCCCTCGACGACGGGACCTACGGCGCGGAGGTGGTGGCCATCGACGCCGTCGTCGCCCCCGGCCTGTACCTCGGACAGCTCACCAGGCCGGACGGCTCGGCCGTCGCCCCGGTGCAGCTGTACATCGCGCGCGCATCCGGGCCGGCGTGACCGAATGGCTGGCTCCGTCCCAACGGTCGAGTCACCTCTCGCCCGACTCATCGAACGACTCCTGACCGCAGCCGAGAACGCGCTCGCCTCGGGTGACGCCGAGTCGGCCAGGGCGATGGCCGAGGAGGTGCGGGCCGTCGACCCGGACAACCCGCGCGCCGACCGCCTCATCCAGCGGCTCGAAGCCCGGCAGCTCGGTCCTTCCGGCGAGCGTGCGCTGATGACCCTGCTGTTCTCGGACCTCGTGGGCTCGACGATGCTGTCCGAGCGCGTCGAGCCTGAGCAGCTGCGTGACCTGTTCTCCTTCTACCGCAACGCGGCCCGCGATGCGGTCGGCCGCTACGGCGGCTCGCTGATCCAGTTCTCCGGAGACGGCATCCTCGCGGGATTCGGCTACCCGGAGCCGCACGAGGACGACGCCCGCCGCGCCGTGCTCGCGGGCCTCGACCTCGTCGTGGCGATGCGCGATGCGCGGAGCGACCTCGAACACCGTCTTGGGCTGACCGCCGAGGTGCGCGTCGGCATCCACACCGGCCTGGTGGTGGTGACGGACCTGAGCGCCGAGTCGGTCGCCGAGCGTGACTCGATCGTCGGCGTCACCCCGAACCTGGCCTCGCGCGTGCAGAACGCTGCCGAACCCGACTCCGTCGTCATCAGCGACGTCACCAGCCAGCTCGTCGACACCGACTTCTACCTCGAGTCGCTGGGCGAGCAGCAGCTGAAGGGGATCAGCCGCGCTGTGGAGATCTTCGCCGTGCAGCGCCCGCGTTATGCCGCGGCGCGCTTCGAGGCGGAGCGCTACCACCGCGCGGGACTCGTCGGCCGGGCCGGGCCGAGCAGCGAGCTGCTCGAGGCCTGGCAGTCGGTCCGCGAGTCCCGTGAGCCCCCGGGGGAGCGGTCCTTCCTGCTTGTCGGCGAGGCCGGCATCGGCAAGTCGCGGCTGGTCGCCGCGCTCCTGGACCGGGTCGAGGCCACCGGGGGCAAGGTCGTCGGGATCGGCTGCCTGCCCTACTACGCCAGTGTGTCGTTGTGGCCGGTCGCCCGGATGCTCGAGCGGGTCCTCGATCTCGACACCGCGGACCGGCTGGGGTCACTCGAACGCCACCTGTCCGGGCTCGGGCTCGAACCCTCGCGGTCGGTCCCGTTCCTCGGCTCCCTCGTCGGGGTCGCCGACCCGGCTCGCTACCCGGCGCCTGAGCTGGACCCGACTGCCTTCCTCGACGAGACGATCAACTGCCTCCTCGACTGGCTCCGGGCGCTGGCGCAGCAGGCGCCGCTCCTGTTCGTGGTCGAGGACCTCCACTGGGCGGACCCGTCGACGAACACTCTGCTCGGACGCCTGGTGGGGCATCCCGCCGCTCCGCACCCCGGCGTTGACGGGTCTCGCGTGCTCACCGTGGCTACGACCCGGCAGGCGCCGTCGCTGAGCTGGGTCGGCGATGTCCGCGTCATCCAGCTCGAGCGCCTCGACGCGACGGCTGCGGCGCAGCTCGTGGACAACCTGGCCGGTGAGGGTCTGACGGAGGCCGCCAGAGCCTCGATCGTGGAGCAGACCGACGGGGTGCCCCTGTTCATCGAGGAGCTCACGCGCTCCTACCTGGGTGGGACCCGTGTCGAGCCGGTTCCGCTGCGGCTGCAGGAGCTGTTCACCTGGCGCTTCAAGGCTCCCGGTGTCGACCTGCGGGTCGTCCAGGTGGCGGCGACGGTCGGCCCGGCCTTCGATGCCGCGACGGTGGCCGGTGTCCTCGAGGACGACCAGCGGGTGAGCGACCAGCTGGTCGCCCTGACGCGAGCGGGCATCATCGAGCGCGGCGACGCGGCCGCAGGCAGCTACCGGTTCCGCCACGCCCTCATGCGGGACGCGGCATACGAGACCCAGGTCCTCGACGTCCGGCGACACACGCACGCCAAGGTCGCCGAGGTGCTCGGCGCCCGCGGCGCGGAGCCGGCGCTCGTCGCCCAGCACCTGGACCTCGCCGGCGAGGCGGCGCAGGCGATCGGCCTCTACCTCGCGGCCGTGCAGGCCGAGCAGGCGCGCGGCGCGCACACCGTGGCGACCAAGCTGCTGACGCGCGTCCTCGAGCTTGTCGAGACCCTGCCCGAGTCGGCAGAGCGCGACGTGAGCGAGCTGACTGCCCGGCTGCTCCGTGCCCTGAGTGTGAGCTCCATGCAGGGGTATGCCGCTCCGGCCGTCCAGGCGGACCACCGTCGGGCCGAGGTGCTGGCCACGCGGCTGGGCAACGCGGTCCAGGTGGTGCCCTCGCTGGTCGCGATCTGGTCCTACTGGCTTGCCGCCGGCGACACGCCGACGTCGCGCCGCGTCATCGACCGGCTCAGCGCGATGGTCAGTGATGTGGATTTCGCGTCGTTCGCGCCCGAGGTGGAGCAGTGCGTTGGCTTCCAGGAGTTCTTCGAGGGGCATCTGGACCTCGCCATGGCCCACCAGGAGCGGTCCTTCGCCGGGTTCTCGGCCCGTCCGGCGGAGGCGCTCATCACTCCGTTCTGGCCCCTGCCCACCGACCCGTTCTCCGTCTGCCTCATCGGCACTGCGTGCCTGATGACGTTGCGGGGGGAGTCCGGCGCGCTGGAGTGGGAGAACCGGGCGATCCGCCGCGCCGAGGAGATCGGGTTCCCCCGCGGCCCGTTCACTCTCGCCTTCGTCAAGCTGTATGCCGCCTGGATCCGTCGGTTCAACGGCGACCACGAGGACGCGCAGAGGCTGGGCGCCGAGATCGTGGCCATCGGGCAGGAGCACGGGTATGCGTTCTGGTCGGTGATGGGGATGGCCTACGCGACCGCCGAGGCTCCCGGCAGCGCCGCACACCGGCAGGCGTTGCAGCAGATCTTCGACACGCTGCACCTCATGGGGCAGGAGGCGTTCAAGGCCTTCGCGCTGGGCCATCTGGCCGAGCTCCACGCCGCGGCGGGCGAGCTCGACCGCGCCCAGGAGCTCGTGGGTGATGCGCTCCTCGTCGTTCAGAAGTCCGGCGAGTACGTCCACCTGCCCGAGCTCCTGCGCCAGCGGGCGGCATACACGATGGCCGTGGGCGGCGACGCCGCTGACGTCGCGGCCGACCTCACCGAAGCGGTGCGGTGTGCGTCCGAGCAGGGCGCCCACGTCGCCAGGCTCCGGGCTGCGGTCGACCTGGCGGGGCTCCAGGACGGCGCTCGGCCCGCGTCCTGGCGGCGAGTGCTGGTGGAGGCTCGGGGCTGCCTTCCTGCCGGTGTGGTGAACGGGGCGACCGCAGCCGCCGACGCGCTGCTCGAAGGCTGACGTGGGCGGGCCGCGGGTCGTGATCCTCGGCGGCGGCATGGCCGGTCTGTCCGCCGCCTGGGAGCTGAGCAGCGGCGACTGGCGCAACCGTGTCGAGTCGATCACGGTGTACCAGCGCGGGTGGCGGCTCGGCGGCAAAGGAGCCAGCAGCCGCGGACCGAACGACCGGATCGAGGAGCACGGGCTCCACGTGCTGCTCGGGTACTACGACGCGACCTTTCGGGTGCTGCGCGAGGTCTACGCAGAGCTGGACCGGCCCGCCATGGACCCGGCGAGCCCGATCCGCACGTGGCGCGAAGCGGTCGCTCCCACGGGCGACGTCGGACTCGCGGACCACGACGGCCTGGGGTGGAGCCACTACGTCACCTCGTTCTCCGAGAATGCCGCCCTGCCGGGGGAACCCGGGGCGGAGGACCGGCCGCTTCGTCCCTTCGACCTGGCCTCCCGGGCGCTGCAGCTGCTGGCGGACTTCCACCGTGGCGTGGCGGGGCCTCCGGCCCGCCCGCAGGTCTTCCTCAGCGCCAGCCCGGTGCCACCCCCGTCCGGAACCGACGCCGAGGCTCTCGTCCGCGGCGCCGCGCTGACGGCCGTCGCCGCGATCCTCACCGGCCTCGAACGGGCCTCGAAGCTCACCCAGGGAGTCGGGCTGGGGTCGGTGGCCGCCGGGCGGCTGACCAGGCTGCTGCACGACTGGAGGGACGGCATACGCAGGACCGTGCTCGCCGACCCGGCCATGCGGCGTACCTGGCAGCTCGTCGACCTCGTCGTGACCAACCTGCAGGGCATGGTCGCCGACGGCCTGCTGTCCGGCACTGGGTACGACGCCATCGACCACCTCGACTACCGCGAGTGGCTGGCCCGGCACGGCGCCGCGCCGGAGACGCTCGACTCGGCCATCGTCCGCGGCATGTACGACCTGACCTTCGCCTACGAGGGCGGCGACCGGAAGCGGCCGAGGTTCGCGGCCGGTCTCGGTCTCCAGCTCGCCGGCCGGATGCTCTTCGACTACAAGGGGTCGATCTTCTGGCACATGCAGGCGGGTATGGGGGAGGTCGTCTTCGCCCCGATGTACGAGGCTCTGCGCCGCCGGGGCGTGGAGTTCCGCTTCTTCCGGCGGCTCGACCGGATGACCCTCGGTCCGGACCGCACGGTCGGCTCGGTCACGCTGACCCGTCAGGCGGACCTGAGGCCGGGGCTGGACCGGTACGAGCCGCTCGTCCGTGTCGGGGGCCTGCAGTGCTGGCCGGACGGACCGCTGCTCGACCAGCTCGACGGTGTGCCGGGTGATGGCTGCGACGAGCTCGGTCACGGGCTGGAGTCGCACTGGGGCCCCGCAGACGGGACAGGCACCGAGACCCTGACCGCAGGGGCCGACTTCGACGTGGCCGTGCTGGCAGTCTCCCTGGGGATGGTGCCCCACGTCGCTGCCGACCTCGTCGCGGCCGACTCACGCTGGCGTGCGATGGTCGACGGCGTCGCCACCGTCGCCACCCACGCCGCCCAGCTGTGGTTCGGCGCGAGCGAGCACGACCTCGGCTGGCAGGGCCCGGCAGGAGTGACCCTCACCGGCTTCGGAGACAGGTTCGACACCTGGGCGTCCATGTCGCACCTGCTCCCGCGCGAAGGGTGGCCGTCCGCCGGCCCGACGAGCCTGGCCTACCTGTGCGGCGCGATGCCTGACGCGCCCCCGGCCGCCGGACGTTCGCTGGTCCGGGACCACCTGGTCCGCTTCCTGGACGACGAGGCGGGGGACCTGTGGCCGGGCGCGGCGACGGCTGCGGGCTTTCGCTGGGACCTGCTGTGGGACGGCTCCGGCCGCACCGGCAGAGCCCGGCTCGACGGGCAGTACTACCGCGCCAACCTCGACCCGTCCGACCGGTACGTCCAGTCCCTACCGGGCTCCGGCAGGCACCGGCTCCCGCCCGACGGGTCCGGGTTCGCCAACCTCGCGCTCGCCGGTGACTGGACGGCCTGTGGGCTCGACGCGGGATGCGTCGAGGCGGCCACACGCTCCGGGGTCCAGGCGGCGCGGGCCATCCTGTCGGGTGCCCTGTCTCGGCCTGCCACCGACAAGGCTGCGTCGTGACGAGCGGCAGGTCGCGGGCCACGGCGGCCGATCTCGCCGGTGAGGTACAGCGGTTCGGGCTGTTCTCCGCCGCGGCCGTCGTCGACCGGTACATCGCGGTCGTGGACCGGGCGATCCACCACGAGCCGGAGCTCTCCGGATTGTCATCCGGGGACTCCGCCGCGGCCCTGCTGGACAGCGCGGGTCGCGCCGCCGATGCCGGTCTGGCCCTCCTCGAGGAGCTCACCTCGGTCCTGGCCAGAACGGTGACGCCCGGCCGCACTCCGGGTCCTGACCACCTCGTCCTGCCGCCGGCTGCGCCGGGCTCCTGCTCGGAGGTGTCCGTCTGGGTGCACAACCCGACCACGTCGCCAGTCGCGCACGTCCGGCTGCGAGCCACGAGCCTGGTGGCCTCGACGGGGGTCATCATGGCCGAGGCGGTGGCCTTCTCGCCCGAGGCGCTCCCCGTCGTGGAGCCAGCGACCGTGGGGGAGTCGCGCCTCCGCGTGACGGTGCCCGCGGACCAGCCTGCCGGTGAGTACCAGGCCCTCGTGCTCAGCTCGGTCGACGGCTCACCCCCGATCGGCCTGACCCTGTCGGTGCGCGTCCAGGCGGCCGAGCCCCGATGAGCAGCACGGCGCCGGAGTTCCTCCTCCAGCTCGACGCGTATGCCGCGATGGCGAGGCGGGCGGCCCAGTCCCACCTGCTCGCGGACGGGCTGTCGCCCTACCTCGGCGGCCCCGCGAGCGAGTACCTCGAGCGCGGCGGAAAGGGGCTGCGCCCAGCCCTCTGCCTGGCCACGTGCAGCGCCTTCGGGGGCAAGGTCGAGGACGCGCTGCCCTCGGCCGCGGCCCTCGAGCTGCTCCACACGGCATTCCTGGTCCACGACGACGTCGAGGACGACAGCGAGCTCCGCCGTGGCAAGCCGACGCTGCACGTCACCTACGGCTCGGCGCTCGCCATCAACGCAGGGGACGGCCTCGCAGTCCTCGCACTGGGCTCCCTGCGCCAGAACGAGCGCCGCCTGGGACGGGCCCTGGCCGCCCGGATCTGGTCCGAGTTCGACTTCATGGCCCGACAGACCGTCGACGGCCAGGCGCGGGAGCTGGGGTGGCTGCGCGACGGCCGTGTCGACCTCACCCCGGACGACTACCTCGACCTGATCATGAAGAAGACGTGCTGGTACACGACTCTGCTGCCGCTCCGGGTCGGCGCGCTGATCGGGTCCGGGACGGACGTCGACCTGCGGCTCATGCTGCGTTTCGGTTTCTTCCTCGGCGCGGCGTTCCAGATCCGCGACGACATCCTCAACCTCACGGGATCGGAGAGCCGTTACGGGAAGGAGCGACTGGGCGACCTGCGAGAGGGAAAACGCACCCTGATGCTCATCCATCTCCTGGCCGCCGCCACGGGACCCAGGCGGGTGCGTGTCGAGCAGTACCTCGCACTGGACCCGGCTCAGCGGTCGAACGGGGTCAGGGAGGAGATCCTCGACCTCATGGAGAGCCACGGGAGCGTGGCGTTCGCCGAGGAGTTCGCGCGCGGCATCGCGCGGTCGGCGCTCGTCGCGTTCGACGACGCGTTCGCCGACGTCCCGCCGTCGTCCGCGCGGACGTTCCTGCGGGATCTCGTCCCGTACATGGTCGAGCGCGACCGCTGACGACACCACATTCGACCAGCTGGACACTTGTCGTCGCCCAACCGCCGTCGCCGCCACAACGGCTGACCAGTTGGTCGATTGTGGAGGGCGCCCGCCTGGTACCTCGCCGCCCACCGCGCGATCCTCGGGACCCGCGACTTCCTGGGCTGAGTCGCCCTGCGAAAGGCTTCGCCGCCTACACGATCGGGCCGCGGCCGGATCCTGTCGGTCATTCAGCGAAATTCGCTACGAAATCCCGCCCCGGGCTCGGTCCCGTAGGCGTCGCCCGACGAACAGGGCACGGGCGGCTGCGTTCAGCGGTCAGGGGCCTCGACGAGAGCCGCGAGCCGGTCCATGGATGCCTGCAGCCGGTCGGGAGTGGTCGCCCGGGCGCGCGGAATCCTTCGGTCGTCATCCGCCAAGCGGGTCCAGTCGTAGCTGTGGGTCACCCGCGTCAGCGACGGGCTGATCGGTTCCAGCTCCCACCGCCACAGGTGACCGGGCGGCTCCTGACCCGGCTCGGCGGGGGTCCAGGCGATTCGCCGGCCTTCGACGAACTCGACCACATGGTTCTCTCGGAGGTTGCCCTTCGTGGTGGTCATGGTGAATACGTCGCCGACTGCGTGGACTCTCTGACCGGTCGCGGCGTGGGACAGGTTGTCGTTGCCGTCCCATCGCGGCTGTTCGGCCGGGTCAGCGATGAGCTCGAAGATCCGAGTGGAATCGGCCGCGATCTCACGGCTGGCACGCGCCGTCCGTGGCTCGCCACTCTCGTGGGAATCGCTCATGAATCCATCAAAGCACTCACACCGCCGACGACCTCCGAGGACATCAGCGTGATGCCCGGTCAGCGATGTCAGTGCGGCAGGCCGCTGGCCCGCCAGCCACCGGCACGGGCTTCCGGGCCGATGAGACGCCAGGACGGGTCGGACCAGGCCGAGCGCCGACGCGGCGCCGCCGGCTCGTCGTCTCCGCTTGCGCTCGCGAGAACCGCGAGGAGCACCGCGATCTCCTCGGGCGTCGGGCTGCCGGACTCGACGCGGACGACCGGAAGCTCCGTGCCGGGCGCGGACGTCTCGCCCGATCCGCCGGGGGTGGGCCGTCCGGTGCTCGCAGTGTCAGGGGTGCTCACAGCGGGATGTTCCCGTGCTTCTTCGGCGGCAGGGTCTCGCGCTTGTTCTTCAGGGCCCGCAGCGCCCGGGTGACGTTCATGCGAGTGTTGGAGGGGCTGATGACGGTGTCGATGTAGCCCCGCTCGGCCGCGATGTAGGGGTTGGCCAGGGTCTCCTCGTAGTGGCTGACGAGCTCCGCGCGGCGGCCCTCGACGTCGCTGCCCGCGGCCTGGGCGGCGGCGAGCTCCTTGCGGTAGAGGATGTTGACCGCGCCCTGGGCGCCCATGACCGCGATCTGCCCGGTCGGCCAGGACAGGTTGATGTCGGCGCCGAGGTGCTTGGATCCCATGACGTCGTATGCACCGCCGTAGGCCTTGCGGGTGATCACGGTGATCTTGGGGACGGTGGCCTCGGCATACGCGTAGATGAGCTTGGCCCCTCGGCGGATGATGCCGTCCCACTCCTGGGAGGTGCCGGGCAGGAAGCCGGGCACGTCGACGAACGTCAGCACGGGCACGTTGAAGCAGTCGCAGGTGCGCACGAACCGGGCCGCCTTCTCGGAGGCGTGGATGTCGAGGCATCCCGCGAACTGCATGGGCTGGTTGGCCACGATGCCGACCGACATGCCGTCGACCCGGGCGAAGCCGGTGATGATGTTGGGCGCGAAGAGCGGCTGCACCTCGAGGAACTCTCCGTCGTCGACAACGTGCTCGATGACCTGTTTCATGTCGTACGGCACGTTCGGCGAGTCCGGGATGCAGGTGTCGAGCCACCGGTCCTCGTCGGTGACCGCGAGGTCGGACTCACCCTCGGCGTACGACGGCGGGGTCTCGAGGTTGTTGCTCGGCAGGTAGGACAGCAGGGCCTTGACGTAGTCGATGGCATCCTGCTCGTCGGTGCCCATGTAGTGGGCGACACCCGACTTGGAGTTGTGCGTGAGCGCGCCGCCGAGCTCCTCGAAGCCGACGTCCTCGCCGGTCACGGTCTTGATGACATCCGGGCCCGTGATGAACATGTGCGAGGTCTGGTCGACCATCACCGTGAAGTCGGTGATCGCGGGGGAGTAGACCGCGCCGCCTGCGCACGGGCCCATGATGAGGCTGATCTGCGGGATGACCCCGGAGGCGCGGACGTTGCGGTAGAAGATCTCGCCGTAGAGTCCCAGGGAGACCACGCCCTCCTGGATCCGGGCGCCACCGGAGTCGTTCAGGCCGATGACCGGGCAGCCGATCTTCATCGCGAAGTCCATGACCTTGACGATCTTCTCGCCGAAGACCTCGCCGAGGGACCCGCCGAAGACCGTGAAGTCCTGGGCGAAGATCGCCACCTGGCGCCCGTCGATGGTGCCGTAGCCGGTGACGACGCCGTCGCCGTAGGGACGGTTCTGCTCCTGGCCGAACTGGGTGGACCGGTGCCGGGCGTACTTGTCCATCTCGATGAACGTGCCCTCGTCCAGGAGCATCTCGATCCGCTCGCGCGCCGTCTTCTTGCCGCGCGCGTGCTGCTTCTCGACCGCCCGCTCGGATCCGGCGTGGGCGACCTCGGCGACGCGTCGCTTGAGGTCTGCCAGCTTGCCCGCTGTGGTGGTGAGGTCGAGCTCGGACCCGGATGGCGCAGGGTCGGACGGCGCGGGCGCCGGCGGCTCGGCCAGGGCGTGATCGGTAGCCATGGCCGCACTCTAGCCTTGGAACCGTGCGTAGCCCGCTCGTCCCGGAGATCGTCAGTGCGGGGTTGGTCACGTCTGACCAGCCCTGGCGCGGCGTCGAGTTCCACCCTGCCATCGGATCGACGAACACTCGCCTGCGAGAGCTGCTGACCGGCGGTGCTCCCCACCTCGAGAGGTCCGTTCCCGCGTCGGGCGACGGGCCGGCATCCCTGTGGTGGGTGGTGCTGACCGACCACCAGACGGGCGGGCGAGGCCGTCTCGGCCGCGTGTGGGAGGTGCCGGACCGGGCGTCGGTCGCGGTTTCGGCGGCGGTTCCGGTGAGCGGTCCGGAACGGGCGGGGTGGCTGCCCCTCGTGGCCGGCCTCGCGCTGGCCCGCGCCCTGCGCGAGGTCTCCAGGGACGCCGGCTACGAGCTGACGCCGCGGCTCAAGTGGCCGAACGACGTCCTGCTCGCCGACGACGGCGACCGCAAGGTGAGCGGGATCCTCTGCGAGCTCGTCACGCTCCCGAGCGCGCCGCTGGGTGACCGCCGACCGTCGTATGCCGTCGTCGTGGGGACGGGTGTCAACGTCGACCAGACGCGTGAGGAGCTCCCGGTCGAGACCGCGACGTCGCTCGCCCTCGCGGGCGTGCGCGTCGGTCGCGAGACTCTCGTCGTGGCGTATCTGCGCGAGCTGGCCGCGCTGGTCCGGAGCGTGCGGCCCGAGGAGGCTGCGACGGCATACCGGCAGGAGTGCTTCACGATCGGCCAGCGGGTGCGCGTCCACCTGCCGACGGGCGCCGCGGTCGAGGGCGAGGCGCTGACCGTCGACGACGACGGCGCTCTGGTCGTCGCCACCCCCGAGGGCAGGCGCAGCTTCGCCGCGGGTGACGTCGTGCACGTGCGGCGGTCGTGACCTGTCGCCTCCCCGGCGGCTCCGGCAGGCCCGAACGGCTTCGGTAGGTCGGGCGAGTCCGGCGGCCGGCGGGCTGGCTGGCATGATCGGCCCATGACCGAGCCCGGCGCCGAGCCGCACAGGCGGGCGAGCGAGGACTACACAGAACAGCTGCTCGGACGCCCCCTCGAGCTGCGTCGTCGCGACGTGAGCCGCGGCGCGGAGGTGTCCCTGCTGTCCGCGCGCAAGTTCTGGCACGCGCTCGGGTTCCCGGTCGTCGACACCGACGACGAGCTGTTCACCGAGGCCGACCAGCGCGCCCTTGCCGCCGTGGCCGGCATCGTGCGCGACGGTCTGCTCGACGAGCCGACGGCGCTGGCGATGACGCGGGCGTTCGCCCGCTCGACCGACCGTCTCGCCGGATGGCAGTCCCAGCTCATCGCCGAGGCGGTCGAGGAGCACATGACCGCCGCCCTCGCCGAGGACCGGGAGACCGACGACGACGCCACCCGCTCGGTGCCGGACATCGAGACCGCTGCGGAGACCGCGCGGCGCCTGGCCACCTTGACCGACCGGCTCGAGCCGCTGCTCGTGTACGCCTGGCGCCGACACCTGTCGGCGACGGTGTCGCGCATGCTCGCCGACGCCGACCCGGAGGCGTACGGCATGACGAAGATGCGCTCGGTCGGCTTCGCCGACCTCGTCAACTTCACCGCGCTCGTGCGCCGGATGTCCGAGCGCGACCTGGCTCGGCTGGTGTCGCGGTTCGAGGCGCTGTCGGCCGACGTCATCACCGCCCACGGCGGCCGCCTCATCAAGACCGTCGGCGACGAGGTGCTGTTCACGACCGTCGGGGTGGCTCCGGCGGCCGCTATCGCGCTCGACCTCATCGAGACGATGACCCAGGACGACGTGCTGCCTGACGTGCGGTGCGGGATGGCCCGCGGGCCGATCATCTCCCGCCTCGGCGACGTCTTCGGGACGACCGTGAACCGCGCCTCGCGGCTGACCGCCGTCGCTCAGGCGGGCAGCGTCCTCGTCGACGGCACGATGGCGCGCGAGCTCGCGAGCCTGTCCGGCTTCGAGCTGACGGGCCAGCGGCGACGCATCCTGCGGGGTGTGGGACCGGTGACCCCGTCGATGCTGCGGCGGGCCACGGCGTCCGGCCGGCGCCCGGCCAGTGAGCCCCCGGGGCCGGGCGAGCGCGTCCAGCCCCCTGAGCCCATCGGGCCCATCCGGCCGGCCGAACCAGGCATTGAGTCCGGCACGGAGCCACGCACTGATCCCCGTACCGGCCCGGCCGCCTGAGCGGCCGGCGCACCACCCGCACGCCAAAGGAGACGACGTATGCCGCCCATCACCTCAGATCCGACCGGGCTGGCCGAGCCACGGGCGCTCGTGCGCGTCGAGCGCTTCGCGGACACCGCGCTCGAGCACGTGGCCGAGATCGTCCTCGACCGCCCCGAGGCGATGAACGCCGTCTCGACCGACATGGCCCGCGCGATCGAGTCGGCCACCACAAGCGTTGCGCAGGACCCGACCGTGCGGTGCGTCGTGCTGTCGTCGAGCCACGACCGGGCGTTCTGCGTCGGGGCCGACCTCAAGGAGCGCAACTCCTTCACCGACGCGGAGCTGCTGGCGCAGCGCCCGCTGGCCCGGGCGGCATACACCGGCGTTCTCGACCTGCCGGTGCCCGCGGTCGCGGCAGTCGACGGCTTCGCCCTGGGTGGCGGGTTCGAGCTCGCGCTCTCGTGTGACGTGGTCATCGCGGGCGAAGGTGCCCTCGTGGGGCTTCCCGAGGTCAGCGTCGGGGTCATCCCCGGTGGGGGAGGCACGCAGCTGCTCGTCCGGCGGGTGGGCTGGTCCCGCGCGGCCCGCGCGATCTTCTCGGCCGCGAGGCTCTCGGCCCGCGAGGCTTTCGAGATCGGCGCGGTCGACGAGGTGGTGCCCGCGGGCACTGCCCGTGCCCGCGCTCTCGAGCTCGCCGCAGTGATCGGCGCGAACTCGCCCGTCGGCTTGCGCAACGCCAAGCGGGCCATGCGGCTCGGCTCCGGGGTCGACCTCGCCGCCGGTCTCGAGATCGAGGACGCGTGCTGGCGGGCCACGGCGTTCTCGGGCGACCGCCGCGAGGGTGTCGCGGCGTTCGCGGAGAAGCGGCGCCCGCAGTGGCCGGGGGTGTGAGCGTCCGGACGAGCAGGAAACGGGGTCCGGCGACCGCGTCAACGTGCGAATGGGGACGCAGTCGATAGGCTTCGCACGGGTCGGCGCACCGCCGGCGCCAGGTTGGGCGACGGAACTCGGAGGACGGTCACATGACGCGAGTGCTCCTGGCGGAGGACGACCCGGCCATCTCCGAACCGCTCGCCCGGGCGCTTCGGCGCGAGGGCTACGACGTCGACGTCCGCGAGGACGGCGCGGCGGCCCTCGACGGCGCCAAGGAGAGTCCCGACCTCGTCCTGCTCGATCTCGGCCTGCCCAAGATCGACGGGCTCGAGGTATGCCGGCGGATCCGCGCCGAAGGGCGAACCATCCCGGTGCTCATCCTCACGGCCCGCGCCGACGAGGTCGACACGGTGGTCGGGCTCGACGCCGGAGCCGACGACTACGTCACCAAGCCGTTCCGGCTGGCCGAGCTGCTCGCTCGGGTCCGCGCGCTGCTGCGCCGGACGCCGACCGAGGTCGTCGCCTCGGGCGAGCTCGTGCGGATCGACTCCGACGGTCGTCGCGCGTGGTTCAAGGGGGAGGAGCTCCAGCTGACCGCAAAGGAGTTCGACCTCCTGCGGGTTCTCGTCCGCGAGCAGGGCAAGGTCGTGTCCCGCGAGCAGCTGATGCGCGAGATCTGGGACACCGCGTGGTTCGGCTCCACGAAGACCCTCGACATGCACATCTCTGTCTTGCGTCGCAAGCTCGGTGACGACGCCACCTCGCCGCAGTACATCGCGACCGTGCGCGGGGTCGGCTTCCGCTTCGAGCGACCTCAGGCCGACTGACCGTGCGCCACCTGCTCGACCGGTTGTGCCTCGTCGTCGCTGGGGTCACGGGCGGGCTCACCGTGCTGCTCTCGACGGGGGTCGTCTGGTACGTCGTGACCCAGCGGCCCAGCGTGGTGCGGGAGTGGCTCGGCACCGACCCGCCCTCGGGAGTGGGTCGGTATGCCGTCGCCGTCCTCGCATGCGCCGTGGTCGGTGCTGGGGTCGCGTACCTCGTCACCGCGCCGACCCGCCGCCGCGTCGAGCAGTCCTCGAGGGAGCTGGTCGAGCTCGCGAACCGCTTTGCGGCGGGCGAAGCACGGCTGGCGCCGCTCCACTCCGACATCGCCGAGCTCGACGAGGTCTCCGGGGTCATGACCCGGCGGGCCCACGACATGACCAAGTCGCTCGCGGCCGAGCGCGACTTCGCCGCGGACGCGTCCCACCAGCTGCGCACTCCGCTCACTGCGCTGCTCATGCGGCTCGAGGAGATCTCGGAGACCGATGATGCTGCTGTGGTCAAGGAAGAGGCGACCATCGCGATCGCCCAGGTCGAGCGGCTGACGAGGGTCGTCGACGACCTCCTCGGGCGTACTCGCGGGTCGGGCGGCCCGTCTCCGGCGGTGTCGCTCGACTCCGTGATCGCAGCCCTGCAGCGGGAGTGGCAGCCGGCCTTCGAGCAGGCGCGACGGTCCGTGCGGGTGCGCGGCGAGCGCGGGCTCTTCGTGCGGTCGACGCCGGTGGCGCTCTCGCAGGTGCTGTCCACGCTGCTCGAGAACTCCCTCGTGCACGGACGGGGGACCGTCGACGTGCACGCGCGGCGCTCCGGGCCATCGGTCATCGTCGAGGTCAGCGACCAGGGCGACGGGGTGCCAGCCGCGATGGCACCGCACATCTTCGAGCGCTCGGTGAGCAGCGGAGCCGGCGGCAGCACCGGCCTCGGACTCGCCCTGGCACGGGACCTCGCCGAGTCCAACGGAGGCCGCTTGGACCTCGTCCAGGCGCAGCCGGCCCGGTTCGCACTGTTCCTCTCCGAGGCAGAGACCGACTGACACCCCGGGTCGATGTGATCCCGCGCGGTATGTGACGCGCGAATACATCGACCGCGGGGTCGGGGTCTGCGGGACTTGGCGGTGGCCCACGGGTACGCGGGGTAGGGTGCCCGGGTGAGGCGCCTGCACACCTTCCTGTTCGTGCGCCACCGCCACAACTGGGTGTTGCTCGCCCGGTTCGCCGCGGTGGGGCTGTCAGGTGTGCTCGTGAACATGCTGACGCTCATCGTCCTGAAGAAGCTCGGACCCGACCTGCGCGACGCGATCGTCGGCATCCCGGGCACCGACTTCAACGTGCGGTGGTACCACGTCTACTCGACCATCGCGTTCCTCGTCGCGAACCTGTGGAACTTCCAGCTCAACCGGTCGTGGACGTTCCGGACGAGCCATCGCGCCCCGTGGCTGCGCGAGTACCTCCCGTTCCTGGCCGTGGGGATGCTCGGCCAGGTGGTCGGCCTGGTGCTCCTCACGCTGCTCATGCACCCCAACTCCGCCTTGCACCTTCCCGAGTCGGTCTTCGACAACTCGACGGGCTTCCGCACCCGGCTCTACTGGGCCCAGCTGATCGTCATCGCCGTCGTGACCCCGGTCTCGTTCGTGCTCAACAAGCTGTGGACCTTCGCCGCGGTGCGCTCGCACCACCCAGCACTGGCCGACCCGAGCCACGTCGAGGCCGCACTCGCCGAGCCGGGTGACGAGGCCATGGCAGCTGCCGGGGTGCCCGGTGGTCAGGAGGCGGCCGAGGCGCTCGAGGTCGCCGCCCCCAGCCGGCGCGACCCCGCCGCCTGACCAACCGCTCCCTTCCAGGTCGAGTGAGCAGCTCGTCCCTCTGGTCACTCTGGTCACGTGGCTCCTGTGACGAGGCGCCCACTCGACCGGGCCTGCCCGCACGCCCCCTCGAGCCGAGTGGGCAGTTCGTCCGTCTGGTCACTCTGGTCACGTGGCTCCTGTGACGAGGCGCCCACTCGAGTGGGGCTGGTGGGGCGGGGTGCCCACTCGACGGGGGATTGTGAGGCTGGTGGGGCGGGGTGCCCACTCGACGGGGGATTGTGAGGCTGGTGGGGCGGGGCGCTCACTCGACGGGGGATGTGGGGTGGAATTCGTGGGGGCGGACACCTATTAGGCTTGGGCGGCGTGAGCGAGCCGAAGAACGCCCCTGGAGGGTTCCCCGTCGTCGGCGTCGTCGGAGGCGGCCAGCTCGCCCGGATGATGCAGGGTCCCGCGATCGAGCTCGGCATCCAGCTCTCGGTGCTCACGGTCAGCGATACCGACTCGGCTGCGCTGGTCGTGCCGAGCGCGCCGGTCGGCGAGCACACCGACCTCGAGGCGGTCCGTGCCTTCGCCAAGGCCTGTGATGTGGTGACCTTCGACCACGAGCACGTGCCGCCCGACATCCTGGCCACCCTCGAGGCCGACGGGGTCATGATCCACCCGACGCGCAGCGCCCTGCACTACGCCCAGGACAAGCTGGCGATGCGCGAGCGGCTCGCCGGCCTCGGCATCCCCTGCCCGCGCTGGGCCAAGGCCATGACCGCTGCGGACGTGACCGCGTTCGGTGACGCGGTCGGGTGGCCGATCGTCGCCAAGACCCCGCGCGGTGGCTACGACGGCAAGGGTGTGGCGATCGCCGGGTCGGCCGACGACCTCGCCGACTGGCTCGCGCGCGTCGGCGAGCCCGGCCCGGTCGAGGGCGGGCTCCTGCTCGAGGAGAAGGTCGACTTCGTCCGCGAGATCGCGGTGCTGGTGGCCCGGAGCCCGTCGGGGCAGGCGGCAGCGTGGACGGTCGTCGAGACCGTCCAGACGGACGGCATCTGCACCGAGGTCCTCGCGCCGGCACCGGGTCTCGATCCGCACCTCGCCTCGCGGGCGACCGAGGCAGGACTCCGGATCGCCGGCGAGCTCGGGGTGACCGGTGTGCTCGCCGTCGAGATGTTCGAGCTTCGCAGCGCCGAGGCTGCCGGCGACAACGGCGGCAGCGACGCCGAGGGTGGCAGGGCGGCATACGTCGTCAACGAGCTCGCGATGCGCCCCCACAACAGCGGCCACTGGTCGATGGACGGCGCGGTGACGGGCCAGTTCGAGCAGCACCTGCGGGCGGTCCTCGACCTGCCGCTCGGCGATCCGCGTCCGCGGGCGCCCTGGACGGTCATGGCCAACGTGCTCGGCGGCGACCTGCCGGAGCACGAGGAGCTGTACTCCGCCTACCGGCACATCATGGCGCGCGACCCCGGCGCCAAGGTGCACATGTACGGCAAGGGCGTCCGCCCGGGCCGCAAGATCGGGCATGTCAACGTCTGCGGCACCGACCTGGGCGACGCTCGCGAGCGTGCGGGACACGCAGCCGCTTACCTGCGCGGCACGATCACGGAATGAGGACCACGTGACAGAGCAGAGCGAGCAGCCCGTCGTCGGCATCGTGATGGGCAGCGACAGCGACTGGCCCGTCATGCGTGAGGCAGCAAAAGCGTTGCAGGAGTTCGGGATTCCCTTCGAGGCCGATGTCGTCTCAGCCCACCGTATGCCGGACGAGATGATCGCTTACGGCCAGGCAGCCGCCGGGCGGGGTCTGCGGGTCGTCGTCGCCGGCGCCGGGGGAGCGGCGCACCTACCCGGGATGCTTGCCTCGGTGACGCCGCTGCCCGTCGTCGGCGTGCCGGTGCCGCTGAAGTACCTCGACGGGATGGACTCGCTGCTGTCGATCGTGCAGATGCCCGCAGGGGTGCCGGTCGCGACCGTGTCTATCGGCGGCGCGCGCAACGCCGGGCTGCTGGCGGCCCGCATCGTGGGATCCGGCTCCGACGCGCTCGCCACGCGCGTCCGCGAGCGGATGGTGGGCTTCCAGTCGGAGCTGCGGGACCAGGCGCACGCCAAGGGTGCCTCGCTGCGCGAGCAGGTCGCCAAGGGCCTTCCCGACTGACAAGGCCGGGGGACTCCAGCGGGGGGCTTCAGTCGGTCACTGCGTCGGCGCCGTCGCCGGGCTGGATCCGCGGAAACTCGATCTTCGGACACGTGTCCATCACGACCGACAGGCCCGCCGCCTCGGCCCGCGCCGCGGCGGCCTCGTCGATGACGCCGAGCTGCAGCCAGACCGCCTCGATGCCGAGCCGGTCGCGCTCGGCGATCGCCTGGTCGACGACCTCGCCGACCCGGGCGCTGTTGACGAAGCAGTCGACGACCTTGACGACCAGGCCGTCCGGGATGTCGGCCAGCGTCTTGTACCCCTGCGCACCGTGGACCTTGGCCGCCGTCGGGTGGATCGGGACCAGGCGCATCCCCAGCTCCGCCTGGAGCCACAGCGACACGCGGTATGCCGTCCGGTCGGGGTTGTCACCGAGACCGACGATCGCCCACGTGGCTGGGGTGTAGAGCACATCGCGGATCACATCCGGGTCGTTCCGGTGCGCGGGGAGGGACTCGGTCATGGCATCCATCCTCACACGCATCGCCGGATGGCGGCGTGACAGGATGGCGAACATGCGCTTCGGAATCTTCGTGCCCCAAGGCTGGCGGATGGACCTCGTCGGGATCGAGCCCGACCGGCAGTGGGATGCGATGGTGGGCCTGGCCCGGCGCATCGACGAGGGCGACGTCTTCGAGTCGGTGTGGGTCTATGACCACTTCCACACCGTGCCGCTGCCCTCTGAAGAGGCGACCCACGAGGCCTGGACGCTCATGGCGGCCCTCGGCGCCACGACCGAGCGCGTGCGGCTCGGGCAGATGTGCACGTGCATGGCCTACCGCAACCCCGCCTACCTCGCGAAGGTCGCTGCGACCGTCGACGTCATCTCGGGCGGTCGCGTCGAGATGGGCATCGGCGCCGGCTGGTACGAGCACGAGTGGCGGGCCTACGGCTACGGCTTCCCCAAGGCGGGCGACCGGCTCGGCGCACTGCGCGAGGGCGTGCAGGTCTTCCGGGACATGTGGACCAAGGGCTCAGCGACCCTTGACGGCAAGTTCTACCAGGTCGACGGCGCGCTCTGTGCCCCGCGACCCCTGCAGGGGACGGTCCGTCCCGGCAGTGCCGACAACGGCATCCCGATGTGGATCGCCGGCGCCGGGGAGAAGGTGACGCTGCGGATCGCCGCGCAGTACGCCGACTACACGAACTTCTTCGACAAGCCCGAGGAGTTCACGCGCAAGAGCGAGATCCTCGCCGCCCATTGCAAGGACATCGGGCGCGACTTCGACTCGATCGTGCGCTCCGGCAACTTCAACGTGGTCATCGGCGAGACCGAGTCCGACGTCGACGACCGGCTCAAGTTCTACGGTGACCTGCTGCGGCGGGGCGGAGTGCCGGAGTCACGCGTCGAGCATGACGTGGCTAACCTCCGCAACCAGCCCACGGTCGGCACCCCGGAGAAGATCGTCGCGGTGCTGAAGGATGCGCAGTCGCGCGGTCTCAGCTACGCGATCACGTACTTCGCCGAGGCGGCCTACGACCGCTCGGGCATCGAGCTGTTCGAGCAGACGGTCGCGCCCGAGCTGCGCTGAATTCTTGGCGCCGCGCTTCGCTGAATGTTCGGCGCCTCGCTTCGCTGCGGCGCGTGCCGCGGCGCCCGGTAGGCGTTGCCTTCCTCCGCTCCGCTCGCTCGTTCCTCGCTCGCTGCGCTGCGTCCAGGCAACGCCGGCGCCGCGGCATGCTTTTGGCGCCTCGCTTCGCTGCGGCGCGTGCCGCGGCGCCACTTAGGCGTTGCCTTCCTCCGCTCCGCTCGCTCGTTCCTCGCTCGCTGCGCTGCGTCCAGGCAACGCCGGCGCCGCGGCTGCCACGATCAACGTCGACCGCCCGCTCGAAGTGTCAGCCCGCGGCTACCAGGCCGTCCAGCCGCCGTCGACGGCGATGACCTGGCCGGTCACGTACGCCGACGCGTCGGAGGCCAGCCAGGTGACGACGCCCCGGAAGTCGTCCTCGGTCGCCATCCGTCGCAGCGGCGTCAGCCCCTCGTAACGCTCGACGAACGCCTCGTCCTGACCGCGCTCGATGCCGCCGGGGGCGAAGGCGTTGACCCGGACCGCGGGCGCCAGCACGGTTGCGAGGTACCGGGTCAGCTGGGCGAGCCCGCCTTTCGAGGCCGCGTATGCCGCGGGGTTGCCCATGCGAGTGCCGGCGTAGAGGCCGAGGTTGGGCCCGACGATGCCGTAGATGCTCGACACGTTGACGACGCTGCCGCGGCCGCCCGAGCGCAGCAGCGGCGCGAGCCGTCGGGTCAGCGAGAACGGGGCAGTGAGGTTGAGCGCCAGCGCCATCGCGAAGGCCTCGTCGGTCTGCTCCTCGAACGGGACGGCATACCCGGGCACGCCTGACGTGCCCGTGAAGGCGGCGTTGTGCACGAGGATGTCGCACGAGCCAATGGCTTCAAGCGTCTCGACAACGTCCGTAAGGCCCTGTGGGTCAAGGAGATTCGCTGGACGTGACACGTGGCCCTCGCCGGGCAGCTCTGCTGCGGTCGACGCGCAGGCCTCGGCGTCGAGGTCGACGACGACGACGCGCGCGCCAGCCACAGCGAGGGCATCGGCGAGCACACGCCCGAGCGGACCGGCGCCGCCGGTCACCACTGCGGTGCGGCCAGTGAGGTCCTGGGCCGGTGCGGCCATGGTCACGCTCCTTGTCGCGGTTCGAGCCAGGGCAGCGTGATGATGCCGGCCCCGACGAGCGCCTCGATGAGCCGGAACTCGTACTCGTCGTCGATCGAGAACGCTTGCGCCTCAGGGATCTCCGCCCCAGCGTGGACACCCTCGTCGAACCACGACGCGGCGAGGCGGCGGACGAAGTCCGAACGCCACAGGTAGAAGTTGCCGTTGATGCGAAGGAAGCGCCCGGCGTCCTGGCGGCGGGTCACGCCCACGCCGCTGTCGAAGTACCGGGCGAGGGTGCCTCGCGGCGACTCGTCAGGACGGACGCCGACCCAGACCGGGTTGAACGTGGGCTCCGAGACGCTGACAACGCCGTCCAGTGCGCGGTCAGCCGCGAGCCTCGCCGCGGCGTCGGCGAGCTGCTGCGGGACGCGGGCCGGGCTCGTCGGGTCGAGCAGCAGCACAGCGTCGTACGTCTGCGCCTCCTCGCGCTCGACCCACTCCAGGGCGTGGCGGACGACCGGTGCCATCGGTGTGTCGTCCTGAGCCAGCTCCGCAGGCCGCAGGAACGGCACGTCACCGCCGCCGGCGCGAGCGACCTCGGCGATCTCTGCGGAGTCGGTCGTGACGACGCATCGCGTGACCACGGGCGTGAGGGCTGCGGCACGGATGGAGTGCGCAATGAGCGGCAGCCCGCAAAGTGGGCGAATGTTCTTGCCGGGCAGGCCTTTTGAGCCGCCGCGGGCGGGGATGACAGCCAGGATCCGTTGGGACGTCGGGTCGCTCACGTGCTCGTTGCCTTTCCACCCCGGGCTCCGTGCGGGGTCGCCCGGCCGTATGCCGTGTCGCTCAGTCGGCGTGCCGCGTCGCAGAGTCGCAGGGCTGCGAGTCCTTCGGCGAGCGTAGCCGGGGCACCGGCTTCGAGGCGGGCCGCTCCAGCGGCCACGGGCAACAGGTCCAGGGCGGCGCGGGCCTGGGTCGCCATCACGGTGTCACGGTCGAGGTCGGCCGCAAAGACGCGCTCCGTGACCTCGCCGTCGGCAGCATGATGCCGGACCCTCCCCGTGACGACGTCCCACTCGAGGCTGCCCTCAGGGCCGCGGAGGAGGAGGCCGCGGGTCGCCGGCCGCGAGATGTAGTCCAGGCGCATCGTCACGGTCGCGCCGCTCGGGGTGGTCCACAGCAGGGACGCGGCCTGCTCGGCTGCCATGTCGAGCGGGCCGTCGCGGTCCAGTCGCGCACCGAGCAGAGATGGCTCTCCGAGCAGGACCGTCGCGTAGTCGACCTCGTGCACGAGATCGCGCAGGACACCACCCTCGTCGGCGCGGGCGGAGTAGGACTCGCGGTAGTCCCGGCCGGGCCTCCAGTCGGGGAGCCACGACTGCGACCAGACGTGCGCCGAGACCGGCGACCCGACCTCTGACGCATGCGCCGCGATGTGGCGGAAGCCCTGGTGCGCTCGTAAGGGCGCCGCGACCCAGACCGCCTCTGCCCGCGGATGGCCCGCGAGCGGGTCGGCCGCGACGACGGTGGGGGCGACCGGCTTCTCGACCAGCACCCGGCGAGCGCCGGCGTCGAGCGCCTGGACCGCGTCGGCGACGTGCCGGGAGGTGTCGGTCGCGACGACGACGAGGTCTGCGTCAGCGAGGGCGGCCGGGCCGGTCGCGTCGTCGAGGAGTCGCGAGCCCGGAGCGTCGGTGACCTCGCTGTGGCGGCGCGGGCGGACGGGCCACACGGCGACGTCGGCACCCAGGGTGGCGAAAACGCGGGCGTGCCGCTGGCCGATCGAGCCGGACCCGCGCACGACGACGACCGGGGGTCGCTCCTGCCTCAGCCCGTCCACAGCATGCACCATCTCATGCCGCCCCGGGACCGGTGGACCGCCACGAGAGGGGCCATCACGCAGCCGTATGCCGGAGAGCGGGGTTCGTGGAGGTCGGTCGGGCCCGGCGTCGCTAGGGGCACGGACCCAGGCGAGACCGGCGCGGACCAGTAGGTTTCGGGGTGTGAGCACCGAGCCGACCACCGACGCCGAGTCCACCGGCCGGTCCGGGTCGCTGGCCGGGCACTCGGTCGTCTACCTCGTCGGCACCGCGCTGCAGGGTCTCGGCGTGCTGCTCGTGCTGCCCTTCGCGACCCGCGTGCTCGGGCCGACGGAGTTCGGCCGGGTCGCGACGGGGCTGGTCATCGTCCAGATGGTCGGGACCATCGCGGCGGCCGGCCTGCCGCAGGTGATCCTCCGGGAGCACCACCGCGGGCCGGAGGGACCGCGCGTCGCCAGAGCCCTCGCGGGCACCATGATCCTGCTCGCCGGTGCCCTAGGTGCGCTCGGCATCGTCGTCGCCATCGTGCTCTCGGCGAGCGGTCACGCGGACCTCGCCCAGTGGATCCCGCTCGTGGTCGCGGCGGTCGGCCTCACGACGGTCGTCTCCGGACAGACCTTGATGCGAGCGCGCCTGCAGCCCTGGGGCTTCCTCCTCCTCGCGGTCCTCGCGACGGTCGGCGCTCAGCTCGCCGGACTCCTCGCGGCGCGCACGGACCCGACCGCTGGGAGGTACCTGACGGCATACGCCGTGGTCGTCGCGCTCTCCGCGGTCGTCGCGGTCGTGCTCGGGCGCCCGCTACCCCCGACGTCCGAGCGCGAGCGTGTCAGGGCGGGTGTCCGCCTTGCCGCGCCGCTGCTCCCGCAGGCGGCTGCCATGCTGGGGCTGCTCAGCGGTGATGTGCTGCTGACCCAGTGGCTTCTGGGGCCGGATGCCGCGGGCAGCTACCAGGTCGCCCTCCAGCTGGGCAACATGCCCTTCGTCCTCGCGGTCGCGCTCTTCAACGCCTGGGGCCCCCTGGTGCTGTCCCATCCGCTCGGCAACCGCTGGGCGTGGACCGCCCGCACCGGCACGTCCCTGACGACGGTCGTCGGCGGAGGCGCGGCCGGGGTGGCCCTGCTCGGGCCCTGGCTCGTGACCGTGATGACACCCGCCGACTTCGACCGAGCAGCCATCGTCGGCGCGCTCGGGGTCATCTGCACGGTCGCCGTCTGCTACATGGTCTACCAGGGGAGCTCGCTCGCCGTGCTCGACGCCGAGCGCACCGGCCGCCTCGCGTGGGCGGCGCTCACCGCCCTCGCCGTGGTCGTGGCGTTGGCGGTGTGGCTCGGGCCGGCGGAAGGGATCGTCGGCATCGCCATCGCCAAGGCTGTCGGGTACGCCGTGCTCATGGCGCTGACCACGTGGTTCGCCCGCACCCACTCACCGCTGCGCTGGCCCCGCGCCCTGTGGGGCGTGGCCGCCCTGGCCGTGGCGGTCGCGCTGCTCGGCGCTGCTCTTCCTGTCGACGGGCCGCTCCGGTGGTTACGCCTCGCTCTCGCAGGCGTGGTCGCTGTCGCCGGCGTGGTCCTCGCGCCGCGGATCCTGCGCGTGCTGCGCGGATAGGATGGGGCGCCGCCCGGCCAGCCGCCCGCGACACACGCTAGGAGACATGCTTTCGTGGTGACACCGCTCGTCCATATGGGCTTGGGCTACGACGACCTGCTCGTTCCGGCCCTCGTGCATGCGGGGTTCGACACGAAGGACCTCATCCTCGTCGTGCGCACCGACGCCAACCTCGCGTGGGTCCGCAGACACGCGCCGCGAGCCACAACCGTGAGGCTCCCGTATGCCGCCGCGCGCAAGGCGAACGTGGTCAGTGGCCTCGCGCCCCACGCAGCTCTCAAGCGGGCCTGCGCCGGCGTCGGTCTCGACGTGCTCGACCTCCTCGTGTCGGAGCGCGCCCTGCGGCGCAACCGGGTCGACACCGCGATGAACTTCCTCAACCTTGCCGCGGAGGAGCTCGAGTCGGCCATCGAGGGCCGCGGGCCGGTGCTCGCGCTCGTCGAGTTCACGGTGACCTCCGAGCTGCTCACAGCCGGCCTCGTCACCCACCACGGTGGGCTCGCGACGTGGCCGCGCGGCATACGGCTCCCGTCCGACCGGTTCGGCCTCATCGGCGCGCCGAAGGGGATCACGCTGTGGGAGCGAGAGGTCGACGACCCGTCGGCGACCGCCGCGGGGCGTGACTTCATCCGCGCCTGGCGCGAGGAGCACGGACGCCCGATGGGCTACGCGCGCAACCTCAAGGTCGAGTCGGGTCAGGAGATCTGGCGGCTCGCGACCGACCGGATCAGGGAGTTCGCCGTCGACCGGGGCGCCAACCTCCAGCTGCCGAGGCCCACCGACTACGCCCGCCTGCCGTGGCTCAACCCGGTCAAGGCGAGGATGAACCTTCGCGAGTACCGCACCCGCCGCTGGGACCCGGTGCCCGAGCGGTATGTCTTCCTGCCGCTGCAGGTGCAGCCGGAGTCTAGCGCCGACGTCATGGGGCAGGAGTGGCGCGACCAGGCGTACACAGCCCGGGTGCTCGCCGACGCGCTCGCGCCGTTCGACATCGGCGTCGCGGTCAAGGAGCACGCGCACTTCATGTGGCGCCGGGACCCGGACTACTGGCCGCAGTTCGACGTCCACCCCAACATCGCGACGATCGACCCGTTCGCCGACTCACGAGAGCTGATGAAGGGGGCGGCCTTCACGGTCACGGCGACCGGGACCGTCGGCCTCGAGGCGGGCCTGCTGGGGCTGCCCGTTGTCACCGGTGCCGACATGCCGTGGAGCAGGTTGCCTAACGTCGCGACGCTCGCATCTCCCGACGACCTGCGCGAGTTCGTGGCCGACCACGCCTGGGAGTCCCTGAGCGCCGACGAGAAGGATATCGACGACTGGTTCGTCGACCGCTACGTGCGCAACTCATGGGAGGGGCTCGTGCTCGACCCACCGCGGGTGCCGGCCGTTCTCGAGCCGGACAACATCCGCAAGGTGGGCGCGGCGTTCGCCGAGGCCGCCGCGTCGCTCGGACCCCACGCCGCCCACTCCACCGCAGAGGGGGCCTGAGATGGGGGCCCAGGAGGCCGTCGGCTGGGTGGTGTTCGGCGCCGGCGGGCACGCGCGCTCGGTGGTCGACGTCCTCGAACGCGCGGGAGAGCGGGTCGTCGCCGTCACCGGCGTCACGGACTCCGATCCGTGGCACCTCGACGTGCTCGCCGACGACCGTGAGGCGTTCGCCCGGATCGAGGCCGAGCAGCTTTCCGGTGTCGTCGCGATCGGGGCCAACCCGGCGCGTGCGTCGATCGTCCACGAGCTCGTGGCCCGCGGCCTGCCGGTCCCACCGGTCGTCGCTCGCACGGCCACGGTCTCACCGCGCTGCGTCCTCGGCCCCGGCACCGTCGTGCTCGAGCACGCGCATGTCGGGCCGGCGGCGCGGATCGGCGAGGCCGTCATCATCAACACCGGCGCCGTCGTCGAGCACGACTGCCGCGTGGGCGCCGGAGCCCACATCGCCCCGGGCGCCGCGCTGCTCGGGGGCGCAGCGGTGGGCAGCGGCACCCTCGTCGGCAGTGGCGCGCGCGTGCTGCCACGCGTCACGGTAGGCGCGGGTGCGACGATCGGTGCGGGCGCGGTCGTGACGGGTCATGTCGCCGACGGCGAGACCGTCGTGGGTGTGCCGGCCGTGAAGCGCAGACGAGGAGGTGCATCGTGAGCGGGACCGTGAGCGGGTCCGAGGTGCCCGAGGTGGCCGAGGTGACCGGCGTGCCTGAGCTGCCCGAGATGTCCGGCGTGCGGCGTGCGCAGGTCGGCGGCCGCATCGTGCCGACACCGGGAGACGTCTATGTCATCGCCGAGGCCGGCGTGAACCACAACGGCGACGTCGACCTCGCACACCGGCTGGTCGACATCGCCGCAGCCTCAGGCGCCGACGCCGTGAAGTTCCAGACGTTCTCACCCGACAAGCTCGTCTCGTCGGCGGCGGCGACGACTCCCTACCAGCGCGACCGCGGCGGCAGCGCCGACCAGCGCAGCCTCCTCGAGGCGCTCACCCTGCCCAAGGCCGCCTGGGTCGAGCTGCGTGACCATGCCGTGGAGGCCGGCACGACCTTCCTGTCGACGCCGTTCGACATCGACAGCGCCCACCTGCTCGTCGAGCTGGGCGTGTCCGCGCTCAAGGTGAGCTCGGGCGAGCTGACCAACCTGCCCTACCTGCGTGAGATGGCCCGGCTCGGGGTCACGCTGCTCGTCTCGACGGGGATGGGGACCGAGGCTGAGGTCGCGGGCGCAGTCGAGGCGTGCGCCGACGCGCCCGGGCTCGTGCTGTTCCACTGTGTCTCGGCCTACCCGGCGCCCGTGGAGGAGTGCAACCTCCGGGTGATCCCGCGGCTCACCGAGCGACACGGCATACCCGTGGGGTGGTCTGACCACACGCCGGGGCTGACGACCGCACTCGGCGCCGTGGCGCTCGGTGCTCCCATCCTCGAGAAGCACTTCACGAGCGACCGCACCCTGCCCGGGCCTGACCACCTGGCCAGCCTCGAGCCTGACGCCCTGACCGAGTACGTCTCTGCGACAAAGGAGCTCGCGCGCGCGTTGGGAGACGGGGTGAAGCGCCGTATGCCGTCCGAGGAGGAGAACGCCACGCTGGTCCGCCGCTCGTGGCACGCCGCCCGCGCCCTCCCGGCCGGCACCACGCTGGGCGGCGCCGAGCTGCAGCTGCTGCGTCCCGAGGGCGGGATCAGCCCGGCCGTCGACATCCGGGGCCGGGTCCTGGCCCGCGAGGTGGCCGCCGGCGCCCCGGTCACGTTCGACGACCTCGAGCGCTGACATGGCACCACTGACCGTCGCCGTCTTCGTCGGCACCCGGGCCGATCTCGGGCCCCTGTCGCCGGTCATCGAGGCGCTCCAGGCCTCCGAGGACATCTCGCTGCGCGTCCTCACCGGCGTGATGTATGCCGCCGACGACCTTGCCGCGGCACTCCCGTCCTCCGCGACCGCGGAGCACTGGCGGGACGTCGTCGTCCAGCTGGCGCCGCCGATGACGGCCGTGACCGCCCAGGCGCAGCTCGACCAGGGAGCCGAGCTGACCCGTGCTGCGGGCGTGCTCCTTCCCGAGCTGGGCATCGATGTCCTCGTCGTGCTCGGCGACCGGTGGGAGCTGCTCTATGTGGTGCCCCCGGCGTTCCTGCTCGGGATCCCTGTCGTGCATCTGCACGGCGGGGAGGTGACCGAAGGAGCGGTCGACGAGCGCGTCCGTCACGCGGTGACCAAGCTGGCCGACCACCACTGCGTCGCATCTCCCGACGCAGCCGACCGGCTGCGGCAGCTCGGGGAGCCCGACGACCGCATCCACGTCACGGGCGCGCCTGGTCTGGACCGCCTGTTTGCCGCGACACCGTCGACGGACGCCGACCTCGCCGGTCTGCTCGGCGTGGACGCCGTCGAGCGCCCGGTCGCGCTGTTCACGTACCACCCGCCGACGGCCCAGGTGGGCGCGCCGGTGGGTGACTGGGCCCGAGAGGCCGCGGAGGCGACACTTGCCGTGTGCGGCACCGTGGTGGCGACGTACCCCGGCATGGACGCCGGCCGCGACGACATCATCCAGGAGCTCACCGAGCTCGCCGACCGGGAACCGCGCGTGCGGCTCGTCGAGGCACTCGGGCGCGACTACCCGGGCGTCCTCGGGGCGGTCGATGTCGTCGTCGGCAACTCGAGCTCGGGGGTCATCGAGGCGGCGACCCTGCACATCCCGGCGGTCGACATCGGTGACCGGCAGCGTGGCCGCCTGCGGGGCGAGAACGTCGTGCACGCCGGCGAGGGTCGCACCCCCGTGGAGGCGGCGGTCCGTGAGGCCGTGTCGGAGCAGGGGCGCGCCCGGGCGAGGACGGTCGTCAACCCCTACGGCACGGGTGCGGCGAGCGCGGAAATCGTCGATATCGTTCGGGAAGCGGCGCACGCCCCGCGCGTCAAGAGGTTCGTGGACCGGCCGGTGACTCCGCCTCCGGGTGGGACGGGGACGCACGGCGCCCAGGACCTCCCCACCAAGCCTCGGACGCCGTCCAGCGACCGGAAGGAGCAGCCGTGACCGCTCGAGACCTGCGGGCCACGTCCGCCCCGACGACGGCGACGATCCGCGACGCCCTCGAGGTCGTGGACCGCACCGGGTCGTTCGCCTGCCTCCTCGTCTCCGACGACGGGCGCCTCGCCGGCTTGCTCACCGACGGCGACCTTCGGCGCGCGTTCCTCAAGGGGTCGAGCCTCGACGACGCCGCCATCGACCACGCGACGCGCTCGCCGCACGTCGTGGCTGCCGGCTCGCCGCGCGCCCTCGTGCTCGACCTCATGCAGGCCCTGCGGATCTCCGTGGTCCCCGAGCTGGCCGCCGACGGCACGCTCGTGGGACTGCACACCCTTTCCGACGTCATCGGGGCGGCACCTCTGCCGAACACGGCGGTCATCATGGCGGGCGGTCGCGGCACTCGCCTCGGCGACCTGACCAGGGACACCCCGAAGCCGCTCATGACGGTCGCCGGCCGGTCGATCCTCGAGTGGATCGTGCTCGGCCTCGTCGGCGACGGCATCCGCGAGATCTACGTCAGCGTCAACTACCTCGCGGACCAGATCGAGGAGCACCTCGGCGACGGGTCACGCCTCGGCTGCACGGTCCGCTACCTGCGCGAGCAGCCGGACCTCCCGCTCGGCACGGCCGGCTCGCTGACGCTGCTGCGGGCGGAGCGGCCCGACCTTTCGCACCCACTCGTGGTGATGAACGGCGACCTCATGGTCGAGTTCGACGCGAGCGACCTCCTCGAGGCGCATGGGCGGACCGGCGCCATGGTGACCGTGGCGACCCGCACCTACCAGCACGAGGTGCCCTTCGGCGTCGTCGAGAGCCAGCGGGGACGGGTGACCGGGATCTCCGAGAAGCCCACGCTCAGCTTCGACATCAACGCCGCCGTGTATGCCGTCGACCCGCGGGCGCTCGCGTGGCTCCCCGAGGGGCAGGCGAGCACGATGCCCGAGCTCGTCGAGACCTGCCTCGAGCGTGGCGAGCCGGTCGCCGCGTGGCCGATCCAGTCCGACTGGATCGACGTCGGCACCCCGACCGACCTGGCCCGCGCCAAAGGCGAGGCATGACCTGGACCCCGGCGGGCGGCATACCCGCGGGGTCACTTGAGACGACCGAGACCGCATCTATGCACACGACGAAAAGGCAACAGTGACAAACCAATCCGCTTCCGAGCCCACCGCGCGACCGATGACCGGGTCGATCGCGGGCAAGACCGTCCTCGTCACCGGGTCCGACGGGTTCATCGGGTCCCACGTCGTCGAGCGACTCGTCGCGGACGGCGCGAGGGTGCGGGCGTTCTGCCTGTACAACAGCAACGGGTCGACCGGATGGCTCGACGAGTCGGACACGTTCAAGCAGGCGGTCCGCGACGGGCAGGCGGAGGTCGTCCTCGGCGACATCCGCGACCCGGAGCACGTCCTCGCCAGCGCCGAGGGGGCCGACGTCGTGCTGCACCTCGCCGCCCTCATCGCCATCCCGTTCTCGTACGTCGCCCCGCGCTCCTATGTCGAGACGAACGTCATCGGCACCCTCAACGTGCTCGAGGCCGTGCGGCGTCACGGCATCCCACGGATGGTCAACACGTCGACGTCCGAGGTCTACGGCACGCCCGAGTCGGTGCCGATCACGGAGACGCACCCGCTTCGCGGCCAGTCGCCGTACTCGGCAACGAAGATCTCCGCCGACAAGATGTGCGAGTCCTATGCGCTGTCGTTCGAGACGCCCGTGACGACACTCCGGCCGTTCAACACGTTCGGCCCCCGGCAGTCCACCCGCGCGGTCATCCCGACCGTGCTCTCGCAGCTGCTGGCCGGAGCGTCGGAGCTCAGGCTCGGCGACCTGACGCCGAAGCGAGACTTCACGTTCGTCACCGACACGGCCGACGGGTTCGTTCGGGCAGCCCTCGCCGACGTCGCGCCCGGCACGACGATCCAGCTCGGCACCGGGCGGACCGTCTCGGTCGCCGACGTCGTCGACCTGTGCAAGAAGGTCACCGGGAGCGACGCACACGTCGTCACCGAGAGCTCTCGCATCCGGCCCGAGGCCTCCGAGGTGCAGATCCTGCTGTCCGACCCGTCCAAGGCCAACGACGTGCTCGGCTGGGCGCCGACGGTCTCCCTCGAGGAGGGCCTCGCGGCCACCGCGGAGTGGCTCCGCCCGCGCGTCGACGCCGAGACCGCCGGGCGGTACCACCGGTGAGCGAGACTCACGCGCCCGGAGCGCGCGGGCCGGAGGGCACGATCCCGCTCGCCGTGCCGAACATCGGCGAGCTCGAGCGGCGCTACGTGCTGGAAGCCGTCGAGTCGGGGTTTGTCTCGTCCGTCGGACCCTTCGTCTCGGAGTTCGAGCGGCGCTTCGCCGAGCGGGTGGGGGCGAAGCATGCCGTCGCCTGCGCCACCGGCACCGCGGCGATCCACATCGGCCTCGTGCTGCTCGGCGTCCAGCCGGACGACGAGGTGTTCTGCTCCGACTTCACCTTCGTCGGGTCGGTCAACCCGATCGCGTACGTCGGCGCCCGTCCGGTCTTCGTCGACTCCGAGACCCGCACCTGGAACATGGACCCTGAGCTGCTCGCCCGCGAGCTCGACCGTCGGGCCGAGGCAGGCCTGCGCCTGCCCGCGGTCGTCGAGGTCGTCCACGTGCTCGGCCAGCCGGCCGAGATGGAACCGCTCATGGACGCCTGCGCCCGGCACGGCATACCCGTGCTCGAGGACGCTGCCGAGTCGCTGGGCGCCGGTTGGACGGGCGGACGGTATGCCGGGCGCCACACCGGCACGGTCGGCACCGTCGGCTGCTTCTCCTTCAACGGCAACAAGATCGCGACGACCGGCGGCGGCGGCATGATCGTCACCGACGACGACGCCCTCGCGGCGCGGGCCCGGCACCTCACCACACAGGCCAAGGTCCCTGACGTCGGGTACCTGCACGACGAGGTGGGCTACAACTACCGGCTGACCAACCTCGCCGCCGGTCTCGGGCTCGCCCAGCTGGAGCGGCTGGACGAGTTCGTCGGGGCGAAGCACCGCATCGCGGCACGCTACGACGAGGCGCTCGCCGACCTGCCTCTGGTGCTGCCACCGCGCGTCGAGGGGCTCGACGCGACCTACTGGCTCTACTCGGTCCTCGTCCCCGAGGCCGACGGGCGTGGGCGCGACGAGTTCCTGGCTCACCTCAACGGCCTCGGGGTCGGCGCGCGCGCCCTGTGGCGGCCGCTGCACGCGCAGCCACCGTTCGCCTCCATGCCGGTGATCGGGGGCGGCGTCGGTGACGGGCTCTTCGCGCGCGGCCTCTCGCTGCCCTGCGCGACCGAGCTGACGGACGCGGACCAGGACCGCGTCATCGCGGCGGTGCGGTCCTTCTTCACCTGACCCCCGGGTGCCGGGCGACCGCGGCAGTCGTGGTCGCCTGGTGGATGCGGTCGTTACGTGCTTGACACGCCTTGACAGGATGGCGACGTGGAGATCGCGATCGCGCTGCTCGCCATTGCCGCGACGGTGCTCGGGGGCGCCTGGCTGGCCGAGCGCTTCGGCCTGCCCGCGCCGCTCGTGCTCATCGTCATCGGCATCGTCGGCTCGTACCTGCCGTTCGTGCCGGAGGTGGTGCTGAGCCCGGAGGTCGTGCTGCTCGGCATCCTGCCGCCGCTGCTGTATGCCGCCGCCATCCAGACCTCGCTCGTCGACTTCCGCAACAACAAGGGCGTCATCCTCAGCCTGTCGGTGGGCCTGGTCGTCTTCACGGCGCTCGGCGTTGCGGTCTTCCTCATGTGGGCGCTCGGACCCGCCTCCGGCATGACCTTCGGGGTCGCCTTCGCGCTGGGTGCCATCGTGGCGCCGCCCGACGCCGTCGCGGCCACTGCGGTGGGCCGCCGGATCGGGCTGCCCAGGCGGCTCGTCACGATCCTCGAGGGGGAGTCTCTCGTCAACGACGCGACGGCCCTCGTGTCGCTGCGGACCGCGCTTGCCGCGACCGGGCTGGCCGCCACGGGCCTGAGCGCCGAGGTGACCTTCGGGACCGTCGTGCTGGACTTCGCGTGGGCCTCGATCGGGGGCGTGGCCATCGGCATCCTCGTGGCCGCGATCGTCGAGGCCCTGCGGCGCAAGTTCACGACCGAGCCCGCCTTCGACACGGTGCTCTCGTTCATGGTGCCGTTCGCCGCGTACGTGCCGGCCGAGGAGCTGCACTCGTCCGGAGTCATCGCCGTGGTCACGGCCGGGCTGGTCCTGGGCCACCGGTCACCGCGGTCGCAGTCGGGCGCCTCGCGGCTCAGCGAGCGGATCAACTGGCGCAGCATCCAGTTCCTCCTGGAGAACGCCGTCTTCCTGCTCATCGGACTGCAGGTCTACTACGTCATCGACGACGTGAGCTCCTCGCCGCTCGATGGCACTCAGATCGCGTTCGCCGCGCTCGGGACGCTCCTCGCTGTGCTGGTGCTGCGGCCGATGTGGATCGTGCCGTTCAGGTGGTTCAGCACGTCGGTGCTGCACCGCGAGCCCCCGGCGCCGTGGTCGCACAGCGTCGTCCTGTCGTGGGCCGGCATGCGCGGCGTGGTGACGCTCGCCGCCGCCTTGCTGCTCCCACAGAACACGCCGAACCGGGCCGTGCTCATCCTCATCGCCGTCGTCGTCACGGTCGGGACGCTGCTGATCCAGGGCACGACCCTGCCCAAGCTCGCTCATCGGCTCGGCGTCCGCGGGCCCGACCCCCGGGAGGACGCCCTCCAGGCGGCGACCGTCCTGCAGGCCGCGACCCGCGTCGGGCTGGAGCGGCTCGACGCCACCCCGGACGTCGACCCCGAGACCCGTGACGTGCTCCGCGAGCGCTCCGACGACCGGCTCAACCAGATGTGGGAGCGACTCGGCCCTCGTGGAGCCGACGCCGCCGAGACGCCGAGCGACCGGTACGTCCGTGCCAGGCTGGGAATGCTCCAGGCCGAGCGCGACGAGGTGCTTCGGCTGCGCGACGAGGGACGCGCCGACCACGTGGTGCTGCGCGTCGTGCTCGGCGCGCTCGACCTCGAGGAGACGATGCTCGACCGCATCGACAAGCAGACCGCACGTCTGGCAGAGAGTGAGATGTTGCCCGTGGAGACCATCCAAGCCCCGTGCGAGCACCTGGAGGACGGCGAGGCCTGCCTCGAGCCTCGGACACCCGAAGGCTGCGAGGAGTGCCTGCGTCAGGGGACGACGTGGGTGCACCTGCGCCTGTGCCTCGAGTGCGGGCATGTCGGGTGCTGCGACTCGTCCGAGTTCAAGCACGCGACCGCGCACTTCCATGAGACCGGACACCCGGTCATGCGCTCGATCGAGCCGGGGGAGTCGTGGCGGTGGTGCTACGTCGACCAGGTCGTCGGCTGAGCGGTTCCGCCCCCGTCACGGGCTGGCCGTGAGCGGCGGCGCCCTGCGACGATCTGGCGATGGCACAGAGCGCGGCCGGGCCGTATACCGACGAGTGCGTCGCCGCGGTCCGTGACGATCCGGGTGGCCGGCTGGACCTGCTGCGCCGCCTCTACGAGGTCCCGCGCCCCTACGACCGCGGCTACCTGCCGTACCTGCGCGCCGCGACGGCGTTCATGCGCTGGCAGCACCGGCGCGGGCTGCTCAACCCGGAGTCGGGTCCGTCGCCAGGGAGCCCCTGGTGGCGCGCCCTCAACGAGGCGCTCCTGCGCGACACGTGCGAGGCCCGGGCCCTGGCCTTCGGCCGGAGCGGCGAGCCCCGCACCCCGGGTGTCGCGGCGATGCTCGAGTTCATCCGAGCGCCCACGGCGACGTCGTGGTACCGCGCGCACAACGTGACGATCGCGACGGCATACCTGGCCAACGAGGCCACGGCCGCCCGCGAGCGCCAGGTCGAGCGCTTCTTCATCAACCTCGTCCTCGTGCGGGTCCTCTACGCGCACGCGCTCGTCGCCAACCCGCGCCTCGCGCTCGCCTGGCTAGCGCCCTGTGGGCGGCTCGTCGGCGACCCGCGGCTCAGCATGACCGGCATCTTCCTGTCGCTGTCGCGCGTGCTGCCGGACCGCTATCCGCTCGAGGGCGACCTCGAGGCGTACGTCGACGCGGAGCACAGCATCGGGCATCTGCTCGACGTCGGCATCATCGTGCCGCGGCTCGGCCCGCTGTTCGAGTGGTCGGCTCTCGCGCTCGGCCTCCCGGGTCTCGACGGGGTGCTCGCGCGCCCGGGAACCGTCCCGGCATACGCCTGGGACCCGCTGGAAGCCTCTGTCTGGCAGACCGAGCCGTCACGCCTGGCCCGGCTGGCCCGCCGTGCGGTGCCTCCGACGCGCCGTCGGACATAGCAACCCGGGGTCGCACGGCTGCGTCGAGCGCGTACGACCCCGGGTGACGTGACGTGGTGTGTCGGACGGTCCCGGCTACGCCTTGGCGGCAGTGAACCCCTGCTCCAGGTCGGCGAGGATGTCGTCGATGTGCTCGATCCCGACCGACAGGCGCACCAGGCCGGGCGTGACGCCGGCTGCGAGGCGGTCCTCGTCGGGGCCCTGCGAGTGGGTCGTCGACGCGGGGTGGATCACGAGCGACCGGACGTCGCCGATGTTCGCGACATGGCTGTGCAGCGTCAACGCCTCGACGAACCTCTTGCCCGCGTCGAGCCCGCCGACGATCTCGAACGACAGCACGGCGCCGGCGCCGCGCGGCGTGTATTTCTCCGCAAGCGTGTGGAACGGGCTGTCCGGCAAGGACGCCCAGACGACCCGCTCCACCTGCTCGTGCTCCGTGAGGTATGCCGCGACCTTGTGGGCGTTCTCGACATGACGCTCGATCCGCAGCGACAGAGTCTCGAGCCCCTGCGCGATGAGGAAGGCGTTGAACGGCGAGGCGGCCGGGCCGAGGTCCCGCAGCAGCTGCACGCGAGCCTTGAGGATGAAGGCGAGGTTGGCGCCGAGGGCGCTGCCGACGCCGAGGTCACGCGCGAAGACGAGTCCGTGGTAGCTCTCCTCGGGCGTGTTGTAGTTCGGGAACTTCTCGGGGTCGGCGCCGAAGTCGAAGCGGCCCGCGTCGACGATGACGCCCGCGATCGACGTGCCGTGCCCGCCGAGGTACTTCGTCGCCGAGTGGACCACCACGTCCGCGCCCCACTCGATCGGCCGGATGAGGTACGGCGTCGCGACCGTGTTGTCGACGACGAGCGGCACGCCGTGCTCGTGGGCGAGGGCGGCGACGGCCTCGATGTCGAGGATCTCTGACTTCGGGTTGGCGATCGTCTCGCCGAACAGCAGCTTGGTGTTGGGCCGGATCGCCGCCCGCCACGAGTCGATCGAGGTCGGGTCCTCCACGAAGCCGACCTCGATGCCGAACTTCGGCAGGGTGTGCTTGAAGAGGTTGAACGTGCCGCCGTAGAGCGACGGCGACACGACGACGTGGTCGCCGGCCTCGGCGATGTTGAGCACTGCGAGCGTCTCGGCGGCCTGGCCCGAGGCGACGAGCAGCGCTCCGACTCCACCTTCGAGGGCGGCGATCCGCTGCTCCACGACGTCGGTCGTCGGGTTCATGAGGCGGGTGTAGATGTTGCCGAACTCCTTGAGCCCGAACAGGTTTGCGGCGTGGTCTGTGTCGTTGAAGACGTAGCTGGTCGTCTGGTAGATCGGCAGGGCCCGCGCTCCCGTCGCGCTGTCGGCGGACTGTCCGGCATGGATCTGCTTGGTCTCGAAGGACCAGCTGGGGCTCGTCGTCATCGGTGTTTCCTCCATCGTTCGACAGGTCTGGTCGCCGATGACCGGGCGCACCCATGCCCCAGGCACCGACGGATCGGTGCGGAAGAGAACTCTCCGCGCTTGCCCACGGCGGATGCCGCGGACCAGGTCCTCACCCGGGGCACCCCACCGCGGTTGGAGGGTTGCCGGCCAGCGAGCCGGGGCTTGGCGCTGGCACTCATGACCTACTGCGGAGTGTAGGCACGCTTCGCGGTGGCCACGCAGGGGGCGTCCTCATGCTGGACGGCGGTCGCGTGGCGTCGATCACTAGGACGTCCTACTAAATCGAACTCGCGAGTAGGATCGCGCCCGTGAGCACGAACGCCGACTTCGACCTGTTCCGTACCAGCGAGGACCACGAGGCACTGCGGGAGGCGGTCCGCGCCGTCGCCGAGGACAAGATCGCCCCGTATGCCGCCTCCGTCGACGAGGAGGCGCGCTACCCCCAGGAGGCGCACGACGCCCTCGTCGCGTCCGATTTCTTCGCGCCCCACGTTCCGGAGGAGTACGACGGGGTCGGGGCCGATGCGCTGGCGACCTGCATCGTCATCGAGGAGGTGGCGAGGGTCTGTGCGTCCTCCTCACTCATCCCCGCCGTCAACAAGCTCGGCTCGCTGCCGCTCATCCTCGCCGGCAGCGACGAGATCAAGCGGACGTACCTCCCGCCCCTCGCGCAGGGCCGGACCACGTTCTCTTATGGCCTGTCCGAGCGGGAGGCCGGCTCCGACACCGCGGCCATGAAGTGCCGGGCCCGCGCCGACGGTGACGACTGGGTCATCAACGGCCAGAAGTCGTGGATCACCAACGCCGGTGTCTCGGAGTACTACACGGTCCTGGCCGTCACCGACCCCGACGGTCCCCGGGGCAGCAACGTCACGGCGTTCGTCCTCGAGAAGTCAGACCAGGGGTTCACGTTCGGCGAGAAGGAGCGCAAGCTCGGCATCAAGGGCAGCCCGACGCGTGAGCTGCACTTCGACAACGTCCGTATCCCCGGCGACCGCGTGGTCGGCGTCGTGGGCGACGGGCTCAAGCTGGCGCTGCGCACCCTCGACCACACCCGGGTCACCATCGGCGCGCAGGCCGTCGGCATCGCCCAAGGCGCCATCGACCAGGCCATCGCCTACGTCAAGGACCGCAAGCAGTTCGGCAAGCGGATCGCCGACTTCCAGGGCATCCAGTTCATGCTTGCCGACATGGCGATGGAGCTCGAGGCAGCCCGCCAGATGGTCTACGTCGCAGCGGCCAAGTCCGAGCGCGGCGACAAGGACCTTCCCTTCTTCGGCGCGGCCGCGAAGTGCTACGCCTCTGACGTCGCGATGAAGGTGACGACGGACGCGGTGCAGCTGCTCGGAGGCGCCGGCTACACCCGGGACTTCCCGCTCGAGCGGATGATGCGCGACGCGAAGATCACGCAGATCTACGAGGGCACGAACCAGGTCCAGCGCATCGTCATGGCCCGCCAGCTGCTCGGGTGACTGCTCCGGTGACGGCTGCTGCTCACTCGGCGCAGGAGATCCGCCGGTAGAGGGTGTAGGGCCCCGCTGAGCGGACCTTCTGCCAGGCGGGTGACCTGTCCACCGCGTCGACCCCCCGGTACTCGTCCAGCGTCACCTTGAGCACCGGGTGCGCCGCCTCGCCGCCGGTGACGGCCCAGTCCACCTGGTGCCGCTGCGCGGCCGCGCAGACCTCCGGGTCGGCGCCGACGGCGTCGAGACGCAAGGACAAAAGGGAGATGTCGCCGGGGTAGTTCGTCTTCTCGGTCGGTACGAGGAGGCGACGCCCACTGACGACGTAGAGGTACGTCGCACCGTTCCACGGGTTTGCGGCGACGACGGCATCCGGGGGCAGTGACGCCGACAGCTCCCGGAGCGCGACCAGCTCGTCGTCGGTGACCCACGACCGGTCGGCCGACGGGTGGAAGTACGGTCGCAGCACCTCCTGGTGGGCGCCGACGTAGAGGATGGTCGTGGCTCCGAGCACGGCGACGGCGCCCACCGCCGCAGCCTCGCGCCGGGTCACGACGCTCCGGACCCGCCGGGCCAGCAGCCCGGACACGAGGTCGCCCAGCCACACCAGAGCGGCGGACGACGCCACCACGGCGGGCAGGATGACGATGGTCTCGATGCGTGGGGTGTCGTTGTACCAGGGCCAGGTGAGGGCGCGCACGAGGCCGTTGTCGACCGCGATGTTGAGCCAGAGCAGGACGAGGGAGAGGACGAGCGCCGCGACGCACCAGCGCGCTCCTGGGTGGAGCTTCACCAGGACCACGCACCCGACAACCGCCAGTGCAGTGAGGACCGGGAGCACCTGCACGCCGTCCGCTGCGAACAGCAGCACGTACTCCCAGACCTGAGGCGCAGAACGGCCGGGTCCGAAGCGGCCCACCTCGAACATCGACTGGCTCCGCAGCGCCCGGGACGCGAGCAGGGCGAGCACCACGGCGAGCCCGAAGCCGGCCACCATGCCGACCGCGAGCCATGGACGATGCACCCGCAGGCTCCAGGCCGACCGGACGACCCGGCCCCCGACGACGAGGGCGGCGAACAGCCCGAAGACGATGAGCGCGTTGGGATGCGCCGTCGCGAGCGCCAGCACGGCCACCAGCACGAGGAGGGCGGCGCGCCAACGGCCCGCGACGGCATACGGCGGCGCGGACTGCACGCCCACGAGGGCCACGAACGCGGCGAGCGACGCTGGGACGAGGGCCTGCCCGAGCACGGCGGGCCAGAGCACGCCGTAGCCCATCAGGAGGTACGGGAAGGCCCCGAAGGCGACGCTGGTCAGTCCGGTCGCGAGCGCCACGCCGGGCCGCAGGCCCAGCACCGTGAACGACAGGGCGATGCACCCCAGGGGCCAGACGAGGCCGACGATGACGAGCACCACGCCCGAGGCGGACACGGGGACCGACGCGCCGGTGAGCAGCGTGACCGTGGCCGTCAGGCCGTGGAACGCCGAGGGGTAGAAGCCCGACCAGTCCGGGGTCTGGTACTTGCCGGCCTGCAGCGAGGAGATCGTCCCCTCCCGCAGCATCCACTGGATGTCCGCGAGGTGGAACACGGTGTCGGGCTGCTGAGAGAAGGCCTCGGGGGAGGACTGCACGGGCAGGACGGAGGCGAGGACGACCAGCAGTGCGAGGCCCACCCCGGCCAGCACTGCCCAGCCCGGCGCGCCGACCACCGGTCCGCGCCGGTCGGGGGGCAGGACAGCACCGACGACGGCGCACACCGCCCACAGCCCCACCGTCGCGACGACCAACGGGACCAGCCCCCACCGGGTATGCAGGAACGGCAGCAGCACGCCGGTCCCCGCGACAAGCGCCGTGCTCACGACGGGGGCGAGCGCGAGGGCCGCCAGAGGGCGCAGGCGCAGCAGCAGCAGCCCGACCGCGCCCGGTGCGAACAGCAGCAGCGCGGCGGCGAAGACGACAGGTACGGTGTCCGCCCACGTCGCCGTGCCCGGGACGAGAACCCCCACCTGCACTCCTTCGAGGGGCGCCGGTCGACCGAGCAAGCCCCATGCTCGACTGCCCGTCACAGTAACCCACGGGCGCAGCCCGGAAAGAACCCGGAAGAACCCGGAGAGCGCCCCGGAGGGCATCCACCAGACACCCGCGCGCGAGCGTCCCGGCGCCGCGCGTGCGCCGCCCCTACGTGGGCGCGTTAGGCTTGCGCCCGCTCGGCAGGGGACGGGCCCGCCGGCAGCATCGAGCCAGTGGCTCACACGACGAAGGACGACAGTGGACGTGACGACTGACGTGACCCCTCCGGTCAGCGTCATCATGCCGCTCCTCAACGAGGAGCGGCACCTGCGCGACGCCGTGGCGATGATCCTCGCCCAGGACTATGCCGGCTCGCTCGAGGTGGTGCTCGCGCTCGGTCCGTCGACGGACCGGACCGACGAGGTCGCGGCCGCCGTCGCGGCCGAGGACCCGCGAGTTCGCCTGGTGCGCAACCCGACCGGTCGCACGCCCGACGGGCTCAACGCCGCGATCGGCGCGTCGACAGGCGAGGTCGTCGTCCGGGTCGACGGGCACTCGGAGATCCCGGACGACTACGTCAGCGTCGCCGTCGCCGAGCTGCGCCGCGTGGGCGCGGACAACGTCGGCGGGATCATGGACGCTCGAGGGACGACCGACTTCGAGCGCGCCGTGGCGTGCGCGATGCGCAGCCCGATCGGTGTCGGCGCCGCCCGGTTCCACACCGGCGGCGAGGCGGGTGACGCCGACACCGTCTATCTCGGCGTGTTCGAGCGCAGCGCCCTGGAGCGTGTCGGCGGATACGACCCGCACTTCTCGAGGGCGCAGGACTGGGAGATGAACCACCGCATCCGTGAGAGCGGGGGCAAGGTGTGGTTCACCCCCGAGCTCAAGGTGACCTACCGGCCCCGTGCGTCGGTATCGGCTCTGGCGCGCCAGTACTTCCACTACGGCCGCTGGCGTCGTGTCGTGGCCCGCTACCACGAGGGCACGATCAACCCCCGCTACCTCGCCCCGCCCGCGATGGTCGGGGTGACGACCGCCGCCGTCGTCGCCGGGTTCTTCTGGGCGCCCGCCTGGGTCGTCCCGCTCGGGTATGCCGCGGGCGTGACCGCGGGCGGGCTCGCGATCACACGGGGTGAGTCGGTGCGCACCCGGGCGGCTGCGCCGCTCGTGCTGGCGACGATGCACTGGGCTTGGGGGATAGGGTTCCTCACGAGCCCCAGAAGACTGACCCGCTGACGCCGGGCGCCGCGACGACCGTCAGCCGGTGGTCGCCCAGAGGGGAACGATCGGCCCGCCGGGGACTCCCGCGGGTGTGGAGGACACGAAAGACGTGCTGAACAACGCCAGGCTGATGGTCCAGCTGGGCCGCGACGCCGTGCGACGACAGGTCGCCAAGAGGCAGCTCACCCACAAGCTCGAGCGCACCGGCCTCGTGCCGGGGGCCGACGCGCGGTTCCGCGTGGCGGTCTACTTCTCGGACGAGCCGATGAACCTCTACCAGCTCCGGCAGTGGTACGCACCGCTGGAGGAGCTGGCCCGCTCCCAGCCTGTCGTCGTCATCTCGCGGATGCCCGACACGACGATGCTGCTGCTCGACGAGTGCCCGCTGCCCGTGTTCCACGGCCCGCGCATCACCGAGATCGAGTCGTTCATGGCCAGCCACGACATCGGCCTGGTGCTCTACGTCAACCAGAACCTCCGCAACTTCCAGATGCTCCGGTTCGCCGAGCCGGCACACGTGTTCGTCAGCCACGGCGAGAGCGACAAGTCGTACATGGCCTCGAACCAGCTCAAGGCCTACGACCGCGTCTTCATCGCCGGCCCGGCAGCCGCCGAGCGCCTCGAAGGGGCCCTCGTCGACTTCGACGTCGCCCGCCGCGCCGTCGAGATCGGCCGGCCGCAGAACGACGCGACCTACGAGACCCCGACCCTGCCCAGCGACGACCGGACGACCGTGCTCTACGCGCCGACGTGGGAGGGCGACCGCCGCAGCATGGCCTACGGCTCGATCGCGACCCACGGTGAGGCGATGCTCCGGGCCCTGCTCGCTGACCGCCGCTTCCGGGTGGTCTACCGGCCGCACCCGCGCTCGGGATCGTTCCACCCGGCATACGGCGTCGCCTCCAGCCACCTGGCCCACCTCGTGTCCCAGGCCAACCATGTGGACCCCACGGCCGGGCACCTCGTCGACCGCGACACGGCGTTCGGCTGGCACCTGGCGCGTCTCGACGCGTGCATCACTGACGTCTCCGCGGTCGCGCTCGACTGGCTCGCGACGGGCAAGCCGCTCGTGCTCACGCGCCCGGCCGACCCGCGTGCGGAGGTGGAGCCGACCCGGCTCAACACGAGCGTCCCGATGGTCACTGTCGAGGACGCCCCGACCATCGTCCAGGTGCTCGACAAGGCCATCGCCGAGCCGGACGCAGCCCGAGCGGACATCGTCCGGCACTACTTCGGCGACACGTCACCAGGAGCCGCGACGGCCCGCTTCGTCAAGGCGTCGACCGAGCTGGTCGAGGCCCGCCTCGCCCTACGCTGAACGTTCCGTGACGCACGCGTGAACGTCGCATGTGGTCAGCACCCCTAGACTTCGGCGGGGTCACATGACCAGGAAGCACGGCCGCACGCCGGCACGAACAGCACGAACTGAAGGAGAAGGTGGTCCGCGCGCATGATCGGCGTCGCCCAAGTCCGCGGCCTCTCGGCCAACCGTCAGGTGCTTCGCACCCTCGTGGAGCGCGACCTTCGGGTCCGCTACGCCGGCAGCTGGCTCGGGTGGGTGTGGACGGTGCTCGACCCGCTGCTCATGGCGCTGGTCTACCTCGTCGTCTTCACCGTGATCTTCACCGCCAGGCGGAGCGGCAACCAGCCCTACTTCCTGCACCTGCTCACCGGCCTGTTCCTGTGGCAGTGGTTCGCCCAGAACATGTCGGAGACGTCGCGAGCCCTGCTCGCCGAGTCCCGGCTCGTCCGGTCGGCCAACCTGCCACGTGAGCTGTGGGTCGTGCGCGTCGTCAGCGCCAAGGGCGTGGAGTTCATCCTGACGCTGCCGATCATCGTCGCGTTCACGATCTACTACGTCGCGACCGGCCAGACGCATCTGCACTGGACGCTCATATTCATCCCTGTCTCGATCGCCCTGACCTTCCTGCTGTCGGTCGGCATCGGCATGGTCCTGGCCCCGATCACCGTGATGGTGACCGACATGGCCCGGGTGGTCCGCATCGCGTTGCGCCTGGGCTTCTACGCGACGCCGGTGCTCTACAGCGCCGACATGGCACCTCCGGTGCTCAGGTCGCTGCTCGCGCTCAATCCCATGAGCGGGATCCTGGAGCTGTTCCGCGCCGGGTTCTTCAGGGGCGAGCTGAACAAGCTTTCCGTCCTGTCATCGCTCGTGCTCACGGTCGTGTTCCTGCTCGTCGGCGCGGTGATCTTCAAGCGGATGGAGCCCGCCGTGCTCAAGGAGATCTGATGGCCAAGCCCGTGATCGAGGTCCGTGACCTCGGAATCGAGTTCTTCCGCTCGCGGCGTCGCCGGATGTCGCTGCGCGAGATGATCTTCAAGGGCCAGACCGGCGCGACCACCGACACCTTCTGGGCCCTCAAGAACATCTCGTTCGACGTCCAGCGCGGCGAGGCCGTCGGACTGGTCGGCGGCAACGGCAGCGGCAAGAGCACGCTCCTGCGGATGATCGCGGGCGTCATGCTGCCCGACCACGGCTACGCCACCGTGCGAGGCAAGGTCGCGCCCCTGATCGAGCTGACCGGCGGCTTCCTTGGCGAGCTCACCGGCCGCGAGAACGTCTACCTCGCCGCAGGCCTGCACGGTCTGACCAAGGCCCAGATCGACGAGCGCTACGACGAGATCATCGACTTCGCCGGCCCGCAGGTGCAGGCCGGCATGGACATGCCGTTCCGCCACTTCTCCTCGGGAATGCAGGTGCGCATCGCGTTCGCACTCATCACGACGCTCGACCAGCCGGTCGTGCTCGTCGACGAGGTGCTTGCGGTCGGCGACCGGGCGTTCCGCGAGAAGTGCTACCTCCGCATGGAGGACATGCTCTCGGGCGGGAAGACGCTCTTCCTCGTGTCACACAGCGAGCACGACCTCAACCGGTTCGCCGAGCGCGGCCTCTACCTCAAGTCGGGCGAGCTCGTCGCCGACGGCCCCGTCGGTGAGGTCATCGAGCAGTACAACGCCGACGCGGACGCCGCTCCGTGAGACTCGACGAGCGCCCTCTGGTCGGTGACGCCCGCGCTCGGGCTGTCGCCGGCCGTTCCGCGGGCGCGGACCTGCTCGTCGTCGGCGGAGACGTGGCCAGTGACCTGATCGAGTCGCTCGAGCCGTTCGGGCTCGTGCGCCGGGCCACCGACGCCGACCTGCACCACGTGCGCGCGACCCTGTCGGCCGCGGCGGACGTGGCGGGGGCGTCGGATGACGTGCCCTTCATCCTCGTCAGCAACGACGTCCGGGTCAGCCCGGTCGGTCTGCTCGACATCCTCGACGCGCCTCGCGACGTGACCGCCGCCGCCGTGGTCCACGGCCCGGTGGGCGACCTGCGCGGCGAGGTGATCGACCCGACGATGGTCCGCGGCGGGTTCTGGCCCGTCCGCGTCGACCGATACACCCGTACGGTCGAGTCCGTCGGCACCGCCGGACACATCGTCAGCGCGCCGACGGCGTATGCCGTGGGCGTCCTTCGCGTCGCCGCCCGCGACCGTGCCCGGGTCGCCGAGGCCCTGCGCGCCGCCTCCCAGAGCAGCTCTGCGCGCCGCCCCGGCGTGTCGCCGTTCGACCTCGCCCTGCTGGCCGTCGTCCGGTCCGGGAGCGTCTCGGTCCAGGCCGTGCCGCTCGACCACGTGACGGTCGAGCGCGGCCACCAGATGTCGATCGGAGCCCGCGGCTCGGCGTGGCAGCAACGGCTCAGGGCGGCGTCCCGTGGCAACGACGGGGTGTTCTCGACGCTCGCGATCCGGCCCCTCTCACGCCGCCTCACGGCATACGGCCTCGGCAGGGGCTGGACGCCGAACGTCGTGACGGTCGTCAGCCTGGCGCTCGGGCTCGCCGCGTGCGCGCTCGCGGCGGTCGACTCCCGGTGGACGTGGCTGCTCGCTGCCGTCCTGCTCGTCCTGTCGCTCGTCGTCGACTGTGTCGACGGCGAGATCGCCCGCTTCACCCGCCGTTACAGCCCGCTCGGCGGGTGGCTCGACGCCGTCAGCGACCGCGTCAAGGAGTTCACGCTGGTCGCCGCGGTCGCGTGGGTCTCCGCGCGGCGCGGTGAGGACCTCTGGTGGCTGGCGATCCTCGTCCTCGCGGTCCTGGCGATCCGGCACGTCGAGGACTTCTCGTACACCCGCCGCCAGCGGGCAGCCACGGCCGAGCCGGTCCTCGCGCTCGACCTCGACTCGTTCAAGGACGGCGGGCCCGACGGCAGCCGCACCGTCCTCGCGCCGGAGCCCAGCGGCCGCGACCGTCTCGTTCGCGACGTCAAGCAGGTGCTCCACCTTCCCATCGCGGAGCGCTACCTCATCATGGCCATCGGGCTGCTGCTCTACAGCCCCGCATTCCTGCTCTGGGCGCTGGGGATCGCGTCGGTCCTGGCCCTGGCCTGGACCCAGACCGGCCGGCTCCTGAAGGCCCGCGACGGTAGTGACGGCTTCCGTGCCGACCGTCCGGACCCGACCCTCGCCCAGCTGTGCGACCTCGTGGTGCTGCCGCGGCCATCGGGCCGCGGCCGGTTCGCGTGGCAGGTGCCGGGGCTGCTGGTTGCGGTCGAGGCGGCGGCCCTGCTGCTCGCTGCGGGCACGAGCACGGGCGCCCGCGCCGCGGCCTATGCCTGGCTCGTCGCCGTGTGCTGGCACGCCTACGACAACGTCTACCGTCTCCGCGAGACCGGGCGCGGCACACCGGTCGCGCTGGTCCGGGCCACGCTCGGGGTCGAGGGGCGCGTCGTGCTGCTCGCGCTCATCGGCGGCTTCAGTGACAACCCGGCGCCGTTCCTGCTCGCCGGTGCCGTCGTGCTCCTGGTGGCCTACGTCGTCGAGTCCGCGCTGGCATGGCGCGCCGGTGCCGCGTCCGCACACCAGGGCGGGCAGCAGGGCGGGCGGCAGGGCGGGCAGCAGGGCGGGCAGCAGGGCGGGCAGCAGGGCGGCCAGCAGGGCGGCCAGCCGTGAGCTCCGCCCTGAACCACGACCCGACGGACGACCATCCCACCCTCGAGGAGCTGCGGGCCGTCGCCCAGCCGCCCGAGCACATCGCCCGCTACAACGCCGAGCACTGGGCCGGCGCCCTCTACATCAGGCATCTGTCGGTCTATGTGACCCGATGGCTGCTGCCGACCCACATCACGCCGAACGGCGTGACCTGGCTCATGATCGTCGTCGGCCTGCTGGGTGCGTTCGCGATCCCCTTCGGCGGCCTCGTGGGCCCGCTCGTCGCAGTCATCGCCATGCAGCTGCAGATCCTGCTCGACTGCTCCGACGGGGAGGTGGCCCGCTGGCGGCAGCGCTTCTCGCCGGCCGGCATCTACCTCGACCGGATCGGCCACTACGTCACCGAGGCCGCGATCCCGATCGCTCTCGGTCTACGTGCCGACGGATGGAGCTTGTCCGATCCCGGCGACGTCGGTGGGTGGACCGTCCTGGGCCTGCTCGTCGCCGTCGGGGTTCTGCTCAACAAGGCCTTCACGGACCTCGTCCACGTCGCCCGCGCCAAGACCGGGCGACCGCCCCTCGAGGACGTCGCCACGACAGCGCGGCCCAAGGCCACCGGCGTCGCGGCACTGCGGCGGGCCTTCGACTATGTGCCGGTCTTCCGCGCCTTCGTGGCGGTGGAGGCATCCCTGCTCGCCCTCGTCGCGGCCGTCGTCGACAGCGTGCGGGGCGACCTCGCCGGCACCCAGGTGCTCGTCGTGGTCATGGTGCCGCTCATCGTCATCACGGCCGGGGGCCATCTGGTCGGGGTGCTGACCAGCTCGAGGCTCGACTGATGACGGGGAGCGCCCCCGACGACTCTGCCTCAGCGCCGCCACGGGCGACGGTCCCGGTGCTCCAGTGGGCCCAGGAGCACGGCGAGGTCGGCGGGGTGCGCACGAGCCACCACCAGCTGACGACCGTCCTTCGGGGCGATGGCGTCGAGGTGGACTACGTCGACACCGGCTCGGCCAAGAGGGCGGCGGCGATGGTGCCCAGGATGGCGCACCGGTCGCTGCACCTGCTGCACCTCACCCGCCTGTGGCGGGCGATCGTGCTCGCCCCGGTCTTCGCCCTCCTGCGCGGCCGCACGGTCCTCGTGCTGCACTCCGGCTCGACCGGGGGACAGGTGGCTCGGATGGCGGGGTGGCGGCGGACCGCGCTGGTCACGGCCCTGCGGGCCTATGACGAGATCTGGGCCGTCAACGACGACATCGGCGCGATCCTGCCCGGCCCGCTTCGCGAGCGGGTCACCGTCGTGACGCCGTTCGACCCCACCGCGGCGGCGGTGCCCAGCCCCTTCGAGCGCGAGCCGCACGCCCTCGCGCTGTCGACGAACGCCGGGCTTGCCCACTACAACGCCGAGCTGGGTGTCGACGTGGTCCGGCTCCTGCGCCAGTCCTGGCCCGACGCGACGCTCACGGTCCTGGCCTACGGCAACGACACGGAGGCGGTCGAGTCGCTGCGGCGCCAGGCCGCCGCGGAGCCCTGGCTGACGGTCGCCTTCGACTCGTCTCCCGACGCCGTGTCCGCCGTGCTGTCCCGCGTCGGCACCTTCCTGCGCCCGACGACGTGGGACGGCGACTCGGTCATCGTGCGGGAGGCTCAGGCGGCGGGCGCTACGGTCGTCGCCAGTGACACGGCCCCACGGCCGGCGGGTGTCGTGGTGGCCCCGCTGACCGCGGACAGCCTCGCTGAGGCTGTGCTGCACGGCGGCGCCGTCAGCGACGGCAGCGGCCTGGCGCAGACGACCCTCGCCCAGGCGGCACGGGCCTCGCTGGAAGCCATGGTTCGTGGCTGAGCGGGTGGTGCGGGTACCCTCGCACTTCGACTCCGTCGGCGCCGCGCGACCCGGCACCACCGACGTCGCCACCGCTAAAGGAGCATCGTGAGCAGCCGGACCGTCATCACCTTCGGGACCTTCGACGTGTTCCACGTCGGACACGTCCGCGTGCTCGAGCGAGCTGCGGCGCTCGGTGACCGTCTGGTCGTGGGCGTCTCCGCTGACGCGCTCAACATCGCCAAGAAGGGCCGTCCGCCCGTCTTCACCCAGGACGAGCGGCTCGAGATCATCGCCGCGCTCCGCGTCGTCGACGAGGTCTTCGTCGAGGAGTCTCTCGAGCAGAAGCGCGACTACATCCTCAAGTACGGCGCCGACGTCCTCGTCATGGGCGACGACTGGGCGGGCAAGTTCGACTGGGTCAGCGATGTCTGCGAGGTCGTCTACCTGCCCCGCACCCCGTCGGTGTCGACGACGGGCCTGATCGAGCACATCGCCAGCCTGGGCTGAGCGCCGGCTCGGCCGGAGCGCGCGGCTACTGGCCCCAGGCGGCGGTCGAGGCGTAGGTCCCCGCCCGCAGCGGAGTGGTGAGCCGGGCCGACTGGACCACCCGGTAGACGAGCAGGGCCCCGTCGGCGGCCCGACGCGCCAGCAGGTCGTCGCGACCGTCCCCGGTGAGGTCGCCGACGCCACGCAGGGCGCTCATCGCCGTCCAGCCGGACGTCCCGAGGACGCGCGCCGCACGGAACCTCCCCGCTCCGTCACCCGGGTAGAGCACCAGCGCGCCGTCGCTGGAACGCACCGCCATGAGGTCGCGGCGGCCATCTCCGTCGAAGTCGCCCGCGGTGACCTGGCGGAAGCCGCCCCACCCGGAGCCGATCGTCGTGCTCGACACGATCCGCCCTGAGCCGTCTCCACGGCGCAGGACGAGGGTGCCGGAGGAGAGCCTCGTGAGGATGTCGGTGTAGCCGTCGCCGGTCCAGTCACCCACCGGCACGATGAGGTTCACCGATCCCCAGCCCGTGGCCAGGACGACGCGTCCGGCGCTGAGGCCGCTCGCACCGAGGCCCCGATAGAGCCATGCCGTGCCGTCGCTCCCGATGGCCACGACGTCCCCGAGCGTGTCGTTGTCGAAGGCCCCGACCGCTGCGGCGGCTCGCATCCCGGAGAACCCGGACCCGAGGATCTGTCGCTGGGTGAAGCCGAGCCGTCCGGTGTATGAGAGGGCCTGGAGCGAGGCACCGGTCGGCACGAGCACGTCGGACCGTGAGTCGCCGGTCACGTCGCGGGGAGAGTATGCCGCCGATCGTGGCGGCCGCGACGTGATCGTCCACCACGTGCTTCGGAGACCGGTGCGGGTCCGGAACGCAGCACCCGTCACCGTGACCGAGCCCCCCGACCCGGTCAGGGTGACCGAGGTGGCTCGTCCGCCCCAGGTCCCCGTGCCGCCTCCACCGGCACGAGGCCCCACGGCGACGGAGCGGAGCGACCCGATGGCCGGGTACGCCCGCTCGAGGGTGGCCGCCTGGATGGACGACGACCAGGCGTGTGGGTTGCTGGCCGAGGCGACCGCCCCGTCGTAGGGGTCGTTCTTCGCGGGGAGGTATGCCGTCCCCCCGCTGACCGTGCGGCCGCCGTTGGAGGCGGAGTACTGCGCCAGCGCCGGCTTTCCCCCGTAGGTCAGGACGATGCCTGCGGTAGCCTGCGTCGCCGCCGTGGCGCGGGTGTCCTCGTGCCGCACCGTCAAGGCGCCGGCCCCGGTGTAGTCCGCCACTCCGCGGTACTGCTGGCAGTCCGCGTCGCAGATGTCGTAGACGCGCGTGCCCGCACCGGCGCGCGCGTTGGCGGCGAATGTGCGCGCGGCCACCGCCTGAGCCGACAGTGCCGCGGCAGACCAGCTGGCCGGCATCTCTACGGGCACCACGGCGCGGACGTAGGCCTCGAAGGGGACGAGGTTGACGGCATACAGGCGGCTGCCCGAGACGGACACGCGCACGGACCCGGTGTACTCGCGCTGGGTGCCGTCCGGCAGCCAGAGGCGGACGGTGCCAGGGCGGCTGACTGTCAGCGGCTTGGCGGAGCCTCGCCAGGTCGTGACGTAGGTCCACCCGGCGCCCGAGCTCGCCTGTAGCGAAAGGGTGCTCCCCTCGCGGACGACGCGCCAGCGGTATGCGGCGGACAGGTACGAGCGACGTGTTCCGTCCGTGATGGTCAGGCCGGTCTGCGAGACGAGGGGCACGGCGTTGGAACCGACTGCCGACAGCCAGACCCGCAGGGTCGGCTCGCCCTGGGCGGTCCGGGTGGTGCCGGGGTAGTAGAACGCGAGGATCTGCGGCCAGGTGAGTCCGTCGCGGGCGGCGCCGTAGGCACCCCACTGCGACATGCCGATGCCGTGGCCGTATCCCCGGCCCGACAGGGTCAGGACCGACGAGGCGGGGCGCAGGTAGGTCTCGCTCGCCGTGCGGGCCGGCTGCGCGGACCACTGGCCGGCGCGCCACGTCGTCCCAGCAGCGCTGCGGATCGCCGGCACCTGCTGTGCGTATGCCGTGTTGCCGGGGCACTCCGTCTCGCTGAGGTCGCGGTGCCCCATGGTTCGTGGCTTGGTGACGCGCACGCCGGCGGCATACCGCGTGCTGCCGGCTGAGGTCAGGGTCGTCGTGGTGGACGGGTCGAACAGCGAGCGGTCGGCCTCCCAGGCGACGGCCTGGGTCACCGCGGACTGTGTGGCGGACGAGAAAGGCACCGACGTGAAGTCGCCGATGACCGCTACTCCGGTGGTCTCGGTGTTGAAGCCGCCGGTCTGGGCGCCCACGACGAAACCGGTGGTGCTTCCGGAGCGCCCCTGCCAGATCCGGCCGAAACGGTCCACGAGCAGCTGGTAGCCGATGTCGCACCAGCCGAGGCTGCGCACGTGATAGGCATACATCGCCCGGATCAGGCTCGGCACCTGGTCGGCGCTGTAGGAGTTCGAGTTGACCGTGTGATGCACGACGACGGCCTTGAAACCACTGAGGCGCTCGGGTACGCAGGTGCGGATGCTCTCGTCGGCGCCCCACTCGGCCCGCGTGTGGATGACCGGACGGGTCACCGCTGCAACCGCCGACCCGGCAGGAGCTCCGATGGAGGAGTCGGCCGCGGACGTGCCGCCGTCGACGAGGCTGGCCCGCATGCCTCGGGGCACGGTGCCGTCGGGCGTGCTGACCCGGACGTCGATCGCGTCCGACCCGAGGGCGGCGACGGTGTCCGTGCCGGGCCGCGCGTGGGTAGCGTCAGCGGAGCCGGGGTCGGGCCCGTCGCCGTCCACACCGAGCTCGGTCCAGCCCGACCAGCCGGCGGTGCCGTGGGTGCGCACTTCTACGTGCGTCCCGGCCGGGGGAGTGCTGTCGAACGTGACGCCCGCGAGGTCGAAGCGGGTGTTGCGGACCTCGGTGGCCCCGACGACCTGCTCGCCGACGACCTGCTCGGCGACGCCGCTGCGCGCCGGCCCGGGGGCCGCGGAATTCGTTGTCGTGGAAGGGATTCCGACCTCGTGCACAACCGGCGCGACCGGTTGGGGGCGGGCCCCGGACGGCACCGTGGGGGCGACGACGAACGTGGCGGTCAGGACGGTCACGGCCAGGATGGTGGGGACGCAGCGCACGGGATCTCTCCTCGGTCGGCTGCATCCACCGTCCCAAAGGTCCCATTGGTCACATAGGCCTCAGGTTTATCGTTAGCATCTCGTGACCTTTTAATCCATGTGCAGGTGGTAATGGCCGAATGCCTGCCATGTCAGCGATGCCTGAATGCGAGAGTGCGGCCATGCCAGGCATGGCCGCACTCTCGACGGAGGCGGGTCAGGCGTGCACGGGAGCCGGCTGGAGGTCCACGGTGATGTCCGGCTCGGTCTTCTCGCGCACCTCGTCCTCGGTCACTCCCGGGGCCAGCTCGCGCAGCACGAGCCCGTCGGCGGTCACGTCGAGCACGGCGAGGTCGGTGATGATCCGCTGGACCACACCCTTGCCGGTGAAGGGCAGCGAGCACTCCTTGACGATCTTGTACGAGCCGTCCTTGGCCGTGTGCTCCATGAGGACGATGACTCGCTTGGCACCGTGGACGAGGTCCATCGCCCCGCCCATGCCCTTGACCATCTTTCCGGGGATCATCCAGTTGGCGATGTCTCCCTGCTGGCTGACCTGCATCGCGCCGAGGATGGCCGCGTCCACCTTGCCACCGCGGATCATCCCGAAGGACGTTGCGGAGTCGAAGAAGGCTGCGCCCTTGCGCAGGGTCACGGTCTCCTTGCCGGCGTTGATGAGGTCGGGGTCCTCGTCGCCGTCCAGGGGGTAGGCGCCGACGCCGAGGATGCCGTTCTCGGACTGCAGCACGATCTCGACGTCGTCAGGGACGTAGTTCGGCACGAGGGTCGGCAGGCCGATGCCGAGGTTGACGTAGGCACCGTCGGCCAGCTCGGCCGCGGCCCGGGCCGCCATCTGCTCGCGGGTCAGTGCCATCTCAGGACTCCTGGTTCTCGGTGCGGGGGCGGACCGTGCGCCGCTCGATGCGCTTCTCGGCGGCCTGCTCGGGCGTGAGCGGCAGCACCCGCTGCACGAAGATGCCCGGCAGGTGGATCGAGTCGGGGTCGAGCTCGCCTGGCTCGACCAGCTCCTCGACCTCTGCGACCGTGACCCGGCCCGCCATCGCGCACAGGGGGTTGAAGTTGCGCGCCGACTGGTTGAAGACGAGGTTGCCGTGCCGGTCGCCCCTGGCAGCGCGGACCAGGCCGAAGTCGGTCGTGATCGCCTTCTCGAGGACGAACGTCTTCGTCTCACCCATCCACTCGAAGTCCTGGGTCTGCTTCGGCGGAGAGGCGACCGCGATGTTGCCCGCGTCGTCGTAGCGCCACGGCAGCCCGCCCTCGGCGATCTGCGTGCCGACTCCCGTCATCGTGAAGAAGGCCGCCACGCCCGAGCCCCCAGCGCGGAGGCGCTCGGCGAGCGTGCCCTGCGGGGTCAGCTCGACCTCGAGCTCGCCGTGCAGGTACTGCCGCTCGAACTCCTTGTTCTCGCCGACGTAGGACGAGATCATCCGGCGGATCCGCTTGTCGCGGAGCAGGATGCCAAGGCCCCAGTCGTCGACGCCGCAGTTGTTCGAGACGGCCTCGAGATCGGTCAGTCCGGCGTCGTGGATCGCACCGATGAGGACGGAGGGTATGCCGCAGAGGCCGAAACCGCCGACCGCGAGCGACATGCCGTCGCGGATCCCGGCGATGGCCTCCTGGGGTGAGGAGACGACTTTGTCCATGGGTCGGACTCTATCCGCGCCGACACGAGCCGGCGGAGTGGGGTGGGCCCACAGGATCGAGACGAAGTGTGGGCTCCGGCCACGGGGCCTCGGACCGTTCCGGCGTGGGCCGGCCACGGGTCGGCGGCCAGGCGCTGGCCCCCAGGGAAGCCGCCGCGCCCTCTGATTCTGCTCCGGAATCCGGAGCAGAATCAGAGGGCCCTGGGCCGGTGGGTGCGGCGCTGGACCCGAAAGGCGGAGGGAGACCCGGTTCTCGCGTCCCGGGCAGCGCAGTTGTGTTGAGTCACATGGATGTCATTTGGCGCCAAGGGAAATCACAGTTCTGTAATTCTCCCGACCAACTTGTGAGTGGTGTGACTGGAGTGCATAAATGGTGCGGGTGATGTTCCGGCGCAGAGCGTCGGCGCAGCGGCGCGCAGCGTCGGATCCCGTGTTGTTGCTCGTGTCTGTCCGCGGAAAGAGGTCCCCATGGCGCCCGGTCGACGACCTCTCGGGTGGGCCCTGGCCGTCCCCGCCCTCGCCGTGCCTGGCGTCATGGCGGCGGCATCGCCCGCGGCCGCGGTTCAGGCGCCTCCGACCAAGCCCCTTCCTGTGGGGCTGGATGTCTACGTGCCGTACCAGGGCCAGACCATCTGCGACCCGCGGCCACGGCCGGGCGTCTACGCGTTCGCGAAGCTGATGACGACTCACTACGGCATGGGGTCCACTGCCCTCATCGGGCGCGCCTGCAGCACCGGCCCCTCCGAGCACTACGACGGCCGGGCCTGGGACTGGATGCTCAACGTGGACAACCCGCAGCAGGAGGCCGTCGCCCAGTCGGTACTCGCCTGGCTGACGGCGCCGGACAAGAACGGCGTGCCCGGCGCCATGGCGCGCCGCTTCGGCATCATGTACATCATCCACGACCGCAAGATGTGGCGCTCGTACGCAACCGACCGTGGCTGGGCGCCCTACGACGGCACGAGCCCGCACACCGACCACATCCACTTCAGCTTCAACTACGACGGTGCCGCTGGTCGCACGTCCTGGTGGACAGGCGTGCCTACGACCTCGTATCTGACCACCCTTCCGCCGGCGGGCACCACGCTGCCCTCAGCGCCGCCCGGGCCCACGCCCTCGGCCCCGGTGCCGACGACCCCGGTCGTGCTGTCCTACGGGATGCGCTCGGAGGCCGTGCGCCGGCTCCAGGTGCTCCTCGGCAACCTCCCGACGACGGGCTACTACGGCGACCTCACCAAGGCACGGGTCGTCGCGTACCAGAAGTTCGTCGGACTCCCGCAGACCGGTGTCGCCGATCTGCGGACGCAGGAGATCCTCGCCGCCCGCGGCTGGAAGAGCGTGACGCAGGCCTACCCGACCCTGCGCTTCGGGATGACCTCCCCGGCGGTGAAGACGCTGCAGACCAAGCTCGGCTCGCTGCCCGTGACCGGCTACTACGGCTCGATGACCCAGGCCCGCGTCACGGCATACCAGCGGTTCGTCGGCCTGCCCCAGACGGGCGTGGCCGACCCGGTCACCCAGGCGCGGCTGTGGGTCCGCGGCTGGAGCGGGACTCCGGCCGGGACGACGACCTATCCGACCCTGCGCTTCGGCATGACCTCCGACGCGGTCAAGACGCTGCAGACCAAGCTCGGCTCGCTGCCCGTGACCGGCTACTACGGCTCGATGACCCAGGCGCGGGTGACGGCATACCAGCGGTTCGTCGGCCTGCCCCAGACCGGCGTCGCGGACTCGAGGATGCAGGAGCTGCTCTACACCCGCGGCTGGGCGGCGCTGGCGCCCTCGCAGGCACAGGCACAGGCACAGGCACAGGCACAGGCACAGCGCACGGCGCCGAACCCGACCGGCACCGTGGCGCCGATCGACCCTGCACCACTCCCGAAGGACCCCGACATGACCCTCCACACGGCCTCGTCCCGACCCGACAGCACGCACGCCGACGCTGCGTCCTCCGCCCCCGTGGCGGCCGGTGCGGAGGCCGTCGGCGTGGTGCGCGCCGCGGTGGCACGGGGCTCGGTCGCCAGCGTCGACGTGCGGACCGACTACACGGCATACAAGTCCCTGACGATCGGGCCGGGCGCCCGAGGCGCCGCCGTGCGCGTGCTGCAGCGGGCGCTGGGTGGGCTCGCGGTCGACGGGGTCTACGGCGACCTCACCCGCGACAAGGTGGCCTCCCTTCAGCGGACCCTCGCGCAGCCGCCGACGGGTGTCGTCACTCCCGACCTCTGGGACGTGCTGGAAGCCCGCGACTTCCCCTTCCTCGACAGCCGGACCACCGTGCTGCGCCTGGGCGACAACGGGCCAGCCGTGCTCGCGGTCCAGCGGCTGCTCGGCGTCCGCGAGACGGGGGTTTTCGACGGCGCGACCCGGGATGCGGTCCGCGCCGCCCAGGCGCGCGCCGGGCTGGCGAGCACGGGCGTCGTCGCCTCGCGCACGTGGTCGCTGTTCGACCGGCTGTCCGCCTGAGCGCTACCGCACGTCGACCGTGACACCCTCGGCGCTGAGCCGCGCGCCGAGGTCGGCGCCGGCGGCCCCGCGGATCAGCACGACCGACCCGTCGGCCGCCCAGGCGGCCAGGGCCTGCCGCAGCACCGCCTCGAGCGAGCCGGCTATGGCGACGCGCGGGGACGCGCCCCAGCCGTCGTCGGTCCGGATGACGTCGCCGTATGCCGTGTCGCCGGCCTCGCTGGCCAGCGCGACGTCCCCGGGCTCGGGATCGGCCATCGGGGAGAAGGCGTCGCCGTGCGTGGCCAGCTCGCGGGCCTCGTCGATGGCGCCGCGTGCTTCGGCCGCCTCGGGGTGGCTGCGGGCGAGAGCAGGCAGCGACACGAGCACCGCGTCGCCACCGTGCCCGGCCGCGGTTGCGGGGGCATCGGTCACCAGCACGTCGGCCGTCCTCGAGTCGTCACCGACGACGACGGTCGCTCCGACCGCCCAGGTGGCCAGCGCCCAGTAGAGCGACCGCCAGTGCGCGGGCAGGTCGAGCCCGACGGTGGTGCCGGGCCCTGCGGCAGCGTCGTCCTGCAGGAGGTTGGCCGCCTTGGCGACCCAGTTGGCCAGCACCCGCGCCGACAGCTCGATCCGCTCGCCGGCGGTCGGGCCGGGCTCGTCGTCGTACCACGTCAGGCGGGGGCGCCCGGGGTCGGTGGCGACCATGCGGGCGAGCACGTCCGCGGGCATCACGGGAGAGGTCATCAGCTGTTGCTCGCGCCCTCGACGGTGGTGCCAGGGGGCGGCTCTGTCAGCGGCTCGTCGTCCTTGAGCGCCTTGAACAGCGCCTTGGCCCGCTCGGTGTCCCACTTCACCGCGAGGGCGCCGCCGGATGTCCGGTAGGCCAGGTCCGAGGTCGGCACCGACAGCGACAGGCCGTTGTCGTTGCTGATGTCGCGCATCGCCATGAGGACGCGGACGGCGTCCGTGAAGCCGGTGTCCTTGCCCACGGCGAGACCCGCGGCGGAGGCGTCGGCGAAGCTCTTGTAGCGCCACGGGATGAGCACGGTCGACGGGGTCGCAGCCTTCTTCATCAGGGCGCCGAGGAACTGCCGCTGCCGGGCCGCGCGACCGATGTCCCCCAGCGGGTCCTCGTAGCGGGACCGGACGTAGCCGAGGGCGTTGGCGCCATCGAGGTTCTGGCAGCCCTTCTTGAGGTCGATGCCCGCCTTCTTGTCCTTCATGTCGCGAGGCACGCAGAGCGTGACACCGTCGACGCTGTCGACGACCGAGGCAAAACCGCCCAGGCCGATCTCGACGTAGCCGTCGATGTGCACGCCGGTGACGTTCTCGACCGTCTCCGTGAGCAGCTTCGGGCCGCCGATGGAGAAGGCCGCGTTGATCTTGTTGTTGCCGTGGCCGGGGATCGGCACCCACGAGTCACGGGGGAGCGAGACCATGACCGGCTTCCCACCGCTCTCGGACACGTGGACGATCATGATCGTGTCGGTGCGGTTGCCGGCGGCGTTGCCGGTTGCGTACTTCTTGCGCTGCTCCTTGGTCAGCCCGGCCCGGCTGTCGGAACCGACGAGCAGGTAGTTGTAGCCGGCCGTGTCGACCGGGCGCTCGCCCGAGGGGACGTTGTCGACCTTGGCCACGTTGTTCCACGCGTTGAACGGCACCCAGACCATGAAGGCGATCCAGGCAAGGACCAGCAGCCCGATGACCAGGGCAATGATCCGGCCCTTGCGCCAGCGGTAGGTCGGCTCGCTGGGCGGGGCCCCGGCGCCACGCGGGCTTCCGGGTCGGCCTGGACCGCCTGGACCGCCTGGACCGCCGGATCCGCCTGAGCCGGCGTAGCCCGCCGAGCCGGAGTAACCCGCCGCCCTCGGGGCCGGCTGGGGCTGCGTCGAGCGCCGGCCGCGGTCGTCGACGCTGTCGACGTCGGCGGCACGAGCGGACGGGATAGCTCCACCGCCGGGCCGCTTCGGGCGTCGCCGCGTGTCGACGACATAGGCGTCGTCGGCGTCGGGTCGATGGCCTTTCGGGTCAGTCGGCATCGGCTGCTTTCATGCTCGGGGACGAGGACGGACTGCCTGCCAGTCTCTCAGGTCGGCCTGTGCCGAGCCTGTCGTCGCCCCCGAACGGCGTGGCTGAGGTCACGCCGCTACGTGTGGATCCGTCCGGTATGCCGCCTGCTGACTCCGCCTCACCGGACGCCTCGGTGGCCTCGTCGGTCCGGAGCGTCACCGGGGTCTCGGAGGTCACAGGAATCTCGGAGGTCACAGAGGCCTCGGGCGTCACAGAGGCGTCGGGCACGTCCCTCGCCGTGGCCCCTGGCGAATCCTCGCCGTCCTTACTCCCAGCCGGGCTCCGGCGCGCGGGCGGCGGCGTCTCGTCCAGCGCGATCCGCCGCGCGAGCCGCGTGTAGCGCACCTCCATGTCGCGGAAGCGCCGGAAGGTGGTCACGACGAACCCGAGGAAGGCCAGCACCAGACCGTAGAGCACGAGGTCGGCTCCACGGCCGATGCCGACCAGGCTGCCCAGCCGGTTGAGGATGTTCGGGTCGAGGATCGACCACACGGCGAACGCGGCGAACAGCAGCAGGCCGATGCGTCGCAGCGCTTGGGCTCGCTGGCCGTAGCTGCCGAGCAGCCGCCACGCGATGGCGAGGATCCCGACGATGAGCAGGACCTGGATTGCGAGCTGTTTCATCGCCAGATCAGCTCCGCGAGGATGTTGACGGCGTTCCACAACGACTGGCCCTTGGCCTTGGAGTAGTCGGTGTAGAGGATGTGCACGGGCTCCTCCGCGTAGGTGATGCGTTCGCCGTCGAAGCGCATCGCGCCGATCTGCGCGACGATCTCGGACGCGTGGGCCATCCGGTTCTGGGTGATCTCGAGCCGGTCGACGACCTCACGCGAGAGCACCCGCAGGCCGTTGTGGGCGTCGGTGAGGCGGGTGCCGGTCGTGACGTTCGTGTACGCCACCGCGGCGCGAAGGACGAGCTTCTTGAGGGCCGAGGCCTCGGTGCGCTCGTCGAGGAAGCGGGAGCCGAAGACGACCCGCACGTCGCCCTGCCGGATCCGGTCGACCATGACGACGACGTCGTGCACCTGGTGCTGGCCGTCGGCGTCGTAGGTGACGACGTAGCGCATGCCCGGGTCGGAGAGGGCGTAGGCGAAGCCGGTCTGCAAGGCGGCGCCCTGGCCGAGGTTCACGGGATGCCGGACGACGACCGCGCCGGACTCGGCGGCCCGTCCCGCCGAGTCGTCCCTGGACCCGTCGTCGACGCAGACGACGTTGGGGAACGTCTCGCGTGCCTCGCGCACGACGTCGGCGATGACGGAGGCCTCGTTGTACAGCGGCACGACGAGCCACACGTCCTCGTTCTTCATGCGCCAAGCGTAGAGCGGGCCGGTGCCCTCGCCGACACGCGCGGCCCCCGTCCCGCGTCGCGACCGGGCTACCGTCGCCAACTAGAGTCGGGAGCACCATGACGGACGCGGCATCGCAGACCTCGCGGTTCGACACCCCCGACGCCCAGCCCATGGGGCCGGGCGACGAGACGACGCCGGGGTCGGCCGCGCTTCGAATCGCCGTCATCGGTCCGACGCACCCGCACAAAGGCGGCGTCGCGGCCCACACGACGATGCTGGCGCACCATCTCGAGGACGCCGGGCACGACGTGATGCTCGTCTCGTGGTCTCACCTCTACCCGTCCAAGCTGCACCACGCTGATGCCACCGTCCCCGCCGGTGTGCCCGAGGTGCCGCCCTACCCCCGCACGATCCGTGCGCTGAGCTGGGCTCGTCCTGACACGTGGGTGAGGGTCGGGCGGCGGCTTCGCGACGTGGACGCGATCGTCGTCGTACACGTCATGCCGCCCGTCGTCCCGGCTCACCTGGTCCTGCTGCGCGCGGCCGGGGCGGTCCCGGGTGGCCCTGGGCCGCGCCCTCGTTCGATCGTGCTGTGCCACAACGTCCTCCCGCACGAGTCGCACCCAGGCGACGCCCAGCTCATGTCGCTGCTGTTCGCCCGGGTCGACTCGACCCTCGTGCACTCCACCGACCAGGCCCGCCTCGCGCACGACCTGGGTGCCCGCCGGGTCTCGGTGGCGGACCTGCCGCCGCACCTTCCCGGCGGCCGCCCGATCTCTCGCGACCCTCGGCCCGGTCCGACGCGCCTGCTGGCTCTCGGCCTGATCCGTGAGTACAAGGGGATCGACGTCCTGCTGCGGGCCATGCGGTCGGTTCCCGACGTCACCCTGACGATCGCGGGCGAGATCTGGGGCTCGAACCGGAGCGTCATCCGGAGCCTGGCCTCGGACCCGCTGCTCGCGGGACGGGTCGAGATCCGGGACGGCTACGTGCCTGCCGACGCCCTGGCGGCGCTGCTCGCCGACCATGACGTCCTCGCCCTGCCCTACCGGTCGTCCACGGCGTCCCAGAACGTCATCCTCGGCCACGCGCACGGGCTGCCGGTCCTGGCCTCGGACATCTCGCCCTTCTCCCAGCAGGTCGTCGACGGTGTCAACGGGCTGCTGGTGCCGCCGGAGGACGAGCGGGCCCTCGCGGGCGCGCTGCGCCGCCTCGGCGACCCGGACGTGCGTCGCCGGCTCGCCGACGGGGTCAAGACCCCAGACCTGTCCGCTCCGTGGGCCAACTACCTCGGCACCCTCGAAGCGCTGTCGGCCGACGAGAGCGCCTACGGTCCCGAACCCCTCACCGGGCCCGATGGGCCCACAGAAGCAGTCGTCGAAACACTCGAGCTCACCGGGACCCTGGAGCCGGCCGAAGCCTTCGACACGCTCGACGCCGCACCCCCGACCCGGTCCGGGCATGAGGTCGGCACGCGTGAGGCTGGTGTCGACAGCGCCACCGCCACCGACGGTGGTGAGGCCGGTTCCGTGACCGAGCGGCTGCGGTATGCCGTCCCCCGCGTCGGTGCCGCCGTGGCCGGTGCGAGTCGGCGGGCACGGCGACAGGTCGGGCGCCGGCTCGCCGCCGCGCGGCCGCTCGTGCCCCTGCGTCCCGCGGACCTGCCGGACTGGGTCCTGCCCACCGACGTGCTGGGCGACCCGGACGAGGCCGACGATGCCCGGCGCCTGGCCCGCGTGCTGGGGCTCCCTCGGTCCCTCGACGGGGTCTCGTCGTGGGCGGCCCTCGGCGCGCTCGCCGCGATCCTGCGCGTGCGCGACGACGGGCGGCGCAGCGCCGTCATCGTCGACGAGACGGGCACCCGTTCCCTGCTCTCTCGGTGGGCGCGGGCCGTCGGCTTCGCGCCGGTCGAGATCGAGTTCACCGGCCGGCATCCCAGTGTCGCCGCCCTCGACGTCGACACGGGGTCGCTGGACGTCATCGTGCGCATCCATCCGCGCGGCTGCGACGACGAGGACGTCGACCTCGTCGTCGAGCAGGCCTCGTGGGCGCTGCGGTCGGGCGGCCTGCTCGTCATCACCGTCCCGATCGGACCACCATCGGCGGAGGGCGCTCTCGGCCCGGCGGACGTGCGCGCGGTCATCGCGCGGGCCCACGACCACGGCTTCGCGCTCGTCGGAGACCTCGACGGCGACGTCAACGCGCGGATGCGCGAGGCCAGCGCCCGAGCGCGCGCCGACGATGCGGCATACGGCCTGGTGCGGCTGGCGCTGCGGCGTCGGTGAGCATTCAGGCAGGCCTGGGATGATGGGTCCGATATGAACCGCCGAAATCTCCTCAAGGTCGCCCGAGTCACCATCGCCTCCGTGATGCTCGCCGCCGTCGTCTACGCGATCGCGAAGAACTGGGCCGACGTCTCCGTGTACCTCTCCCAGATCTCGTGGCCGACGTTCCTGTGGTCCACCCTCGCGGCCGCGGTCGGCACCTGGCTGACCATGATCGGCTGGAAGGTCATCCTCAAGGATCTCGGCTCCGACCTTCACCTCGCCCCGGCGTCAGGCGTCTACTTCGTCGGCCAGCTCGGCAAGTACCTTCCCGGATCGCTGTGGTCGGTGCTCGTCCAGGCCGACATCGCGAGCCACCTCAAGGTGCCGCGCCGCCGCACGGCGGTCGCGGGCCTGCTCGCGCTCGGTTTCGCCCTGCTCACGGGCCTGCTCGTCGGGCTGCCGGCGGCGTCCTTCCTGCTCCACCGAAGCGCGTCGACCGGGTTCGACTGGTGGCTGCTGCTCGGCATACCCCTGCTCGTCGTGCTGTGCGTGCCCAGGCTGCTCAACGCCCTCATCGCGAGGCTGCTTCGTGCGATGCGCCGGCCTGGTCTCGATCAGGAGCTGTCCACGGGGGCGGTCCTGCGCGCGGTGGGGATCTTCGTCAGCGTGTGGCTCTGCTTCGGCGTCCACACGCTGCTGCTGGCCCGGGCGGTGACGAGCGGAGCCGCCCCGCACCCCGACCTGACGACGGCCTCGATGACGGGCTACGCACTGTCGGTCTCGCTGGGCATGCTGACCGTCGTGCTGCCCGCCGGCATCGGTGCCCGCGAGGGCCTTCTCACGGTCATCCTGTCGACCGCGATGCCCACCTCTGCGGCCGCGGCCGTCGCGATCACCTCACGGTTCATCGTCACGATCGTCGACGTCGTCGCCGCGCTCGGCGGCTGGCTCTACGCGCGGTCGCACCACCTGGTCAGCGCGCGGCGGGCACGAGCGGTGCCGGCCGACGAGGACGTCGCCGTCTGAACTGTCTGGGCTCGCTCCGCTCGCCCGCGTTCGGCGCGCCTTGACGTCACGCCTTCCCTCCTCGGCTCGCTCGCTGGCGCTCGCTTCGCTCGTCGGTCCAGGCGTGACGCGCGCCGAACCCTCGGCTCGCTCGCTGGCGCTCGCTTCGCTCGTCGGTCCAGGCGCGACGCGTGCCGGACTACCGGCGGACAGACCCGGCCGGCGGGACTGACGGTCAGGCCGGCTCGAGGATGAAGACCGGGATCAGCCGGTCCGTCTTGCGCTGGTATGCGGCATAGTTCGGGAACGCCTCGACGCAGCGGGCCCACCACTCGTCGCGCTCGGCGCCCTGCAGCTCGCGCGCCCGCCTCGGGCTGACCTCCCTGCCGTCCTGCAGGTCGAGGAGTGGGTTCCGGCGCAGGTTGTAGTACCACTGCGGGTGCTCCGGCGCGCCGCCCATGCTGGCGACCGCGGCATACACGCCGTCGTGCTCGACTCGCATGAGCGGAACCTTGCGGACCGCGCCCGACTTCGCGCCGACCATGGTCAGAAGCACGACGGGCAGGCCCTGGATGTCGACCGAGGCAGTCGTGCCGGTGCGCTCGATCTCCTCGACCTGGTTGCGCGTCCAGCCGCGGGGGCTGGGGCGGTACTCGCCCGAGACGGACATCAGGCGGCGTTCGGCTCGGGCGCCGAGCTCCACGGGAACTTCTTGACGAAGTTCTCGACCACGGTCGTGTTGAGGCCGCCGCACAGCTCGCGGTGACCCATCTGGTTGGAGATCTGTCCGGTGCTCTGGTCGAGGGTGGCGGCCCAGTGCGACAGGGCGTACTTCTTGCCGGCCGGGAACGCGCCGTAGGCAGGGTTCCAGGGGCTGATGATGAACTTGTTGCCCGACTCCTTCATCGCGTTGATCTGCGTCGAGAGGGCCTGGAACGCGCTCGCCTGCTCCTTCTCGACGGAGCGGTCGTACCACAGGATCGTGTAGCCGTGCTCGAGGTTGTGCACGAGCGTCTCGACGGCCGGGGCGTCGGCGGTGGTGTAGATCTTGCGCGAGTTCACTGCGGGCACGGCGAAGTGCTTGCCGCTCGAGGGCGGCACCGTGGAGTAGTCGATCTTGGTGACGTTCGGCTGGTTCGTGCCGGGGCCGACGTGCTCGCTGGAGCCGCTGGCCGGGTCGTTGGTGATGGGGTCGCAGGAGGCGGCCGCGACGTCGCCGTTGATGGCTGCGAGCGCCTCGTTCTTCTTGTTCTGCTCGCCGATGACGGCCCAGGCGATGGCGGCGCCGATGATGGCGACGATGGCCACGCAGGCCCCGATGACGACGAGAAGCCGGCGGCGCTCGGCCTTCTTCTGGGCCGCCTGCATGGCGGCGACGCGCTCGCGGCGGTCTCGGCTCGTCTCGCGGGCCATCGGTCCTCGTTCCTGTCTGGGCGTGCGGATGTCGGGTGCTGCCGCGGGCTGCGGAGGCGGTCAGTCGCAGCGACACGGGTGGTGTCGCCTTCAACGACCGTGCCGAGTGTAAGCGAGGATGTTGTGGTGACCGTAGACGAGACACCCCTCGACACACCGCAGGCCCGGGTGTGGCACAGCGGGCGGCCGATCGCGCTGCGCGCGCAGCTCGGCGTCTTCGGCCACGGGTCCCGTGACCCAGCGTGCCGGTGGGGCCCTGACGGTTCGGTCACGCGCGCGGTCCAGACGCCCGAGGGCGTCGGCACGCTGCACCTGGTATGCCGTCCGGCCGGGTCCGAGGTCGAGGCGCTGGCCTGGGGCCCAGGAGCGCAGTGGCTGCTGGACTCGGTGCCCGCGCTGCTCGGCGACGACGACGACATCGAGGGCTTCGCCCCCCACCATGCGCCGGTAGCCGAGGCGTGGCGGCGCTTCCCGCACTGGCGGATGGCCCGCTCGGGTCTCGTGTTCGACGCACTCGCCCCGGCCGTCATCGAGCAGAAGGTGACCGGTCAGGAGGCCACTGCGGGGTATCGCACGCTGGTGCGCCGTTTCGGCACCCCGGCCCCGGGGCCGTTCGCTTGGCTCTACGCGCCGCCCACCGCCGCGGAGTGGGCCGCGATCCCCTCGTGGGCGTGGCTCCAGGCCTCGGTCGACGGCGCCCGCTCGCGCACGATCGTCCGGGCAGCCGGGTATGCCGGCCGGCTGGAGGAGGGTGCGAAGGTCTCTGTCCTCGAGGCGAACCGGCGACTGCGCGCCCTTCCAGGGATCGGCGTCTGGACCGCGGCAGAGGTCGGGCAGCGCGCTCTCGGTGACGCCGATGCCGTCAGCTTCGGCGACTACCACGTCGCCAAGGACATCGGCTGGGCGCTCACGGGCTCGCCCGTCGACGACGCCGGGCTGGCCGAGCTCCTCGAGCCGTATGCCGGCCATCGATACCGCGTCCAGCACCTGCTCGAGCTGGCAGGTCACCATCGGCCGCGCCGTGCCCCGCGGATGGCGCCGCGGACGCATCTGCCCACGCGGACCCACTGACCCGCCGGCATACCCGAGGGCCGCGACCGAGCGGCATACGCGGGTCCTATGTCCCGACCGACATAGCAAGTGCACGCCCACGACCCGGCCCACGCTCGACGTCCAGGGCCGCGCCCTACTTGCTGTGTCGGTTGGACGTGCGATGACACGGCCTAGTCTGACGTCCTGATTCTGCGGATTTACGGCATTCGGACGGCATACGTCGGGTTTAATGCCGTTGTCGGCACCTCGCGCGGCGGGTCTCTCGCCAGTGCCCTAGGCTCCTCTCGGCCCAGGGGAGGGGTCGTCCATCAGACTTCGAGAAAGGGAGCCACGTGGCTCATCACAAACCGGGGGCACAGGCCCTCGCGCTCGGGCTCGCTTCGGCGCTGCTCGCGCCCATCGCCCTCGCGTCAGCGGCCGGGGCGGCGCCGGCAGCCAAGGGGATCGACCGCGACGCCCTGCGGGGCCGCACCGGGCACATCGTCGCCGGCAGCGCTCGCGCTGCCAAGGCGGCGCCGGCCAACAAGGGCGCGGTCTCGGCCAAGGCACAGTCCCGCGCCAAGGACGGCGCGGCCAGCCGCCTGAGCGCCGCCCAGGCGGCCCCGCTCAGTGGCACGTCTGGCACGTCGACCGCGGCGACCGCCTGCGCTTCGGGACAGGTGCAGGTCAACACGCTCGCCGAGCGCTCCGTCGTCCGCGCGACGTACACCGGTGCCACCAACCTCACCATCCAGCGCAAGCGTGACGGCGGGTCGTGGCGCAGCGTGGGGACGGCGAATGCCGCGTCCATCGTCGTCAACGACACGACGATCAACCAGCGCGCCTTCTACCAGTACCGCCTCATCGCCAAGACCGGCACGACGGTCTCGCTCGACTGCATCGTCGATGGCTGGTTCGGCACGTGGACGCAGGACGGCTGGGGCGAGACGGATGCCGTCGTCGCCGGCTCGGTCGGCCTGTTCCAGCAGGGCCGCTGGGACCAGGGTGACCGGACCGTCACCGGCCAGTACGTCTCGCCCGCGTTCTCCACCGACGGACGGCTCGTCGCCGCGACGAAGGTGATCGACCCCACGACCCACCGTGCGGTCCTCGAGGTGCGCCGCGCCCTCAACGGTGCGCTCGTGTTCACCGTCGACCTCGGCACGACCGAGTTCCCCGGAGACCCGGCCTTCTCGCCCGACGGCCAGACCCTCGCCTACACCCGCTATGACGCGGCGACCGGCGACGCGAAGAGCCTCGGCTTCGTCGACGTGTTCGGCTCGCACACCAAGCGCGCTCTCAACACGGCGACCCCGGTCGGCGAGCCCGCGTGGCGCCCCGACGGCGTCTCGCTCGTCGTCACCGACTTCCGTGACGGCGCGGGCCTTGCCACGGTGTCCTCGACCGGAACGACGGTGACCGCGCTCACGGGCACGACCGGTGGGTTCACGCCTGAGGTCGGCATCGACGGGACGATCTGGTTCACGACGGCCAGCGCCACCACGAGCGAGCTGAAGCGCCGGGCCACCAACGGTGCGGTCGCCACTCTCCGCTCGACCGGAAACACGACCGACTCGTACATCTCGCCGCGGGTGGCGCCGGACGGCACGCTCTACGTCGAGAAGGACAGCCCCGACCCGGCTGACCCCGCCTCGACGATCCTGTCCGTCTTCACCGTCGCCTCCACGGGCGCGGCCGATGACGTGGAGACCAACATCGGCTGGGAGACCCTCGACACGACGGTCGCCGGCTGGGACATCCGTCAGCCGCAGAGCAAGGGCACGTCCGACTTCGTGGCCGATGCGAATCACGATGTCGTGACCCGCGACGCCAACGGGGTGCTCTGGGCGTACCGCAACGTCGGCGGCGGCGACCTGACGACGCGCACCCAGATCGGCTCGGGCTGGAAGGGCTTCAACACGATCCTGGCCGCCGGCGACCTCAACGGTGACGACCAGGCCGACCTCGTCGGGCGCGACGCGGCCGGAGCCCTCTGGCTCTACCGCGGCAAGCCGACCGGCGGCTTCTACGCCCGCACGCAGCTGGGCTCCGGCTGGGGCGCCTACTACCTCGTGGCCACTGGTGACTTCAACGGCGACGACAAGGCCGACATCATCGGCCGCGACGGCAAGGGCGTCCTCTGGCTCTACCCCGGCACCGGCCGCGGCACGCTGGCCGCTCGCGTCCAGATCGGATCTGGCTGGGCCGGCATGAAGTCCATCACCGGCACCGGTGACTTCGACCTCGACGGCAAGGCAGACCTCGTCGTCCGCGACAGCGCCGGCACGCTGTTCCTCTACCCGGGCAATGGCAAGGGCGGATTCCTCGCGCGTCGCCAGATCGGCACTGGCTGGGGTGGCTTCACCGCCATCACCGCCGTCGAGGCCACGGACGGCAACCCCGTCGTGTACGCCCGCACGTCGGCCGGACAGCTGCGCAACTACATGGTGTGGGGTGACGGTGTCTTCATGCCCGGCTACCTGCTCGAGGGCAGTGGCTGGAACCCGTTCCTGATCACCTCCTGACGGGCACGGAGCGCACCGCTCCGACCCGAAAGCACATGTATGCCGCCCGGCTCAGCCGGGCGGCATACCTGTTGGTTCGTCCTTCAAGTGGAGTTGGCCACGAATGTCTTCCCTGTGCCTTATGCTCCAGGCGGCCCCCGGGAGGAGGGGGCTCACTCACCAGGAGAAAGGGAGCCACGTGGCTCAACACAGACAGGGGGCGCGGACTCTCGCGCTGGGGCTCGCTGCGGCGCTGCTCGCACCGATCGCGCTGGCGGCGTCGGCCGGAGCGGCACCGTCGGCCAAGCGGATCGACGCCGACAGCCTCAGGGGCCGCACCGGGCACGTCGTGACCGGCAAGGCCGGCGAGGCCAAGGCCGCTCCGAAGGCCACGAAGGCCAGCCCGTCGCTGAAGGCCCGCAGCAAGCCGACAATGTCGGCCTCCGGCGGGGGCACGGTGACCCGCAGCCTCGCCGGGCCGCTCGCCGGCACGACGTCGGATTCGTCCACGGCCGTCGCGGCCAGCTCCTGCACGCTCGACCAGGTGTGGGTGAACACGCTCGCCGACCGGTCGGTCGTCCACATCGCCCAGCCGGGGTCGACGAGCCTGACGCTGCAGCGCCTGCGTGACGGAGGTTCGTGGCGCACCGTCGCGACCGTCAACGCTGCCGCTGGGGTCGTCAACGACAACACCGTCAACCAGCGGGTGGGCTACCAGTACCGCCTCATCGCCAAGAGCGGCACGACCGTCGCTCTGGACTGCATCACCGACGGCTACTACGGCACGTGGACGGAGGACGGCTTCGGCTATGCCGAGGCCGTGGTCGCCGGCACCACGGGCATCTTCCAGCAGGGCGTGCTCGACCAGGGCAACCGCGTCCTCTCCTCGCGCTGGGCATCGCCGGCCTTCTCGACCGATGGCCGCCTCTACGCAGCGACGAAGATCATCGACTCGACGACAGGACGTGCAGTCCTCGAGGTGCATCGCGCGGCCAACGCCGCCCTCGTGTTCTCGGTCGACCTCGGCACCACGGAGTTCCCGGGCGACCCGGCGTTCTCGCCCGACGGCCAGACGATGGCGTACACGCGCTATGAGGCGGCCACGGGCTATGCCAAGGGTCTCGGCTTCGTCGACATTTTCGGCTCGCACACCAAGCGCGCTCTCAACACGGCGAGCCCGGTCGGCGAGCCGTCGTGGCGTCCCGACGGCGTCTCGCTCGTCGTCACCGACTTCCGTGACGGCGCGGGCCTGGCCACGGTGTCCTCGACCGGCACTGCCGTGACGCCGATCGCGGGCACGACCGGTGGGTTCACACCGGAGGTCGGCATCGACGGGACGATCTGGTTCACGACGGCCAGCGACACCAGCAGCGAGCTGAAGCGCCGGGCCACGAGCGGCGCGGTGGCAACTCTGCGCTCATCCACAACCGACTCGTACATCTGGCCGCGCGTGGCGCCGGACGGCACGCTCTACGTCGAGAAGGACACGCCTGACCCGGTCGACCCGAACGCCTACAGCATGGCCGTCTACACGGTCGCTCCGACGGGGGCGGCCGACGACACGATCACCAGCATCGGCTGGGAGGTCGAGGACACCAACATCCTCGGCTGGGACGTCCGCCAGCCCCAGAGCAAGGGCACGTCGGACTTCGTGGCCGACGCGCACCACGACCTCGTCGCACGCGACGCCAACGGCGTCCTCTGGGCCTACCGCAACTCCCTCGGCTATGACCTGAACGGGCGCACGCAGATCGGCTCGGGCTGGAAGGGCTTCAACGCCGTCGTCGCCGTCGGCGACCTCAACGGCGACGACCAGGCCGACCTCGTCGGGCGCGATGCCGCCGGGACGCTGTGGCTCTACCGCGGCAAGCCGACCGGTGGCTTCTACGCGCGCACCCAGCTGGGCACCGGGTGGAACAGCTTCTACCTCGTGGCTACCGGCGACTTCAACGGCGACGACAAGGCCGACCTCATCTCGCGCGACAGCAAGGGTGTGCTCTGGCTGTACCCCGGCACCGGTCGCGGCACCCTGTCGGCGCGCGTCCAGATCGGCTCGGGATGGGGGATCATGAACTCCATCATCGGCACCGGTGACGTCGACTACGACGCCAAGGCCGACCTCATGGCTCGCGACACGGCGGGCCGCCTGTGGCTCTACCCGGGCAACGGCAAGGGTGGGTTCCTCGCCCGCCGCCAGGTCGGCTCGGGCTGGGGCGGGTTCACCGCGATCACAACCACGGAAGTCACCTACGGCACGGCCCAGGTCTGGGCCCGCACGTCGGCCGGCGAGCTGCGCGGCTATGTGGTCACCGGTGACGGCAAGTTCCTGTCCGGCGGCTACCTGTACGAAGGCACCGGCTGGAAGCCGTTCCTGCTGACCTCCTGACGGTTACCCCTGAGACGGAGCGCTCACTCGACCGGAGGGCTGTGACCCGTCCCTAACCACCCCAGGTCGAGTGAGCGGTCTTTCCCACCAGACCCACCCACCAGACCGCACGGCCGCGGAGCCTTGCGGCTCCCGCCCGATCGCACCGTATGCCGCCCGGCTCGCTCAGCTGGGCGGCATACGTGTGCTGGGGGATAGTGCGGCAGCGAGCTCGGTCCATGGTCGGCCACGCCGACTTCGCGCGCGGCCATGCGTGAGGACGCGCTGGGTTGCGCAGCGGTGGCCATCCGGTGAAGTCGGCACGTCCGGCCGCGTCGGCGGCGATACTGCTCACAGATGTCCCGTCGCCGACGACGTGCCGCAGCTCCTCGCATGCAGCAGTCGCAGACGTCCGGCGTCGCGGAAGTCCACCCGTCGCAAGGTCCACCGTCGCAAGGTCCACCGGTCGCTGGAGGCCATCATGCGCATGCTGTTCTCGACGACTGCCGGGGCCGGTCACTTCGGTCCGCTCGCCCCCATCGCGCGCGCATGCGCTGCGGCCGGTCACGAGGTGCGGGTCGCCGCGCCGGTGTCCTTCGCCGACCATGTCGAGTCGGCGGGTCTGCTGCATGCGCCCTTCGCCGACGTGCCGCCGGAGGTCATCGGGCCGGTGTTCGGCAGCCTCGGGTCGATGACGATGGAGGACGCGAACGCGACGGTCGTGCGCGAGATCTTCGGGCGGCTCGATGCCCAGGCCGCCCTGCCTGGTGTCGGCGAGATCGTGTCAGGGTGGCGACCCGATGTGATCCTGCGCGAGCCGTGCGAGTTCGCTTCTGTCGCAGTGGCCGAGCGGGAGGGGATCCCGCACGCGGAGGTGGCGATCGGGATGGGAAGCATGATCGAGTGGGCGGGGAGGTATCTCTCGGAGCCGCTCGCGGAGCTCGACATCCTGACGGGACTCGAGCGTGGCCGCCTGGCATCGGCGATGGCCGGTGCACCGGTGCTCTCGTCCGTGCCGGCCAGCGTCGACGCGGCAGGAGAACGCGGTGCGCTGGACGAGTCGGGGCCTGCCGCGCCTGCTGTCTCCGATGCTCGGGCCACGTGGCGCTATCGCGACGTCGACGGCTCCGACCGGGAGGGCTCGCTGCCGGGCACCTGGGGCGACCCCGATGCGCCCCTGGTCTACGTGACGTTCGGCTCCGTGACGGGTGGACTCCCCGAGTTCAACGGGGTGTTCCGCTCGTCGCTCGAGGCGCTCGCCGACCTCCCGGTCCGGGTGCTGCTGACGACCGGGCGCCCGGTCGACCCTGAGTCGCTTCGTCCCTGGCCGGCCAACACGCTGGTGCAGCAGTGGTGGCCGCAGGAGGACGTCATGCCGCTCGCATCGGCGATGGTCGGGCACGGCGGATTCGGCACGACCCTTGCGGCCCTGGGTGCGGGGGTGCCGCAGGTGGTCGTCCCGCTCTTCGGCACCGACCAGGCGATCAACGCCGCCCACGTGCAGGACGCCGGGGCTGGGTTACAGCTCGACGGTGGCCTTGCCGGCGTGGGAGGCCTGGCCTCTGCTGTCGCGACCCTTCTCGAGGACGGGCGCTATCGGGCCGGCGCGGCTGCGGTCGCCGCCGAGATCGCTTCTCTGCCAAGCACTTCCGAGATCGTCGAGACCATAGCCAGCCTCGCCGCAGGCGGCTGACCAGGTTGGGTTTCGGACGCGCTCCCACGTCGAGTGGTCACTCCATTTCGGCGGCCCGGGCCGAGGGTGGCGTCAGTACGCCCACCCTACGAGTGGAGGGGCGCGTTAACAGGTCGGGGACCCTGCGGTCGAGCGCGCGGTCGAGCGCGCGGTCGAGCGCGGACGGCATACGACTGGATGGTGCGTCGTTCCGGTGCTGCGGGAGGGGCACGACGGGCCGGTCACGACCTCGTGTCGACCGCGACCCAGTTGGTCTCCCAGCTGGCCCCGCCGTCGGTCGAGAAGCTTTGCTCGAACCTCCATGACTCCTCGGTCGGCCTCTCGATGACGAAGCGAACATCCACGTCCCGGCCCGCAACGACCTCACGTGAGCGGAACTCGCCGCGCCCGGCCTCGTCGAACGAGCCGACTGCGGGTGGCGCGACCTCACCTGACCCTCGTGAGGCGAAGTGCAGGTGCCACTGGGAGGTCGGCTCGTCATAGAGCCGCAGGCTCAGCGCGTGCAGCTCGCCCGCGGGGCCAGAGGCGTCGAGCTGGACGAGGTTTGCCGCGCCTCCCCAGACCGGGCTGACGTGGGTCGTCCCCGCGAACTCGACCCACGTGCCCGACCGGCCGAGGGGCGGCCGGAGCACCGACAAGGCGGTACGCCACGTGCCGATCTCGTCGTCGAAGTCGTGGCGTCCGTCCCGCTGGTGGCTCACGCTGTCGACGGTACGTCGGGCCTGGCGGGTTGACTCGGTCCAATCGCCCACGAACCGTTTGGTCCATGCTGGCTTCGGCGGGCACCGTGGCCTGACGGCGTTGGGACTGAGTTGGCCTGTCGCTCAGGGGATGTGGCGCTCGACGTCGACGCGGTGACGCAGGTCGATGAGCTCGAGTGCGTGGTCCCTCAGCGCGAGGTCCTCGTCGTTGACGGGCTCCCAGGTGCGGGCCGGGACGGCGTGTCCCTCGTCGTCGAGGGGGACGAACACGATGAGGCAGTGCGTCGTCAGGTCCATGGAGCGGGCGGCCGGGTCGCCAGATCGGACATGGACGCTGATGTGCATGCTCGAGGTGCCGGTGAACAGCAGGCGCGCGTCGACCTCTACGAGATCGCCGATACGCAGCGGGCGGTAGAAGCGCACGCCTCCGGCGTATACGGCGACGTTGGCGGCGCTGCCTGTCCAGCGCGTGGCGAGAACGTGGGCGGCCTCGTCGATCCAGCGCATGACGATGCCGCCGTGGACCTTGCCTCCCCAGTTGACGTCCGTCGGAGCGGCGAGGAACCGCAGAACGATCCGCGGAGCCGTGCCGCCGTCGGTGTAGGTCTGGGCCGCCATCGCCTTGGCGATGTCGTTGCGCAGGGTGATCCGTGTGACGGCGGACTCCTGCCACGCGCGGTCGGCGTCGGTCTGCGGGGCGTAGGGCGGGACGGGGGTGGGGCGCCCCTGCTCGTCGACGGCCACGAAGACCATGAGGCACTCGGTGGTCGGAGTGAGCTGTCGCTCCTTGGGGTTGCCCGCGCTGACGGTGACGAGGATGTGCATGCTCGACGTGCCGGTGTGGATGATTCGTGCCGTCGCCTCGACGAGGTCGCCGACCTCTACGGGTCGGTTGAACCGCACGTTGCCCACGTAGGCCGTGACGCAGTAGGTGCCGCTCCATCCGGCGGCTGCGGCGTACCCGGCCTTGTCGATCCACTCGAGGACCCGACCCCCGCCGACGGTCCCTGAGTAGCCCGCGTCGGTCGGCGCGGCGAGGAACCGCAGGGTGACCTCTCGCGCATCGGCCCGCATGGCCCTCAGCGTGACAGATGGGCACGGCGTGCCGCCGGATGGTCCGTCAGGCGGCCCCGGCCGACCGGCCGACGACCGGCCGGCCGACGACCGGCTGGCCGATCAGTCCAGGCTTCCGCTGGCATGGTCACTCCAGCGTCCCTTGGTGCGGACAGGCCTTGGTGCTCACGGCGGCCGCCTCGTGAGCGCGACCTGGACCGGCACAGCCTCACCGTCGGTCACGAGGAAGCCACGACCACGACGGCGGTGCCCCGACGCGTCGAGGCGGATCCCGAAGAGGTCCCCGTCGGTGGGGGCGACCGCTCCGAGGATGAGTCCGTTCGCGTCGCGTGCCACCTCGGGCACGAGCCCGCGAAAGGCGGCCAAGGCTCGTGACAGGTCGGCACCGGCAACGAGAATCCCGGCGGTCCCGGCGAGATTGTGCGCGCAGTCGAGGAGCACCGGTTCGATGGGTGACCCGTCGAGCCGGTCGGCCTCGTCGACGACGAGGCACAGGTCCGGGATCGTGCTCCACAGCTCGACCAACGTCACGGCGTCCTCCGGCAGCACGGCGTGACACCCGTTCTCCGACGCCCAAGTCCGGATCGGGGAGTGGTGACGTGCGACCACGGCGACAGCCCGGCCGGCGGCGACGAGCTCTGCACCGATGACGGCCAGCGCGTTGCTGGTCCCCATCCTCGGGGCTCCTGCGACCAGGATCCGACGCTGGCCCGCGTCCGGCCTGAACCCGACGGCGCGGGCGTCGTCGCCCCCGAGCCCGACCGTCACCAGGCCGGTGGAGACGCTCAGGTCGGTGTGGGCAACGGAGTCCGGCAGGGGCTCGACCTTCCACGGCCGGGCGCCGGTCGTGCAGGACGACAGGCGGACGACCTCGTCGATCGCCATGGTCGTCGAGTCGGCCGATGGCAAGGACCCGGGCAGCGCGAGCTGCACCTCCAGGCCGGTGCGAAGGTCTATCGCTCGTCCTGGGGGTCGTGTCGCCCTCCCGACCGAGACGTCGAGCCCAGCCAGCGTGAGGTCGACCGGATCGGGCAGGTGAAGCAGAAGTCTGTCGTTCAGCAGACCTGGGAGCCGACCCGAGAGCACGGAGCGTCCGCCGCTGATCGCGAATCGGAGGCCGCAGCGGCCACCCTCGCGGACGAGGTGGTACAGCTCCTCGAGCGCGACCCCGTGGTCGAGGGTGCTGACGAAGTGCTCGAGTGCGTCCCAGCCGTCGACGAGGACCAGAGTCCGCCTCGGGGCGTTCGTGTCGCCCTGGCCCGATGCCAGCCGCTGGACGACTCGCCGCACGAGGGCGGGGTCGGACCCGTCGACCACGGCTCCCGTGTGCGGCAGGCGTGCCAGCGCGGCGCATGGCCCGGGCGACCCCTGGAGGACGTGGATGTGCAGGTCGTCGACGGCATACCGTCCGGCGAGCCTCAGGGCTATGGCGACCAAGGCTGTGGATCGGCCCGTTCGCGGGCCCCCAGCCAGACCCAGGCTGCCGTGGTCCAGGTCCCAGGCGTGCACGACCTGCCGCTGCTGGGCGGGGTCGTCGGCCAGGCCGAGCGGAACGGCCCAGCCGCCGGCTGATGGGAGACGATCAGCACCCATGAGGTCGGGAAGGGCTGGGAGCCAAGGTGACTCAGGGATCGTGACGCCAATCTTGTCTGCGGCTTCTCGCGCCGCTCGCACGACGGCGCTCAGCTCGGTCCCGGCCGGCTCGGGGTGGCTTCGACGTTCGCCGTCACGCGCGGGGCGACGCTCGCCGTCACGCGCGGGGCGACGCTCGCCGTCAAGCCCGGCGCGACGCTCGCTGGCAAGCCCCGCGCGACGCTCGCCGACGACGCGCACGCGGACCGGCGCGTCACCTTCGGTGGCGCCCGCTTCGAAACGACCACTGACATACGCGGTCTGCAGGGCGACGAGCCGGCCGTCGCCACCGCGGACCAGCGCCCGCCCGGGAGCGCGGTCGCTGATCGATGCGGCGTCTGGTGCCTCGATCACATCACTGCTGTCCGCACCGTCACGCATCCGCAGAGCGATGCGCAGCGCGACGTTCGCCCTCATGTCAGCGCTCACGGCACCGGCGGGCCGTTGCGTCGCCAGAACGAGATGAACGCCGAGCGACCGACCCACCGTCGCGATCCGGACCAGCCCCGAGACGAAGTCCGGTAGCTCGTCGGCCAGCATCTTGAACTCGTCGACGACAATGACGAGGCGGGCGAGCCGCGGGCGCGAAGGGCATACGTCTGCCGTGTCGGCGTACTCGGCGTAGTCACTGGCGCCGGCGAGGGCGAGGAGTCGTTCGCGGCGACGGAGCTCCGCGTCGAGGGATGTGAGGGCTCGTCGCGTGAGCGCCTCATCGAGGTCGGTCACGACACCGAGGACATGCGGAAGCGCGGCGCACTCACCGAAGGCTGACCCACCCTTGTAGTCGACGAGCACGAATGTGAGGTCGTCGGGACGGGAGCGAACGGCCAGACCGGCGACGAGGGCCCGGAGCAGCTCCGACTTGCCCGCTCCCGTGGTGCCGCCCACCAGGGTGTGCGGGCCGTCGCGCATGAGGTCGATCTCGTGGGGGCCGTCGCTCGTTCGGCCGACCAACGCGCTGGGCCGACCCTGGCACGAGGCCCACGAGGCGATGATCCCGTCGCACGTCGTGACATCCGGGCCGGACTCTGCGTGGAGCTCGCGGAACGAGACGACGTCGGGCAGGGCCACGGTGCCGACTCGCGGTGTGGAGTCGACGAGGGGCGCTGCAAGGCGGGCGAACCCGTGGAGCCAGCTGGTCGTTGGCAGGTCCGGGATGATGCCCTCGACGGCGTGCTCCTGGGTGCGCAACCGGGCCGTGGTGCCCGAGCCGGCGAGCTCGACGACCGCTGTAACCTGGGTCGGCAGGGCGTCGCGTTGCCGGTCGATGCACAGGACGATGATCTCGGCCGCCGGGCCGCCGACCAGCAGCTCGGCCACGCCGGGGGTTTGCGGACAGTTCGCCGGCACCGTCGAGGACCAGCACCGTCCGGTCGGGGATGTGCGTCATCGGCGCCGACTCCTCCTGCCGAACCGCGACATGGGCAGCCAGGTGGGCGATCGCCTCCGCGAACGTTCGCTCGCCGGGCGCCGGCACCTCCGCTGTCCCGCCGTCGCTTGAAGCCGCGTGCGGCAGGTAGGCCGCCCAAGTCCAGTCTTGAGCCTTGCGCCCGTGGGCAGCGAGGACACGCAGGTGAACGTCCCGTGGACTGTGCCATGCCGCGAGCTGAGCGATCATGGCGCCGACCATCGACAGCACGGCGTCGCGCTGTTCGGCCAGGCCGAGGACTCCCGCTCGCAGGAGATCGACGGCGACCGGAAGGTCATCGACGTCCGGAACCGACTTCCGGCGCGATGTCGATCGTGATCCGGGCCCTTTGTCGTGACGAGCGCCGCGCGGACAAGACGAGGAGCCCCTAACGTCTCGCACACGCGTCGGGGGCCTCGTCAGACCCCGGCCTCTTCGGCCGGCGTTCCTACGAAGAAGGCAGCGACCTGCGCAACGAAACTCTCCAGTTCCGACAGTGACTCCGGGTCTGCAATGCGTTCGATCACTTGGGCGATCCAGTCCGCCTTGCTGGATGCTGGGCCCTCGGGCCACCAGCTCTCCAATTCACCTACTGGAAGCACAAACAGGCCGACGGCGGCCCATTCCGCAAGCAGTTCCTGCGCGAACTGAAGGGGCTGACCCCGCAGTTTTCCTATCCCGTACCTCTTGGCTTCACTGAATTTTGAGGACTCTTGGAGCGCGCGCGCGATCCGCTCCTTATGCTTTCTCGTCACCTCTCCAGCGCTCAGAAATTCGTCGATAGTCGTTCTGATCTCGGCGGCCGCCGACTCTGGATTCTGGATAGGTGGCGCGTCGGCCAGGACATCCATGACAGTCTTATACCTGGGATCGCTGGTGTTCAATTCGCTGCCGAGTGCGGCTAGGACCTTCTGATGCTCCGCTGGATTGCGTAATAGATCTATGTCCGCGATCACGGCGGTCCGGGTCTTCAGAGACCCGTACGCTCGCGCCAATGTTGGAAGCTCGCCCTTACCGCCACCGTGGGTGAAGTACAGATCACCGGTGGCCGTTAGACCCTTCTCCTCCGCTCTCCGTAGCACGGCGGAGTAGAGCCTCACATCCGCGTCGGCCTCGCACACAACGGCGCCGGTGTGGAACAGTCCATCTATCGCGGCGGTCGACCGGAGCAACGGCTTTGACCAGAGAGCCGTGAGCTGGGCGGCGTCGAGCATGGCCGCGTAATTGGCGTCTTCTTGGCGGGTGAGGCGGCACACCGCTACTCGGCCATTAGCATTCAGCGCGCCCTGCACGATGTCGGCCGAGTGCGTGGCGATGATCACTTGCCTGGCCCTGTCGGATGCCGCCTTCGCTAAGGCGGCCCCCAACCGTCGCGCCTGAGGTGGATGTAGGAATGCTTCGGGTTCATCGATGAGAAGCAATGGTTGACTCCCGCAATACGCCGCAAGCACGCATCCCGCGAAGCTCTTGATCCCGTCGCCATCATCGTCCAGCCGTGGCATTGCCGACATGGCTTTGTAGTATTCCTCCGACACACGATCATTCTCGGCACTGGTTGGGGGCTCCTGCCCAACGCGGAAGCCGACTTGGGGAAGAGCGGTCCAATCGATCACCAGCTCGCGACCAAAGGCCGCCAGCATCTCCTCGTTGACCCGCTTGTGCAGAACGGGATCTGTCTGCAACACGTGCACGTACTGCTGTGGTGACGATTCCCAGATGTTGATGGCCGTCGTGTAGTTGGCCAATGTTGTCCGACTTGCTGTGTCGAGGGCATTCGATATGAGAGGCCATATCCCAGTCATGTAATCGCTCTGGGTCCACATAGCGTTGGCGTCCTGCGTAGGTATCGAGAAGTTTCGAGTGACGTAGTGGGGCACGCCACCGCCTAGGTTCCGAACGGGGAAGTTCGACTCCAACCAGGAGCGCAAATCCTCTGGCGATCCGTGGCGGTTGACTGAGGTGGTCTTTACGACCTTCATATTGGAGGGGTCGTTACCTTGCAGCATGGCTTGGATGTTGCGCAATGCCTCGCTCTTGCCGCTGCTATTGGGGCCAATTAGCAGAAGCACAGACCCGGCTTCGATCGTCACTACATCGCCGCCGCTGAAGGCAAGCCCGTTCAGACTCCACTCGAACAACTGTCCCCCTTGTGAGCGCACTCTCGGATCATCGTGAGGGACAGCATGCCATCATGGCACCGCTCCTGATGGCCGTAGGCCCGCCATTCCAATGTCAGGGACGACCCGTGGACCGGTGCTCGATGCCATCGACGCACACCGGCCCACGGTGGTCGGTTCGTGCTCGGGGAGGGTCTTCGGTGGTCCGGCGTGACCCCAGCCCCCACCCATCGGTATCGGCGGTCCTCGTGGCTACGTGTCAGGGCGTCCTGGATCGTCTTGACCAGGTAACCGCCGAAAGCTGAGAAGACCGGGATGAGCGCATCCCAAGGCCAGTGATCCGCCGCCATGGTTGCGAACATATCGGCGATCAAGGCACGCGCAACCGCAACACACCACCAAGGGCGCCGTGGCGACATTTGAATGAGTACAACATTTGCGCCGAAGATCGCCCAGCGTGACGTCGCGTCGATGCAGTTTGGTCGACGGCAAGCTCTGTGCCAATGGCTTCTAGACCCCTTGAGGATCAGCAGGCGGCGGATGCGCTTCGTCGTCGGTGTGGGCGAGTTCCGCGGCGATGAGGCGGACCATCTCGCGAACCTCGTAGCCGAGCGCGGTGATCTTGAATCGTCGATCCGAACCGGATCCTGGTGAGTCCCTCATGATCTCGCGCTGGACTTGCTGCATGTCTAGACCCTGCTCGGTCACCAGCCATAGCCGGATCAGGGAGGCAATCAACGAGTGCAGGCTAGCGCCATACCTCGCAAAATCCCCTCTCGAGCTCGCGCCACGAATGTTCGCTCATGTACAGACGAACCCGTTCCCAGGGGCCTTCGGCAACGAACCAATTGTGCTCTGTGAGCGCATCCAACAACTTGATGTGCGGGGCCTCAATCTCCGCCAAGATGCCGATCAACACCGCGTTCTGATCTAGCAGCGCGTCATCGTCGGCAAGCAGCGCCCGACCCAGCACCCTGCCCAGCGCCTCGATCTTCGCGTCGTATTCGGTGTTGGCCCCAGCAGCGAGCGCTTGGCCTATGGCCAAGTCTGCCTGCGGGCTCGCCTCCGCTGCCCTGAGCACCTCATCCGGGCTCGATCCCATTTCGTCGGCCGCGGCGAGCAACACCCGCCCCATGTTCTCTCGCCGGCGGGCGCGCCAGCGATCGCCGAACCCGTCCATCATCGCCAGGACATAGGGAGGGACAATCGCGCCCACGATCCCGCCGGAGGGACCTCCAGCGATTTGACCTACAGCTGACCCGACTGCGGCGCTCGCTGCTTCGTGGTGTGCCACGAACCAGTTATCAGACTCGCGGGGGACCTCGTCATCCTCACTCGCCATGGACGAGATCGTGCCACCTCCTCCACGTTCGACGCGCCGACGCGCCTGACCCCGTGCCACGGGCCCGATGGAGGAACAACGGAGCGTCGGCGGGCAGGCGTAGGTTCCTGCCCAGAGGCGCTGGCGAGCGGCGCGCTCAACAGGGAGGAATCGGACACATGTCCGAGGATAGCTGTTACGCAGTGCGTGGCCGATATAAGAGGGACCAGGACCGCCTCGAGGGGGGCGCACCAGTCGAGGCGGAGATTCCTACGAGGCTCGGCATCGCCTTCGGGCTCCGCTGACTATGGGGTTCAGTGGGGCACCGTCGGCGAGTGGGTCGGGGGGCTCGGCACGGTCGCCGTGCTCATCGCGACGATCAAGCTCGCCTCGCAAGCACGCAAGGAGGCAGACGAGCTCCGCCGCGAGGTGCAGCGCGACGCTCGCCGGGCGCAAGCGAGCCGTGTGTATTCGCAACTCTGAAGCCGCCGGTCGGGGCGATGATCATCGGTGCTGATAGCAAGGTCGTCCCGATCGCACGAATGTCACGCATTCGGCTCGGCTGCTCAACCAGAGTGAGTTCCCGATCACGGACGCGGTGATCCGCATCGAGGTGGACCCGCCCTCGGTCGTACCGCGAGGCCAGCGAGACGGCGTCTCCACCAGCCCTGCGCGGGCGGTCATGCCCGACGACGAGGCTGTGCACAGCCTGTCGATTGACGTCGTGGCCGGGCCCACCGGCGCAGCACCGCACTCGGCGGAGTGTCGGTGACCTTCACCGACGCGGCCGTCGTGCGTTGGCACCGAGCCCGCGACAGCGATTGACCGAGGTCCCGCCTGACGCAGGACTCCCAGGAGACATTTGCCGGCCGGTGTGAGGAGCTCGGCGGAGAGCCACTGCTGCACGAGCGCGCCGTCGGTCTCGACGAGATAGACCACCTGGGCGAACCACCCGGTCTGGCGCCGCTCCCAGGCGATGACAAGCCCGGGATGGGCTGCCCGTCGACGCCCGTGACCCAGCAGTGCGCCCGGCCGGCGGAGGCAGCGGGACGGGGTGGTGCTCTAGTCCGCTGCCGCCTGCCATACCACCAGCATCGAACACCTGTGCGATCCAGCCGGGGGCAGCCGCAACAATTGGGCAGGACGCCCACGACCCGCAGCGGACCCGTCGTAGCCCGACGAGTTGTGTTGCTATTTCAAGTCAAGAGTCATCGTCCACCCAGGTGAAGTCAGGAGCCGCGATCGCCGCCTCAGGCGGCTCCTCAGCCTGAGGCAAGGCCTCCATGCGGGCATGGACCTCATCGAGGAGTTCCCGCACGGGCGGCGCAGACTCGGCATCAGGCATCAAGTTCGCTATCTCGGAATAGATATTCGCCGCATCAGAAAGTAGTTTCTCCCCCCGCCTCTGATCCTCGTCGCTCACCGTTTCGAAGAGCTGGCCCTTGACCAGCCGCTGCGCCAGATCGGCCACAAACACAATGTCCTCGTCGGCCTCTGACTTCGAGAATCGAGTCTCATCGCGCAAGCGCGTCAGAATTGTCGACGCCTTCTCCGGGCTCGGCCCATGAGCCCAAACGCCCGGCCAAAAAACTTCCCGCTCAAGTAACTCTACTCGCCATTTTCGCAGATCGGTATCGCCGGGCTGCAACAGCAGGTCAATTACGTAGTCCGTGGTTTCTGTCGAGGGCTGCATCAGCGAAAGAACAGCGAGGAGGTCGTCGAAACTTGCCAGTTCGATAAGGGGTGCAATCTCATGCAATTGTGCGTGCCATGCCTCTTTAAGCGGCCCAGGCACCTCTCCCGAAAGCAGTCTGCGCAAAGGCCCCCCGGACAAGCTGATGAGCCCCCGGTGACGAACAGATAGCCCCTTCAGAATGTCTGGAGAACCCCATCGGCCCTGCATGCGCTTCGCGCGATCTATCAACGCTGATGACACAAAAGTCTTCCGCGTCGTGCCTGGGATCAAACCGTCAGGCGAGGCCGCTTCTGCAAGGTTGAGCAGGAATTCACCCATCAGCCCGGTCCTGTCAGCGTCGGACAAGCTCCGTCCGTCTGGATTTAGGACGATTGTCCGCAGGCCAACCGCGGCGTTCAATTCATCGAGTGCTGGATTTGGATCTATTCGGAGAATGTATGATGGCCTGCGATCGCTTTCCGGAATGTCGCGCATCATCTGCATCAACTTGAACCAAATGATGCGGATGTTGACGTCACGGAAGCTGTACCCCATGAACAGCACAGATTTGCCGAGAATGTCCGACCGGAACTTCAGGTCCATAGGCGATTCGAAATCGAGCCGTTTGTAGTAAGCCGACTCCGTGAGTACCAGCGTGTGCTCGTGAGCCAAGTCACCGTGGTACTTCACGACCTGCGTCTTATCAGTCGCCGCAAGTGCCACGTCTTTTGGCAGCACTACAGGCGTGACCGGCACACCTAGTTGACGGTAGGTGGACTCGATCAGATCGTCATAGTTCGTCGTGTAAATCTGAGAGGAGCCCAAGTTGACCAACTCGATGTGGGGCCCCGATAACAGCGGGTTGCGGTGGACCCCCAGGCTCCGCTCCAATTGGTGCCTTATGGGCCCGATACGACGGTCGCACTTCAGATAGAGATACTCGGCGATTTGGAGAAAGTCGCCACCCGTCGCCTTCGCCAGAGCGTCATACGACAAAGACCCCTCGGTCTTGTCGCAGAGGTCGCGCAGCATCGACTCCCACGACGGGAGATCTAGCGCCGCAGAGAAGCCCGCACCAACGAACGGTATAAGGCGTCGCTGGCGCGCTAGGGCCACAAGGTCATCTGGAATGTCCACGGTTCCCCCTCGCCGAAAGAGCCATTGTGGCACACCGCGCCACCGAGCAGGTGTTTTGAGAAGTAGCGGGATTGCCCGCCTGAGTGCCGCCCGCGACCGTGACGTTGAATCCGCTGGGAGACGGCGGAGTCATGCGCTTCTTGGTTGCAGGGGATGGGGACACCCCGTCGCTTGTGGTCCCGATCGTCTTCCTGACCCTGCCGGTCACCGTCATGTTCGCGATCTATCCGGGAGTTCGGTTCATCCGCTTCACGATGTGAGGCTCCGCCAGCGCGCCCCAACACCATCATCCAGTCGATCCAGAGTCACACCAAGTCAGGGGTAGTCAATGAATCGAATCATCAGCTCACACCTACGTGCCCGTCGTTCGCTGGCCTGGGCGGTCGCTCGGCTCGGGGGGCGGGACGATCGTGGAGACGTGCCGGGATGGGTCCTCATCACGATCATGACCGCTGGCCTCGTCCCTGCGCTGTGGGCGATCGCCGGCCCGCAGCTGGGTCAGCTGTTCACCGACGCGATCTCCAGCGTCAAGGGGCCGTGACCCGACAAGCAGGGCGAGGAAGGACGACCTCTTCGCGGTCGTCGCCCCGGCTTGCCATCGGGCAAGGAGTCGCCCGATGGGCCCGACCAGGCTTCCCGAGCAGGCTCGCCGCGAACCATCGCGAAAGCGGCTCTGCCGTTGCCGAGTTCGTCATGGTTGTTGGTCTTCTGTTGTTCGTGGCACTTGCCATCTTCCAGCTCGGGCTCGCCCTCTACGTCCGGAACACCCTGGTCTCGGCCGCGTCAGAAGGTGCCCGGCTGGCCGCGCGCGCGGATGCATCTCCCGCCGACGGCGTCAGCCGGACGAAGGCACTCATCACGTCGTCGCTCGGCGAGGCGTACGCCCGACAGGTCACTGCAGGCCGTGCGCTCGAGCAGTCCGGCGTGCGCGTGGTCGAGGTCACCGTGCGAGCTCCGCTCCCCGTCGTCGGACCGCTTGGACCGTCGGGTGCGCTCGCCGTGACCGGCCGGGCGTTCGCCGAGGATCAGATCGCAGGTGCGGCGCCGTGACCAGGGTCATGGCGCACCGCCGGCGGCCCATCCGCTGTCGGTCTGGCACGCTCGGCCGAGCTGACGATGGGAGGGCGATCCTGGAGTTCATCTTTCTCGGGGTGCTGCTGCGCTCCCGATGACGTACCTCGTCCTGACGGCGGCACGGGTCCAGGCCGCGTCGTTTGCGGCCTCACTGGCCGGACGTGAAGCGGGCCGCGCCTTCGTGACCGCGGCCTCCGATGATGACGGGCAGGCCCGGGCACAGGCAGCAGCCGCGCTGGCGTTCGCGGACTTCGACTTCGGGTCTGTGGGCCGCATTCGTGTGTCGTGCGACAGCACTCCATGCCTGCGGCCCGAGGGCGTCGTGACCACCACGGCCACCATCACGGTGCGGCTCCCGCCGGTGCCAGACGTCGTGGCCGAGCATGTCCCGAGCTCGGTGACGGTCTCGTCGACGAGCGTGTCCACCGTCGACAGGTTCGTGGCGCGATGAGCTGCTCTCACCGTCGGTACATCCACAGGTATGCCGCTGCGCTTGAGCACGTGCGCCGGCGCGCTGGGACGTGGCGACGCACATGGCCCGCCGACACTGGCCAGATCAGCATCCTCATCCTGGGGCTGTTCGCGCTGGCGGCCGTGCTCGTCCTCGGGACGGTCGACGTCACCGCGGCGCAGCTGGCCCGAATGCACCTGCTGGACGCGGCCGACTCGATGGCGCTGGATGCTGCTGATGCGCTGGACGAGCCCGATGCCTACGCTCACGGGCTGCCCCAGAAGCTGACCCTCACCGACACCTCGGTGCGCGCCGCCGCAGCGGCGCACCTGTCCCAGACGCCACTGCCGCCCGGCATCACGGGCTGGTCGCTCGTCCCGCCGACGGGAGCAGCAGACCCCGCCACGGCCGTGGTCACCGTTGAGGGCACGGCGACCCTGCCGATGACCGGTTGGATCCTGGAGTCCCTCGGCGGCAGCGTCACGATCACGGTCACCTCCCGGGCCAAGGCGCCGCTGCTCTGACGATTGCGCACAGCGCGCTGCTGCGCTGACGATCGCGCACGAGGCGCGGCTCCGGCCAAGGCGCTTTCGAGCACAGGCTCATGCGGCTGGGGACCCTCCTGTGGGGATTCGGTGTTTCGGGACCACCGTCCATACGACCGGAGCAGACTTCGAGGGACGCATCCATCGTTCACACAGGTGATGGGGGACTCGCATGGTCGGGTTCGAGGAGGTCCGTGACGACAGCGTCGCCGTGATGAGCAGGGCGGCGCTCGCAACCCGCCTTGCACAGGTCAAGGAGCAGTTCCGGGCCACGAGCGACATCCTCAAGGTGTTGACGAGCTCCTCCTCCGAGCCCAGTCGCGTCTTCGACGCGGTCGTGGACAACGCCCGCCGTCTGCTCGACGCCGCAGTCGCGCAGATCTACCTCGTCAAGGGTGAGACGTACGTCCTCGCCCGGCAGAGCGGGATGTCCGAGGAGCTGCTGCAGTTCGTCCAGGCACATCCCCTCAGGCGCGACCGTGGGACCCTCGTTGGACGGGTCTCCATCGACCGCACCATCCAACACATCCCCGACGTGCTCACCGACCCTGAGTACGGCCGGTCCGACTTCCAGCGGGTGGGCGGGTACCGATCGATGATGGGCGCCCCGATGATCGTGGGCGACGAGGTCGTCGGGACCATCTCGGTCTGGCGCAACCAGGTCGCTCCCTTCGACGATGTGGACGAGCGGCTCCTCGCCACCTTCGCCGAGCAGGCCGCCCTGGCCCTCCGTCACGTCGACCTCTTCGCGGCGCTCGAGAACCGGTCCGCCGAGCTCGCCCGCAAGGTCGACCAGCTCGAGGCACTCGCCGAGGTCGGCGCCGCGATCACCTCGACCCTCGTTCCTGACGAGGTGCTGACCACGATCGTGACGCACGCCGTCGAGCTGTCCGGCACGGACGGCGGGTCCCTCATGGAGTACGACGAGGCGAGCGGACTCTTCCGGGTGCGGACGGTCTACGGCACCAGCCAGGACGTAGTCACGGCGCTGCATGCCGCGGAGATCCACATCGACCGCACGTGGGTCGGCAGGGCGGCGCGAACCCGGCAGGTCCTCCAGATCCCGGACCTGGACCAGTTCGAGCTCGACGCACACCTGCAGGTCCTGCACGGGTCGGGCTGGAAGTCGCTGGTCGCCATCCCGCTCACCCGGCCCGACCGCGTAGTTGGCGCGCTGGTCGTCCGCCGCAAGCGCACCGGCTCGTTCAGCGGCGAGACCTGCGACCTGCTCGCCGCCTTCGGCAGCCAGTCCGCGGTCGCGCTGACGAACGCGCGCCTCTACCAGCAGCTGGAGCAGCAGAGCGTCGAGCTGGCCGAGGCAAGCAAGCACAAGTCCGAGTTCCTCGCGAGCATGTCGCACGAGCTGCGCACCCCGCTCAATGCGGTCATCGGCTTCTCCGAGGTGCTCCTCGAGCGGATGTTCGGCGACCTCAACGAGCGCCAGGAGGACTACCTCAAGGACATCCACGCCGCGGGCCATCACCTGCTCGCACTCCTCGGCGACATCCTCGACCTGTCCAAGATCGAGGCCGGCCGCATGGAGCTGGACGTCACGACGTTCCCGATCCTGGACATCCTCGGCCAGGCACTGTCGCTCGTGCGCGAGCGGGCGACGGTCCATGGGATCCAGCTCACGCTCGACACCGCCGACGGACTCGGCTCGGTCAGGGCTGACGAGCTCCGGCTCAAGCAGGTGATCGTCAACCTGCTCAGCAACGCGGTGAAGTTCACGCCAGACGGCGGCTCGGTCACTGTTCGCGCGGTGCGAAACGCGGGCGACATCACCGTCACGGTCACCGACACGGGCATCGGCATCGAGCGCGAGGACCAGAGCCGGATCTTCGACTCGTTCCAGCAGGGCGGCCGTTCTGCGTCGACGGCGGAGGGCACGGGCCTCGGTCTGACGCTGAGCAAGCGCATCGTCGAGCTGCACGGGGGGACGCTCTGGGTCCGCAGCATCCCAGGCGAGGGGAGCACCTTCGGCCTCACGATCCCGCAGGCCATTCACGAGCCCTCGTCGCAGGACGCGTCGTGGATGGCCGACGACCCGTCGCACACGGGCCCCACCGTCGTCGTCATCGAGGACGACCCGCGATCGGCCGAGCTCGTCGAGCTGCACCTGCGCGCAGCGGGACTCCACGCCGTCAGCGTCGGCACCGGCGAGGCCGGCCTCGAAGCCGTGAGGCGGCTGGGACCAGCCGCAGTCGTGCTGGACATTCACCTGCCCGGCATGACGGGGTGGGAAGTGCTCGACGTGCTCAAGGCCGACGCGACCACCGCGGCGGTGCCCGTGGTCGTCGTCAGCGTCGAACCGGAGCGAGGTCGCGGATTCGCCTTGGGCGCATCGGAATACCTCGTCAAGCCCGTTCGCGGCGAGCACCTGCTCGCAGCCGTGAGCCGGGCGCTGACACAGTCCAGGGCGCCGGCACTCAGCGCCAGCGTGCCGGAGGGCAGAAGTGTCGTCGTGGTCGACGACGATCCTCTGGCGCTCAAGCTCGTGCGGAGCACGCTCGAACCCCTCGGGTGGACGGTTCACACGTGCTCAGGCGGGCTCGACGCAGCCGACCTCGTTCGCGCGATCGCCCCCTCCGTCGTGATCATGGACCTGCTCATGCCCGACGTCGACGGCTTCGCCGTCATCGACGAGCTCCGGTCTGACGCGACGACGACCGGCCCGCCCATCGTCGTGCTCACCGCGAAGTCGCTCACGCCCGACGACCGATCTCGCCTGGAAGGACGGATCTCGTTCGTCGTCGAGAAGGCCGGGATCGACCTCGCGAGCCTCGCCCGCCGGCTCGCCGAGGTGTCCGCCGCGGTTGAGTCGGACAGGCCCGCCGAGGGCGGTGACCCATGACCGACCGGCCCCTCGTCCTGGTCGTCGAGGACAACCCGCGCAACCTCAAGCTCGCCCGCGACGTCCTGGAGTACGCAGGCTTCACCGTCGCGGTCGCCAGCTCAGGGGAGGACGGCGTGGCTCTTGCCTCATCCGTCATGCCCGACCTGATCCTGATGGACATCCAGCTGCCCGGTATCGACGGGTATGCCGCTCTGGCTCAGATCCGCGGCAACCGCGCCACCGCGGCCATCCCCGTCGTGGCGCTCACGGCCTTCGCGATGGCTCGCGACCGCGAGCGAGTCATCTCGTCGGGCTTCGACGGATACCTCGAGAAGCCGATCAGCGTGCGTGACTTCCCGGACCAGGTGCGCCGGCACCTGCCTGACGACGGCGCGGGACCGTGAGCACCTCGATGGCCGAAGGGGTCCGGGTGCTCGTCGTCGACGACGTGCCGCAGAACGTCAAGCTCATGCACGCGGTCCTGGAGCCACGCGGGTTCACCGTGCTGTCGGCGTCATCCGGAGAGCAGGCCCTGGAGGTGCTCCAGGGCAGCACGGTCGATGTCGTCCTGCTCGACGTGCTCATGCCCGGCATCGACGGCTACGAGACGTGCGCCCGCATCAAGGCCGACCCTCGCACCGCGATGCTGCCGGTCGTCATGGTGACTGCCAGCGGGGAGCAGCAGAGACTCCGGGCTCTCGAAGTCGGCGCCGACGACTTCATCACCAAGCCGTTCGACCAGGCTGAGCTCCTGGCCCGAGTCCGCTCCCTCGCGCGAATGAAGCGGCTGCACGACACCGTCGTCGAACAGGCGAGCGCGCTGGAGGCGTGGAACGCGCAGCTGGAGTCGCGAGTCACCGAGCAGGTCGCAGACCTCGAGCGGCTTGGTCGGCTCCGCCGCTTCCTGTCGCCCCAGATCGCGGGCCTCATCGTCGAGTCGGGCGACGACTCCTTCCTCGACAGCCACCGTCGTGAGATCACCACGGTCTTCACGGACCTCCGCGGCTTCACCGCCTTTGCCGAGACGTCGGAGCCCGAAGAGATCATGACGGTGCTCCGGGAGTACCACGCAACGCTCGGCGAGCTGGTCTTCAAGTACGAAGGCACGCTGGAACACTTCGCCGGTGACGGGCTGATGGTCTTCTTCAACGACCCGGCGCCGTGTCCGGACGCCCCGCAGCAAGCCGTCAGCATGGCCCTCGAGATGCGCAGGCGCGTCGCAGCGCTGGGTCAGACCTGGAAGGGTCGCGGGCACGAGCTGGGCTTCGGCGTCGGCATCGCCCAGGGCTACGCGACGCTGGGACGCGTTGGGTTTGAAGGGCGCTGGGACTACGCGGCCATCGGCACGGTGACGAACGTGGCGGCGCGTCTGTGCTCCACCGCAAAGGCGGGTCAGATCCTTGTCTCTCCACGCGTGCGCAGTGCACTGGGCGACCGCTTCACCACGCAGTCGCTCGGCGCTGTCGAGCTCCGAGGCCTCGCGCGCCGCATCGAGGTCCACGCCGTGATCGGGGAGTCACCGATCGGAGAGCTCGCGACTCTCCACTCGGAAGTCGACCAGCCGCTCGCCGATGAGCCGGTGGCCGAGGAGTCAGGGGTCATGGGGGAGTGACCAAAGGAGCACACATGAGCACGCCTGTCCAGCAATCAGATTCAACCCTCACCCTCGCCGACCTCGACGAGGCGAGCAGGTACGACGCCTTCGATCGGCTACAGGCCCGTCTTCCGGACGTGTGGAGCCTGCAAGGCAGGGCCGTGCCCGGAGAGTCCGTGGTCGTCGTCCCGTCGATGACCGTCGACCGGCTAGGCCCCCGGGCCGCCGCAATGAACCAGGCACTCGAGGAACGGTTCCTGTTCCTGCTGCTGCTCCTTCGCCAACCACGGCTGCGCATGGTGTACGTGACCTCGATGCCGATCGACCCCCAGATCATCGAGTACTACCTGTCGCTCCTGTCGGGAGTGATCCCGAGCCACGCCCGGGCCCGCCTGTCCCTCATCGCGGTGGGGGACTCGTCACCGATCCCGTTGACCGACAAGCTGCTCGCGCGTCCGCGGGTGCTCGCCGAGATCTCGGCGCGGGTGCCGGACAGGAGCCGTTCACACCTCATCCCGTACACCAGCACGACGCGTGAACGTGACCTGGCGCTCTTGCTCGGCATCCCCATGTATGCCGCCGACCCTCGCCACTTCCACCTCGGCACGAAGTCCGGCTGCCGCCAGCTGTTCGCCGAGGCAGGCGTCCAGTTCCCAGCCGGCGCCGAGGACATCCACCGTGTCGGCGAGCTCGTCGAAGCCCTCGTCGACCTGCACGCGCAGCGGCCGCTTGCCGAATGGGCCATGGTGAAGCTCAACGAGGGCGCCTCCGGATCCGGAAATGCCGTGGTCGACCTGCGTGGCCTCGACGGACCTGACGACGCGGGGACGCCTGGCAGCCAAGGAAGCTCGCCGGCATACGGCAACGATCTCCGCGCACGCGTCGAGGACCGCGTCGGCGCGATGGCGTTCGAGGACAGCACGGCAACGCTCGGGGCGTACCTCGACAAGCTGGCTGAGCGCGGCGGGATCGTCGAAGAGCGGATCGTCGGCGACGAGGTGCGTAGTCCCAGCGTGCAGATGCGTCTTCTGCCGAGCGGCGAGCTGGAGATCCTCTCGACGCACGACCAGATCCTCGGTGGCCCCACCGGTCAGCTGTACCTCGGTGCGCGCTTCCCGGCCGATCCGGCATACGCGGTGACCATCACGCGCGCGGCGGAGGCCGTGGGGATGGCGCTGGCGCGAAAGGGAGTCATCGGACGGTTCGCCCTGGACTTCGTCGTCGTGCGGCATGGCCAGGAGTGGGAGGCCCATGCCATCGAGGTGAACTTGCGCAGGGGCGGGACGACGCACCCGTTCCTCACCCTTCAGTTCCTGACCGACGGCCGCTACGAGCCGGACGAGGGACGTTTCGTCACGCCGTCAGGGGCGGTGCGGTATCTCGTCGCGACCGACCACCTCGAGGCCGAGTCGCTTCATGGCCTGCGGGTCGCTGACCTTTTCGATGTGGTTGCCCGGGCCGGCCTGCACTACGACCATGCGCGCCAGGAGGGCGTCGTGTTCCACATGATCAGCTCCATCACCGAGTGCGGCCAGGTCGGCATGACCGCGATCGCGGACATGCCTGACTCCGCCCAGGATTTGTTCGACCGGGCGGAGTCGGCGCTTCTCGCCGAGGCACGAGACTCCCTGTCTCCCCTTCCCGTGCCTCGGTGATGCTCTATGTCTCGCGGGTTGGACGTCGTGGCTCACGGGGCGATCGACGCCGAGTGGATGAGGGCCCCGACGAAGGCCTGGTGCCAGGTGAGGGGTGTGACGGACGCGCGTCCTGAGGTCCCTCCGCAGCTGCACTCCCACGTCCAACCGGTGCGTCGGCCGGACGCCACGCGGCTCACGCGCGGGTGGTGGTGTGCGAGATCGGTGCGATGCCGAGGCTTCTCCGTGGTGCTCATCGTGGGCTCCTTCCCTTGTGCCGCAAGGACTTTCACTGACCACTTCGACGATCTCCCATCACGAGCTCCGCGTCTGTGCGCTGGGCGACACACCGTCCGTGCTCCTGGGCACGTGATCCGCGGAGGTGCCGGCACGTGACGATCGCCGTCGGCCTCTTGTCGGACCTCGAGCCGGAGGAGCGTCGGCGCGTCCTGGCCCGGATGCGCCGGCGGACGTATGCCGCCGGCGAGGTCGTGTTTCACGAGGGTGACCCGGCGGACGCCCTGCACTTCCTCGTCGAGGGCCGGGTGGTCGCTAAGCGTTTCTCTGCCGAGGGTGACCGGGTGGCGTACTCCGTCATCGGGCCCGGGCAGGCGTTCGGCGAGCTCGCCATGCTCGCGCGCGACGGGCGGCGCACAGCGACGATCCAGGCGATCGAGCCGACGACGACTCTCGTCCTGACGTTCAGCGACTTCGAGAGGCTGTGCGCCGAGCAGCCATCCGTGGCACGCCTGCTGACCCGGCTGCTGGCGGCACGGGTCGGACGCCTTACCGAGGCGCTCATGGAGGCTCTGCACACACCCGCCGACCTGCGCGTCGTGCGCCGGCTCGTCGACCTGTTCGGCCTCTACGCCCGGGATGGCGGCCGACCCAGCGCGCTCCCGCTACCGATCACGCAGACCGAGCTGTCCGAGCTGGCGGGCGTCACGCGCCCCACGGCCAATCGCGTGCTGCGTCGCCTGGAGTCTGCCGGGATCGTCAAGCTGGGACGCGGCACCATCACCGTGGTCGACGCAGCGGCGCTACGCGCCGCTGCGGATGGCTCGGCCCGGGCCTGAGCGGAGTGACCGGCATGCAGCCGTTGACGACCTGTCGGGGCGACGGCTGCGCTGCCCCAGGGCTCGGCTAGGCCATACGCTGCGAAGTCTTCTCGCTTCGCGAGGCATGCTGTGACCGGCGCGTCCAGGAGCGGATGGCCCCGACCCAGCGTCCGTGCCCCTGCTTCTTGGCCCGCTGGGTCCGGGCAAAGCTCGCGCGCTGCGCCCGTGCGATGTCCTCGGCGTTCTGCATCGCGAGCACCTGCAGCAGCAGTTCAGGGCTGTTTCCAAAAGTCGTGGGGATCATGGGGATCGACCTCCTGGAGGAGTTGGACTTCTTGATCACCACGACGATGGCGCCATCGAGAACGCCAGTCTGTGCCCGCGGCTACACAGTGGGCATGTTCCCCAAGGGCCAGGCGACACGTCGGCGTCGCCGCCCGGCCGGATCGCGTCGCGACGCCGAGCGACGCTGCGGCATGTCGCCGTCGGGTGCTCGCGTGTTCCGAGTGTGGGTCAGCGGCGGCGAGCGATGGTGAGGCCGTCGTATGCCGTCAGCACGACAGCCTCGACGCGGCCGTCGGTGGCGACGACGTCGTTGAACGCGCGGAGCGCGTCGGTGTTGCGGTCCGTGTCGGCCGGGTCGGCGATGCGCCCGCTCCACAGCACGTTGTCCGCGAGCAGCAGGCCGCCCGGGCGAACCCGGGGCACCAGCTCGTTCCAGTACGCGACGTAGCCCGGCTTGTCCGCGTCGATGAATGCGAGGTCGAACAGATCGTCCTCGGGCAGCGACCGCAACGTGTCCAGGGCCGGCCCGATGCGCAGCACGATCCGGTCGGCCAGCCCGGCGGCGGACCAGGCCTGTTCCCCGATCGCGGTCCACTCCTTGCTGATGTCACAGCACAGCAGCGACCCGCCGTCGGCGAGACCGCGGGCGATGCACAGGCTGGAGTAGCCGGTGAACGTGCCGACCTCGACGGCCCGACGGGCGCCGACCAGCATCGTCAGCATCGTCAGCAGCTGGCCCTGGTCCTCGCCGATCTGCATGGTCGCCGGGTCGCCGAGCGCGGCGGTCTCGGCTCGCAGCCCACGCATCACCTCGTCCGGTCTCCAGCTGCTGTGGTCCACGGCATACGAGCGGACCTGGTCTGTCACCAGAAAGCTACGCACCCCTCGACGCTACGACACCTGGCGCGGTCGGCGCAGGTGACAGGGCGGCCACTCTGTCCGTCCACTCGACAGCGGACAGAATTTCCCAAAACGCCACGAAACTCTGCAAAGGCTGCATACCGTCGCCGGGGGCTCACGCAGGGGGGCCCGCGACCACACGGGAGAGCAGATGCAGAAGAAGTTCACGACCGCCGTCGCCGCGGCGGTCGCCACTGGAGTCATGTCCGCGTTCGCCGTCGCGAGCGCGCCGAGCGCGAGTGCGGTGCTGCCGGCGATCATGATCTACAAGGTCCAGTACGACTCGCCGGGCAGCGACACGGGCAGCAACGCGAGCCTCAATGCCGAGTACGTCGTCCTGAAGAACACGACCCGCACCAACCGGGTCATCACCGGCTGGACGCTGAAGGACAAGACGGGCTACACGTACAAGTTCCCGACGTTCACGCTCAAGGCCGGGGCGGTCGTCACGATCCACACGGGCAAGGGCACCGCCACGACGGCCCACCGGTACTACAACAAGACCTGGTACGTCTGGAACAACACGGGTGACACGGCATACCTGCGCAACGCGTCGGGACGCCTCATGGACACCTGCGCCTGGACGACCAAGGGCGCCGGATACCGCTACTGCTGAAGGCCTGCGGCCGGCATGACGTAGACACGACCGAGGGCCCGTCCGATTCGGACGGGCCCTCGGTCGCGTCAGCCGGATCAGCCGGATGGCTGCGGGGTCGTGCAACCGATCTTCGGGTTGAGGCCGACATAGTTGAGCGGACCGGCGATGATCGTGACGGCGGTCGTGCCGACGCGGCTGCAGCTCGGTGAGGCCGAGCCGAAGTAGCCGCGCTGGAATGCCGCGATGACGCCGATGAGGAGCCAGACAAGGACGACGACAGTGCCGACGCTGACTCGGGAACTCGTGCGGACGCTCATGGTCACCTTTCGTGGAGGCTCGGCGCCGCCCGGATGACGGCGCCCCCGGGTCGCGCGATCGCCCGACTGTTTCTGCGACTCCGGTGCATCAGTCGACATACCCAGCAGAGCGGGCGCACGCTCAGAGCGCGGCACACTCAGCACCGGGCTCGCTCGGCGCGTGCACGGCATACGCTCGTGCTGCCGTAGGCTGTTCCCTCGTGGCTGTGGACTTCACCCAGGAGATCAAGGAACTGCGCACGACGATGGACTCCGTGCGCGGCGTCACCGACCTCGACGCTCTCGGGAAGACCATCGCCGACCTGGAGCAGCAGGCAGCCGCGCCCAACCTGTGGGACGAGCCCGAGAAGGCCCAGCAGGTGACCAGTGCCCTGTCCCGGGCGAACTCCGAGCGTGACCGGGTCGTGGGAATGGACGCCCGCATCGACGACCTCGAGGTGCTCGTCGAGATGGGCCAGGAGGAGAGTGACCAGGCCACCCTCGACGAGGCCGAGCGCGAGCTCCAGTCGCTTCGCAAGGACGTCGGCGAGCTCGAGGTCCGCACCCTGCTGTCGGGGGAGTACGACGACCGCGAGGCCGTGGTGACCATCCGTTCCGGCGCCGGTGGCGTCGACGCCGCGGACTTCGCCGAGATGCTGATGCGGATGTACCTCCGCTGGGCCGAGCGTCACGGCTACGCGACCAAGGTCATGGACACCTCCTACGCCGAGGAGGCCGGCCTCAAGTCGGCGACCTTCGAGGTGAACGTCCCCTACGCCTATGGTCACCTCGCCGTCGAGGGCGGCACGCACCGTCTCGTGCGGATCAGCCCCTTCGACAACCAGGGTCGCCGCCAGACCAGCTTCGCCGCCGTCGAGGTCATCCCGCTCATCGAGAGCGACGACTCGATCGACATCCCCGAGAACGAGATCAAGGTCGATGTCTTCCGCAGCTCCGGCCCCGGCGGGCAGAGCGTCAACACGACGGACTCCGCGGTCCGGATGACGCACATCCCGACCGGCATCGTCGTGTCGATGCAGAACGAGAAGTCGCAGATCCAGAACCGCGCCGCGGCCTTGCGAGTGCTCCAGTCGCGACTGCTGGTCCAGCGCAAGGCCGAGGAGGCCGCCGCGAAGAAGGAGCTCGCCGGCGACATCAAGGCCAGCTGGGGTGACCAGATGCGCTCCTACGTGCTCAACCCGTACCAGATGGTCAAGGACCTGCGCACCGAGCAGGAGACCGGCAACCCGACCGCGGTCTTCGACGGCGACATCGACGCGTTCATCGAGGCCGGGATCCGCTGGCAGATCGCCCAAAAGAAGTCCGAGGGCTGAGCAGCCCGGCCTGGTCCAGCGAATCCAACAGGACAACGGGCCCGTGACCCGGTAGACCTGTGCGCGGAACTACCGCGTCGGGTGGGTTGGCCGGGGCGAGCAGGGGTCCGCGGGAGGCGGGTCGCTGACCTCGTGTCGGTCGGAAGCACCATTCCGACCGCCCCGAAAGGACTCGCCGCATGTCTGCTCTGCTCCGCCGCACCCTGACCTCGCTCGTTGCCCTCGGCGCCGCAGCCGGTCTCGCCGTCGCCCCTGCCGCGGCCGCCCCCACCGCCGCAACCGCTGCCGCAACCACTGCCGCAACCACCGCCGCAACCACCGCCGCAACCACTGCCGCAACCACTGCCGCAACCACCGCCGCAACCACCGCCGCAACCACCGCCGCAACCATCGCCGCTCCCGCCGTCGAGGCCGCCGTCGTGCCCTGCAGCCACATCTCGCAGATCGGCGACAAGAAGGTCGTGTCCGACCTGGGCATGCAGGCTTTCACGGTCCGCCAGTTCATCGGGTGGTGCTCAGACTCGCGCGGCCAGGCGTGGATGAACTTCTCGTCGGTCTTCGTGTGGGACCAGTACCACGACCGCGGGTTCGCCTACCGGGTCTACTCCGGCGTCGTCGTGCGCGGCGAGCCCGAGGCACGTGGCTTCTCGACGAGCGCCAACCGTCAGCAGACCAGCTACAGCGCCCCGGTCCGCACCACCGCGCTCTGCACGCAGGGCTGGGGCAAGATCTTCCGCGCGGGCAGCGAGTCATCTCAGGGGCTGAGCGCGCTCGTCTGCTGACGCCCACCGGCGGCGCGCCACGCCCACGCGCCCGAATTCCCCCGGTAACCACCAGTCGGAGCCGTAGCCTCGTAGCCGATCCAGTGCTTTCCACGCCGTATGCCGGCAGCCCGGGTCCCAGCCCAAGAGCACTACCAGCCGCACCCGTGTACGAGGCGAGGTCCGACGCATGATCCTCTTCGAGAACGTCACGAAGACCTACCCGCGGACGACCCGTCCGGCGCTCGACGACGTCAGCCTGGAGGTGTCGCGCGGCGAGTTCGTCTTCGTCGTCGGCACCTCAGGATCCGGCAAGTCCACCCTGATGCAGCTCGTCATGCGGGAGCAGGACGCTAGTTCCGGCCGGATCCTGGTCGCGGGGCGTGAGCTCGACCGCCTCCCGGACCGCAAGGTGCCGGCCTTTCGCCGCGAGATCGGCTGCGTCTTCCAGGACTTCCGGCTGCTGCCCAACAAGACCGTTTTCCAGAACGTCGCCTATGCCTTGCAGGTGCTCGGCAGCAGCCGCGCCCGGATCCGCCAGATCGTCCCCGAGACCTTGGAGCTGGTCGGCCTCGAAGGCATGGAGAAGCGCCTGCCGCACCAGCTCTCGGGCGGCGAGCAGCAGCGTGTCGCGATCGCCCGCGCTTTCGTCAACCGGCCGCAGATCCTGCTCGCCGACGAGCCGACCGGCAACCTCGACCCCGACACGAGCCTCGAGATCGTGCAGCTGCTCGACCGCATCAACCGCGTCGGCACGACCGTCGTCATGGCCACGCACGACACTGTCACTGTCGACGCGATGCGCAAGCGTGTCATCCGTCTCGACAACGGCGTCATGGTCAGTGACATCGAGGCCAGCGACTACACCACCGGGTCGATCCCACCAGTTCGCTTGAACGGCAACGGAACTGGCGGTGGGCAGTCCGGTGGCCACGACCCGGCATACGGCGAGGGCGTCGACTCCGGCGACGGAGGAAGGGCTGAGGGCGCTGACGACCCTGACGCGCTGCCCCCGATCGGGCGGGACGCGGACCTGCCACGCCCACGCGGCGGGATCCGCAAGACCGACGCCGTCGAGCCGAGCCACCGCTGAGCCCCAGGAGACCCACCCATGCGACTCCAGTTCCTCCTCGGCGAGATCGGCAACGGCCTGCGGCGCAACCTGTCGATGGCCGTCTCGGTCGTCATCGTCACGATGATCTCGATGTACCTCCTCGGCCTGGGCCTCATGGGTCAGCGGCAGGTCGACACGATGAAGGACTACTGGTACGACCGCGTCCAGGTCACCGTCCTGCTCTGCGCCGAGAAGACCCGCTACACGAACTGCGCCGGCGAGCCGACGACGGACGCGCAGCGTCAGGCGATCAAGTCCGAGCTCGACGCGCTCAAGCCGACGGTCAGGGAGGTCTTCTACGAGACCCGCGACCAGGCGTACTCGCGGTTCAAGGACACGTACAAGAACTCACCGCTCGCGCGCGCCGGAGAGTCGTACTTCGCGGACTCCTACCGCGTGAACCTCAACGACCCCAACAAGTTCGACGTCGTCGCCAGCTCGATCAAGGGCATGCCCGGAGTGGCCGACGTGCAGGACCAGAAGAAGCTTCTCGAGAAGTTCTTCACCTTCATGAACACCGTCTCCTGGGCAGCCATCGCCCTGTCGTCGCTCATGGTGCTCGCCGCGGTCATGCTCATCTCGACGACGATCCGGCAGACTGCCTTCAGCCGACGCCGTGAGACCGGCATCATGCGACTGGTCGGTGCCTCGAACTTCACGATCCGGTTCCCGTTCGTGATGGAGACCGTCCTGGCCAGTGTCGCCGGGGCCGTGCTCGCGATGGTGATGCTCTGGGCGACGGTGCGCTACGGCGTCGTGGGCTTCCTGTCCCAAGCGCTCACCGACACGGCCTTCATCGGGGTCGCGGACGTCTACTACGTGGCGCCCTTCATCATCGCGGGCGTCATCGTGCTCGCGTCGGTCACCTCCTGGGTCACGCTGCGCCGCTACCTGCGCGTCTGAGTGCGGCGGCTGTGCGGCATCACCCCGGGCCCACTCGACGAACGACCGCTGACGCACGCGACTCGGCGCAGTCGTGGCCGTCTCGACGCAGGCTGGCAGATCCGGGTGATTTGCCCGGAACTCTCCCCAACTCACGTGACCTGTGGTACCAATGGAACATATGTGGCTCCTGAGGCGTAGAGAGAGGTTGTCTTTCGCGACCAAGCTGACGGCCGCGAGCCTCGTCATGCTGTGCAGCATCTCCGCCGGAGCCGCACTGAGCGCACGCGCCGACAACGTGTCTGACCAGAAGAAGCAGGCCGACCGCCGGATCGCCGCCCTGGGCCAGCAGCTCGAAGGCACCAACGCCGCCCTCGCTCGCGCCTACGTCAAGCTCGAGCGCACGAACGCAGCCCTCCCCGTCGCGCAGCAGCGCGTCTCGGCCGCGCAGGCCGCGCAGGCCCAGGCGCAGGCCGCTCAGGCCCAGGCCGAGGCCACCGAGGCCCGCGCCATCGACGCCGAGGCCCGGGCCCGCGCCCACAACGAGGACGTCGCCCAGAAGCTCGCGGTCGCCCAGGCCAACGAGCAGCGCGCCTCCGAGAGACTGGCCAAGAGCTCATCGGACCTGGTCAGCAGCCAAGACGCCCTCGACTCGTATGCCGCCGAGGTCTTCCAGGGCTCAGGGCAGGAATCCCAGCTCGGGCTGGTGTTCGGCTCGACGTCGCCGGAGGACTTCGCCAACCGGCTCGTCATGGCCGACACCGCCAGCGCGGTCGCGAGCGACACCATCGACAAGCTCGCGGCCATGACAGCCGACAACGTCTCGACCCGCGCCTACCTCACCTCCGTGCGTGCCGAGATCGCCGAGCTGAAGCGCCAGGCCGAGGCGGCCCTGCGCAACGCCGAAGCCGCGTCCGCCGCAGCCACCCAGGCCAAGAACCAGTCGATCGTCGCGAAGAACAACGCGGTGACCGCGGCCGGCAACGCGGTCGCAGCCCAGACGTCGCTCCAGCAGCTCAAGACGCAGCAGGTGACGCAAGCCGCCGACCTCGCCCAGCAGCGAAAGAACGTGGCCGAGGACCTCGCCGCCGCGCAGGCCGAGTCGGCCCGGCTGCAGGCGATCCTCGTCGAGCGCGCCCGCCAGGCCAAGATCCGTGAGCAGCAGCGCCTGGCCAAGCTGCGGGCAGAGCGGGCCGCCAAGATCCGCGCCGAGCAGGCCAAGGCGGCCGCGGCCCGCAGGAAAGGGCAGGTCTACGTCCCGAGGATCCCGCCGTCGGTGCCCGGCGACTCGACGCCTTCGAACTACCTGAGCCGCCCGGCGAACGGGCCGACCACCTCGGGCTTCGGCATGCGCTGGCACCCGATCCTGCACAAGTGGATGCTCCACGACGGGCTCGACTGGGGCATCCCCTGCGGGACGCCGGTGTATGCCGCCGCGCCGGGAGACATCATCCGCGCCGGCTGGCGCGCGAGCGGGTGGGGCAACCAGGTCGTCATCGACCACGGCATCCACCGGGGGGTGGACCTCGTCACGACCTACAACCACCTGTCGAGCATCGTCAAGTGGGGCGGGCACGTGAACCGCGGCCAGCTCATCGGCTACTCCGGCACGACCGGGTACTCCACCGGCTGTCACCTGCACTTCGGCGTGTACGAGGACGGCACCCCCGTCAACCCGCTGAAGTGGCTCTGACCCGGCGCGACGCGCGAAACTGGCTCTGAGAGGCCGACGCCTTCGGGGTACGGTTGGCCTCGCTGTCACGCCGCACGAGTCAGGAAGGACGGTCCGGTGCCCAAGGAGAAGGGGCGGTCGCTCATCGCGAGCAACCGCAAGGCTCGCCACGACTACCTCATCGAGGACACGTTCGAGGCCGGCATCGTGCTCTCCGGCACCGAGGTCAAGGCGCTCCGGATGGGCCGTGCCTCGCTCGTCGACGGGTTCGCGATGTTCACCGGCGACGAGCTGTATCTCGAGAACGTCCACATCCCGGAGTACCTCAACGGGACCTGGAACAACCACGCCCCGAGACGCAAGCGCAAGCTGCTGCTGCACCGGTCCGAGCTGGACAAGATCGCGCACAAGACGCGCGAGAGCGGGCGCACCATCGTGCCGCTGTCCCTCTACTTCAAGGACGGCCGGGCCAAGGTCGAGATCGCGCTCGCGACGGGCAAGAAGGAGTACGACAAGCGGCACGCCCTGCGCGAGCGGCAGGACCGGCGCGAGGCCGACCGCGCGATGAGCGCTGCCAACCGCCGCCGCTGAGCCACGAACCGAGCCCGACTGCGGAACCGGCAGACTGTCTGGCGCGTCCGGTGTCAGGATGCAGTGTGCAGCGCTTCGACCGCCTCGGGCCGGACGCCACATCCCTCGACGTGAAGGGGTACCGATGACCGGATCGACCGCATTGCGGACGCAGCGGCAGCGCGAGCGCGGCCTGCTCGGGGTGCACGGGATGCTCAACGTGCTCGGCGTGCTCGGCGTGCTCGGCCTCGCCGTCGCCGCGATGTTCCTGCTCGTCCTGCCGGCGGGTGCGGCGCACGCGGCGGAGTCGACCGGCGAGGCGATGCAGAAGTACGACGCCCTCTTCGAGCTGAAGCCGGACGGCAGCGTCGCGGTGACGGAGCAGATCACGTGGCGTTTCCCGCAGGGGGCCCAGCGGCACGGCATCGTGCGCAACATCGTCGTCCGCATGGGCTACAACAACGAGGAAGGCAAGTACCGCTACTTCGACATGACCGATGTCGACGCGTCGAGCCCCAGCGGCGCGCCGGCCGACTTCGAGGTCAGCGACATCGGCGCGGCCAAGCAGATCCGGATCGGCAACCCCAACGAGCTGACGAGCGGCACTCAGGTCTACGTCGTCAAGTACACCCTGCACAACGTCCTCAACCCGATCACGGCCGACGGGCAGCCGGCGACCGGCCAGGCGACGGCGCAGACGGTCGAGCTGTTCTACAACGTCTTCGGCACGAACGAGCTGACGCCGCGCGAGAACGTCCGGGTCACGGTCACCGCGCCGGCGGCCTCGACCGCCGTCCGCTGCTTCCAGGGCCCGAGTGGTTCGACTGATCCCTGCTCGGCCGCCTCCGGCAGCCCGGCGCTCTTCTCGGCGAGCAACCTGGCATCGGGCGACGCCATGACCGTGGTGGCGTCCTACCCGGCCTCGGCCTTCGGCAACGTGCACCCTGACGTCCGTGAGGGCGACGCCAGCTCTTCGATCGGTTCTGACGCTGCACCGGCCGCGAACGCCGCCGCCTGGGTCGGTGGCATCGGCGCCCCGGTGCTGGCCCTGGCCGTGATGGGCACGCTGGTGTGGACGCGCGGCCGTGACGAGCGCTACGCCGACCTCACTCCCGGCCTGTCTCCGGCATATGGCACAGGAGCCGTCGGCGACGGCACGCCGGCAGCGGCGACGGTCCGCGGTGGCCGCCCGACCGTGGCCGTGCAGTTCCAGCCCCCGGCCGGGGTTCAGCCGGGTCTGGTCGGCGTCATCGTCGACGAGACCGCCAACCCGATCGACGTCTCCGCGACCGTCATCGACCTGGCGGTCCGCGGGTTCCTGCGGATCGAGGAGAACGACTCGAGCGGCATGTTCAGCCGCACCGACTGGACCCTCACGCGGCTGGCCCCACCCGCGAACGAGGGGCTGCTGCCCTATGAGCGGCGCCTGCTCGACGGGATCTTCAGCAGCCGCGGCGACGTCGTGCAGCTGTCCGAGCTGAAGAACACCTTCGCGAGCACGCTGAAGTCGATCCAGTCGCTGATGTACAAGGAGGTCGTCACCCGCCACTGGTTCCGCAGCTCGCCGCAGACGCAGCGTGGCGTGTGGCAGGGCCTCGGCATCATCGTCGCCGTCATCGGTGGCGTCATCCTCTTCTGGGGCCGTCCGGCTCTCGATGCGATCCTCGGCGCGCAGTTCACCGGCGGCATCGCGCTCGGGGTCGGTCTCGTGGTCGCGGGCGGGATCGTGTGGTTCCTCGGCGGCAAGATGGCGGCCAAGACGGCAGAGGGCTCGGCCGTGCTCGCTCAGTCGCTCGGCTTCAAGGAGTACCTCACCACGGCCGAGGCGGGGCAGATCGAGTTCGAAGAGGCGAGCAACATCTTCAGCCGCTACCTGCCGTATGCCGTGGTGTTCGGTGTCGCGGACCGCTGGGCTCGCACGTTCGCCCAGGTCGCCGCGGCCGCCGAGGCGGCCGGGCAGCCGCTCCTCATGCCTACCTGGTACGTGTGGAGCGGCGCCACGTTCCCCGACTTCACGAGCATCGCCAGCGGCGTCGACTCGTTCTCGACCACCTCGACCGGCACGTTCACCTCCACGCCCGGCTCCTCGGGCGGGTCCGGGTTCTCCGGCGGCGGCTTCTCCGGCGGTGGAGGCGGCGGCTCGTCATCCGGCTCGTGGTGACAGCGCCCGACGCCGCACTCGCCCCGCTGACGCTCGCTGCTCCCGGCAACACACCCCGAAACCGTTCGCTGATGTGAGTTGCAACTGCCATCAGTTCACGGTTCCCGGGTGTGTTGCCAGCGGGGGTGGGTTGGGGTAATGGTCAGGCATGCCCAGGAGCGGCGAACCGCTGCACGACGCGCTCGAGCTCTACCGGCGCAAGCGCAACTTCACCCGTACTCCGGAGCCGGCGGGCGCTGTCGCACAGTCGGCGGAGGGTGCGCGGCGCTTCGTCGTGCAACGGCATCGCGCCCGCCGGCTCCACTACGACCTGAGGTTCGAGATCGACGGCGTGCTGGTCAGCTGGGCGGTGCCCAAGGGCCCTACGCTCGACGCCGATGTGCGCAGGCTCGCGGTTCACGTCGAAGACCACCCGATCGAGTACGAGATGTTCGAAGGCGTCATCCCGGCGGGCGAGTATGGCGGCGGAGATGTCATCGTCTGGGACCGGGGGACCTGGCTGCCTTACGGCACAGACGATCCCGCGGCCGCGGTGCGCGACGGCAGCTTCCACGCCGACCTGGATGGGGAGCGTCTCAGGGGCCGGTTCGTCCTCGTGCGCAGCGACGGTGACGGGGACCGGAGGGGTAAGGACCAGTGGCTCCTGCTCCACAAGCACGACCGGTTCGCCGTCAGCGGTTGGGATGCCGAGGACCACGCGACCTCGGTGCTGAGCGGACGCACCAACGAGCAGGTCCGTGCCGCTCCCGACCGGCTCTGGCGCTCGGATCTTCCTGCCGCCGAGGCCGAGATCGTCATCGGTGAGCCTGTCGACGGGCCGAGCGAGGATGAGCTCGAGGCCCTGGGCCGGCTCGAGCGGGAGGGCATCTGGACGGTCTTCGGGCGGCGGCTCCGAGTGACGAACCTCGACAAGGAGCTCTTCCCCGGCCGCGACGGTGAGCCTCCGGTGACCAAACGCGAGCTGCTGGCGTACACCGCGCGAGTCGCGCCCGTCGTCGTGCCATACCTGCGTGGCCGCGCGCTCAACCTCCACCGCTTTCCCGACGGCGCTGCGTCGAAGGGCTTCTGGCACAAGGCACTACCGGATCGCGCTCCGTCGTGGCTCCCGCGGTGGGAGAACCCCGACGCCGACCCGGGCGAGACTCGGACATACCTCGTCGTCGACGAGCCGGCCGCGCTCGTGTGGGCCGCGGGCTTCGGCGGCCTGGAGTGGCACCCATGGACCTCCATGACGGCTGCACCGGACTCGCCGACCTACGCCCTGTTCGACATCGACCCCGGGGAGCAGACGTCGTGGGAGGACGTCCTCGCGCTCGCCCGGCTGCACCGGGCGGCCTTCGAGCACCTCCGGGTCCGCGCCTACCCGAAGGTGACGGGGCGGCGCGGCATACAGGTGTGGGTGCCGATCGCGAGGGGACCGACCTTCGAGGAGACACGGGAGTGGGTCGAGCGCGTGTCGCGAACGGTCGGCGCGGTCGCGCCCGAGGTCGTGAGCTGGGAGTGGCAGACCAGCAAGCGTCAGGGGAGAGCTCGGCTCGACTACACGCAGAACGCGGTGAACAGGACCCTGGTCGCGCCGTACAGCCCGAGACCGGCACCGGGCGCGCCCGTGTCGGCGCCGATCGGCTGGGACGAGCTCGACGACCCCGACCTGCGGCCCGACGGCTTCACGATCCGCACCATCCTGGACCGCCTGGAGCGCGAGGGCGACCTTTTCCGGGGAGCACTGCTCCAGGACCAGCCCCTGCCGCATCTGCACTGACCACGACCCGCGCTGAACCCGGTGCGCGAACGCGGTGCTCGGTCTCGGTGGATCAGGTGATGACGACGAGGAGGTCGCCACCCTCGACCTGCTGATGGGTGCCGATGGCCACGCGCGACACGGTGCCACCGGTGGGTGTCGTGATGTTCGCCTCCATCTTCATCGCCTCGATGGTGGCCACGACCGCCCCGGCCTCGACGGCATCGCCCTCGGCCACAGCCAGGGACACGACCCCGGCAAACGGCGCTGCGACCTGGCCCTTGGCTCCGACGTCTGCCTTCTCCGCCGACTTCACGTCGGCCTCGACCGACCGGTCGCGCACCTGGATCGGGCGGAACTGGCCGTTGAGCGTGCACATGACCGTCCGCATGCCCTTGGAGTCGGCGTCGCTGATCGACTGGATGCCGAGCAGCAGCCGCTTGCCCTGCTCGATCTCGACTTCGTACTCCTCGTCCGGCTCCAGGCCGTGCAGGAACTCGACCGTGCCGAGCACCGACAGGTCGCCGTAGGACTCGCGCGAGCTCTCGAACTCGCGAGTGGGGCCGGGGAAGAGCAGCTGGTTCAGCGCGCGACGCGGGTCGTCGACCAGCGCCTTCTCCTGGTCGGCCGTCAGCTCGGTGAGCCGGGGCCGGGCCTGCCGGCCGGCGAGTGCCTTGGTGCGGAACGGCTCGGGCCAGCCGCCGGGCGGATCGCCGAGCTCGCCGTTGAGGAAGCCGATGACCGAGTCGGGGATGTCGTACTTCTGCGGGTCCTGCTCGAAGTCGGCCGGGTCCGCGCCCGCTCCGACCAGGGCGAGCGCGAGGTCGCCGACGACCTTGGAGCTCGGCGTCACCTTGACGACGTTGCCGAGGATGCGGTTCGCCGCGGCATACATGTCCTCGATGGCTTCGAACCGGTCGCCGAGGCCGAGCGCGATGGCCTGCTGGCGCAGGTTGGACAGCTGGCCGCCGGGGATCTCGTGGAAGTAGACCCGCCCGGTGGGGGAGTCGAGGCCGGACTCGAACGGCTTGTAGAGGTGGCGGACCGCCTCCCAGTACGGCTCGAGCGCGAAGACGTTCTCGATGTCGAGGCCGGTCGGCCGGTCGGTCCCGTCGGTGGCCGCGACGAGCGCGGACAGCGAGGGCTGCGAGGTGGTGCCGGCCATCGTTGCGGTCGCGGCGTCGACCGCGTCGACCCCGGCATTGATCGCCGCCAGCAGCGTGCCGATCTGGCCGCCTGCAGTGTCGTGGGTGTGCAGGTGGACCGGCAGGTCGAAGCGCTCGCGCAGGGCCGTCACGAGGCGGGTCGCGGCCGGGGCGCGCAACAGTCCGGCCATGTCCTTGATCGCGAGGACGTGGGCGCCCGTGGCGACGATCTGCTCGGCCAGACGCAGGTAGTAGTCGAGGGTGTAGAGCGTCTCGCCGGGGCTCAGCAGGTTGCCGGTGTAGCACAGCGCTACCTCGGCCACGGCGGTGTTCGTCTCGAGAACGGCCTCGACGGCGGGACGCATCTGGGCGACATCGTTGAGGGAGTCGAAGATCCGGAAGATGTCGAGGCCGGTCGCCGCGGCCTCGCGCACGAACGCGTCGGTGACCTGGGTCGGGTACGGCGTGTAGCCGACCGTGTTGCGACCTCGCAGCAGCATCTGCAGGGGGATGTTCGGCATCGCCTCGCGCAGCGCGGCGAGCCGCTCCCACGGGTCCTCGGCGAGGAACCGCAGCGCGACGTCGTAGGTCGCGCCGCCCCAGGCCTCCACCGACAGCAGCTGCGGTGTCAGGTAGGACACGTGCTTGGCGACGTGGAGCAGGTCGCGGGTGCGCATGCGGGTCGCAAGCAGCGACTGGTGCGCGTCGCGGAAGGTCGTGTCGGTGACCGCGACGTCCTTGGCTGCCCGCAGCTGGGCCGCGAACTCGGCCGGCCCGAGCCGGCGCAGGCGGTCCCTGGCACCCGCGGGCACCGGCGTGCTCGGCAGGGCCGGGAGCTTCGCGCGCGGCCGGACCCGCGTCGTCACGGGACCGTTCGGCCGGTTGACGGTGACGTCGGCGAGGTAGGTGAGCAGCTTCGTCGCGCGGTCGGCCGGGACGCGCGCGCCGAGCAGCTCGGGCCGCTGGTCGATGAACGACGTCGTCGCCAGCCCGGCCTGGAAGGTCGGGTCGTCGAGCACGGCCTGCAGGAACGGGATGTTCGTCGAGACGCCGCGGACACGGAACTCGGCCAGGGCTCGCTGCGCCCGCCGGACCGCGATCGGGAACGTCATGCCCCGACACGTCAGCTTGACGAGCATCGAGTCGAAGTGGGCGCTGATCTCGGCGCCGACGAACACGGTGCCGCCGTCGAGGCGGACGCCGCTGCCGCCGGCGGAGCGGTAGGTCGTGATCGTGCCGGCGTCCGGGCGGAAGCCGTTGGCGGGGTCCTCGGTCGTGATCCGGCACTGCATCGCGAAGCCCTTGGTGCGGATGTCCGCCTGCCGCAGGCCCAGCGACTCGAACGTCTCGCCCGAGGCGATCTGCATCTGGGTGACCACGAGATCGATGTCGGTGACCTCCTCGGTCACCGTGTGCTCGACCTGAATGCGAGGGTTCATCTCGATGAAGACGTAGCGGCCCTCCTCGCCGAGCAGGAACTCGACAGTGCCGGCGTTGACGTAGCCGATGGACCGGGCGAAGCTCACCGCGTCGGCACACATCTGCTCGCGCAGTGCCGGGTCGAGGTTGGGCGCGGGAGCGATCTCGATGACCTTCTGGTGCCGCCGCTGGAGAGAGCAGTCCCGCTCGTAGAGGTGCACGGTCTCGCCTGTGCCGTCGGCCAGCACCTGCACCTCGATGTGCCGCGGGTTGACCACGGCCTCCTCGAGGTAGAGCGTCGGGTCGCCGAACGCCGACTCGGCCTCTCGGCTGGCGACCTCGAGGGCCTCACGCAGCCCGTCGCGGGTCTCGACGCGGCGCATCCCGCGACCGCCGCCGCCGGACACGGCCTTGACGAAGACGGGGAACCCGATCTCGTCGGCCGCCGACTCGAGGGCGTCCAGGTCGGTGCTCGGGGCGGACCCGCGCAGGGTCGGCAGGCCGGCCTCGCGGGCCGCGGCGATCGCGCGAGCCTTGTTGCCGGTGAGGTGCAGCACCGATGCCGGCGGCCCGATGAAGGTGATGCCGGCGGCGTCGCACGCCTCGGCCAGGAGCGGGTTCTCGGAGAGGAAGCCGTAGCCCGGGTAGATTGCGTCGGCGCCCGCCTCGACCGCCTTGGCCACGATCGCCTCGTAGTCCAGGTAGGCGCGCACGGGATGGCCGGCATCACCGATCTGGTAGGCCTCGTCCGCCTTCATCCGGTGCTCCGACTTGCGGTCCTCGTACGGGAAGACGGCGACGGTGCGTGCCCCGAGCTCGGTCGCGGCCCTGAAGGCACGAACGGCGATCTCGCCTCGGTTGGCGACCAGGACCTTGCGGAACATCAGACCTCCAGGGGTGTGGGGGCGTGCGCTGGCAGCCTAGTGGCGCGGGCCGCTCGTCCGCGGGGGGCGACCCATTCTGAGACGGCGCCCTGCGGGAATGGCTTGGACCGCCCACACGTTCCTCAGGCATACTGTGGTTCGCAGCAGTAGCAGCAGTAGTTGACAACTGAACAGCGCGATGTGGACACCCTCATGGGGGTGATCGGTTTCGACGGTGGTTGACGCATCAGGGGAAGCGGGTCGAGGATGCAGGGTTATCTCGTAAACGCTCCTTGCAAACCAATAGGTGCCAACGTTAAGCGCACCGACCTCGCCCTCGCCGCCTGAGCGAGCCCCGAGGTCTGTCAGCCTGAGGTAGTTTCCGACTCAGTGCCTGGCATCAGCTAGGAAACTTGCTGCGCAGTCATGTTCGGGGGGCTGCGTGGGACTCCAACTCAACTGGGCCTGTCAGGGAACGTGTGCGCGCGAGCCCTGGGGCCGAGAAAAGCCATAGCGCACTGCACCCGGAGAAGTCCTGGTGTCTTGCCATCGGACGCGGGTTCAATTCCCGCCACCTCCACCACCTGTGCCCACATCGCGTTGTCCCAGCTGCATGACAAGAGGGCGCCTCCCCGTCGGGAGGCGCCCTCTTGTCGCATCTGTGGCAGGCGCCGCGGCGGGCGCAGCGTCGGTCAGGCCTCGGCGGCCGAGCCGGAACCCTGCGCGGCGAGCTGCTCCTTGATCGGAGCCATGTCAAGCGCCTTCACCTGGTCGATGACGTCCTGGAGCGCCGACTGCGGGAGTGCCCCGGGCTGGGCGAAGACGAGCACGCCTTCCTTGAAGGCCATGAGGGTCGGGATCGAGGTGATGTTCGCCGCGGACGCGAGGGCCTGCTCGGCCTCGGTGTCGACCTTGCCGAACACGATCCCCTCGTTGTCGTTGCTCGTCGATGCGGCGTCGTAGACGGGCGCGAACTGGCGACACGGGCCGCACCAGGACGCCCAGAAGTCGACCAGGACGATGTCGTTGTCAAGGACGGTCTTCTCGAACGTCTCAGCGGTCAGTTCAGTCGTAGCCATGTCTCTCCCAACGGCTGGGCCGGTTGCGCTATTCCGTGACCTTGCTCACCACCGTACGGGCGGGGTATGCCGTCAGGCGAGCGCCCAGGTCACCGTGACTGACGCGACGAGGTCGAGGTCGCCCCCTTCCACAGGCATGCCCCCGGCGTCCATCGCCATCGCCATCGTCTTCATCCGCCTGCCGGCCAGCGGCATCGCCCCGGACTCGGCCACCCCGAGAACTGCGCCGAGCTCGCTACCCGACAGGGCGGCATACTGCTCCGCCTTGGCTCTCGCGTCGGCGAAGGCCGCGTCACGTGCCTGGCCCAGCCCCTCGCTGCGGTCGGCGACGTCGAGCCGGACCTGGTCCACGAGCAGCGCGTTGCCGATCTCCGCCGCGGCGGCCTCGAGGATCTCGCCGACGGCCTCGAGCCGGCGCACGGTGACCGCGATCCGCTGCTGAGCGGTGAAGCCGACGGCCACGCCGGTGTTGTCCCAGCGCTGGTTGACCCCAGCGTCGAGGGTGCGGATGTCGGCGTCGGCGACCCCCTTGTCCCGCACGACCCGACCTACCGCGGCGATGCCCTTGGCCGCTCCGGAGAGTGCGGCAGCGACGTCGTTGGCGTCGTGGCCCACGCGCAGGTCGAGCCGCACGACGTCGGGCGACACCGACGCCCTTCCGGTGCCGGTGACGGTTACGGTTCGCTTGCCCATGAGTGGTCCCCTCGCTCCTGGCACGCGGTCGCGGGGAATGCCGGACCGTCCCAAGGAAACCTACCTACACTGCGAGCCCATGACGAGTGTCACCAGCGCGAGGTCGGCCACGGCCGCCCCGACCGGCCGCCTCGCCCGCGGCCTCGCCGTCGCCGCCGTGGTGGCCCAGCTCCTCGTCCTCTACTGGCCGGTCGTCACCGTCGAGGGACCCGTCAGCTGGACCGACAAGGTCGTCCACGCGCTCGTGTTCGCGATCCCGACGTATGCCGTCGGGAGGGCTTTCGGGTCTGTGCGGCTCGCGGTGGTGGTGTTCGCGATCCACGCCCCGGTGAGCGAGCTCATCCAGCATTTCCTGCTGCCAGGCCGCACCGGCGACGTGTGGGACGCCGTGCTCGACCTGGTCGGTGTGGCCCTCGGGGCCGCCGCGCTGATGGTCAGGGCACGGCGCCGGCGCTGATAGAATCGCTGAATCCGACTCCGAGGTCCCCTCGGATCACGACGGACGAGACGGCGCCGGTTGATGCCCGGCGGGCGTGTTGTCCGACGAGGTGACACCCCAACCGGAAGATCGCGCCACCGGCGCGGCCCGGCACCGACGCGGAGCGGATCCGATCACCGGACGGCACAGATGCCGGGCACCGGTACACACGGGCGCAGTCGCTGCGCCTGAGGCTCGTCTGCATGGTCGTGGTGTGACTCACGGCTCGAGACGAAGTCTGCTCGAGTCGAAAGAGTTGAACACGCATGTCCAAGAAGTCTGACTCCAGCGCGCCCAAGAAGGCCCGCTGGACCCCCGCCGAGAAGAAGGCTCGCGCCGCCACGGCGGCCAAGAAGCCGCATCGCGGCCAGAAGCCCGGGACCGCCGGCAAGAGCTCGCGTCCCATGTCGGCTGCCACGGCACACGTCGGCGGCCGTGAGTGGCGCGGCCCGCGCGACGAGCACCGCTCGTCCGACCGCGGCGACCAGCGCGGCTACGACCGCGGTTATGACCGTCGCGATGACCGTCGCGATGACCGTCGCTCGGTCGACCGTCGTGACGAGCGCGGCTACCAGCGCCGTGACGACCGCGGTTTCGAGCGTCGGGACGACCGCCGCTCGTTCGACCGTCGCGATGACCGTGGCTCGGTCGACCGCCGGGACGAGCGCGGCTACCAGCGCCGTGACGACCGCGGTTTCGAGCGCCGGGACGACCGTCGCTCGTTCGACCGTCGTGACGACCGTGGCTCGGTCGACCGCCGGGACGAGCGCGGCTACCAGCGCCGTGACGACCGCGGTTTCGAGCGTCGCGACGACCGTCGCTCGTTCGACCGTCGTGACGACCGTGGCTCGGTCGACCGTCGTGACGAGCGCGGCTACCAGCGCCGTGACGACCGCGGTTTCGAGCGTCGCGATGACCGTCGCTCGTTCGACCGTCGCGACGACCGCCGGGACGACCGCGGCTACCAGCGCCGTGACGACCGCGGCCACGACCGCGGTTTCGAGCGTCGCGACGACCGCCGTTCGTTCGACCGGCGCGACGACCGCGGCTACCAGCGGCGCGACGACCGCGGCCCCTCCGACCGCCGCGACGACCGTGGCTTCGGTCGGCCGCGCATCGACCGCGACACTGACCGGTTCGCTCCGGCGTCGTTCGAGGACGCCGAGGCCGAGCGCATCGAGGCCGACACCTGGACCAAGGCGACCCGGACCCCGGTGACCGAGGGCCCCGTCGAGGTGGGGGCCGACAACGGCTTCGCCGCCCTGGGCCTGCCCGAGCTGGTCGTCGAGCGCCTCGCGCGTGACGGCATCACCTCGCCGTTCCCGATCCAGGCCGCGACCATCCCGGATGCGCTTGCCGGCAAGGACGTCCTCGGTCGTGGCCAGACCGGCTCGGGCAAGACGCTCGCCTTTGGCCTGCCCCTCATCACCCGCCTCCTCGAGGCCGGCCAGAAGCGCGAGGCGCGCCGCCCGCGCGCACTCGTCCTCGTGCCCACGCGTGAGCTCGCGATGCAGGTCTCCGACGCGCTGGAGCCCCTCGTCCACGTGGTCGGCCTGCGCCACAAGCTCGTCGCAGGGGGCCTGAGCTACACGACCCAGATCAACGCGCTCAACAAGGGTGTCGACATCCTCATCGCCACTCCCGGTCGTCTCAACGACCTCCTCGAGCGTGGCGCCGTCGAGATGGACTCGGTCCGGATCACGGTGCTCGACGAGGCGGACCACATGGCCGAGATGGGCTTCATGGCCGAGATCACGACGATCCTCGACCGCATCCCGGCCGAGGGCGGTCAGCGCCTGCTCTTCTCCGCCACGCTCGACAACGGCATCGACAACCTCGTCGAGCGCTACCTGTCCGAGCCCGTGATCCACTCGACTGACGACGCGACGGCCTCCGTCGAGACGATGGAGCACCACGTGCTGCTCATCGACCCGATGCACAAGAAGGTCATCACGGCCGAGGTCGCAAACCGACCCGGCCGGACGGTGGTCTTCTGCCGCACCAAGCTCGGCGCCGACCGGGTCGCCGGCCAGCTGCGCGAGCAGGGCGTCATGGCGGCTGCGCTGCACGGTGGCCTCAACCAGGGTGCCCGCAACCGCGTGCTCGGCGCCTTCCGCGACGGGACCCTTCCCGTGCTCGTCGCGACCGATGTCGCGGCCCGTGGCATCCACGTCGACGACGTGTCGGTCGTCCTTCAGGTCGACCCGCCGGCAGACCACAAGGACTACCTGCACCGCTCGGGTCGCACCGCCCGCGCCGGTGACAAGGGCACCGTCGTCACGCTCGCCCTGCCGCACCAGCGGCGCACGATGGAGCGGCAGCTGCGCGACGCGGGGCTCGACATCGCGCCGGTGAAGGCGGCCCCGGGCGACGACATCATCGCGGCCACCGGCGCCACCGCCCCGTCCGGCGTGCCGATCGCCGAGGAGGACTTCCAGCGCCTGCTGGCCGGACCGAAGCAGCACCGTCGGGGCCCGGCCGGAGCCCGGGGGCCGCGGCAGGGCTCGCGCGGCGGTTTCCGCCCGCACCACGGGGCCGGCCACGACGAGCGCCGTGGGCGTCGTCACGACCGAGGCGGCGACCGGCTGGTCTCGCGCTGGGGCGACGACGAGCGCGGTCGCCGCGGGGCGCGCTTCTGATGGGTTGCCGGTGTGGAAGGCTTGGGCCGTGAGCTCGACGTTCCACACCGGCCGCCTCCTCGTGGCGACCCCGTCCGTCGGGGGCGACGTCTTCCACCGCTCGGTGATCCTCATGCTCCATCACGACGACGGCGGCGCCCAGGGCGTCGTGCTCAACAAACCGCTGTCGGCAGAGGTCGACTCGGTGCTGCCCGGGTGGCAGCGGGTCGTGACGGCACCGCACGTGCTGTTCCAGGGCGGGCCCGTGTCAACCTCCTCGGCGCTGGGCATCGTCACCGTGCCGGGCGACGAGCCCGAGCCGCTCGGGGTGAAGCGCCTGTTCGGGTCGATCGGGCTCGTCGACCTCGACGTCCCGACGCCGGTCGTCGCCGCCGAGCTCGCCGGGATGCGCATCTTCGCCGGCTACTCCGGCTGGGAGTCGGGACAGCTCGAGAACGAGATCCGGCGCGGCGACTGGTACGTCGTCGACGCCGAGGTGCGTGACGCCTTCACTGCCGACCCGCAGCACCTGTGGCGAGAGGTCCTGCGCCGCCAGCGGGACAGCCTCGCCTTCGTCGCGAACTTCCCCGACGACCCCTCCATGAACTGATGCCTGCCGCAACACACCCGGAAACCGCAAACTCCGGACAGTTGCAACTATCGGGAGGTGACGATTTCCGGGTGTGTTGCGGGGCGGGGGCGCGGCGGGTCGCGTTCGTCGACAGCGGGATCGGGCTGCTCAGCTACGCCGACGCTCTGCACACGCTTCGGCCCGACCTCGGGCTGGTCCTCGCGCTGGACCCGGACAACATGCCCTACGGCCCGCGCACCCCGGACGAGGTCAGGCGCCTCATCCTCGACTCGGCGCGCGCGACGCTCGACTACGAGCCGGACGCCGTCGTCATCGCCTGCAACACCGCCTCGGTGCACGGCATCGACGCGGTGCGGGCCGAGCTCGAGCCGCACGTGCCGGTCATCGGCACCGTGCCCGCCATCCGCCCGGCCGCGGCGGCCGGAGGGCCGGTCGCCGTCTGGTCGACCGCTGCGACCACCTCGAGTGCCTACCTGCGCGGGCTCGTCGACGCCTTCGCCGCCGACACCGAGACGTATGCCGTCGCCGCCCTCGGTCTCGCCGAGGCCATCGAGGCCGGCGACCTCGACCGGGTCGACGCCTGCATCGCAGCGGCCGCGGACCAGACCCCCGCAGAGGCTCGCGCCCTCGTCCTCGGCTGCACCCACTACGGACTCGTCGCCGACCGCATCGCGCGGGCCGTCGGCGATGCGGTCACGATCTTCGACTCGCCCCTCGCAGTAGCCCGCCAGACGCTTCGGAGGATCGGGCTGGAACCCGACGAGACGGCATACCCGGGCGGGGTCGAGGCTGTGCTCCTCAGCGGCCGGCCAGGCACCTTGCCCCGGGTCATGCGGGCGTACCCCGCGGGCGTGCGGCTCCTCGCGACCGCCGCCGAGCGGCATACACTCCCGACATGAGCACCATGCCTCCGGACCCCTTCGAGAACGAGCCGCAGCCGTTGCGCAGCACCAGCACGGCCACGATCGAGCGCGAGGAGGTCCGCGAGGAGCTCCAGGAGCCGGGCGACCACGAGCGCTTCTCCCACTACGTGCGCAAGGAGAAGATTCTCGAGAGCGCGCTGACGGGCGAGCCGGTCGTGGCCCTGTGCGGGAAGATCTGGGTGCCCAACCGCGACCCGCAGAAGTTCCCCGTCTGCCCGATGTGCAAGGAGATCTACGACGGTCTGCGCGACCCCGCGGACGGCGGGGGCGAGGGTGGCGGCGACGGCGGCGAGTCCTGACCGCCTGACGTGCGGCCCGGCGATCGTCCGATCGGCCGGGCCGGCGTATTTTCTTACGCACTCTTTACTCGGAGTGGTGTGCGTGCTGACCGTCACGTTCCTACAGTCCAAGAACGACGCCCCGACAGGGGGGCCGTTCGGTCGAGAAAGGTCACCACATGAAGCTCCGCTCCCTGGCACTTGCCGCGCCACTCGCGCTGGCCGCGGCGACGCTCGGCGCTCCGGCTCTCGCCTCACCCGCTGCCGACGGCACCGCTGCCCGCCCCTGCCTTGACCCGGCCGCCGTGGGCGCTCGGAGCATGCCCGGCACCGCAAAGGACCCACACGAGCTCAGCGACGCCCAGGTCAGGGCAAACGAGGCGGCGCTGACCCGAGCGCTCGCGGCGAAGGGCCTGACCCGGGACTCCGCCGGCAAGGTCGTCAAGGCAGGCGCGAAGGGCGCGCCGGGCACCAGCGCGTTCACGTCGGCGACCGTCAAGGTCTACTGGCACACGATCACCAACGGCTCGCAGGGCGCTGTCAGCGCCTCGACGATCAACAGCCAGATCTCGGTCCTGAACAACGCGTACGGCGGCACGGGGCTGAGCTTCACCCTGGCCGGCACCGACTCGACGAGCAACGCGTCGTGGTACACCGTGACCCCGGGCTCGTCGGCCGAGCGCTCGATGAAGACCGCGCTGCGCAAGGGCACCATGGCCGACCTCAACCTCTACTCGGCGAACATCGGCCAGGGCCTGCTCGGGTGGGCGACCTTCCCCAAGAACTCCTACGACGCCATGGACGGCGTCGTCATCCTCACGGCGTCACTGCCTGGCGGTAGCGCAACCAACTACAACCAGGGCGACACCGCGACTCACGAGGTCGGGCACTGGGTCGGCCTGTACCACACGTTCCAGGGTGGCTGTAAGGGCAACGGAGACTACGTCTCCGACACGCCGGCCGAGGCAAGCCCGGCCTACGGCTGCCCGACGGGCCGCAACACCTGCACCAGCCCTGGGCTCGACCCGATCAAGAACTTCATGGACTACACCTACGACAGCTGCATGAACACCTTCACTGCAGGACAGGTCTCGCGCATGCAAGCCCAGTGGACGGCCTACCGCGCCGGCAACTGAGCCGCACAAGAAATCGGAGTCAGCCGCGGCGCCGGCGTTGCCTGGACGTAGCGCAGCGAGTGAGGAACGAGCGAGCGGAGCGGAGGAAGGCAACGCCTCAAAGGCGCCGCGGCACGCGCCGCAGCGAAGCGAGGCGCCAAAGCCATAGCGAAGCGAGGCGCCAAAGTCATAGCGAACCAGCACCTCTCTTGAAACTGGTTCTGCCGCATACCATCTCGACCGGGGCCCCGCCAGCAGGCGGGGCCCCGGCATGTCGTCCGAGCGGAACGGCTACCGTGGACGGCCTATGAGTTCAGGGGCCGCCTTCCACCTTCCACCCGCCTTTCCGGAGCGGGCCGCCTGGGGCACCGCGAGCAAGCTGCGCGCGTGGCAGCAGGAGGCCCTGGACCGCTACCTCGCAGCCTCGCCACGCGACTTCCTCGCCGTCGCGACGCCGGGCGCCGGCAAGACGACGTACGCACTGCGCGTTGCCACCGAGCTGCTCAGCGCAGGCATCGTCCACCGCGTCACCGTCGTCGCCCCCACCGAGCACCTCAAGACCCAGTGGGCCGACGCCGCGGCCCGCGTCGGGATCAGCCTGGACCCGAAGTTCAGCAACAGCGTCGGGCGGCACAGCGAGGACTACCACGGCGTGGCGGTCACGTATGCCCAGGTCGCCTCGCGTCCGTCGCTGCACCGGGAGCTCACCACCTCGCGGCGGACGCTCGTGATCCTCGACGAGATCCACCACGGCGGGGACAGCAAGACTTGGGGCGACGGCATACGCGAGGCGTTCGAGCCGGCGACCCGGCGCCTTTCCCTCACCGGCACGCCGTTCCGCTCGGACACGTCGCCGATCCCGTTCGTGCGCTACGAGCTCGACGACGAGGGCACGCTCGTCAGCTCGAGCGACTACACCTACGGCTATGCCGAGGCGCTGCGTGACAGCGTCGTCCGGCCGGTGCTGTTCATGGCCTACGGCGGCACGATGCGGTGGCGCACCAAGGCCGGTGACGAGCTCGAGGCCAGGCTCGGGGAGCCGCTGACCAAGGACACCGTCGCCAACGCGTGGCGCACCGCGCTCGACCCGAAGGGGGAGTGGATCCCCGCCGTGCTCGCGGCCGCGGACACCCGCCTCACCGAGGTGCGGCGCCACGTCGAGGACGCCGGCGGCCTCGTCATCGCCTCCAACCAGACCCAGGCCAGGGCGTATGCCGCCCACCTCCGGGCGCTGACGGGTGAGAGCCCGACGGTGGTGCTGTCCGACGACGCCGGCGCGTCCCAGCGGATCGAGGACTTCGCAGCAAGCGCGTCGCGGTGGATGGTCGCGGTCCGCATGGTGTCCGAGGGCGTCGACGTCCCTCGTCTCTGTGTCGGCGTGTATGCCACGTCGACCTCGACACCCCTCTTCTTCGCCCAGGCCGTCGGGCGCTTCGTGCGGGCCCGCCGCCGGGGCGAGACCGCGTCGGTCTTCCTTCCCTCGGTCCCGGTCGTCCTCGACCACGCCGCCCGCCTCGAGGAGCAACGCGACCACGCGCTCGACCGCAGGCCCAACCCCGACGACATCGGCGAGATGTGGGCGGAGGAGCAGTCCCTCATCGACGAGGCCAACCGCGAGTCAGGCACTGTCGGCCTCGACGAGGGCTCGTTCGAGGCGCTGGAGTCCGAGGCGCACTTCGACCATGTGCTGTTCGACAAGCAGCAGTGGGGGATGCACGCCCAGGTCGGGTCGGAGGACGAGCAGGAGTATCTCGGCCTGCCGGGGCTGCTCGAGCCCGACCAGGTCGCCGCGCTGCTCCAGGAGCGGCAGACCAAGCAGGTGCGCAAGGCCCCGAAGAACGCCGGTGCTGGTGCAGAGCCGATCGCGGCCCACCGGGCCCTGGCCGCGCAGCGCAAGGAGCTCAACAAGCTCGTAGCCGCGTATGCGCGGCAGAAGGGGCTGCCGCACGCCACCATCCACGTCGATCTCCGTCGCGCCTGCGGTGGGCCCGATCTCGCCGCGGCCTCGTCCGACGAGGTGACCCAGCGGATCGCCAAGATCCGGCTGTGGCTCGTCGGTCGCCGCTAGGGCTCGCCTGAGACCCGTCGTTCGATGTATGGCCGGAACGTATGGGACGCGGCAATACATCGACCGGGGATTCGGTGGCGTGGAAGGTCCCGTTCACGAATCGGTCGCCCCCACGACCCCAGACTCATGGTCGGGCGGGCTATGGTCTGGTGCCTGCCCCGGTCACGGGGCACTGCCATGCACTCGGGGACGGCAGGCGAGAACCGTCTGCATCTACCGCCCGCGACCACCCTCGCGTACCGAAGGACGACATGACCACTGACCCGCACAGCAACCAGACCCCAGCGTTCATCTCCTCCCCGACGACCCGCCGCCAGCTCCTGGCGATGGCCGCTGTCGGTGGCGCCGGCCTCGCCACGGTCGCCGCCGCGTCGCCGGCCGGTGCGGCTGGGCTCGGCCCCGGCACCGACGGTGAGATCGTCACGCTGACGGTGCTGGGCACGACGGACCTGCACGGCAACGTCTACAACTGGGACTACTTCAAGAACGCCGAGTACAACGACAGCAAGAGCAACGACATCGGCATCGCCAAGGCGTCGTCGGTCATCAAGATGCGTCGCGCCGAGCTCGGTGCCGGCTCGTGCATCACGCTCGACGCAGGCGACACGATCCAGGGCACGCCCCTCGCGTACTACTACGCCAAGATCGACCCGATCACGGGCGGTTCCACCCACCCGATGGCTGCGGCCATGAACCAGGTCGGCTATGACGCCGCCGCGCTCGGCAACCACGAGTTCAACTACGGCATCGAGACGCTGCGCGCCTTCGAGAGCCAGCTGAACTTCCCGCTCCTGTCGGCGAACACCGTCGACTGGACGTCCGGTGCGCCGGCGTTCAAGCCGTGGGTCATCAAGACGGTCAAGCTCGAGGACCGCAAGCCGATCAAGGTCGGCATCCTCGGCCTCGTCACGCCGGGCGTCGCGATCTGGGACAAGGCCAACGTCGATGGCAGGCTTCGATTCCCGGGCATCGTCGAGCAGGCCAAGGTCTTCGTGCCTCGCCTCAAGGCGGCGGGCGCGGACGTCGTCATCGTGTCTGCGCACTCGGGCACGAACGGCCAGTCCTCGTGGGGCGACGCCCTGCCCTACGTCGAGAACGCCAGCAAGATCCTCGCCGAGGAGGTCCCCGGCATCGACGCGATCCTCGTGGGCCACTCCCACGTCGAGGTCCTCGACTGGGCCACGAACAAGGAGACCGGCAAGAAGGTGCTGCTGGTCGAGCCGCTCTACTGGGGCATGCGCGTGGCCGAGATGACGCTGAGCCTGCAGAAGGTCCGCGGACAGTGGCAGGTCGTGAACACCGCGGCCACGCTGTGGAACTCCAACGCGGTCCCCGAGGACCCCGCGGTGGCCAACGCCGTCGCGGCCGCGCACCAGAAGGTGCTCGGCTATGTCAACGGCGTGGTCGGCACGTGCGCCGAGGCGATGTCCGCGGCGACGTCCCGCTACGAGGACACCGCTGCGATGGACTTCATCAACTACGTGCAGGCCGGCGCCGTCAAGGCCGCGCTCGCGGGCACCCCGCAGGCGAGCCTGCCGGTGCTGTCGATCGCGGCGCCGTTCAACGCCCTTGCCGCCATCCCGAAGGGCGACGTGACCATCCGCGACGTCGCCGGGCTCTACATCTACGACAACACGCTGCTGGGCATCGTCCTCACCGGCGCACAGGTCAAGGACTACCTCGAGAAGAGCGCCAGCTACTTCAAGCAGGTCAGCGGCCCCGGCCCGTTCGCGGCATCCGCCGTCACGAACAACAACGGCACGCCCGACTACAACTACGACATCATGGGCGGGCTCGACGCCGACCTCACCTACGACATCGACATCGCCAAGCCGGTTGGCTCGCGCATCCTCAACCTGTCGTATGCCGGTAGCCCCGTCGCGCCGGACGCGCAGTTCGTCATCGCGATCAACAACTACCGCCAGTCCGGCGGTGGCGGCTTCCCGCACGTGACGGCGGCGCCCGTGGTCTACAACCGCCAGATCGAGATCCGGCAGATGCTCATCGACTGGGCGACGGCCAACAAGGTCATCGACCCGGCGAAGTTCGCGAGCATGGACTGGAAGCTCGTCAGCAACGGTGCCCCGGTGACGATCACCCCCTGAGGTCCTAGGGCTCGGGCCGAATCAGAACGACCACTCGACTGGGGAGCTCCCCGGTCGAGTGGTCGTTTTCATACGCCCACCAACGTCGAGTGGCCGCGTTGTCACGCCGGTCGGGTGTGAATGCGGGGCCACTCGACGTTGTGTGGCCGCGGGTCAGACGCCGACGAGGACGCGGTAGCCCCACGCCGGGAGGGTCATCCGGTCGTCCCGGCCCAGACTGACCTGCGTGCCGTCGAACGCGTCGACCCACACGCCTACCTGCGGGCCGTCGCCCAGTGTGACCGTCTGCGGCGCGGCACTGAGGTTGAAGGCCGCGAAGACCCGGTCACCATCGGCCGCGCGCACGAAGCTGAGCACCGACTTCTCGTCAGTGTTGGGCACGCGGACCATCCGCCCGCCCCAGGAGCCGTTCCACAGCGCGCGGTGCGCTTTCTTCAGCGCGAACAGGCGCCGGTAGAGCTCGCCCTGCGGGTCCTGCCGCCACTCGATCTCGTCCTTGTCGAAGAAGGCGAGCCGCTTGTCCGAGCCCGCCTCCTGGCCGTTGTAGATCAGCGGCATACCCTCGCTGACGACGGACAGCACGATGGCCGGCTCGAGCGCGTCGCCGAACTGCTCGTACTCCGTGCCCTCCCAGGCGTTCTTGTCGTGGTTGCTCACGAAGAGCATGCGGTAGGCGTCGCGCTGGTAGAAGCGGTCGTTCCAGGCGTAGTACACCTTGAGGGCCTCGACGTCGGTGACGCCCTTGGCGATGCGGTGCATCGTCTCGTTCCAGCTCCACGCGTAGGTCATGTCGAAGGCGCCGACGTGCAGGTCGCGGGCCTCCCACTCGCCGAGCATGAAGACGGGCTTGATCTCGTCCAGCTCGCGGCGGACGTTGTCCCAGAAGTCGACCGGGACGAATCCGGCCACGTCGCAGCGGAACCCGTCGATGTCCGCCTCGCGGACCCAGTACTTCATCGCCTCGGTCATGTACTCCCGAAGCCCGGGCTGGGAGAAGTCGAGGTCGATGATGTCCTCCCAGTCCCACCACGGGGTGGGCCGGAAGTCGCCCCTCCAGTCGCGGGCGTACCACTCCGGGTGCTCGGTGACCAGGTGGTTGTCCCACGCGGTGTGGTTGGCGACCCAGTCGAGGATGACGTGCAGGCCCAGGTCGTGCGCGGTCGCCACGAAGTGGCGAAGGTCTTCGAGCGTGCCGAACTCAGGGTTCACCGCGAGGTAGTCCTTGACGGCATACGGGCTGCCGAGCGGGCCCTTGCGGTTGACCTCGCCGATCGGGTTGACCGGCATGATCCACACGATGTCGACGCCCAGGTCCCGCAGCCGGGGCAGATGCGCCTCCGCAGCGCGGAACGTGCCCTCCGGGGTGAACTGCCGCTGGTTGATCTGGTAGATCGTCGCGCTCCGGCTCCACTCGGGATGGGTGACGCGGATCTCGGGGGCCGGCTCGTAGGCGTTGAGGGGCACGGGCTCTCCTGGGGTTCGGTGGTCCGGACGGGGGCTCAGTCTGTCGTGTCGAGCAGGTGCTCCACGAGTGGAATGGTGCGATGGTCCAGGCGGGTCGCGAGCGAGATCACGGTCGACGCGCGGGTGACGTGCTCGTCGTCGACGACCTGGTCGATGACCCGCTGGAGATCAGCGTTGTCGCGGCCGACGATGCGGATCAGCACGTCGCCCGAGCCGGTGATCGTGTGCGCCTCGAGGACCTCGGGGATCGCCGCTAGGTGCTCGACGACAGGGGAGTGCCCGCCGCGGCCCTGGCGGATCTCGAGGGTGCAGAACGCCGTCACCGGATAGCCGAGCGCCGCCGGGTCGACGTCCGGCGCCATGGACCGCAGCACGCCGCGCTGTTGGAGCCGGTCGAGGCGAGCCTGCACGGTGCCCCTGGCCACGCCGAGGCGGCGTGAGGCGCCGAGCACCCCGACGCCCGGCTCGCGCAGGAGCAGCAGCAGGATGCGGCAGTCCAGCGCATCGACGGCGACGCGGGAGGGCTGGGACGACATGGACAAAGTGTTCAGCACGAGACGGCATACGGGCAACACTTTGTGCATGGTGCCCAGCCACATCGGCTTCTGTTGACCACCACTGGACGGTCCCGGCACGCTCGGGGCATGACTGACACGATGCCGTCTCAGGCCGCCCACATCGAGCTGACCGACCAGGAGCGCGAGGCCAACCTCGACCTCGAGCAGCTCAAGCAGCTCGTCGGACTCGTCGAGTACGACGAGGAGAAGGACGTCTTCCCGGTCACGGGCTGGGACGCCATCGTCTTCGTCGTCGGCAACGCGACCCAGACCGCGCACTACTACCAGAGCGCGTGGGGGATGGAGCTCGTCGCCTACTCCGGCCCGGAGAACGGCAACCGCGACCACAAGGCCTTCGTCCTCAAGAGCGGTTCCATCCGGTTCGTCGTCAAGGGTGCGGTCGACCCCGAGAGCCCGCTGGTGACGCACCACGCCGCGCACGGCGACGGCGTGGTGGACATCTCCCTCGAGGTCCCGGATGTGGACCGCTGCATCGCCCAGGCCAAGAAGGCCGGCGCCACGGTGCTCGTCGAGCCGCAGGACCACACCGACGAGCACGGCACCGTCCGGATCGCCTCGATCGCGGCCTACGGGGAGACCCGCCACACGCTGGTCCAGCGCAGCGTCGGCGGCCACGTGTATGCCGGCCCGTACCTCCCCGGGTACGTGCCCTCCCAGTCCACCTTCGTCAAGCGCGAAGGCTCCCCGAAGCGCCTCTTCCAGGCCCTCGACCACATCGTCGGCAACGTCGAGCTGGGCCGGATGGACGAGTGGGTCTCCTTCTACAACAAGGTGATGGGCTTCGTGAACATGGCGGAGTTCATCGGGGACGACATCGCCACCGACTACTCCGCGCTCATGAGCAAGGTCGTGGCCAACGGCAACCACCGGGTCAAGTTCCCCCTCAACGAGCCGGCGATCGCCAAGAAGAAGAGCCAGATCGACGAGTACCTCGAGTTCTACCGCGGCCCGGGCGCCCAGCACCTGGCGCTCGCCACGAACGACATCCTCGACACAGTCGACCGACTGCGCGCCGAGGGCGTCGAGTTCCTCGACACCCCTGACACGTACTACGACGACCCGGAGCTGCGCGCCCGGATCGGCGAGGTCCGCGCCCCCATCGAAGAGCTCAAGAGGCGCAAGATCCTCGTCGACCGCGACGAGGACGGCTACCTGCTCCAGATCTTCACCAAGCCGCTCGGCGACCGTCCGACGGTCTTCTTCGAGATCATCGAGCGGCACGGCTCGCTCGGCTTCGGCAAGGGCAACTTCAAGGCGCTGTTCGAGTCGATCGAGCGCGAGCAGGACAAGCGCGGCAACCTCTGACCCGCCGGGCCGCGCGGGTGCAGAGCTGTTGCGCGGGGCGGTTCCTCGCGCGAGGTGACGATGCGCCACAACGATCCTGATTCGATCGTCCCGGCGGGTGCGGACGCGTCCGCCGGGCGTGGCAGAGTTGGGGTATGAGCCAGCAGCCCTCTGGGTGGTACGACGACCCCAGCAACCCCGACATGCTTCGTTACTGGGACGGCGTCACATGGACCAACCACACCGCGCCGAAGAAGTCGCCGACCGCGTCGCAGAGCACCATCGGCCTGCCCTACCAGGGGCAGGTGCCGCCTGACGCCGGGACGACCCAGGGCGTGCCGACACCGACCAGCTCGATGCCGCAGGGGAGCGGCTGGCAGACCCAGCAGCCGCAGCAGTACCAGCCCTACCAGCAGGCGCCGCAGTACCCCGGTGCTCCGCAGAACGCCCAGTGGATGTACAACGTCAAGACCACGGCGGACGGCGTGCCGCTCGCCTCTTGGGGCAAGCGGGCGGCCGGATGGCTCATCGACGGTGTCATCCTGGCCGTCATCGGCCTGCCCATAGCCTGGGCCGCAACGCCGAACCTGGGCAGGGCGATCAGCAACTACGTGGACGCGGTCTCCAACGGCAACGAGACCGCGGCGGCCAACCGGCTCTCGCAGGAGATCATCGGCCCGACCTTCCAGTTCAACATCGTCTTCTGGCTGATCGTGACGGCCTACTGCGTCGTCTTCTGGACGACCGTCGCGCAGACGCCGGGCAAGATGGCACTCGGGATCAGCGTGCGCCGGATGGACCAGCCCGGCCCGCTCAGCATCGGCACCTCGTTGGCGCGCCGGCTCGTCCCGCTCGCCGGGCTGTTCGTCTCCGTGCTGACCCTGATCGACTACCTCTGGCCGCTCTGGGACGACAAACGGCAGGCGCTGCACGACAAGGTGGCCAAGACGCAGGTGGTCGAGGGCAAGCAGCCGAAGAAGCAGGGCTGACAAGTCGTTTGCACCGTTGTCGGGGGTGCGAGGCAGAATGTTGTCTTGCGCGGGTCACACCGCAGCCACGGCAACGACGCCGTTCCACCTTCCGTTGATCAGGGGAGTCAACCCGTGTCCACATCTGCTCCACCGATAAATACCCAGTATCCCGAGAAGATCGACGGTGCCGTCCTCAAGGTCGCGGGCGTGGTCGTGCTCGGCGCGATCATGTCGATCCTCGACATCACGGTGGTCAACATCGCGCTGACCCGGTTCCAGACCGTGTTCGCGAGCGACCCGTCGCACCCTCTCGACTACTCGACAGTCGCATGGACCGTCACCGCTTACACGCTGGCCCTGGCGACCGTCATCCCGCTCACCGGATGGGCCGCCGACCGGTTCGGCACCAAGCGTCTCTACATCATGGCGGTCGTCCTGTTCACGGCCGGCTCGGCTCTGTGCGCCACCGCCGGCTCGATCGAGATGCTCATCGGCTACCGGGTGCTCCAGGGCCTCGGCGGCGGCATGCTCATGCCGCTCGGCATGACGATCATGACCCGCGCGGCCGGACCCGCCCGGATGGGCCGCCTCATGGCGGTGCTCGGCATCCCGATGCTGCTCGGCCCGATCTTCGGCCCGATCCTCGGCGGCTGGCTCATCAACAACTACTCGTGGCACTGGATCTTCCTGATCAACGTGCCCATTGGCATCGCTGCCGTGATCTACGCACTCTGGGCCCTGCCGTCCGACCGGCCCGAGCCCTCCGAGTCGTTCGACTTCATCGGCATGCTGCTCATGTCGCCCGGTCTGGCGCTCTTCCTGTACGGCATCAGCTCGATCCCGGGTGAGGGCACGTTCTTCTCGACCAAGGTCCTCATACCGACCCTGGTGGGCCTGGCCATGCTGCTCGCCTTCGTGATCTACAGCTTCAAGCCGAAGCATCCGCTGCTCGACCTGCGGCTGTTCACGAACCGCAACCTCACCGTCGCGGTGATCGTCATGTTCCTGTTCGCCGCGGCGTTCTTCGGTGGACTGTTGCTGGTCCCGCAGTACCTCCAGCAGGTTCGCGGCGAGGACCCGCTCCACGCGGCGTACCTCATGGTCCCGCAGGGCATCGGTGCCATGATCACGATGCCGATCGCCGGCGCCCTGGCCGACCGCCTCCCGGTCGGCCGCATCGCGCCGTTCGGCCTCATCCTCATCACGGGCGGCATGTTCGCCCTGACCCAGGTCGGACCGGCGACGTCCTACTGGGGCTACATCATCCCGGTGCTGTTCATCATGGGTCTCGGCATGGGTGCCACGATGATGCCGGTCATGACCTCGGCGCTGAAGACGCTGCGTGCACACCAGGTGGCCCGAGGCTCGACGTTGCTCAACATCACCCAGCAGATCGCGAGCTCTATCGGTATTGCGGTCATCTCGGTCGTGTTCACCAACTACGTCAAGGAGTCGCAGCTCGCAGGGGCCGCGGTGGCCGCGCACTCCAACCCTGCGATCGCCGAGCAGCTCGGCCCGAAGGGCATGCTGGCAGCCATCACGGCGCTGGCCAACGTCTTCGGCAGCACCTTCCTCGTCGCAGCGGTGCTTTGCGCCGTCACGTTCGTGGCGTCGCTCTTCCTGCCGCGCAAGCACGAGGAGTCGCATCTGCTCGACGATGAGGTCGAAGTAGCCGCGCCCGCCGTCCTGCACTGACGAGCCATCGGCCCGTTCCGACGGCCGGTCTGGTCCCCGCGACCAGGCCGGCCGTCGCTCTTTCGTGCGTCGGTACTGCGTGTGACTGATGGGACGGGGCGCCCACTCGACCCAGGGAACCCACCCGGTCGAGTGAGCGCCCGGTCACACGAGCACCACCGGTCACAACCACCGGTCACGTGACGCATGGGACGGGGCGCCCACTCGACTGTGGGGAGCCACCCCGTCGAGTGAGCGCCCGGTCACACGAGCACCACCCGTTACGTGACCACCCGTTACGTTACGCATGGGACGGGGCGCCCACTCGGCTGGGAGGAGGGCGGTCTGGCCGTGTGCTCGGCTCGGCGGGTCTGCCTCAGGTGCTACGACTTTCGAGAGCGGCGAGGTCGCGCTCGGCATAGCGGCGGTGCTCCCACTCCTCGTTGAGGACGATGAGGAGGCACTCCCGCACCGGAAAGCTCTCGGCAGGAGGCCAGCCCGGCCCGTCCACGGGCACGGTGTGGGCGGCGAGGGACTCGTCCGTGAGCCCGTCGACGACCTGGCGGACCGTGGCCATGCGACCGCGACGCAGCTCCAGCACCTCCTCGAGCGACGGGCGCACCTCCCGGTCGCGTGGGATGCCCGGAGTGTCGCGCATCTCGTCCCACGGCAGGTCGAGCGGGTCCCACGGAGCCGGGTCGCCCAGGATGCAACGGCGCACCCAGGCGTCGGTCGCGAAGGACAGGTGTCGAAGGGTCTCGATGAACGACCATTCGCCGTCGACGGACTCATGGAGCTGGTCCGGGTCCCGTCGCCTCGCGTGCTCGATGGTCCCCGTCCAGAGCCGCTCGACAACGTCCCAGGCCTCACGGAAGCCGTCGGCGTCGGTGGGGCGCATCTTGACGCGCTCGGGGTCACGTCGGTCGAGCTCGGCCTCGACCAGAGGCCCGATCTCAACCCCGTTGACTCGCACATCGAGCAGCTCGCCCGTGATGTCGACATCCACGAGCTCGACGCCGCGCATGAGCACATGTCGGAAGTCGACGTTGCGGAAGGTGGAGCCGGTCAGGTCGGTGGACCGGAACGTGCTGTCCCGCAGATCGACCCGCTCGAACCGCGATCCACTGAGATCTTCGTTGCTGTGTTCGGCCATGGGGCGACCGTAGCGCCGGTTCCGGACGATCGGCGGCCGGAGAATCGCACGCGGACCGGTCGGCCAAGCCGCACCACCGTGGCCACACGACTGCGCTGCACAGGTCGAGTGGTCCGTCTGACACGCCCCAGCCCGGTGACCCACCTAACCATTCGGCCCTGGGACTCAGCGGCCGTCTGGCCTCATGGCCGCGGCGGCTCTGGACGAGTCAGGACGAGTCAGGACGCCGGCTGGATCGTGCCGGTCACCTCGCCCAGGCCGATCCGTGCGCCGCCCGGACCAGGGGCCCAGGCGGTCATCGTCACGGTGTCCCCGTCCTCGAGGAAGCCTCGGGTCGACCCGTCTGACAGGGTCACGGGCTCGGTGCCGTTCCAGGTCAGCTCGAGCAGGCTCCCGCGCGAGTCCTTCTCCGCGCCGCTCACCGTGCCGGAGCCGAAGAGGTCGCCGTTGCGCAGAGATGCGCCGTTGACGGTCAGGTGGGCGAGCATCTGCTCGGGCGACCAGTACATCGTCGAGTACTCCGGCCGCGAGACCACGGTGCCGTTGAGGCTCACCTCGAGGTGGATGTCGATGCCGCGAGCGCGCCCTTCGAGGTAGCGCAGGACCGGCGGATCAGTCTGTCCCGGAAGGGAGACGCGAGCCGGCTCGAGCGCGTCGAGCGGGGTGACCCAGGCGGAGACGGAGGTTGCGAACGACTTGCCCAGGAAGGGGCCGAGCGGCACGTACTCCCAGGCCTGGATGTCGCGCGCGCTCCAGTCGTTGAGGATGACGACGCCGAACAGGTGGTCGGGCGCCTCGTCGACGCTGACCCGCGAGCCGAGGGGTGTCGCGCCACCGACGATGTAGCCGAGCTCGGCCTCGATGTCGAGGCGGATGCTCGGGCCGAACACCGGGGCCGGGTCCGTGGGGCTCTTGCGCTGCCCGGTCGGCCGCACGACGTCGGTGCCCGACACGACGACCGTTCCGCTTCGCCCGTGGTAGCCGATCGGCAGGTGCTTCCAGTTCGGGGGCAGCGCCGCGTTGTCGGGCCGGAAGATCTTGCCCACGTTGGTCGCGTGGTGCTCGCTGGCGTAGAAGTCGACGTAGTCGGCCACCTCGACCGGCAGGTGCAGCTCGACGTCGTCGAGCGGATGCAGGTGCGGCTCGACCCCGCTCCGGTGGACCTCGTCGATGAGGATCTCGGTGAGCCATTGGCGTGCCACCGTCCAGGCGGGCCGGCCCAGGGCGAGGAACGCGTTGAGGCTCGGGGTCAGCCACGCCGTGGCAAGGTCGGGGCCGTCTCCGACCAGGCCGGCGTCACGGCCGATGGCCGCGACGGCGCCGGCGTCGAGCACCAGGTCACCGATCCGCGCACCGACCCTCTTGTCGCTGCCGCCACCGCGGCGGCTGAACACGCCGTAGGGCAGGTTGTCGATGCCGAAGCGATGGTCGGCGGGGATGTCGAGCCAGGTCACGCCTTCACTCCCGGGGTCAGCAGGCCGAGTGCCTCGAGCTCGGTCAGGGGGTCGAGGACTCCACAACAGCCGTATGCCGTGAAGCTGCGCCGGACCCTGACGGCGTCGTCGGCGTGGATCGCCGACACGGCGGAGGCGACGATCTCGGTGTCGCGGCGCGCCAGGATGCTGGCCAGCTCTGGGGCTTCGGCACCGTCGAGGCCGTGCTGGGTCGCGATGAGGACGTTGAGCAGCCCGTGCATCGGCTTGCCGGAGTGGTCGCGGCGCACGGCGTGGTGCAGGCCGCCGGTGAGCTTGAACGGCAGGCCCCGCAGGATCACGTCGTCGAGGAATGCGGCGAGCGCGTGCTCGTCCGGCCAGGGCCAGGCCGGCGTCTCCCCGGTGCGGAACTTGGCCATCACGTCGTGCTCGTCGTCGACGGCTTCGGCGATGTCGTCGAGCGCGGCGTCCCGGCTGGTCCCGACGCCGACCTCGACCACGAGCGGGAGGTCGGTCGCGAGGGCCCGCCGCCACTCGCCACTCCAGCCGAGCTCTGCCTGCGTGATCAGGACCCTCGGCTCGTCGCGGAGCAGCTCGACCGCGTCGAGGAGCGGGTCGATCGGGCTGTCGGGCCGGACGACGAGGCCGACCTCGAGCGGCTCGCGGGCCGCGCGGTCATCCCGTGCCGCGTGCTCTGCGAGCTCACCGGCGGCTGTGGCCGGCACGAGCAGCGGCCCGATGTGGGCGGCATACGGTCCCGAGCGGCGGTCGAGATGCTCGTGGACGGCGACGTCGACCGGCGCGAGTCCGGGCGGGAAGACGGCGGCGTCGTCGACGAGCCGGTCGAACAGCGGCGCGAACGGCGTCCTTGACATGACCGGGAGCGTACTCCACTGTTGCATTAGTGATACACACACGTCCGATAATCGGACACGCGGTGAGGAAGGGCTTGGCACATGGCGCACTACCACGCGGTCGGCAGCATCCCGCCCAAGCGGCATACCCAGCATCGCCGACCTGGCAAGGGCAAGGCGCCAGGCGAGCTCTACTACGAAGAGCTGATGGGGGAGGAGGGCTTCTCCTCAGACTCGTCGCTGCTCTACCACCGCAACATCCCGTCCACGACCGTCAGCGCGGCCGTCTGGGAGCTGCCCGACCAGTCCACGACTCCGAACCATCCCCTCACGCCCCGCCACCTCAAGCTGCACGACCTGTTCGACGCCAAGGCGATCCGGCGCACCGACGTCGTGACCGGCCGGCGCCTCGTGCTCGGCAACGGCGATGTCCGGATCTCCTACGCGGTGGCCGCCGAGCCAAGTCCGTGGTACCGCAACGGGATCGGCGACGAGTGCGTCTACGTCGAGCGCGGCCGGGCACGCGTGGAGACGGTGTTCGGCTCGTTCGAGGTCGGCGAGGGCGACTACGTCATCATCCCGAGGGCGACGACGCACCGGTGGCTGCCGCGACGATCGACGAAGGACCCGCTGCGCACCTACTGCATCGAGGCCAACAGCCATATCGCACCGCCGAAGCGGTACCTGTCCAAGTACGGCCAGCTCCTCGAGCACGCCCCCTACTGCGAGCGCGACCTGCGTCAGCCCGAGGGGCCGCTGCTCGCGGAGGACGTCGGTGCGCGTCCCGACGAGGAGACCGAGGTGTACATCAAGCATCGCGGGAACGGTCCGGGCGGGGTCGTCGGGACCGTCCACACCCTCCCGTTCCACCCGCTCGACGTCGTCGGCTGGGACGGCTGCCTCTACCCGTACGTCTTCAACGTCCGCGACTTCGAGCCGATCACCGGCCGGATCCACCAGCCGCCGCCGGTCCACCAGGTCTTCGAGGGCTGGAACTTCGTCGTGTGCAACTTCGTGCCGCGCAAGGTCGACTACCACCCGCTCGCCATCCCGGTGCCCTACTACCACTCGAACGTCGACAGCGACGAGATCATGTTCTACGTCGACGGCGACTACGAGGCACGCAAGGGCTCGGGCATCGGCAAGGGCTCGATCTCGGTGCACCCCGGTGGCCATGCCCACGGTCCCCAGCCCGGCGCCACCGAGGGGTCGCTCGGCGTCGAGCGCTTCGACGAGCTGGCCGTCATGGTCGACACCTTCCGGCCGCTCGAGCTCGGCGAGGCGGGCCTCGCCGTGGACGACGGTCTCTACGCGATGTCGTGGTCCAAGGGGATGTCGCGGGCGAGCGCCGAGCCCGGCCGCGGCGTCCACTCCGAGGGCTGAGCCCGGGTGGTCGCCCAGGCATCGCGCCGATCGGGCTCGCCGGGCGCGGCACGCCAGCCGAGCACATCGAGCACATCCGACACTTCGGGGCCTGGGCGGCCCGAGGCGTCACAGACGCTCGACCGTGGGATCCGCGTGCTCGAGCTGCTGGCCCGTCCCGGGTATGCCGCTGGGTCCACGATCACCGAGCTGGCCGCCCTTCTCGGCGTGGGCCGTCCGGTCGTCTACCGTCTCGTGGCGACGCTCGAGGAGCACCATCTCGTCTCTCGCGACGCGGACGGAAAGGTCCGGCTCGCGCTGGGCATCAGCCGGCTGGCAGCCGCCGTGACGCCCATCGTGCGCAACGAGGCCCGCCCGGTGCTGCGCGAGCTGGCGGACGCCGTCGGTGCCACCGCACACCTGACCATCGCCGAGGGGGACGAGGCCCTGGCACTCGTCGTCGTCGAGCCGTCGTGGACCGACCTGCATGTCGCCTACCGGTCCGGAGCACGGCACCGCCTCGACCAGGGTGCGGCCGGACGCGCGATCCTCGCGGGCCGCGCCGGCCGGTCCGGTGTCGTCGCGACCGACAGCGAGCTCCAGGCCGGCGCCCACGGGCTCGCCGTCCCCGTCGTGGCGATCTCCGGCCAAGCGGCCGGGCCCGGTGAGCGGCCCGCTCCGGCGGTGGAGGCCTCTGTCGGGGTCGTGTCCCTCGAGCCGCTCGACGCGCGTACCGTCGGCCCACGGCTGCAGCGCGCCGCCCGTGCACTGCGATCCGTCCTGCGCTGAGCGGGTCCCGCCTCGAGCGCCCTGCCGCGTGCGACCTTAAAGGTTTGGTCAGGGTTTCGCTCCCGTGGCAACCGTTTGGCCTCGAGCGGTGTCCTATGCATGCAGGCGTTCAACGACGAGCGCCCCGATCGGCAGGGGATACACCATGAGGGGAAGACACATTTTCGTAGCGGCCGTCACGGCCGCACTACTCGTCCCGGCGGCGGCGACCACGGCCCTGGCCGCACCGCCCGGTAACGACACGCCGTCGGGGGCGGTCGCCATCACCAGCGTCCCGACGACGAAGAGCCAGTCCACGACCGAGGCGACGACGGATGCACTCGACGCCAGCCTCAACGCCAACTGCGGAGCACCCGTCACGAACGGCAGTGTCTGGTTCACCTACACCGACACGACCGGGGCGGGCCTCGTCGTCGACGTCAGTGGCTCGGACTTCTCGGCCGGAGCCATGATCGTGCAGGGTGACCCGACGAGCGGTGGGGAGCTCGTGGCCTGCGGTCCCGGCGTCACCGCAACCGTCGGTGGGCCCGCCGGCACGACCTACTACGTCATGGCGTTCTCCGACACGCCTGGCGTCGTCGGCGGCAACCTCGTCGCAACGTTCGACAAGGCTCCGCCGTCGCCTACGGCGGCGCTGACCGTGTCATCGCGCGCGTCGGCATACAAGGACGGCAGCATGCTGCTGTCCGGCACCTACGCGTGCACCAACGCCGACTTCTTCAGCGACCTCTCGGGGCAGGTCGTGCAGCGGGTCGGCCGGGTCAAGATCACCGGGTTCTTCGACCTCTTCGGCCTCGAGTGCGACGGAGCCACGCACCCGTGGCAGGCCCTCGTCACCAGTGACAACGGGCTCTTCGCGGGGGGCAAGGCGGCGAACGTCAGCATCGTCTTCGCCTGCGGCCTGATCGAGTGCGCCGAGCAGTTCGTCGAGCAGAAGGTCCAGGTCAGCCGCAACGGGAAGTGACGTCGCGGTCGCTCCTGTGAGCGACCGGGCAGGCGCGCCGCGATCAGGGGGTCGCGGTGCGCCTGGCCCGGGCGGCCACGACGGGTCAGCCGGCCACGACGGGTCAGCCGGCCACGACGGGGGAGCCGAGCAGGTGCACTCCGGCCTCGCGCAGCTGTGACAGCGCATCGTCGGTCGTGGCGCGTGCGACTCCGGCGGTGAGGTCGAGCAGGACTGTCGTGTCGAAGCCCTCGCGCTTCGCGTCGAGCGCGGTCGCGCGGACGCAGTGGTCCGTGGCGATGCCGACGACGTCGACCCGGGACACGTGTCGCTCGCGGAGCCAGGTCGCAAGGCTCGCTCGTTCGGCGCCGTCGCTGGTCCCCTCGAACCCGCTGTATGCAGCCGCGTGCTCACCCTTGCGGAAGACCGCCTCGACGTGGCCGAGGGCGCCGGCCAGACGCGGGTGGAACTGGGCTCCGTCACTGTCCGCGACGCAGTGCGCCGGCCAGGTGTCGACGAAGTCCGGCGTCGGGCTGAAGTGCGGTCCGGGGTCGATGTGCCAGTCAGCGGTCGCGACGACGTGGTCGTAGTCGGCCGCGTGCCGGCTGACGTGCTCGGTCACCTCGCGGGCGATGTCGGCGCCGCCGGCCACGGCGAGCGAGCCGCCTTCACAGAAGTCGTTCTGGACGTCGACGATGATGAGCGCGCGTTCGCCCATGGTTCAGTCCTCCTGCTCGTAGATGGTCGGGATGACAGGCTCGCCACGGGACAGCTGGGCGGCGACCCGGGGCAGCTCGGCACGCGAGACGGCGTGACGGTCGCGGGCGGCGTGGATGTCGGGTCGCTCGACGAGATCGCCGTTGCGGACGAGCTCGACCATGAGCGGACGGTCGTTGTCGTCGCCTGCCGGCCGGTCGCCGATCCCGATGACCTCGGCCTGGGCGACCCCGGAGTCGCTGAGCCGTCGCATCGCCCACTTGCGCCCGCCGACGGACATCTTGTCCTTGCTCTTCTTGGCCACGCCCTGCATCGCGCCGGTCGCGTCCTCGCGCTGGACCAGCTTGTAGACCATGGACGCCGTGGGTGCACCTGAGCCGGTGACGAGGGCGGTGCCCACGCCGTAGCCGCTGACCGGGCTCGCCGCGAGCGCCGCGATGGCGAACTCGTCGAGGTCGGAGGTGACGATGATCCGTGTGTCGCGGTTGCCGGCGGCGTCGAGCTGGGCGCGCACCTCACGGGCCTGGATCAGCAGGTCGCCGGAGTCGAGCCGGACCGCGCCGAGCTCGGGGCCGGCGATCTCGATCGCGAGGTCGACCGCGGTCTTGACGTCGTAGGTGTCCACGAGCAGCGTCGTCCCGCGACCGAGTGAGTCGACCTGGGCGGTGAACGCCTGCTTCTCGGAGTCATAGAGCAGGGTGAACGCGTGTGCCGCGGTGCCCGTGGTCGGCACGCCGTAGGCGCGCCCCGCCTCGAGGTTGCTGGTCGCGTCGAAGCCACCGATGTATGCCGCCCGGGCAGCCGCGACGGCTGCGTCCTCGTGGGTGCGGCGTGAGCCCATCTCGATGCAGGGCCGTCCGCCCGCGGCGGTCGTCATCCGGGATGCCGCGGATGCGATCGCCGTGTCGTGGTTGAGGACCGACAGCGCGAGCGTCTCGAGCACGACCCCCTCTGCGAAGCTCGACTCCACGACGAGCACCGGTGACTGCGGGAAGTAGCACTCGCCTTCGGCGTAGCCACTGATGGTCCCGGAGAACCGGTACCGCTCGAGCCAGTCCACGGTGGCGCGGTCGACGACCTGGTTGTCGGCGAGGAACCGCAGCTCGTCGTCGCCGAACCTGAAGCTCTCGAGCGCCTCGAGCAGGCGCCCGGTGCCGGCGAGCACGCCGTACCGCCGCCCGTCCGGGAGCCGGCGCGCGAAGGCCTCGAAGACGCACCGGCGGCCGGCCTCGCCCGAGGCGAGCGCGGCCTGGACCATGGTCAGCTCGTAGTGGTCGGTCAGCAGCGCCGTGCTCGCGGCGCGAGGGCTCGTCGGGCTCACGTCCCAAAGCCTATGCATGCCCGGTCGGCTCGGCGCGGAGGCAAGGGCAGCCACCACGCAGGGGTCCGTTGTGATGCACCCCCATTAGGGTTGGCCTGTGACGTCATCCACCCTGTCGCTCGCTCCCGTCGAGCAGAAGGAGGTCGCGACCGAGGAGGTCGTGGCCCCTGCCCTGCCGTGGGTCACGATCGTCTGGAACGACCCGGTGAACCTCATGACGTACGTGACGTGGGTCTTCGAGACCTACTTCGGCTACGCCCGTGCCAAGGCCGAGAAGCTCATGCTCGATGTTCACACCAAAGGTCGCGCTGTCGTGTCGAACGGCCCGCGCGAGTCGATGGAGCGCGACGCCGAGGCCCTGCAGGGGTTCGGCCTGTGGGCGACGTTCGAGAAGGACGAGTGATGGCTCGAGCCTTCTTGCACGAGGACGGCCGCTACGTGGCGATCCTCGACGACACCGAGCGCACCGTCCTCTTCGGGCTCATGCAGCAGACGCGCATCCTGCTCTCGCCGGAGGTCGAGCCGACGGGCGACGTCTTCGACGATCTCGCCGCGTCGATTGGCATCTCCCTCGACCCGGAGGCGGCGGCGGCACAAGCCGATCCGGATGTCATTGGGATGCGCGACCCGGCACTCGACCGGCTCCTGCCCGACGCCCACCGCGGCGACGACACGATCGCCGCGGAGTTCCGCCGGCTCACCGAGGAGGGGCTGCGCCAGCGCAAGAGCGCCAACCTCGACGTCGCACTTGCCCGCCTGTCGGCGTCGACCAAGGACCGCGTCGAGCTCGACCCCGACCAGGCCCAGTCGTTCCTCATGGCGCTCACCGACGTTCGGCTGCTGCTCGGCGAGCGCATGGGGATGCGCACCGAGGAGGACGCCGAGGCGCTGCACCGGGCCATGGAGGTCATCGACGACGACGACCCGCTCGGTTACGCGATGGCCTGGTACGACTTCCTCACCTGGCTGCAGGAGACCCTGACGCACGCGCTCATGGGCACTGACCTGTCCGACATCGGGGCGACGTTCGCCGACGACGACGAATGGGACGACCGGTCCGACGACCTGTCGGACGATGGGGTGGACGGCGGCCTGGACGACGATGGCCGGCTGGGCGACACGCGCATGTGACACACGAGACGCCCAGGTCCGCCGTGGGCGGGGCGTGAGCCACCTAGGCTTCACTCCGTGGATGTCACGATCGTCGGCTGCTCCGGCTCCTTCGCCGGGCCCGACTCACCTGCGTCGAGCTACCTCGTGCGCGCCGAGCACGAAGGCCGCACGTGGAGCATCCTGCTCGACCTCGGCAGCGGAGCGCTCGGCTCGCTCCAACGGCATATCAAGCCCTATGCGGTGGACGCGGTGCTGCTCAGCCATCTGCACGTCGACCACTGCATCGACATGTGCGGCCTGTACGTGATGATGAAGTACGTCCCGGGAGGGCCGGGCCGCGACTCGATCCCCACCTGGGGGCCCTCCGGCACCGGGGCCCACCTCGCTCGCGCCTACGGCAGCTCCGACGGCGAGGATGTGCTCGGGGTGTTCGACTTCCACGAGCTGCGCGACCGCGAGCCGATCGGCGTCGGGCCGTTCACGGTGACCCCGGTGCGCGTCAACCACCCCGTGGAGGCGTACGGCTTCCGGGTCGAGTGCGACGGCCGGGTGCTGGTCTACACCGGCGACACCGACGACTGCGACGCCCTGTCCGACCTCATGGCAGGAGCGGACCTCGTCCTGGCTGACGCCGCCTTCATCGACGGCCGGGACCATGCGCAGGGCGTGCACCTGTCCGGTCGACGTGCGGCCGAGGCCGCCGTCCGCGCCGGCGGCGTCAAGCGCCTCATGCTGACCCACCTGCCGGCGTGGAACGACCCAGACGTGTGTCTGGCCCAGGCGGCCCAGGTGTGGCCAGGCGAGGTGGAGCTGGCCGAGGCCGGAGACACCCACCGGCTCTGACCGCTTGGCGCTGGCGCCCCCGTTACGGCCTGCTTACAGCTTGCCTGGCCCCGGGTGTCCTGGGCGCGGTTCCGACTTAGCGTGAAGCCATGGCTAGCCTCTTGGGCATGACCACTCGACATGACGGACGTGCCCCCGACGAGACGCGCGAGGTGCGCATCACGCGCAACTGGCTCGACCATGCAGAGGGAAGCGTGCTCGTCGAGTTCGGTCGCACGCGCGTGCTGTGTGCGGCCTCCTTCACCGAAGGCGTCCCGAGGTGGCTCAAGGGCAAGGGCACCGGGTGGGTCACGGCGGAGTACGCCATGCTGCCCCGGGCGACCAACACCCGGTCCGACCGGGAGAGCGTCAAGGGCCGGATCGGCGGGCGCACCCACGAGATCTCCCGGCTCATCGGCCGGAGCCTACGGGCCGTCATCGACACCAAGGCCCTCGGTGAGAACACCATCGTGCTCGACTGCGACGTGCTGCAGGCCGACGGCGGCACGCGCACGGCCGCGGTCACGGGCGCTTGGGTGGCCCTCGCCGACGCGATCGAGGACGCCCGCGCCAAGGGGCTCATCGGCAAGGACGCCCAACCCCTGACCGGCTCGGTGGCCGCGGTGTCGGTCGGTCTGGTCGGTGGTCGCCCGGTCCTCGACCTGGACTACCCGGAGGACTCCACCGCCGAGACCGACATGAACGTCGTCATGACCGGTGACGGCCGGTTCGTCGAGGTGCAGGGCACCGCCGAGCGGGACCCGTTCGACCGAGAGCTGCTGGGTCAGCTGCTCGACCTCGCGACGAAGGGGTGTGCCGACCTCACAGCCCGCCAGCAGGCGGCCCTGGCCGAGCGTGCCGACGGGGGGTCGGTCGCGTGACCAAGGTCGTGCTCGCCACCCGAAACGCCCACAAGGTCGAGGAGCTTCGGGCGATCCTGTCCGATGTGTGCACCGACCTCGGTCTCGACATCGTCGGGCTCGACGGGTTCCCTGACTCCCCAGATGTGGTCGAGGACGGGGTGACGTTCGAGCAGAACGCGATCCTCAAGGCCTCGGCGGCCGCCCGGTCCACGGGCCTGCCCGCGCTCGCCGACGACTCCGGTCTGGCAGTCGACGTGCTCGGTGGGTCTCCCGGCATCTTCAGCGCACGCTGGTCCGGTGGCGGAGGCGACCGGGCCAACCTCGAGCTGCTGCTCAGGCAGCTCGAGGACGTCCGCGACGAGCATCGCGCTGCGGCCTTCGTCTGCGCCGCCGCGCTCGTGCTCCCCGACGGCCGGTCCGCAGCAGAGCTCGGCCGGTTCTCCGGCGCCGTGGGCCGGGAAGCCCGTGGCACAGGCGGATTCGGCTATGACCCGATCTTCATCCCGGCCGACCAGCCTGACGGCAACGGTCGTACGCTCGCGGAGTACGACTCTGCCGAGAAGAACAGTGTCTCGCACCGCGCCCTCGCCTTCCGTGCGCTCGTGCCACATCTGAAGGAGCACCTGAGGCCATGACCACAACCAGTCCCGCCACCCGTCCCGAGACCGCTCCGGCGGCACGAGCGCCCGTCTGGTGGGGCGCCATCGACGGGCTCGTGGCGGGGCTGCTCACCATCGGCCTCGCGACGCTCGTCGCCGCGGTCTTCACTGGCCTCGGCTGGTCATCAGGGCAGCCGGCGCCGATCGCGGCAGTCAGCGAGGCGTTCATCGACCGGACTCCGCCGTGGCTCAAGAACTTTGCCGTGTCGACCTTCGGCACCAACGACAAGCGAGCCCTGCTCGTCGGCGTCGTCGTGGTGCTCACCCTGGTCTGCGCCGGCATCGGGATCCTCGCACGTCGTCGCCTGAGCCTGGCCCTCGCGGCGTTCGCCGTGCTCGGCGTGGTCGGTGTGGGGGCGGTCCTGTCCAGACCCGGATCGGGACCGGTCGACATGCTGCCCACCGTCGTCGGCACCGTCGCAGGCCTGTGGTTCCTGAGCCGAAGCGCGTCCAGCGCTGGGACGGACGACCCGGCTGGCGCAAGCGCGCCACCCTCCGCCCCGACCCGGCGCTGGCTGCTCGGAGGAGCGGTCGGGGTGGTGACGGCATACCTCGGCACTTTCATCACCGGCGACTCGGCCGCGGCCACGTCCTCGCGCGATGCGCTGAAGAATGTGCCGGTCAAGGCCACCGGACTCACGATCCCCGAAGGTGCCGACCTCAAGATCCCGGGGCTGACGCCCTACGTCGTGCCCAACGCCGACTTCTACCGGATCGACACCGCGATCGTCGTACCCCGCGTCGACGCGAGCACCTGGAGCCTCAAGGTGACCGGCATGGTCGACCGTGAGGTCGTCATCGACTGGAAGACGTTGCAGGGCAAGCCGATGAAGGATGCTCTGATCACGTTGACGTGCGTCTCCAACGAGGTGGGCGGTGACCTCGCGGGCAACGCGGTCTGGACGGGGTGGCCGGTGCGCGAGCTGCTCGCCATGGCGGGCCCCAAGCCCGGGGCCGACATGGTGCTCCAGACGAGCGTCGACGGCTTCACCGTCTCGACGCCGCTCGGCGCGCTGACCGACGACCGCAACGCGCTGCTCGCCATCCGTATGAACGGTGAGCCCCTGCCCTTCGAGCACGGCTTCCCGGTGCGGGTCGTCGTGCCGGGGCTCTACGGCTACGTGTCCGCGTGCAAGTGGGTGACCGAGCTCAAGGTGACGACGTATGCCGCCGACGTCGCCTACTGGACGCCGCGCGGCTGGTCACCGATGGGTCCCATCAAGACGGCCTCGCGGATCGACGTGCCCCAGGCGGGGGCGACCGTCAAGGCCGGCACCGTCGCGGTCGCCGGAGTCGCGTGGGCACAGCACCGCGGCATCTCGAAGGTCGAGGTGCAGGTCGACGAGCAGCCTTGGACCGCAGCACGACTCGCGGCCGACGCGAGCATCGACACGTGGCGGCAATGGGTCTACGAATGGGACGCGACCCCTGGAGACCACGACATCCGGGTTCGTGCCTACGACGGGAAGGGCGAGGTGCAGTCGCCTCTCGAGGCGCCGCCCGCGCCGGATGGCGCGACCGGCATCCACGTCGTCAACGTCAGGGTCGACTGACGACCGCGTCCGCCTCGATCTCGACGAGCAGGTCCGGGTCGATCAGTGCGCCCACCTGGACCATCGTGGCCGCCGGCCGGATGTCGGCGAACACCTCGCCGTGCGCGCGGCCGACAGCCTCCCAGTCGGACATGTGGGTGACGAAGATCCGCGTGCGCACGACGTCGGCGAGGTCGGCACCGCACTCGGCGAGCGAGGCGGCGATGATCTCGAGCGCGACACGGGCCTGGGTGTAGGGGTCGCCGCGTCCGACGACGTCGCCGTCGCGCACCGCGGTCGTGCCCGCGACATGAACGGTGTCGCCGACCCGGACCGCCCGCGAGTAGCCGACGGCCGCTTCCCAGGCGCTGCCCGAGTCGACGTTCTGGCGCATCCCACGAGGGTAGCCGTCGGCGGTCGGCCTCACCCCTGCTCGTGGTGGGCGACTCGCCAACTACAGTGGGGGCGCACCGGTTGGCGGACGTGGTGGAACTGGTAGACACGCAGGATTTAGGTTCCTGTGCCTCAGGTGTGCGGGTTCGAGTCCCGCCGTCCGCACGAACGAGACCATCCGTCGACGACGAAGGAGCATGCCGTGAGCGCCCGCCTCGAGCCCGGGGACAAGGCCCCCGACTTCAGCCTGCCGGACGACACCGGCGCCACCGTGAGCCTGTCGGACTTCGCCGGGCGCAAGGTCATCGTCTACTTCTACCCGGCTGCGATGACGCCCGGCTGCACGACGCAGGCCTGCGACTTCAGCGAGTCTCTGGACTCGCTCAAGCGCGACGGCTACGACGTGGTCGGCATCTCCAAGGATGCGCCGGCCAAGCTCGCGAAGTTCCGTGAGCGCGACCATCTCACGCTCCCCCTGCTGTCGGACCAGGACCTCGCGGTGCACCAGGCCTATGGCGCGTACGGCGAGAAGAAGCTCTACGGCAAGACGGTCGAGGGCGTGCTGCGCTCGACGTTCGTCGTCGACGAGGACGGCACGCTGAGCCACGCCTTCTACAACGTCAAGGCGACCGGCCACGTGTCGAAGCTCCGCCGCGACCTCGGCATCGCCGACTAGAGTCGGACCAAGCCGATAGGAGGGCAGATGACCGACACCGCGCGCATCGAGCAGGACATCCAGACCGCCCGGGCACGTCTCGAGGGCACTGTCAACGAGCTGGCGTACCGCAGCCAGCCTCAGGTCATCGCGCAGCGCCAGGCCCAGTCGCTGAAGCTCAAGCTGGACGCGGCCACCCACACCGAGGACGGCGAGCTGCGCGTCGAGCGGGTCGTGGCTGTGGTCGCCGCGGCGGTTGCCGTGGTGGTCGTCGTCGGGCTGTTGCGCCGGCTCCGCCGCTGATCGGGGCGAGGTCGAACACCCTGTGACCAAAGGCAGTTCCGGCGGGTCGACGGCCGCGAAGCTCCCCATCCGCATGCTTCACGACCGGGTGCTCGTCTCCGTCGAGTCCGAGGGGGAGCGGCGTTCGGGCGGAGGCATCCTCATCCCGGCGACGGCGTCGGTCGGCAAGCGCCTCGCCTGGGCCGAGGTGGTCGCCACGGGCGCCAACGTGCGCCAGGTGCAGCTCGGCGACCGGGTCCTCTTCGACCCCGAGGACCGTGCCGAGGTCGAGCTCCACGGCCAGGACTACATCCTGCTCCGCGAGCGCGACCTCCACGCCGTCGCAGCCCAGCGCATAGAGGACGGCCAGACCGGCCTCTACCTCTGAGCTGCCCCTTCGGCCGGGCCGCTTCGGTCTATGCCGCCGCTTCCCGGACAGTGGAGTCCCATCGCCAGCTCGTGCGGCGAGGGCGGTCAGCCAGCGGGGTGCGACCGGTGCACCAGAGCAGGACAGCCGAAGGATCGCCGACCGGCGCCTCGGGAAAGAGCCGAGCCACCACGGCGGCACTGACCTCGGCCGGCGGCGCCCAGTCGAGGCCGAGACCCCGCGCGATGTCGTAGGTGTGGACCAGCGTCTCGGTGATCCCCATGGCCGCGAAGCCCTCCGGGTCCGACGTGCCGTAGGGATGCCAGGCCCGTGACGCCGCCGGCGCCGCGGTGACGGCGAGGCGAAGGAGCTCGCCACACATCGCGATGCACCGGACGAGCTGCTGCGGTGTCGCCGCAGGGTCCACGGCCGCTTCGATGGGCAGGTAGATGTCCCGGGGCTCAGCGACGACCTGCGAGGCGTACGAGAAGAGGTCGTCGGCGATGTGCGCGGCCGTATGCCGGCAGGTCCACTCGAGGTCGCCTGCCGTGACGCTCCAGTCCCCGTCGAGAACGGGATCCAGCGCGCGCTGCGTCGCGGTCGTCGCGGTCGTGATCAGGTCGGCCAACAGGCTCATGCGGTCCCCTTCAGGGCGTGGGCGAAGTGCGCCCAGTCTCGCGGATGATCCGGACGATGCCCGACCGGAAGGCTCTGGCAGTCGGCCGCCCTACTATGTTGTCGAGTGTCTCCAGCAGTGTCGCGGGTATGGGCCTCCCGAGCCCGCGGTGGGGATGCGGGCACAGGGCAGTAGAGGAGCAGCGCGCAGACCCTCGCCTCTCGACCAGGGTTTGCCGTGGTGCAGACCAACTCTCTGGGAGGGGCGGTAGTGGACGCGCAGGAGACAGCCGCTACGGCGGGACCGAGGACGCAGCAACCCGAGCCTGAGGCGGAGCCGCTCGACCGGCGCCGGATGAACCTCGTGTTCATCACGATCATGACCGGGATGCTGCTCGCGGCCCTCGACCAGACCATCGTCTCGACGGCCCTGCCGACGATCGTGGGCGATCTCGGGGGAGCGGACCACCTGTCGTGGGTCGTCACGTCGTACATGCTCGCCGACACGATCGCCACGGTGCTCGCCGGCAAGTTCGGCGACCAGTTCGGTCGCAAGCTCATGTTCCAGGGCTCGGCCGCGCTGTTCGTCGTGTCCTCGGCCCTGTGCGGGTTCTCCGCATCGATGACGTGGCTGATCTCCTGGCGTGCGGTGCAGGGCTTCGCCGCCGGGATCCTCATGGTCACCGCGACCGCCGTGATCGCCGACATCATCCCCCTGCGCGAACGAGGCAAGTACCAGGGCGCGTTGGGCGCGGTCTTCGGGGTGACGACGGTCATCGGCCCCTTGCTGGGCGGCCTGTTCACCGACCACCTGTCGTGGCGGTGGGCCTTCTACATCAACCTCCCGGTCGGGATTGCCGTGATCCTGCTCGCCGCGGCCACCATGCCCTCGATCCGCGCGAAGGGCCGGGTCGTGATCGACTACCTCGGGATCGTCTTCGTCTCGCTCGGCGCGGCAGGCCTGACGCTTGCCCTGTCGTGGGGTGGGACGCAGTATCCGTGGGCCTCGGCGACGATCATCCTCATGATCATCGGCTCGGTGATCTCGCTGGGCATCTTCGTGCTCGTCGAGCGCCGGGCCGCCGAACCGATCCTGCCGCCGCGGCTGTTCCTCTCGCCCGTGTTCACCATCTGCGTGGTGCTGTCCTTCATCGTCGGCTTCGCGATGCTCGGCTCGATGACCTTCCTGCCCACCTATCTGCAGTACGTCAAGGGCTCCTCGGCGACCGAGTCCGGCCTGCAGACCCTGCCCATGGTGGTCGGGCTCCTCGTCATGTCCATCACGTCCGGCACGATCGTGGGCAGGACCGGGCGCTACAAGATCTTCCCGGTGGTCGGCTCGGTCGTCATGGCGCTGGGCCTGTTCCTGCTGTCGCGGGCCGACGCGTCGACGCCGTATGCCCAGCTCGCGCTCGGAATGTTCGTGCTGGGCTTGGGGATCGGTTCCTGTATGCAGGTGCTGACCATCGTCGTCCAGAGCACCGTGGCCTTCGAGGACCTGGGTGTGGCGACCTCAGGCGTGACATTCTTCAGGACGCTGGGCAGCTCGTTCGGTGCTGCCGTCTTCGGCACGGTGTACGCGAACGTGCTCAGCAACCAGCTCCCCGCCGCAGTCGCTGCCTCGCCCGGAGTGAACCCGCAGGCGATCTCCACACCGGAGGCCCTGCACGCCTACCCACCCGAGCAGATCGCGCCCATCGTCGACGCCTACGCCCATGCGATCCACATCGTGTTTCTCGCCGCCGTCCCGGTCCCGCTCGTGGCGTTCGTCCTCGCGCTCTTCCTCAAGGAGGTGCCGCTGCGAGGAACGGCCCGCAGCACGGCAACGGACGTCGGCGAAGGCTTCGCCATGCCCGAGGCGGCCGACGCGCGGCTGCAGCTGCAGCTCGTCATCGCCCGGCTGGTGCGCCGAAAGGGCCCGGCGGCGCTGGCGGCGGTCCGGGAGAGCTCCGGGTCGGCCCTCGACAGCTCGGACGGCTGGGTCGTCGGGCAGGTCTACCTGCGCACACGCCTGGGCCACACCGCAAGCCTCGAGGACATCAGCCGCCGGCATCTGGTGCCCGACACGGTGCTGCAGCCTGCCGTCGACACCGCCACCGGTCACGGCTACATCGAGGGGCCCAGCGACCGCCTTTCGCTCACCGCGGCCGGCGAGGCCGAGATGGGCAAGCTCGTCGACGCCGTCTACGCCTGGCTCTCCGACGAGCTCGGCGACTGGGGCGTCGCCGACGCGGACCTGCGCGACGCCCTGGGCGACCTGGCCGAACGCTTCGTGCAGCAGGAGACCGAACCAGGGTCGCATCTGCTGATGCCCCTGGTCGGAGCCGTACCCCAGGGCGGCGGCCGCACCTGAGGGCGGCCGCTCCGGTCACTGGTGTGGGTAGGCGGGCCCGAGCGACGGCACGCTGAGATCGAGTGCGCTGGTCACCTTGTAGAAGCCTCCACCCTGCGGATCCCAGGCGAGCAGGTCCTCCCCGCGCTCACCGCTCGACATGAACAGCACATAGCGCCCGCTCGGGTCCCAGCCAACCACCTCGGCCCAGAACCTCTGCGTGAGCAGCACTGCGTGGACGACAGGCCGAGACGCGCCGTGAGAGGTGTCGACGACCACGAGCTTCGGCAGGTCGACGGTCTTCGGGTTGTCGCCGGCCGGGGGGCGGCCTGTGGTGAACGCGAGCAGGCTGCCGGACACCACCGGTTGGTGAGCAAGCCCGGTGTCGAGCGGGATGCGGGTCGGCGGCCCGAGCCAGCTCGCGTCCAGCGTGATCGAGGTGGCAGGTCCTCCGGTATGGGACCGAAGGAGCAGGCTGGCGTGGCCTCCGGTGCCCGCGGCCACAGTCCACCGGCCGGCCGATACGCCCGGTGCCCGGGTCACGACGCCCGTGTCCGGATGGACGAGCCAGGACGTGGATGCCGAACGCACGACGATGGTGTCGGGGTCGGTGGCCGACCACCCGGCGTCCGCTATCGCGTTGTCGGGCACTGCAACTCGGCTCACCCGCCTGGTGCTCAGGTCGAAGACGACGACCTCGCGATGCTGCGGGAACACGATCCGGCTCCCGCTGGCCGAGACCGCCTGTGGTCCGGCCAGGAAGGTGAAGGTGTCAGGCTCGCGTGGGAATCGGAGGTCGATCGTGTCCAGCACGACGGTGTCCGCGCCACCGATCAGCACCGGCTGGTACGTGCCTTCGTCCGGAGGTCGGAAGTCGGGGATCTCGAACCCGACGGCGGCAGGGATGGTCAGCGGCCTGCCCGGCGCCAGGTCCGACAGGTCGGTGCGCGGCGAGGGCGACTGCGCGGGAAGGCCGATCGAGAGCTGGGGCAGGCCGGCGAGGTCGGCTCCAGGTCCGACGACGTACTCGACGCCGCCGGCCGCCGGTAGCCAGCCACCGGGCGGCATCCACGCCGACGGTGCCGAGGCAGGAGGCGCCGGGAGTGTCACCAGTGGCACTGTCCCGCTGGCGGGCTCCTCGGCAACAGGAGTCTGCGACGGCCCTCGGGCCGGCCGATCCTGCCCGGAGACCACCCAGGACGTCCCGCCGGCGGCGAGCAGGGCCACGAGGACGGCTGCCGCGATGAGCCCTCGCCGTCGTCGCGACCGCCATCGTCGGCGAGCCGCCCCCCGCCAGGCGCGCTCGGCGCAGTCGACCTCGTCGACGTCGGCGGCGATCTCCTCGAGCAGCTGCCCAAGTCGGTAGAGGCTCCATGGCCCACCGCCTTCGGTGACCGCGAGGGACGGGACGAGCTCTCGGATCCGGGCCAGGGCGTCGTGGGTCTGGCTCTTCACCGTTCCGATGGAGACGCCCAGCGTGTGGACGGTCTCCGCCTCGCTGCGGTCCTCGAAGAACCGGAGCACGACGACGGCTCGCTGGCGTGGGTTCAGCTGCCCCAGAGCGCGTTCGAGGTCTACCCGGGTCGCGACAGGGGTGTCTCCGGCAGGTCGCGGGAGCACGGGGACGGCGATCGGCTGCGGGAGACGGGTCCATCGCCGGGACGGCATGGCGTCCCAGTAGAGCACCGTGCGCACGAACTCGTCCGGGTGCTCGTCGCGAGTCGTGTCCCAGCGCAGCGCCAGCTTCTCGAGGGCAACCTGGACCAGGTCCTCCGCGCCCTGCAGGTCACCGCACAGCAGGTATGCCGCCCGGAGCAGCTGGTGCTGCCGGGCCCGCACGTAGATGGCGAAGTCTCGGTCGACCTCACGCATCGGCTCTCTTCCCATCACCTAGTAGAACGCTTGGCGCGCCCGATCGGTTGGGTCCACAGCCAGCCACGAGGTCTCCTGACTGGGTTCGCCACGCGGCCGACCCGTCCGCCGGACCCTGAGCATCCGAGGTGGGCCCGCCTGCCTCAGGCCGTGACCCGGTCGTCCCTGCGGCGGGTCCAGGCGGCCAGCGCGATCGACAACGCCCCGACGAGGGCGGTCATCGCCCCGAGGAGCACGTGGTAGTCGACGAGCGCGACGAGGCCGGCACCGATGGCGATGGAGATGACCTGGGGCGTGCCGATGAGGGCGTCGAGCGTCGTGGAGACGCGGCCCATGAGGCGGTTCGGAGTGCGGATCTGGGTCAGTGTGTTGATCGCGACGAGAAGGACGGGTATGCCGAACCCGAGTGGGATCGCGCCGATGACGACGAGGACGAGGTTGGGCGCCAGGGCGATCACGGCCAGGCTCAGGGTGAAGAGCATGAGTGACAGGACGATCGCCCGCACATGTCCGAGTCGCATGACGATCCGGCCCGACAGCAGCCCGCCGGCGAGCGCACCGACTCCCTGGACCGAGACGATGACCCCGACGAAGGTGGCCGGTCGGCCGAAGGCGTCGGTGATCGCGTAGACGATCGACTCGAGGAAGCCGAACGCGAAGATGCATCCGGCGATGGCCATGAGCGGCCACCAGAGCAGCTTGTCGCGGTAGACGTGCGTGATCCCCGCGACGAACTCCTGCCGCCACCGGAGCTCGGGCGGATGCACCACGTCGCCCTCGATCCGGAGTGTTGTGACGGCCAGGATCGCGATGACGTAGGCACACGCGATGAGCACCAGCACGCTGCCGACGCCCCAGGCGGCATACATCGCGGCACCGAGCAGCGGGCCGAAGAGGCGCAGCCCTTCGCGGAACGTACTGCTCGCTGCGTTCGCGTGAACGAGCTGCTCCTCGGGCACGATGAGCTTGAGCAGGCCGGTGACGGCCCCGGGCAGCATGACGAGCGCGATCCCGTAGGTGAACGCGACCGAGTACACGATCCATACGTGACTGGCGTCCTTGACCCAGGCGAGCGGGACGAGGCTCGCCACCGCGAGCGGGTATGCCGTCAGCAGGAAGCGTCGGCGGGGGAACTGGTCGACGACCCAGCCAAGGAGTGGGGCGACGAGGGATGGGGCGACGACCCAGAAGATCGCCATACCGGCGGCGCCGCTGTTGCCGGTCAGCTCCTTGGTCATGATGCCGAAGGACAGCAGCAGGACCGAGTCGGCGACCATCGTGGCTGCGAGCGCGACGAAGAGGTGCCGGAAGGCCGGGATCGCGAAGGCCTGCTTCATCGCGGGTCCACGCTCGTCAGGGCCAGCACGTGCACGTGCCGGGCGTCGTCGGGGACGGCGTCGTCGCCGGTGAGGCGCCCGTGGTGGCGCAGGATCAGCTGTTCGAGGTCAGCCGAGAATGCCTTCGCCTCGTCCTCGGTGAGCAGAGCGACTGTCTCGGAGACCCCCAGACCACCCCAGTTCCGTTGCCCTGCAGCGAGATTGCGCCGCCACCGCGCAACCTCCCGGTCGACGAGCTGAGCGGCAAGGGCCTGGCCGGCGGCACGGTAGCCGGGGGAGTCGTCCGCGGTCTCGTCCCAGGTCAGTCCTACCCGCGACACCCGCCACGGTCGGCGTCGGCCCAGGCCGTCCCCGGTCTCCTCGACGAAGCCGTGCTCGGCGAGCTTGCGCAGGTGCCACGAGCAGTTCGCCGGCGTCTCCCCGAGCGCTGCGCCCAGGTCGGAGGCGGTCATCGGTCCGCGGAGCGTGAGCTGCTCGAGGATGTCGAGCCGGAGCGGATGAGACAGCGCCCGCAGCTCGTTCGACGTGGCCAGCCGCCGAGGGTTGAAAGACATGTTTCGACACTAGGGTATGGAAAGGTTTCTTTCAATACCCGGATCGACGATTGCGGCGTAGTGTGCGCGCATGCGGTTTGGTCTCGTGGGTACCGGTCCCTGGGCGACGATGACACATGGTCCCGGGCTGGCCGCGGCCGGCAGCGCGGACCTGGTCGGCGTGTGGGGACGCAGCCCGGACAAGAGCCGGGCGCTGGCCGAGAGCCTGCGCACGACCGCCTACGAGGAGTACGACGCGCTGCTCGCGGCTGTCGATGCGGTGGCCTTCGCCGTCCCGCCCGATGTCCAGGCGGAGCTGGCCCTGGCTGCCGCGCACGCCGGGAAGCACCTGTTGCTCGACAAACCCGTGGCCATGGATGTCGAGAGCGCGCGCGGTCTTCGTGATGCCGCCCTCGATGCAGGGGTAGCCACGCTTGTCTTCTTCACGGACCGGTTCGTCGAGGTGTCGCGGGCCTGGTTCGGCCAGGTTGCCGCCCAGGACGGGTGGCGCGGAGGCTGGCTTCGATGGTTCAGCTCGTTGCAGGACGCCGACAACCCGTTCGGCTCGTCGCCGTGGCGCCAAGAACGCGGAGCGCTGTGGGACACCGTCCCGCACGCCATATCGACCTTGAGCGCGTGCCTGGGTCCCGTTCAGTCAGTGACCGCGGCCAGTGGTGCGGGAGACCTGGTCAACCTCGCGTTCCGGCACGAGTCCGGCGCGCTGAGCACGGCGACGCTGACGCAGTTCGCGCCACCCGGTGCAGACGGTTTCGAGGCGGCGGTCTGGGGCGAGGCCGGCCTGTCCTACATGCCCCATCGACCCGACGATGCCTACGTCGACGCGTACCGCTCTGCCACCGACCAGCTCGTCGCCGCCGCCGTGAACGGCCAGCCGCACGCGCTGGACATCGTCTTCGGCACCCGAGTGGTCGAGCTCATCTCCGAAGCCCAGGCCCAGCTGGACGCCTGAGGGAGAACGCGTTCCGCGTCCTCCCTGGTTTGCACGCGTCATCCTGCGGCCGGCGTCGAGATCCGAGGTGGTTCGCGTCCACCCAGTTACGAGGTGCACTCGATACTCTGCGACGACTGGTCACACTGAGCGTCAAGAGCCACAGGAGGCGCCATGATCATCGACTGTGCCCTGTACCGAGACGGACGTCGCCAGCACGTCGACACCCTGACCTTGGAGCAGGCGGCCGCGTTGCACCAGGACGGCAGCGAGGGGTTCGCCTGGCTGGGGACCTTTGAGCCCGATCCAGATGAGCTGCTCCACATCCGCGACAGCTTCGGCCTGCACGAGCTCGCGGTGGAGGACGTCCAGAGCTTCCACCTGCGACCCAAGGTCGAGCAGTACGACGAGGGGGTCGAGCTCGTCATCTTCCGCACCGCCCGCTACGACGACACGCGCGAGGAGGTGGACTTCGGCGAGATCAGCGTCTTCATCGCGCCGACGTTCGTCATCACCGTTCGGCAGGGGCCCGCGAGCGAGCTGCACTCGGCCCGCACCAAGCTCGAGCACCATCCTGACCTGCTGACCATCGGCACCCCGGCGGTGCTCTGGGCCGTCCTCGACCAGGTCATCAAGAGCTACGGACCGGTGGTCGCCGAGCTCGAGCGTGACATCGAGCAGGTAGAGAGCACCGTCTTCGCCGGTGAGGCCGCACCGACCGAGCGGATCTACTTCCTGCGGCGCGAGGTGACCGACTTCTACCGCGCCGTCCACCCGCTACTGACCGTCCTCACGACGATCGAGAAGTCGCACCGGGAAGGCCCCCTGGCACCGTACTTCCACGACGTGCACGACTACCTGCTGCTCATCAACGAGGAGGTTGCGGCCCAGCGCGACCTGCTGGCCACCATCCTCGAGGCGAACATGGCGGTGATCTCCGTCGAGCAGACGCAGCTCAGCGTTCATCAGGGGCGGACGATGGAACGCCTGACGATCCTGGCCACCGTGTTCCTGCCGCTGACCTTCGTCACCGGGTTCTTCGGACAGAACTTCCAGTGGCTCGTCGACAACATGGGCGGGTTCGGACACTTCCTCGTGCTCGGGATCGGTCTCCAGATCGTGCCCCTGATCCTGCTCTGGTGGTTCATGCTCCGGCGCGACCGCGACCGTCCCACCTGACCGGCGGCGAGATCGCTTTCGTGGACGAACGCCATCAGGCCGCGTCGACCAGGGCACCTCGTCCCGACCGTCACAACCAGGGCAGCCTGACCGTGCTCGTGTACTGATCCCACGAGGTGCCGAAGTCCCGCGACAGCTCGGCCTCCTCCGCCGGCGCGTACCTCCGGGTCCCGACGTACATCGCGATGCCGAGGGCGGCGCCCAGCCAGGTGTCGAGGAGGAAGCCCGCCCAGGGCAGGACCAGGAGCGCCACGCCGGTGTAGAGCGGGTGCTTCACAACGGCGAACGGTCCGGTCGTGATCAGCTCTGCCCGAGGGACTTTCGTAAGGATGAGCACGACGGACCAGGCCCACACCACGATGCCCGCGACGAGGATTGCGATGGACGCAGCCCGGAGGCCGGGGGGTGGCCCACCGACCTCGAACGCTGCGGGGAACGCGATGTTGAGGCTCAGCCCGACCACGACGAACGGCACCATGAACAGGCCGATCCGGTCACCGCTACCCACGAGTTCCTTGACCTTCATCTCGCCCTCCTTCAGGCGTGGATCGCGTCGCAGATGACACGACGCGCCTGGATCCGCCAGGTCACCCGCGTCTCGGTCGACGTGCCGGCTCTGGCTTCGACCGGGCCGGCATCGGCGGGGACGGCATCGGTGGGGACGACCACGACGTCGCCGCGGAGCTGCACGTAGCGCGAGGTGTTGTCGGGGTCGACGACGAGCAGGGCGACCCGCGCGTCGACCCGCAGGTCCCGGTCTGGTTGACCCTCCCGCGAGGTGGTCACGAAGGCGGCGTCGCCGTCGTAGGCAACCGACACGAGGCTCGAGTGAGGCTGTCCGGTGTCTCCAATCGTCGTGAGGACGCCGTAGGTCGCTCCGCTGAGCAGGTCGACGTGTGAGGGCGGCACCAGGCACTCGGAGAGCGACCCTGTCGGCGTCGTAGGACTGCGCTTCGGCCGCGTGTCTGTGGGGCTCGACGCGATCGGGCCCTGGCCGACGACGACACAGGTCGGCGCGATGCGGCACAGGACAGGAATCTCGGTTTCGGCGAAGCGAGCGGGGATCACGTCGCCGAAGTAGCTGACCCGCCGGCCGGCATACCTCGAGGCGATGTCGTCGAGATGGGTCCGCGCGCCGTCCTCGATGAGATCGACGACGATGCCGCGTACCTCGAGGTAGCGGGCGAGTCGTCGAGGGTCGTAGCAGAGCAGGGTGACCCGCGGGTCGCGGCGCATGTTGCGCTCCTTGGCGAAGCCGCGCATGGTGTTCACTTGCACGAAGCCGCCGTCATAGTCGCACCAGACGACCGAGGTCTGCGGGGAGCCGTCGCGCGAGACCGTCGTGAGGGCGGCGACCGGTGGGCACTGGACGAGGTCGACGTGCCGGGCCGGGATCTCCCCGATGGCGTGCCCTCGAAGCAGGTCGGTGGCTGGACTCCTCATCTCTTCAGCCTCGCGACATCGCGGCCGGGCGGTCAGGGCCGAAGGTCCTCCAGCGGTCGGCACGTCAGCGCTGACGGAGCGCGGCGCGGCCGCGTGCGAGGGCCTCCGCGTCGATGTCTCCACGGGCATAGCGCATCTCGAGCTCGGCCTCCGCGGGGCTGCCCGCGGCACCGTCTGTCGCCGACACGTCTTCATCGGTTCGCCCTCGGTCGCGGGCCCGCTCATCCCGGGACAGGACGAGCACCGCAACCACCGTGCCTCCCGCGATGAGCGCGAACAGGACCACCCAGAACAGGACCTGCGAGCTCCCCATGCTCATGTGTCCCCAATCCCACATCATCGACCGCACTCCTTCGCGTTGCACGGAGACTCTCTCCAGCACCTTCACCGTCGTTCGTGACGCTCGGCGAAAGCAGTGCCGAAGGTCCTGACATGGCGGCTCGTCGCCATCGGTCGGCGCACCACACGGCGTCGAGCTCGGGCGTTTCCCCCGGCTGACGGGGGATCGTCCAGGGCGGGGAGCGGGCGTAGCCTGATCGGCGGACACGTTTGTCACGGCCCAGGCCATCCCCTGTGGTGAACGCTCCGCTTGCCCGGACCTGGGTCGCGCGGAGAGGAGTCCACCGTGCGTTTCTTGCGACGATGGCTGGTCCTGGCCACTGCACTGGAGCTCGGCGTGGCCTTCGGAGCTCAGGCGGCGTATGCCGCACCGGCCTCCGACGCGCTGGTCAGCGTGGCCAGTCCCACTGACCACCATCCACAGAACTCGTCCAACGAGCCGTCCCTGGCAGTCAGCGCCGTTCGGCCGAACGTCCTGGCTGCCGGCTCCAACGACCTGGTCGACATGCAGCCGTGCTCCCAGGCGGCCGCAACCCAGCATGCGGCCTGCTCGTTCCCGCTCGGTACGTTCAACCTGGGCGTCGGCCTGTCCGCCGTCCACTTCTCTTTCGACAGGGGCCACCACTGGGTCCAGCCGACCTACTCCGGGCTGACCGCGGCTGACTGCAGCCCGACCGTGGAGCCGTGCACCCCCCACGTGGGCCCGATCCACACGGTGCCCAACTTCTACGAGAACAGCCTGCGCTCGCGAAGCGACACCGGAGTGACTTTCGGGCCGGCACCGGGGCCCAACGGGTTCTCCTGGGCCAACGGCGACCGGCTGTACTTCTCGAGCCTGGCCACGAACCTCACCGACACGGTGATGCGCGACGTCAGCCAGGGCCAGAACGGCACCTTCGGCGTGACGGTGTCGCACATCGACAACGTGACGCCGAGACGGGTCGCGGACCAGTCCAACTGGTCGCGCCCGTACTTCGCGGCTGCGCACGCAGCGTTCAGCTCGGGCCTGGACAAGGAGCAGGTGTGGGCGGACAACGCGGCATCCAGCCCCTTCTTCGGCAACGTCTACGTGTGCTACTCCGACTTCCACAGCCTCAGCGGTGGCAACTCGTTCCCGCTCAAGCCGATGGTGTCAACGTCTCGTGACGGCGGCGTCACGTGGAAGCAGCACCAGGTCGCCCCGGCGATCGCCAACGCCAAGCAGGGCCTCTACGACGGGTGCACCGTGCGGACCGACAGCCATGGCGTGGTCTACGCCTTCTTCACGCACTACGGCGGGTCCGGCCTCGCCGGCAACCACGCCGTCGTCAAGTCACTCGACGGCGGCCAGACCTGGCGGGCGCCGCAGGACGTGGTGGCGATCACCGATCCGTGCTTCCACACCGACAGCGTGACCGGCCGATGCATCATCGACGGCATCGCTGGTGCTCGGACCGACCTGGCCGCCATGCCGAGCGTCGACATCGCCAACGGTGCGCCCACCGGGGCGCAGGCGACGAACGAGATCGTCGACGTCTGGGTGGATGGGGCCCAGGGCCCCGACAAGGAGCAGACGATGTTGGCGTACTCGACCGACGGCGCCGCCTCGTTCAGCACGCCGGTGGCGATAACCCAGCCAGGCGACATCCCGACCTACGCAGCTCCGGCGATCAGCCCGAACGGTGGTCGGGTGTACGTCGTGTACCAGGCCTTCACCGTGCCGTTCCAGACAACTACGGCCGCTGAGCGACCCGAGCACGGCGTGCTGCTGTCTGCGGCTCTCGGGGCAGGTGGTGCGCCCGGCGGCTGGGTGGCTGAGTACACAGGGCCGCTCGGCGATGCTCGCGGTGCGACTCAGGGCCGGATCCTCTACAACGAGTTCCTCGGTGACTACGTGTACGCCGTTGCGACGGAGTCCTACGGTGCCGGGGTCTGGACCGATACCCGGCGCACCGTCGACTGCCCGGCGTTCGACTCCTGGCGTCAGGCGTCGTCGGACGCAGGACACGTGGTCCTGCCGGCGCCGTGGCCGCTCGACTGCGCGGGCGGCTTCGGCAACAACGACATCTTCAGCGCGACCACGGGTTGACAGGGCGGCGTTCCGGCAGAACTTCACTAGAGGCGGGTCAGGGATCCGGCCCACATGGCCCCCTCGAGTGACTGGTGGGACGGGGCGCTCACTCGACCACGAGGGAGGCCCGGTCGGCTGGACCGGTGCCAGGGTCGCTCGCCGTCAGGGTCGCTCGGCGCCAGGACTGCTCGCGGCCAGGGTCGCGCGCAAGTCACCCCTGGCGGGTGTGCCGTCGCACAGGCCATCGCCAGCAGCATGGATCCGACCGCACCGGGCTCCCCGCGAGGCCTAGGTCCGGTGTGGAGGCGAGGAGGGTGCGATGGTCGCGGCGATCTGTGTGTTCGCGCTGCTGGTCATCGGGTTCGTCAGCCTCTCGGCCCGCTTCAGCCGCGCCTACCTGACCGGACCGATGGTCTTCCTCGTCGCGGGCAGTGGTCTTGCGCTGCTGTCGGTGATCAAGCCTGACGGCGAGGGTGCAGCGATCCGGACGCTTGCCGAAGTCACGCTGGTCCTGGTGCTCTTCCACGATGCAGCGGAGCTCCAGCCGCGTGAGCTGCGGTCGGACGCGGGCTTCACCGCGCGACTGTTGCTCGTGGGTCTGCCACTCACCATCGGCGCGGGCTTCCTTCTGGCGCGGTTCATGTTCCCGGAGATCGGCGTGTGGCTCGCGCTGCTGCTGGCCGCGGCCCTTGCGCCGACCGACGCCGGCCTGGGCGCCGCGACCGTGCAGAACCCTGTCGTGCCTTCACGGGTCCGCCGCATCCTCAACGTCGAGAGCGGCCTCAACGACGGACTGGCAACTCCCATCGTCCTGTTCGCGGTGGCCGCGGCCAGCGGGTTCGCCGACGGCTCCGTGGAGCATGGCTTCGTGACGGCCGTGCGGGAGATCGTCGTCGGTGCCGTCGTCGGCGCCTGTGTCGGATACCTTGCCGGGCTCCTTGTCGAGCTGGCCCGAAACCGCGCCTGGGCGGAGCGGGCTCTGCTCCCGCTCGCGGCGCTTGCCGTCCCGGTGCTCTGCTACTACGGCGGGCACGCCCTGGGCGGCAACGGCTTCATAGCCGCGTTCGTGGCCGGGACGGCATACGCGGCGAGCCAGACGAGCGTGACGGACGCGCACGACACGGTCGCCTACACCGGTCTGACCTCGACGTTCCTGGGCTTCGGCGTCTGGATGGTCTTCGGTGCCGTCGCGACGGCACATCTTGCGCCGCTTGTCACGTGGCAGAACCTGGTGTTCGCACTCCTGTCGCTGACGGCGCTGCGCATGGTGCCGGTCGCTCTGTCGCTTCTCGGGTCCGGGCTGCGGCCGCAGACCATCGCGTTCGTCGGCTGGTTCGGCCCGCGCGGACTGGCGTCGATCATCTTCGCGCTGATCGCGTACGAGTCGCTCGATGCTGAGCCCGCGGTCGCCACCGTGCTGAGCGTCGTCGCGATGACAGTCGTGCTCAGCGTGCTCGCGCACGGCCTCACGGCGTCGCCGTGGGCGCAGCGCTACGGGTCGTGGGCCCGCAGCACCCGTCCGGCGGTCGAGTCTGCCGACGCGGTCGAGCCACTACGCCGCCATGGCCACATTTCGTCGCGTGGCGAACGCACGTAGGACCGCCCGCCCCGGCCCTGCCAGCTTCGGAGGTTACCGCGTCGCCCAGCGTGGACGCGGCACGGCTGACAGCAGCAGCCGGGTGTACTCATGCCGCGGGTTGCCCAGCACCTCGGCCGTGGCACCGTCTTCGACGACCTGGCCCCGGCGCATGACCAGGGTGTGGTCGCACACGTAGCGGACGACAGCAAGGTCGTGGCTGATGAACACGAGCCCGATCCCGGTGTCGCGCCTGATATCACCGAGAAGGTTGAGCACCTGCGCCTGGACCGAGACGTCGAGCGCCGACACCGCCTCGTCCAGGACGAGCACCTGGGGCTCGACGGCGAGCGCCCGAGCGATCGCCACGCGCTGGCGCTGGCCTCCCGACAGCTGCCGGGGGAGTGCATTCGCCTCCCGAGGGCCAAGCCCCACCTGGTGCAGCAGCTCGGTAGCCCTGGTGCCACGGGCGCGACGCCGCAGACCGGTGTGCAGCCGCAGAACGGCCTCGATCGCAGCGCCGACGGGCACCCGGGGGTCGAGCGAGAGGTACGGGTCCTGGAACACGATCTGCATACCCTGTGCCCGCGCCAGCCTGGCCCGTCGCCCCCGGGATCCAGCCGGCGCGGCCCCGTGCAGGAGGATGTGCCCGGCGTCGGGCTCCTCCAGCCCGACCAGCAGCCGGGCGGTGGTCGACTTGCCCGACCCGGACTCGCCGACGATGCCGAGCGACCGGCCCGGTCGGAGTGTGAACCCGATCCCGGAAACCGCGTCGACCGTGGTCCCGTGACTCCGGTAGCTCTTGCGCAGGTCCCGCACCTCGAGCAGCGGGGGAGCGGTCGTCGTCATGTCGTGCTCCTCGCGATCTCGCGCGACCCGTCGAGAGACTCGCCGAGCTCGTCCTCGCGGACACAGCGCAGGGACCGGCCGGCTGACTCGACCAGCGGTGGAGTCCCGCTGTCGCAGACCCCCGGCCGTGCGAAGGCGCAGCGCGGTGCGAACGCGCAGCCCGGGGGGTCCTCGTGCAGGCTCAGCGGGCTTCCCGGGATGGGCACGAGCCGGGTGCTCACCGAGTCGAGGCGAGGCGTCGAGCTCAGCAGCCCGGCAGTGTACGGGTGACGCGGTGAGTCGAAAAGCTCACGGGCAGTGGCGTGCTCGACGATCCGCCCGGCATACATGACATACACGCGGTCGCAGACCTCGGCCGCGAGGTCGAGGTCGTGGGTGATGAACAGCATCCCCATCTCCTGCTCCCGGTGAAGCCGCCCGAGGATGGTCATGATCTCTGCCTGGGTCGTGACGTCGAGGGCTGTCGTGGGCTCGTCGCACAGCAGCAGGCTCGGGCGACCCATCAGCGCGCCGGCGATCATGACGCGCTGCAGCATTCCGCCGGACAGCTCGTGAGGGTACTGACGCAGGTGCCGTTCGGGGTCCGGGAGCCCCACGGCGCCAAGGAGCTCAAGGGCACGAGTGGTGGCCGCGGCGACGTCGACCTTGGCATTGAGCCGCAGCGACTCCGTCAGGTAGTCGCCGATCCGCCGCAGCGGGTTGATCCCCGCTCGGGGGTCCTGGAAGACCATTGAGACGGTCTCGGAGCGGAGCGCCCGGAGCGCGTCCGTCCTCGCGGAGAGGACGTCGACCCCGTCCACCGTGATGCTGCCCGACACCTCAGCACCTCGGGGCAGCAGGCCGAGGACCGCGCGCGCCGTGACGGACTTGCCTGACCCGGACTCGCCGACAAGGCCCACGACCTCGCCCGGCCTCAGCGTCAGGTCGACGTCGGCGAGCACTGGACGTGCAGCGCCGGGTACCTGCACGGTGAGGCCGGACAGGTCCAGCAAGGGCCGACGGTAGAGCGAGGCGGTCATCTGTTCCTCCCCGAGATCCGGTCGCCGATCTCCTCGCCGACCACGTTGAACGCGACCACCGTGAGGATCACTGCGAGCGAGGGCACGACGGCGCTCAGCGGCTCCCCGAGCAGCACCGCGCCGCGGCTCTCGTTGATCATCGCGCCCCAGTCGGGCGTCGGCGGCTGCACGCCGAGCCCGAGGAACGACAGCGCCGCCAGATCCAGGAGCGCGTAGCCGAACATGACGGTCGCCTGGGCCAGCACGGTCGGTGCGATGTTGGGCAGCACCCGGCGGAAGGCAACGTCCGTGGGGGCGAAACCCTGCACGAGGTATGCCGCGACGTAGGTTCGCGACTTCGCCGACAGCACGAGCCCGCGCACCTGCCGTGCCAGGAACGGCGTGTACGCGATCGCCATCGCGACGACGGGAGCCCCCAGGCCCTTTCCGAACAGCGACACCGCGAGAATCGCCAGCAGCAGACCGGGGAACGCGAACAGGATGTCGAAGACGCGGCTCAGCGTCGCGTCGAGCCAGCCGCCGCGCCAGCCGGCGACGAGTCCGAGGACGACGCCGAGAAGCGTGGACACGACGACGACGGCGAGCGGGCCGATCAGGCTGCTGCGAGCGCCGAAGACCAGGCGAGACAACGTGTCACGGCCGAGCTGGTCCGTGCCGAGCCAGTGCTCCGGGCTGGGTGGGGCGAGCGGGTTGGCGAGGTCGGGAGTCGTCGGGTCGTACGGTGCCAGCAGCGGCGCGAGCAGGGCCACGAGGACGAACGCCAGCAGGACAGCACCGGACACGACGACGAGCCAGGATCCGCCCCGCCTGCGCAGCGCGGTCATGCGACCCGAGCCGAGCGCGGTCGCGGCCAGCGCGGTCATCGGGCACCTGCCCCGGCGACCGTGCGCGGGTCGATGACCGGCTGCAGGAGGTCGACGACGAGGTTCACGAGCACGAAGGCCGAGACCACGATCAGGACGATTGCCTGCACGACGGGGAAGTCGCCGATATCGACCGACTGCACCAGCAGTGACCCGAGACCGTTGAGCCCGAAGGCGGACTCGACGACCGAGCTGCTGACGAGCAGCCCGGCCACGAGCAGACCGGAGATCGTCGTGATGGGTCCGAGTGCGTTGCGCAGGACGTGCCGACGCACCACGGTGTGCCGAGGCAGTCCCCGGCTCATCGCGACCTCGACATGCTCGCGGCTCAGCTCCTCGAGCATGGCCGACCGCGTCACGCGTCCGACGAGCGCGATGAAGGTGAGAGACAGCGCGACGGCCGGCAGGACGAGATGCTGGATCCGGTCCCACCCTCCGTCGCCGGGACCGAAGGTCGGGAACCACCCGAGCCGGACCGCGAACACGGAGATCAGCAGGATCGATGCGACGAAGGATGGCACCGCGGCGAGCACCGTCGTGAGCACGAGCACGGAGCGGTCGGCGAACGCACCCGCGGCGAGGGACCCGATGATCCCTGCTCCGAGGCCGACCAGGGTGATCAGCACTGCTGACATCGCAAGCAGCGTCAGCGTGGTGCCGAGCCTCGCGCTGATGAGCGTCCCGACGTCCTCCCGGAAGAGGAACGAGCGGCCCAGGTCACCGTGCAGCACCCCACTGAGCCAGTGAAGGTACTGCGAGAGGAACGGCTGGTCGAGCCAGTACTGCGCCTTGACCGCGGCGACCGCCTCCGCCGACGGGCTGCGACCCCGGATGAGGAAGTCGATCGGGTCACCCGGTGCGACGTAGAGCGATGCGAACACGAGGAACGACGCCGCGAGCAGGGTCGTCAGTACGGCGGCGAGCTTCCGTGCGACGTATGCCGCCCCCGACGTCATGGGGTCGGCCACCATTCGCCGCTGGTGGTGAGGGCCAGGGCGCGTTCGAGGGCGGATCCCAGCCGGAAGACGGTCACGTCGTCGTACGTGCGCCCGACGATCTGGACACCCGTCGGCACGCCGTTGGGCGAGCTGCCCGATGGCACCGAAAGCACGGGGACCCGACCGATGATGTTGAACGGCACGGTCAGCAGAGCGTCGATCCAGGGGACGAGCCGGTCTCCGACGGAAACGAGCGGCTCAGCGTCGTCAGGCGCGGCTTCGATGCCCTGGGTGCCGACCGTGGGGCAGAGCAGCGCGTCGTATCTCTCCAGGAGCTCCCCGAGGGGCTGGTACACCTCGGCCTCGGCAGCCAGCCCGGCGGCATACGAGGAGCTCTTCTCGCGCCACTCGCGCGCTCGGGCGGCGAAGCTGCGCGTGTAGGCCATGAGCTGGTCGCCCGACTCGCCGGCGACCTCGTCGATGAACGGCCCGAAGATGGCCCCGAAGTGCGCCCAGGCGGTCTCGGCCAGGCGCTGCCGCACCCACGGCAGCGTGACCTCCTCCACGACGACCCCGTCCGAGCGGAGCGCCTCGGCCGCGGCCCGCGTGTTCGCCTCGATCACCGGATCGACCTCGTAGTCGCCCAGGTTCATGCAGAGTGCGACGCGCATGCCGCCCACCGGCCGCGAGTCGGCCGGCACCGCGAGCGCGGGTCGCAGGGACGCCTGGTCACTCGGGTGCGGCCCGGCCAGGACGTTCTGGAGCAGCGCCACGTCGGCGACGCTGCGTCCCATCGGCCCGTCCGCGCAGTAGGTGTCGGAGTTGAACGGCGCCATGCCGGGGACCCGCCCGAATGGCGGCTTGAAGCCGACCACGCCGCAGAAGGACGAAGGGATCCGGATGGACCCGCCGATGTCGGATCCCGTTGCCAGCACGGTCTCCCCGGCCGCGAGCACGGCTCCGGCGCCACCAGACGATCCGCCGGGTGTCAGGTCCAGGTTCCACGGGTTCCGGGTGACGCCCCACAGCTTGCTGTGGGTGAAGGGGGCGCAGGAGAACTCGGGGGTGGTGGACCGGCCGTGCACGACGGCACCCGCGCCATACACCCGTTGCACGATCGGGTGGCTCACGTCGGAGGTGCGACCGCGCTCCAGGATGGACCCCTCCTCGATCGTCCGACCGGCGATCGGCTGCTCCTCCTTGAACACCAAGGGGATTCCCTCGAGCGCGCGCGGCTCGGGACCGTCGCCGGCGAACCGCCGCTCCGCCTCGAGCGCCGCGTCGTAAGCCTCGTCCAGCATCGTCTCGGTGAGCGCGTTGACGAGCGGCTCGACCTTCTCGGCACGCGCGACCACCGCATCGAGCAGCTCGACGGGCGAGAGCTCGCGCCGACGGAACAGGTCACGGGCCTCGGTGGCGGTCAGGTGGTGCAGCTCCATCACCGGGCTCCGATCGTCGCGGCCCACGGGTAGTACATGAAGTCGATCGAGGGCTGGACTCCCGTGATGCGGTTGCCAAGCCACACGCTCGTCGGCGCGGTGTAGAGCGGCAGCCAGGGCAGCTCGTCCATGGCGATCTTCTCGGCGTCGGCGATGTGCTGGTTGCGCGCCGGATCGGTCACCGGGGTCGCGATGGCGCTCTCCATGGCCGTGTCGAACGCCTTGTTCGACCAGGCTCCGTAGTTGCTGAACTGTCCGGTCTGCAGGACGCTGTAGAACTCGACCGGGTCGGCCGACGAGGTGTACCAGACCGTCAGGAACAGGTCGATTCCCTTGCGCGCCGCGGGGTCCGAGAACAGCGTCGTGTACTTGTCCGGCGAGATCGTCTCGATCTTGGGGTCGAGGCCGATCTCCTTGGCTGCCTGAGCGACTGCTGCGGTCGCGACGTCAGAGGCCTGGAAGACGGGGCTCGTCGCGATGACGATCCGCTGGCCCTTGACGCCCGCCTGCTTGGCCAGCGCCTTGGCCTTGGCCGGGTCGTACGTGTACCTCGGCAGCGCGCCGGTCACGGCGCTCAGCTGCTCCGACGACATTCCGGAGCGGGTGCTGTCGGTGACGAGGGAGGAGGCGATCTCGGCCACTCCCTGCTCGCCGGTCCTGACCACGCCGGCCCGGTCGGTGGCCATCAGGAGCGCCTGCCGCACACGCTTGTCTCCGAGGATGCCGGAGGTGTTGCTGACGATCTGGTCAACGACGGCAGTGTTGACGCCGTAGTAGACCTTGCCGGCGCCGCTGGCGTTGAGCTGAGCGTAGGCGTTTGCCGGCACCATCCAGCCGCCGTCGACCTGCCCGGAGGACCACGCGTTCACGCGGGTGTTGGGGTCCGAGAGGAAGACGAACTTCACCGACCCGGCCTTGGCCTTGAGTGCCGGGTCCCAGTAGCCGGCGGCCCGCTTGAGGGTGATGCTCTCGCCCGGCTGCCAAGAGTCGAAGGCGAAGGGGCCGGTGCAGTTCACGCCGGTCGAGGCGTTGCCGTAGTTCTTGCCGGACGCGGCAAGAGTCCGCGCCGACTCGACGGTGCCGGGGCTGGCCGCCATGAGCTGGTTGAACATCGAGTCCGGCTTGACGAGGGTGACGGTCACCTGTCGGTCGCCCGTCTTCGCGATCGACTTGACGTTCTGGAACACGCTGGCCCAGTAGGACCCGACGTTCGGGTCCAGGTGGCGCTCGAGCGATGCGACGACGTCGTCCGCCGTCAGGGTCGTCCCGTCGTGGAAGGTCACGCCGTTCCTGATCGTGTAGACCCACGTGGTCGGGGTCGGGTTCTCGTACTTCTCCGCGAGCCCGGGTGCGACGGTCAGGTCGGGCTTCCAGCGCAGGAGGCTCTCGCAGACGTTGGCGAGCACCTGGTTCGGCGGGTAGTCGAACGCGTACGCGTAGTCCAGCGAGCCGGGCTCGGCGTAGACCGACCAGGTGAACGAGTCGATGTCGCCCCTCGGCTGTGGGGTGGACTCCGTCAGCCGGTATGCCGCCTGGGCGGCTGAGGCGTCACCGCCCGGCTTCTGAGCGGCAGTGCCGCTGCACGCCGTGGCTCCGAGTGCGAGGGCGACGAGCCCGGCCCACAGGGCGGGTCGACGCGCGGTGCGCAGGGTCATGGGTTCCTCCGACGTCATTGTTGGGGAAGGGATTTCGGGTACTTCGAGGTCTGTCAGAAGGGTGCAGCTGGCGGGCTCGGCCGGCCGGTGGCCGGGTCAGGTGGCCGGGTCGGGTGGGTCAGGTGGAGGTCGCGTCACCCGGCGGCATACACGAGCTCGCCGCCGACGTAGGTGCGAGTGACCTGCGTCTCGGCGATCTCCTCGGGCCGACCCGCGAACGGGTCGCGGTCCAGAACCGCCAGATCGGCCAGGGTGCCCACGCGGAGCTGTCCCGTCTCGTCCTCGTGATGGTTGATGCGGGCCGATCCGAACGTGTATGCCGTGAGTGCCTCGGCCAGCGTGATGCGGTTGCGGGGGTGGAAGGGACGCGGGTGGATGGCGTTCGGGTACGTCCTGTTGACGGCAACGTGGATGGCCGCCATCGGGTCCGGGCTGCTGACCGGCCAGTCACTGCCCGCCGCGACGGAGCTGCCCGCCGCGACAAGGTCGCCGAACGGGTACTGCCAGGAGGAGCGGCGCTCGCCGAGGAACGGGATGGTGAGCTCGTCCATCTGGGGCTCGTGGCAGGCCCAGAGGGACTGGATGTTCGCCGTCGCGTCGAGCCGGGCGAAGCGCTCGATGTCGTCAGGGTGGACGACCTGCAGGTGGGCGAGGTGGTGCCGGTTGTCGCTGGGGCCGTTCGCGCGGCGCGACGCCTCCAGCGCGTCCAGTCCCTCGCGGACCGCGCGGTCGCCCAGCGCGTGGAAGTGCACCTGGAACCCCTCCGCATCGAGACGGGTCACGAACTCCCGCAAGGAGATCGGATCGATGAAGGAGAGGCCGCTGTTTCCGGAGGCGCACCCGCAGCCGTCGAGGTACTGCTCCGTCATGGCCGCTGTGAAGTTCTCGGCGACCCCGTCGAGCATCATCTTGACCGAGCGGGGGCGGAAGCGACCGACCGTGCCTCGAGCTCTCAGGTCGACCAGCTCCTCGACCTGTTCGATGCCGCGGGCGCGGTCCCACCACAGGGCGCCGACGACCCTGCCCTTGAGCTCGCCGGACTCGGCTGCCTTCACATACACCTCGAAGACGTCGCCGAGGCCGAATACGTCGCCGACCGCTGCGTCCTGCCACGAGGTGATGCCGTGGCTGAACAGGACGTCCTGAGCGGCGAGGAGGCCCGCGTACTGGTCGTCGAACCCGACTGGGCCCGTGTGGTTGGTCACGAGTGCCATCGCGCCTTCGTGCAGGGTCCCGCTCGGGGTCCCGTCCTGCTCGCGTTCGATCCGGCCGTCTGCGGGGTCGGGGGTCCTGGCGTCGATTCCCGCGCGGACGAGGGCAGCCGTGTTGACCCAGGCGCCGTGCCCGTCGCGGTTGGTGAGGAAGACGGGACGGTCCGGCACGACGGCGTCGAGCAGCTGGCGCGTCGGAGTGCCACCGGCGAAGAACTCCATGGACCACCCGCCGCCGGTGATCCACTCTCGCCCAGGGTGAGCCGCGGCATACTCGGCGATGCGGTCCGCGCACTCCTGCGCGGAACGGGTGCCGTGGAGCTCGCAGCGCAGCAGGTCCACGCCGGCCATGACGGGATGAACGTGGGCGTCCTGGAAGCCGGGCACGAGCAGCCCGCCGGCGAGGTCGACGACCTCGGTGTCAGTGCCGATGAGCTCGGCCGCGTCGTCGCCCACGGCGACGATCCGGTCATCCGTGACGGCGAGTGCCCCAGGGCGAGAGTGTGCAAAACCCGCGGTGAACAGGGATCCGTTGACGAACACGACATCTGCGTAGGGACCCATCAGGACCTCTCTCACTCGGTGTTGCGGCGAGAGTAGGTGGCGTCGGACAATGCAGTCAACAGTGTTGACTACGTTGTTTACATCGAGGTTGGATGGTCGGTGCCGCCGGATCTGTCAGGATCGGCGAACGCCCGACCGGGCGACGCCCGACCGGTGGGCGAACTTCGAGCGGGAGACCCAGATGAGTGTGGAGCGCGTCCAGCGGGTTGGTCGACGACGCGCACAGCTGAACCGCGAGTCGATCCTCGAGGCGACGAGAGGCATTGCGGCAGAAGGCGGCCAGATCACCTTCCGTGCCCTGGGCTCGGCCCTCGACGCGGACCACACCGCGGTCTACCGGCACTTCCGCGACAAGGAGGAGCTCGTCCGCGCGACCTTCGACCAGCTCCTGTCCGAGGTCTGCGAGGCGGTCGACCGGACTCTCCCGTGGCGTGACCAGGCCTACGCGCTCGCGCGGCTGACCTGGGACGCATGCGCGTCGCATCCCTCCATCGGTGTCGAGGCGCACACCCTCACCACAGGCGGCCCGGGCGAGATGTGCTGCGTCGAGATCCTCCTGTCCCTTCTGACGAAAGCCGGCCTGCCCGCGAGCGAGGCCGTGCACTTCTACGCAGTCCTGTCGAACTATGTGCTCGGAGTGGCAAGCACGAAGGCCGCACATCGGCTGGCCGGTTCACCGGGCAGCAGCGACGTCACCGCGACCTGGCTCGGCGACCTCGCCCCCATCGACCCCAGCGTCCACCCGCATGTCGCCCGAGTGCGGGCCGAGCTGAGCTCGCTGCGTGACGACGACGTGTACGCCATGGGACTCGACGTCATCCTCGACGCCGCCGAGCGCACGGTTGACCGGGGGTCAGCCGGACATCCGTAGGTCGCACACGCTGGGACACGTCTGCCCGCCGCCGTGGGCTGGCGATCAGGTTGCGCGGTGGGGTTCCATGAGTCCCGGCTCTTTCGGCTCGCGTGCGAGCGGCACGCCGCGTGCGGTCGCAGCGGCTGAGTCGCGGGGCTAGGGTCGGAGACGTTGGCTCGCGGGAAGGGTTCTCATGACCGATCGGATCGTCGTCGGCATCGACGGCTCGCCTCAGAGCGGCCGGGCGCTCGAGTGGGCTGTGGCCCGCGCGCGCCTCGGGAGTGAGCAGCTCGAGCTCGTCCACGCGTACAGCCTCACTCCCGATCTCGACTTCTTCGGCTACCACGGGATGGCATCCAGCCAGCCCGCCGAGTGGTTCGTGCAGTTCTCCGAGGAGGTGCTCGAGGCCGCGGCAGCGCGCGTGCACGCGCTGGCGCCCGCTGTGACCTGCACCCTGAGATCGACGCTGGGCCATCCGGCCCCCACGCTGGTGGCGGCTTCCGAGGATGCCGTCATGGTCGTCGTGGGCCGGCGCGGTCTGGGCAGTGCCGCGAGTGCCCTGCTGGGTTCGGTGAGCAACCGGCTGACTGTCCAGGCGAGGTGCCCGGTCGTCGTCGTGGGGGAGGGGGAGCTCCCGACGACTGGCCCGGTCGTCGTCGGCCTCGACGACTCGCCGTTCGGGACGAACGCTCTGCGCTACGCCATCGCCGAGGCGGCTGTGTGTGGGACTGGCGTGAGGGCCGTCGCCGCGTACGACGTCATGCACCAGGCGTTTCCGGCCGACCCGGAGCTCATCGAGCGGTTGCGCGCCGGCGTGGAGGCGGAGGTGGAGGAAACCATCACGCGGGCGCTTCGCGACGCGCAGGGCGGCACCGCGTCGGTTGAGGTCGAGCGTGTCGCGGTGGAGGGCCTTGCCCCAGAGGCGATCCTGAGCCATGCCGACGACGCGCAGCTGATCGTCGTCGGCACGCACGGCAAGGGCCTGGTCCGCCGGGCCCTGCTCGGCTCGGTGAGCCGGCAGGTTCTCCACGACGCCGACCGGCCGGTGGCCGTCGTCGACCTTCCTGAAGCCTGAGTATGCCGTCCGGGCGGCTGAGGCATGCCGGCCGGCTTGCGTGACCGGCCCTGCAAGCCGCCGATTGGCGGGCTCGCGACGCACACTGTAGGGGTGAGCTCCGCGGCGCAGCAGGAAGCAGGAATCGGTCGTCCCGAGTGCTGGTGCTGTGGCGGCACCTTTGAGGAGTCCGAGCTGACCCGGCTGGGCCAGCACCCGGAGGTCGGGGTCTGCGCCGACTGTGCGAGGTGGCTGCTGCGCCGGTCACGATCCGGGGCCGGCCAGGGACCACCGTCGATGTCGGCACGCTTCGCTCGGACGGTCGACTCCGTCCGCGGCTTCGTGATGGAGCACCACTGGCACGAGAAGCCGGTGGTCGGACCGCTGCTGCGCCGCCTCGACCGGCATCTGCCCTGATCCCGAAGCGGCCTAGCCGGCGTCCGCGCCGCCGGCGCCGCGGACGAGTCCCTGCCCGCTCCAGGTCGACAGGCAGAACGGGTGTCCAGCCGGGTCGGCATACACGAAGCAGTGATCCGCGTTGGGCTGGAAGTCGAGCAGCCTGGCCCCGGCGGCGACGACTCGCGCGCCGGTCGCCTCGAGGTCCTCGACGAAGAAGTCGAGATGCATCTGCATCGGGACGTCGTTTCCGGGCCACTGCGGGGGCCGGAAGTCCTCGACCTGCTGGAAGGCGATGCACCCGTTCGGGCCGGTGACTGCTGCCCGGTGCGAGGTGCCCGTCGCGACGCCGCCGGTGATCTCGGCATAGAACTGCGCCAGCGCGAGCGCATCGGGTGCGTTGACCGTGGTCCCGTCCAGCGTGATGAGGTCGGACATCATTGGGTCGCCGGGTCCAGGTACGCAGGAGTGAGCTCGGTCCAGCGCGCGTGCCAGCCTGCTGCCGGGGTCTGCTCTGACCAGCCGCCGGCATGTACCGGCCCGTCGATCGCAAGCGATCGTCCGAGGTCCTCCAGGTGGGCCTGCCAGCCGGCCCCGTGGAAGCGCAGGGCGCTGAGCGGCAGGCCGCGCTCCTCGACCACGAGCCTGGTCTGCCGACCCTCTGCGGTGAGCCAGGCCTCGACCTGGCCCTCGTCGTCCGTGCCTGGCTCGGACGTGAGCAGCAGATGGTGGGGGGCGTCGCAGACCTCGATCCTGGCGGGGCCGCTCCACGTGCTGGTGAAGACGGCATGGACCGTCCCACCTTCGCGCAGGTCGCCGGAGACGTGGGCCATCCAGCGCGCGAGCCGCTCCGGGCTGGTGCACGCCTGCCACAGGTCTTCGATGTCGGTGTCGTAGACGTCCTCGACGCGCACCGCTCCGCGGGTGTCGTCGAGTGCCCGCATGGTTCCGATGGTTCTCATCTCCTCGCCTTCTTTCCTCGTGCGATCTCGGTGTGCAGCGCATCGAGCCGGTGCTCCCACAGCGCGCGGTACCCCTCCAGCCACTCGTCGACCTCGATCAGCGCCTCGGGCCGCAGGCTGTAGATCCGTCGCTGCGCCTCCTGGCGTACGTCGACCAGCCCGGCCTCCCGCAGCACCCGCAGGTGACGGGACACGCCCGGACGGGCGATCGGCAGTGCATCGGCCAGCTCGCCGGCCGTCGCCGCGTGGTCCCTCAGGATCTCCAGCACCGTGCGGCGGCTGTGATCTGCCAGAGCCTGCAATACCGCGTCCATTCCCATAACGTACCCAATCAGTTACGTAACCGCAAGGGTACGCCGCGACGGATGACGCTCTCATCTCGCCGCGCATCCCTCGGGACTTTCGTCCGTTGGCATGGGCCGTGGCGAACACGAGCATCGTCTCGAGGGCTGACGGTTCGGCCATCGGGACCGGACCGCGCCCCCCACGACCAGGAGGGTTGTCCCATGAAAGCGCTCGTCTACCACGGACCCGGTCAGAAGGCCTGGGAGGACGTACCTGACCCGACCATCAAGGACCCGACGGACGCCATCGTCCGCATGGAGACGACGACCATCTGCGGCACGGACCTGCACATCCTCAAGGGTGATGTCCCCGCCGTGACCGACGGTCGGATCCTCGGCCACGAAGGTGTGGGCGTCGTGACCGAGGTCGGTCCTGAGTGCACGACGACCAAGGTCGGCGACCGGGTCATCGTCTCGTGCATCAGCAAGTGCGGGACCTGCGAGTACTGCCGGTCGGGGCTGACGTCGCACTGCCAGACGCTTGGCGGCATCGGCTGGATCTTCGGCCACCTCATCGACGGCACCCAGGCCGAGCTGGTCCGGGTCCCGTTCGCCGACAACGGCCTCATCTCGCTCCCGGAGGGAGTCACAGCCGAGCAGGGTGCGATGCTCAGCGACATCCTGCCGACCGGATACGAGATCGGCGTGCTCAGCGGCGCGGTCAAGCAGGGCGATGTCGTCGCCGTCATCGGCGCCGGCCCGGTCGGCCTCGCCGCGATCATGACCGCGACCCCGCAAGGTGCATCGCGGATCATTGCGGTCGATGGCAACGCGTACCGGCTTGCGCAGTCGAAGGACTTCGGCGCGACGGAGACCATCGACATCACGACGACACCAGACGTGGTCGGCGAGCTCAAGCGCCTGAGCCGTGACGGGCTCGGCGTCGACGTTGCCATCGAGGCCGTCGGCCTGCCTGCGACGTTCGGCACGGCGCTCGACTCGATCCGTCCCGGCGGGCGCGTCGCGAACGTCGGCGTCCACGGTGCGCCCGTCTCGTTCCCCATCGAGCGCGACTGGATCAACAACATCACCATCACCACCGGTCTCGTCAACGCCACGACGGCGCCCGACCTTCTCGAGCAGATCACCAAGGGCGAGATCGACCCGGGCAAGTTCGTGACGCACCGGTTCACGTTCGACCAGATGCTCGAGGCCTACGACACCTTCGCGAATGCCGCAGAGCAGCACGCGCTCAAGGTGGTCATCAGCACGGAGTGACCAGTCCGCGCGGCTGAGTCCACCGACAACGTATGCCGCCCACCTCGCTCGCGCGCCCGAGCCGACTTCCCGGCTCGGGCACGAGTGCATCCGTAGCACTCCTACATTCACGAGGCAGTAAAGTACGGCTGCCAAATAGTAGGGTGAGTCATGAGTTTTGGCTGGGAACTCCATAAAGAACCTATAACGATTCCGGCGACGCCGAGATGGTCCTGGGACCGGCTATTCCCGTTCTAGGTCAAGCAACGCGGATCCAGTTCGGTTGGTGCACAACGACTTTCAGTCACGCCACCGATGACTACCAGTGACTCCGAGAAACTGCCCATCTTTTGGAAACGGGACATCTCCGGGTGATTGACGCGGCGCGCAACTTCGAGGACGGTTCGCGTTCGAAGCGCCATGTCGGAGTGGCGTGTGCGTGGGTCACGAGTTCACAGGGGTGTGATGTGTCGCAGGCGAGGGGTTCTTACAAGCGCTCGGGACGTGCGCGTCGGTTCTGTTCGGTGATGGCGGCTTTCGCACTTGGGGCCTGTCTTCCAGGCGCGGTGGTCAAGGCCGAGGCCACCTCCGCGGCAGCCACTCCCGGGGCACCGGCCGTCCTCGGAGCAGACGCAGCCGCGGAGCAGGCCCGGTCCTCTGGCGTTGCCGTGGAGGTGAGTGCGGAGACATCGGAGACCGAGCAGCGGTTCGCGAACCCGGATGGGTCCTTCACCCTGAAGGTGGCCTCGGAACCGGTGCGTGTGCGTTCCGGCTCAACATGGGTGCCGGTCGACACGACCCTCATGCAGCAGCCGGACGGGACCTGGTCCCCGGTCGCCGCTACCTCGCTGATGTCGTTCTCCGGTGGCGGCAGCTCGACGCCGCTCGTGTCGTTCTCGCGAGGTGGAACGACGATGGCCTGGTCCTGGCCCGGCACCCTGCCCGTGCCATTGGTCGCGGGTGACACCGTCACCTACCCGGACGTGTTCACGGACGTGGACCTGCGACTGGTAGCCCATGCGGACGGGTTCGGCGAGGCATTGGTCGTCAAGTCAGCGCGTGGCGCGGCGCAAACCCAGCTGGAACACATCGCTCTCGGCGTCCACACGACCGGCGGCTGGCTCGCGCGAACGGCACAGGGCGGGTTCGAGGTCCGCAGCGACTCCGGAAGCCTTGTCATGCAGGGCGGAAGCCCGTTGATGTGGGACGCCTCCGGGGCGCTGCTCGGTAGCGGCCCGAACGCGCCCTCGGTCGATGGAGCGGGCGCCTCGACGAGGCTGCAGCAGCCCGTGGCGGGCGACCACGCAAGCGGCGTCGCCCTGGCCGTGACGTCATCCGCGATGACCATAGCGCCGAATCTGGCTCTCCTGCGGGGGGACTCGACCCAGTACCCGGTTGTCATCGACCCGGACACCTACAGATCGTCCCAGTCGGCTCACGCGATGGTGGACAAGAGCTGGCCGACTACCTCCTACTACAACTGGAGCGACACCGACCAGGGCGTCGGCTACCAAGACTTCTCCGGCGTCTCGACCAAGCGGCTGCTGTTCAAGTTCTCGCTGGCGAAGATCGCAGGCGCCAAGGTCAAGACGGCGACATTCTCGGACGTGGAGACCTACGCGTCCACCTGTACAGCGGAGCCCCTCGAGCTGTGGCAGATCGGGTCCTTCGGGACGGCGCCGACGTGGAACGCCCAACCATCCTGGACGAGCCGACAGGACACCCGCTCCTACTCGTACGGCCGGGCCGGCTGCCCGACCTCGAGCAACCAGAGCCCCAACGACACGACTGCAGAGTTCACCGCCACAACTGCGGTCGCGAACCTGGCCACGGCCAAAGCAGGCGTCGGCTACTTCGGACTCAAGGCACCGAGCGAGACCAACGACCTGGAATGGAAAAGGTTCAAGTCGGCCGCCATCCTCAGCGTGGACTACGACTTCCCGCCGAACACACCAACGAACCTGTCGGGACCCGGAGGATGCTCTTCATCGACCGCACCAGCGGTAGTCCCCACGACCACAGTCACGGTCCAGGCGAGCATGACCGACCCGAACCCCGCCACCAGCACGCTGGACCAGCTGACCGGGACCTTTGCCATGTATCCCGCCTCAGGATCGGCCACGACCAAGTCCGTCGGACCACACGCCCAAGGGACCTTCCAGACATCGTTCACCCTCGCGCCCGGCGCATACCACTGGCAGGCATATTCGTCGGACGGCCGCTACACGAGCCCAACAGCAGGGACCTGCTACTTCACGATCGACACCTCTGCGCCGTCGGCACCGGCCGTGACTCTCGATCTCGGCGGGACTCCCACGGCCCCGCCTGCTGACGGGTCATCGGTGACCGTCGCGGCCGGTACCCCGTTGTCGTTCACGTTCGCTCCCGGCGCAGTCAACCCGAATGACACGGTCAAGTACCGGTGGTCCGTCAACAGTGACACCCCGAACGCTGAGTGGCTGCCCAGCTCAACAGCGACCACGGGTGGGATCTCCCAGTCCAAGTCGATCACCTTGGCCGCGTCCGGTCCGAACCTGCTGCGCGTGTGGGCCTACGACAAGGCCGGCAACCAGTCCGGCCTCACCCAGTTCCCGTTGTGGACCGACGGACTGAACCCCGCGCGGTGGTCGATGGACGAGGCCACCGGCCCGTCCGCCGTCGACCCGACATGCATCCCGACCGGGGTTGGCCCCGCCGCGTCACCCATGACGTGGGGGACTGGCGTCACTGCCGTGCCGGGCCACAAGAACCAGGCTATGCCCGGCGACATGGCCGTCGAGGTCGGCGGCACCGCCACAGTGAGCACGACGGGGACGTCGCCCGTTGCGAACGGTACGAGCACAACCCAGAGCGTCGGCTCCACCACCACAGCGTGGGTGCACCTGGATCCATCGATGATCGACCGGACGGACCCGAACAACCTGAAGCTGGCAGCCGGTGGGCCCCGGGACATCCTCAGCATGGCGGGAGCCACCACGCCCGCTGTCGCCGTACAGCTGAAGGCCGATCCGACAACCGGAGAGCCTCGGTTCTCGGCCACGGTGACTGGCACCGGCAAGACATTCACCAGTGTGTCGGTGATGGATGTGACCACGCCGGTGAACGACAGCGACTGGTACGAGCTCGCCGTGACCGTCGACCCTGCGGATCGGCTCATTGAGCTGGTTCTCGTGGACGACGACGGCTACACCACACCGGGCGCCGTAGTCAGCCAAGGGACGTGGGCCCAGCAGGACCTGTTCACGCCCCAGGCTGTGGCCGGACCGCTGCGTCTCGGAGTGAGCGCCCTCGGCACGGGCTGGAGCGGCGCGATGGACGAGGTACGCCAGTTCCGCGGCGGTTTCGTCTCGCCGAACAGCGCCACCGCGTCAACGCAGCTCAATCAGTGGCTCAGCGCGGTACCGCCCTTCACCACCGGCACCTCGAGCCCCTGCACCTGACCCCGCTCAGCGGAGTCCCTCGTCAAGGATCCCGGCCCGCGACAGGGCCGCCACCCCACGCGTCAACCCACGCCCTTCTCGCCTGATGTCCCGCCCGCTCCGCGGGTGGACTCGCCAACCGGAGGTGCCCCATGCGGACTCACCCGTCACATCGCCTCGCAGGCATTACTGCGGCAGCAGTCGCGATCCTTGCCGCCCAGACCTGCTTCGCCACCATTGCCGACGCCCGGCCCGCGGGGAGCCCGATCCGGCTCACCGCCCACCAAGACCGTGCAGTCGATCTCACGTCGATCGCGCCCAAGCATCAAGCCTCTCCGCCGACGCCGCCGTCCGCAGGAGTGGTGCCCGACCTGCAACCATCAGCGGCCGCGGACGCGACCATCACCGTCCCTGCGCGAGGGACGGTAGCCGTCGCGGGGACCCCGGTTCGGCTCGCGCGCACCTCCACCTCGTCCGCCAGTGTCCATGTCCACGTGTTCGACTCGGCGACACCTTCCGCCCTCGGGCTGGGTGACCGTGCCATGCTCGTCGGCATCTCCAGCGCGGACCACGCGCCCATGACGGCCACGCTCGACGTGAAGGCGATAGCCGCCGGATCCGGCGGTGACTGGCTCGCACGCGCCCACCTGGTCCAGCTCACCGGCTGTGCTCACGCCAACAGCGGTGTCCGTTCCGTCAGCCCAACCTGCTCCGGCCGGACCGACCTGCCCACTACCAGCGACGGCCACGGACACCTCTCTGCGAGGCTTCACGCCGATAGCACCTCTGCGAGCTCGGCCGGCGGGGCGAGCGGCGCCGGGTCGGCGACTGCACTGACGTCGACGGGGACTACAGCACCCGCGGTCGAGCAGACGATGATGGTCGCTGCCACCGCAGCGCCAGCAGGTTCCACCGGCACGTATGCCGCGACGCCACTGGCACCGGCGTCCTCCTGGCAGGCCGGCGGGAAGGACGGATCCTTCACCTGGACCTACCCCATGCCCGTCCCGCCCGTCCCAGGCAGCCTCTCACCCACCGTCGAGATCAGGTACGACTCCGGGTCCATTGACGGGCGAGTCGCCGCAGCAAACAACCAGCCATCCTGGGTCGGCGACGGGTTCGACCTCGCCCCAGGCGGATACATCGAGCGACGCTTCATCGGCTGCGCCGACGACATGACCGGCTCCAACACCACCACCAAGACCGGGGACCTGTGCTGGAAGAGCGACAACGCAACTATCAGCCTCGCCGGCCACTCCGGGCCAATGGTCAAGGACAAGACCTCCGCGGCATGGCGGATCTTCGAGGACGACGCCTCCAGAATCACCCATTACGGCACACTCGGATCCCCGACGGAGTACTGGACGCTCACCACCACCGACGGCACGGTCTACACGTTTGGAAAAGGCACACCCGCCGTCGGCACGACCGCGACCAACAGCGCCTGGACCGTTCCGGTCTTCGGCAACCAGAGCGGTGAGCCCTGCTACGTCGCAGGCAACTTCGCCGGATCCGCCTGCGCCAGCACGATCTGGCGATGGAACCTCGACTCAGTCGTCGACATCCACGGCAATGCCATGAACTTCTACTACAAGAAGGAGACCAACGAGTACGGCGAGAACCTCAACCACACCGTCGTCTCCTACACCCGAGGCGGCCACCTGCTGCGCGTCGAGTACGGCCTACGCACTGACAACGCCACCAAACCGGCCGCCGCCGAGGTCGTCTTCAACGGCACCAGCCGTTGCATCAGCACCTCCACGCTGACGTGCGACACGACCGGCAAGATGAGCAACTGGCCCGACATCCCGACGGACCAGGTCTGCACCGCCAGCCTGGGCACAGTGGCTACGCCCTCCACCGGCGGGTGCGTCAACAAGTACTCGCCCACCTTCTTCACCGACACCCGCCTCACCAGCCTCGACGCCGACGTATCCAACGGAGCGACGCCACCGGCATACACGCCGGTCGACTCCTGGGCGCTGAACCAAAGCTTCAAGGACCCCGGCGACGGCACCTCGAAGGTCCTGTGGCCCGACTCACTCGTTCAGACGGCCAAGGACGGCGGGACCATCATTGCGCCCACCGTGGCACTCCAGACCACCCCGGCCACCCCGAACCGGGTCGACGCCGTCGGCGACGGGGCACCCCCGATCAACCGCTTCCGCCTCTCGGCGATCACGAACGGCCTGGGCGGCACCGTCAGCATCGGCTACACCCCGATCGACTGCACCGCCACGGACAGGCCTGCCAACGCGGCCGCCAACAACAACACCCGACGCTGCTTCCCCGTCCAGTACGTCATCCCCGGCGCGACCAGCCCCACCCTCAACTGGTTCCACAAGTACCTCGTGTCCCGAGTCGACACCAGCGACGCCGTCGGCGGACAACCCGACCTCGTCACCTCGTACCAGTATCTCGGCGGTGCCGCCTGGCACTTCGACCGTGACGACCTGGTCCCAGCCAAGCAGCGCACCTGGGGCCAGTTCCGCGGTTACAGCACAGTGCGGACCATCACCGGCGCGCCAGGCAGCACCCTGTCGGCCACCGAGGACACCTACATGCGCGGCATGGACGGCGACTGCATGGACTCCGCCTGCGCCACCAAGCGCACCGCCACCGTCACCGACTCCCGAGGCGGCAGCATCACCGACGGCGATCTGGACAACGGCGTCCACCGCGAGACCCGCGCGTTCGCAACCGTCACTGCGAGCTTCGACAGCGCCGGCAACGTCACCGGCTCGACCCTGTCAAACCCCGTCACGGAGGAGCTGCAGACCCCCGTGCTAGGAGCCATCACCGCTGACGACGGCACCCGCCAAGCCAGGATCCGCTCAACGGGAACCCGTTCAAGCCGGACCATCCGCAACGACGGCACCTACCTCCAGCGCGACGACACGAGCACTTACGACACCTACGGCATGCCAGTCACCCAAGAATCGGCCACCAGCGACGCCGGCACGACCTGTGTGCGCACCACCTATGCCAACGACACCACCCACTGGATCCACACCGCCAGCACCAGCGTGCAGAGGGTCAAGGTCGGCTGTGCCGCAACCCCAGCCATCCCGGGGGATGTCGTCTCCGGAAGCGAGACCCTCTACGACGGAGCAGCCACCTGGACCGCGAACCCGGCCCTGACGAAGGGCGACCCGACCAAGGTCCTCACGCTCAAGAGCTACTCCGGCACGACGCCGAACTACGTCACCACCGCGACGACGACCTATGAGAGCACCTACGGCAGGGTCACCAGTGTGACCGACGCCGTAGGGCACCAGACAACGACCAGCGACACGCAGAACACGGCCGGTCTCACGTCCTCGCAGACCGTGACCACCGGAGCAGGGACCACCACGCCCCAGGCGACGACGACCACCTTCGACGTCAACCGAGGGCTGCCGCTGACGGTCACCGACCCGAACAACAAGGTGACCACCACCACGTACGACGCGATGGGGCGCCTCACCGGCGTCTGGCTCCCCGGCCGCGCGACCACCGCCACAGCCAGCCGCACCTTCGGCTACACCCTCGGCAACGCCACGGCCCCGAGCCTCGTCTCCGCCGGTGAGCTGCGTAACAACGGCACGTACACCACGGCATACGGGTACTACGACGGGATGCTGCGCCCGGTCGAGACCCAGACACCTGCCGCCGACCTCACCACAGGCACCAGGATCGTCACCCAGACGCTGTACGACTCCCGAGGACTCACCGCTAGCACGCTCGGACCCGTGAAGGCCACCGGAGCACCCGGCACGGGGCTGGTCAATGCCGACAACGGCGCCCTGCCCGCCAGAACCGACTTCACGTACGACGGCGACAGCCGCCAGCTCACGTCCACCATGCGCGCCGGGATCGGCACGTACCACTACTACCCGACCGTCACGGCATACGACGGCCCGACCACGACGGTCACCCCACCCTCCGGAGGCACCGCGACCGCCACGGTGACAGACTCCCGCGACCAGGTCATCACTCGTCGGCAGTACACCACCACCTCGGGAACCGCCGGCGCATACCAAGACACGACCTACGCCTACGACGCCAACGGCAACCCCACCGCAATGACTGACCCCGCGGGCAACTCCTGGACCCGCGGATACGACCTCATGGGACGCCGAACGACCAGCACCGACCCGGACGCCGGGACGAGCGCCACCAGCTACAACGATGACGGCACCATCGCCACTACGACCGACAGCACAGGATCCACGCTCGCGTTCGTCTATGACCCGCTCGGCCGCAAGATCGAAGAACACACCGGCAGCAGCGCGGGCCCCAAGACCGCCTCCTGGCTGTACGACACCATCGTGAAAGGCCAGCTGACCTCGTCCACCACCTACGACGCGGCCGGCAACGCATACACCCGTGCCGTCACCGGCTACAACAACCTCTATCAGCCCACCGGCACCAACCTGAGCATCCCCGGCTCCGAGACCGGACTGTCCGGCACCTACACCACCACGGAGACGTACAACCTCGACGGGGGCGTACGGACGTACGTGCAGCCCACCATCGCCGGAGTCGCGGCCGTGGGCCAGGGCCCTGGCTATGACTCCTTGGGCCACCCGTACAGCCTCAACGGAGGCTCCAGCGGCCTTGTCGCCGGGACGTCTTACTCCGCCTACGGAGAGGTCGGGCTGCTGACCGAGGGCGTGGCCACGTCCAGCATCTACACGGCATACAGCTATGAGGACGGCACCCGGCGTCTGCTCAACCGGCAGGTCACCCGCGACAAGGGGACCGGCTACCTCGAGAACGAGAGCTTCACCCGCGACGACGCCGGAAAGCTCACGTCGGTCGTGGACAGCCCGACCGACCCGGGAGCGGGAACCACGTCAGACACCCAGTGCTTCGGCTACGACCCGCTGGGCCATCTAACTCTTGCCTGGACACCCGGCAGCGGCGGGTGCGCCCAGACCCCGGCCGCCGGCCTGCTCGGCGGGCCCGCGCCCTACTGGCAGAGCTGGACCTGGGACAACGCCACCGGGAACCGCACCACCCAGACCAGCACCACCACAGCTGGCGATACCACGACAACCAGCTACGCCTACCCAGCGGCCCAGGCTCGCCAGCCCCACACCGTGTCCCAGGCGTCCACGACGGGCGCAGCCTCCTCGAGCACCACCTACGGGTGGGACGCGGCCGGGAACGCGAAGAGCATCAGCACCGGCTCCGCGACGACGACCCTAACCTGGGACGCCCACGAGCGGCTCACCGGAACGAGCGGGCCAACGGGTACGACCTCCAACGTGTACGACGCGGACGGCAACCTGCTCATCGCCCGCGACGCCGGCGGCGCCACCCTCTACGCGGACCAGGGCCCGTTCGGGTCCACCGAGATCCGGTACGCCACCACCAGCGCGACCGCGAGCCTGGTGCACCACTACACGTGGCTAGGCCAACCCATCGCCGACCAGACCGGCACCGGTAGCGTGACCTTCGTGACCTGCGACCCGCACGGCACCGGCCAGCTCGCGATCACCGACGCCAACCAGGTCGTCGGGGTCCGCCGGCTCAACCCCTTCGGGGAGACCCGCGGGCCCGGCGGCCTGACGGGCACCACAGGGACCTGGCCTGATGCTCATGGCTTCATCGACAAGCCGGTCAACCCCACCACCGGGTTCAGCCACATCGGGGCGCGGGACTACGACCCCGGCCTCGGGCGGTTCCTGTCCACCGACCCGGTCATGGACCCCGACGACCCCTCCGGGTGGAACCCCTACAGCTACGCCTCAGGCAACCCTGTAGACAATTGGGACCCGTCTGGCCTGATGCGCGTCGCCGACGATCTCGGCCCCTCCTATGTCCCGCCGCCGGTCCACCACACCCAGGCCGCGTCGACGTCGCACCGGTACGTGCCCGCGGCACACCACGGGTTCCGGTACGAGTTCGAACAGGAGCGGCACGAGATGCTCGCCCTGCGTGCCAGGGGGCGCACCCTTCAGGCCGATCGCCGGGTGGAGCGCCCCGCCGAACCGCATGAGAGCACATTCGAACGCATCCATGGCGGCGGCGAAGCGTCACACGTCGCCACCGACTACGTCATCGCTCAGTCCGCCAAGGGAATTGAAAAGACGGACGAAGCCGCTGCAGAGATTCTCCGCGGCTCGCAGAAGAGCGATGGTCTCATCACGGGCCTGGACGTCGCCAAGAAGTGCTTACTAGGAGTTAGCGGAGTACTTGCTGCGGCTGATAGTTGGCAGCACGACTCGGAGCACGATGGGACATCCGAGCAGATCGACAACACCACCAAGCTTCGACACGCGTTGGTGATCGGCGGCTTCACCACCGCCTTTACGGCCGGCGGCGCCGCTCTCGGCGAAGGCGCGGGAGGCGTCTGCGGAGGAATCGGCGATCTGATCTGCGGCCCAGTGCTCGGCGTGATTGGCGGATATTTTGGGGGTGTAGGCGGCAGCGCCGTTGGCGAGAAGGTAAACGGGTTTATCGACTCTCTCGTGGTCGGGCCGACTGATCCGGAGGATTATACATGGGTCCCAGCGATCTAGGGAGTGGCGCGGCAGGCTCTCCTGTGCAGTCGTACTATTGGGCCCACGGACGTGAATCCCTCATCGGACGCATTAGCCCCTTGGGTCTCGGCGCGGGCGGAATGATGTTCATCACGGCCGGAATGGCGTTGTCTCCGAGAATTGCCGAACGCCTCCCCGAGGCGCCTCTTGTGGCGTTGAGCGCGACATTCTTGATACTCGCGATGCTCGACATTGGCCTCGCCGTGCTTGTTGGGGCGCGCCCGCCGGGCTCGATTCCATCGCGGAAGCTCGGCGGTTCAGTCACCTTCGGATGTGACCGGCAGAGGCTGGTCTCAACCGTCGTGGGTCTGATTGGGCTTTCCACATTGGGTGCCGCGCTCGTCAGCACCGGCAAAGTTTCGAGCTGGTTCGGCATCTTCGTTCCCGTGTGTGCCGCCGGCGCCGTCTGGGCCTGCTACCTGGTCGCGCGAAGCAAAACGCTGACGGTCCGCATGGACGATGACGGGGTGCATGACGACTCGTTTCCCTTCCGGCGGCGTCTGGCAGCGTGGGGGGACATCACATCGGTTGGTATATCCGCGACGACACCGGCAAGCGCCCAAGTTGTTCTGCATGTGAATCTCGAGGCCGAGCATAACCGCGAATCAAGGTTTCGTCGCCGAGATGACCGCCACCTGCGCGTCTCAACCTCGTTTCTGACCGTGTCAGCTTCAGAGTTACGTGATGCGATCCTGTCCGATCCGGCATTTCACGTCACTCGTGCTGACGAGCGTGGACACTAGTGGTCTGGCGCGTCGAGCGCGAGTGTTTGGGCTGCAGACTGGGCAGCCGCGACGACATTCGCCGTGCCCGGCGCCGGCTGGATGGCAGGCGCGACGCCCGGCCTTGTGGCCGCCGCGCGTGAAGGTGCCGCGGTCGGCTCGGCTGTGCCGGCGGTTGGGCAGCCGTCGCCGCGGGAGGAACGCAAGGCTCGAGAGCTTGAAGTTGAGGCGCAGCGGCAGAGGCACGATGGCTAGGCGTCACGTCCATCAGCCCGGGTCCGATTGCGGATCTGTTGCCGTGATTGGGCGGGTATGTTGACGCGGGATGTCTGTGAATGGCCGGGATTCAAAGTCGGACCCGCCGATGGAGGCGGGCACCAGCTGATCTTCGTTCCGAGATTTACATGGCGAACCGGCGCTGGAACGTTCTTCTTGCATGCGTTGGCCATACGCTTGTTGCGATCTCGGGCTCGAGAGATTCCGAAAGTTGGAGGCTTCGTGCGCTCTTATTGGGAGTTCTCGCCGTCTGCTTTCACTTATGGCACTGCCGTTAGCCGTCTTCAAGCTGGGACAGTTGGTCCTCTCACCTCGTGGTGTGATAACCAGGGCGCGACGCGATGTGGTGACATCGGAGTGGTCCTTGCGGGATTGTCTGTCTCATCGGCGTCGCTTTTCTGTGGGTGGTGGTACTGTCCGCGATTGACGGTGCCGCCGCATGAGCGGGACCAGCCATCGCCGCGGCAGCAGCGGAAGGCCCGGCGTCTAGCTGAGCCAACGGAGGCCAGGAGTGAGCAGCGCCAACGAGGAAGACAGCGTCGGATTGATGATCTTTCGACGTAACCGGACGTGGCAGGACATGATCAGAAAGTACACAATCGAAGTCGATGGTCACGATGTCGGTCGAATCTCCAGTGGAGGGACTTTATCCGTGGCGGTCTCCCCTGGAATTCACGCATGCAGGGCCAAGATAAGCTGGACGGGAAGCCCTGTGATATCTGTAAAGGTGTTGCAAGGGCGCCCAGCCGTCGTGTGGGTGACGCCGGGACGCACGGGCTCGCTCGAAAACGCAGCGTCAGAAGACCAATATCTGGCAATATCCGTTGAGGAGTCCGGCGGCGACTAAGGTCACGAACTGTTTCCGGTTTCGATGATGCGGTCGGAATGGTTCGGTGGAGCTTTGATCTGGAGGATATGAATCATCGATGAGTGCATCAAGAACGAACGGCGGGACGTCAGGAATTGCGAGTCGCACGAGAACCATTTTCGGGCTTTGGAGTCATTCCTGGGTGATCTACCCTGGTGCAGTGCTGCTGTTCGCCGGGTACGCCTTGGCGCACTGGGTAGATCAACGTCACTCGATCATGTGGACGATCGTCTCATTCGTCGCGGTGCTTGGTGTGATCATTGACGTTATCTGGTGTTATGTGCTGCCACATGACGGCCGGCCGCCGGATCGGTAGCCAACGAGGTGAATGTTCCAGAGCCTTCGCACCCCAGGAGTCGCCCGTAGGTGATGTCCGGGCTGCCGCGGCGACGCTGGGTCCCGCTGCAGAACCGCCTTCCAGGGGTGATGCCCCTCGCCGGGCAGCGGTCGCAAGGTGGGTCGCAAGAGCGCTCGAAAGGCCACGTCATGACCGACCTCCCCCGTACGTCCTTGCCGATTCCTGACCCCGAGGTGACCTCGCCGCCTGTCCTCGATGCCAAGGACCCGGCCGCGACCTATCCGCCGATCGAGCCCATGTACCCGCCCCAGGGGGCTCCCAACGTGCTGGTGGTGCTCATCGACGACTGTGGCTTCGGCGCCTCGAGCGCGTTCGGCGGGCCGATCCGCACCCCGACCTTCGACCGGCTGGCCGCGGCGGGCCTGCGGTACACGCGTTTTCACACGACGGCCTTGTGCTCGCCGACACGGGCGGCGCTGCTGTCCGGTCGGAACCACCACACGGTCGGGATGGGTGGCGTCACCGAGATCGCGACCTCGGCGCCCGGATACAACTCGCTGCGCCCCAAGAACTGCGCACCGCTTGCGGAGACGCTCAAGCTGAACGGCTACTCGACCGCCCAGTTCGGCAAGTGCCATGAGGTCCCCGTCTGGCAGACCAGCCCGATGGGCCCGTTCGACAACTGGCCCTCCGGTGGCGGCGGGTTCGAGCACTTCTACGGGTTCATCGGCGGCGAGACCAACCAGTACGCGCCGGCGATCTACCGCGACACCGTCCCGGTCGAACCAGACCGCACTCCGGAGGAGGGGTACCACTTCACGGACGACATGACCGACCACGCCATCGACTGGGTGCGCCAGCAGAAGGCCCTCATGCCGGACCGGCCGTTCTTCGTCTACTACGCACCAGGTGCGACCCATGCTCCGCACCATGTCCCGACCGAGTGGTCCGACCGCTACCGCGGTGAGTTCGACGCCGGGTGGGACGTCCTGCGCGAGCAGACGCTGAGCCGGCAGAAGGAGCTCGGAGTCGTCCCTTCCGATGCGGAGCTCACCGCCAGGCCGGACGAGATCCCGGCATGGGACGACATGCCCGACGACCTCAAGCCGGTGCTCGCCCGCCAGATGGAGGTGTATGCCGGCTTCCTCGAGCACACGGACCACCACGTCGGGCGGCTCATCGACGCCATCGACGAGCTCGGCGTCCTCGAGGACACGCTCGTCTATGCGATCGTCGGCGACAACGGGGCCTCGGCGGAGGGCACGCCCGAAGGGTGCTTCAACGAGCTCATCGTCCTCAACGGCGCCAACGCGCTGCAGACCACCGAGTTCATGGCCTCGCGGATCGACGACTTCGGCACCCCAGCGGCATACAACCACTACGCGGTCGGCTGGGCCCACGCGATGGACACGCCGTACCAGTGGACCAAGCAGGTCGCGTCGCACTGGGGCGGCACCCGCAACGGCACGATCGTCCACTGGCCGCGAGGCATCGAGGCCAAGGGCGAGCTGCGGCACCAGTTCCACCACGTCATCGACGTCGCTCCGACCATCCTGGAGGCTGCCGGTCTGCCTGAGCCGACGTTCGTGCACGGCATCCAGCAGCGCCCTTACGAAGGGGTCAGCATGGGCTACACCTTCGACGCTGCGAGGGCAGAGGACCGGCACCGCACGCAGTACTTCGAGATGTTCTGCAACCGCGGCATCTACCACGAGGGATGGACCGCGGTGACGCGGCACTCGACCCCGTGGATCATGGAGGCGCTGCCGTCGTTCGCCGAGGACCAGTGGGAGCTCTACAGTCCGGACGACTGGACACAGGCTCGCGACCTGGCCGCCGAGCACCCCGACCAGCTCGCGCGGCTGCAGTCGATGTTCCTGCTCGAGGCCGCCAAGTACAACGTGTTCCCGCTCGACGACCGCCGCGTCGAACGGTTCGACCCGGGCATGGCCGGCCGTCCCTCCCTGATCGCCGGCAAGAGCCAGGTGCTGTTCGGGGGGATGGGCCGCCTCACCGAGAACTCCGTCCTCAACATCAAGAACCGATCGCACGCGGTGACGGCCGATGTGACGATCCCCGGCGACGGAGCCAGGGGAGTGGTCGTCGCCCAAGGAGGATCGTTCGGTGGCTGGAGCGTATACCTCCATGAGGGCGTACTCGCCTACTGCTACAACCTTTTCGGCATTCGGCTGTTCAAGGTCTACGGCGAGGAGCCCGTCCCGGAGGGCAAGCACCAGCTCCGCGTCGAGTTCGCTTACGACGGAGGCGGCCTGGGCAAGGGCGGCTCGGTCGGCCTGTTCGTCGACGGCCGGCGTGCCGGCGGCGGCCGAGTCGAGGCCACGGTCCCGATGGTCTTCTCCGCCGACGAGACCATGGACGTCGGCAGCGACAGCGCCACCCCCGTCAGCGACGACTATGACCTTCGGACCGGGATCTTCACGGGCAGCGTCCGCCGGGTCCAGATCGACGTCGACGAGAACGCCGAGGACCCAGACCACCTCATCAGCCCCGAAGACCGGATGCGAATCGCGTTGACCCGGCAGTAGCGTGGGTCTTCGACGAGGGTGCTCGCCGCGGACGTGTTAGCAGATGTAGCGAATTGGGGTTGGCGACATGTCGTTGGCCATGCGTATCGAAGTGCTCCCCGCCCGACTGGGAGACTGCCTGCTCGTCGAGTGCCTGCGGCCCGGTGACCGACCGTGGCGAATGCTCGTGGACGGCGGTCCGCCGGACACCTGGCCGCTTCTCGAAGCGCGCCTGAGACGGCTTCCCAAAGACGACCACACCATCGACGTCGCCCTCGTCACGCACATCGACAGCGACCACATCGGGGGCATGCTTCCGCTGCTGTCGAGCGACCTCGCCGGTGACATCAGGGACTTCTGGTTCAACGGCCGCACGCATCTGCCCGGCGCAGACGGCAGAGCTCGCAGCATCGAACAAGGCGAGGGGGTGGTCGCCGACCTGCTCGGCAGCCCTGGTCCAGGGGCAGGCGCCGCCAGTCGCGCCGCACTGCCGTGGAACGTCGCCTTCGGGGGTGGGCCGATCGACCTGGGGACGCAGAAGGGCTTCCCGAGGGTCAACGTGCCGGACGGACCCACGATCTCGGTGGTGTCTCCCACGACCGAGCGGCTCCGCGCCTTGAGCGCGAAATGGGCCCAGGCGCTTCAGGACGCTCGACGTGCAAGCCGGCCCCTTCCGGCCCCCGACGTCCTCGAACCGTTGGACGACCTCGTGCGCATTGCCGCCCGCAAGACAGCCCGGGACACGTCGGTCCCCAACGGCAGCAGTGTCGGCCTCATCGTGGAGCATCGCGGGGTGACTGCGGTGCTCGCGGGGGACTCCTACGGGACGGTGCTCGCGACCGGCCTCACCGCCGCTGCGAAGGCCCGCGGCAAGGACCGGCTCGACGTCGACGTGTTCAAGCTGCCGCACCACGGGAGCGAGGCCAATGTGCTGCGTGCCCTCGTCGCTGCGGCTCCGGCCAAGAACTACATCGTCTCGAGCAACGGCGACGTCTTCCACCACCCCGACGACGCGGCCGTCGCCAGAGTCGTCACCGGCGGTCCACCTGGCGCGACGCTCTGGTTCAACTACAAGAACGACCGGACTGCGCGCTGGGGCGATCCCGACCTGATGAGCCGCTACGGCCACTCGGTCGTCTACCCAGACCCGGCGGACCCGGCCGCGGGTGTCGTCCTGGAGCTCCCAGCCGGGTGAGGGCCCGACTGCTGACGACCCGAGGATCCCCGATCTCACCCCATGGCGGATCGGGCCGCGTCCCAAGGCAGTCGGGAACCTCTCCCGACCGTCCGGATCCCCACTGCGGGCTCGCCAGGCGTCCCTCGCTCACCGCGGGGTCGGGTCATCGAGCTCCGAGCTTGCGGCCCGGCCTTGCACCCCACTGCGTCAGCGGGGGCCCTCCTCCCACGTGGAGTCGCGGTGGAAGTACGAGATCGAGTTCGTCGCCGCCGCGATCGGGGGCCAAGCGGCGGCACCGTTGGTCTCCGTGGGCCGGGCAGACGATGTCGGCCTCGGGGCAGTCGCCGACGGCTCGCTCGGCCGCCACGGATCACTGGGCTGCCACGGCGGCTCTGTCGCCGAGGTCGGCGCAGGCCCCGCGGGTGGCTGGCCTGCTGCGGACCCGTACGTGCCGGGCGTGGGCCGCGGGGCCTCCCGCGTGGCTGGAGGTGCCGGCGGTGCGGCCCGTGGTGCGGGCGGTGGTGCGCTCGGCGCGGCGGGCGCCGAGGCGCCCTCGGCCATCGCCGCGAGCTGGTCGAGCTCGTCGTTGAGAGCCGCAAGCACCGACTTGAGCTGGGTGTGGGCCACGCGAGCGTAGGTCCGCACGTAGGCAAGCTGCTGGGCGTCCACGGCGCCACCGCCACCCCCGGCCTGCTCGGCGCGCGCGCCTTCGGCGGTGGCCACCTGCTGAGCGGCCGTCTGGGCACGCTGGAGGATCTGCCGGTACTGCTCGCGGGCGGACTTCTCGAGGTCGCGTGCGTAGGACTGGGCCTCGGCGACGGCCTCGTCCGCCGCTCGCTGTGCCTTGGCGAGCAGCTCGACTGCGCGGAGGCTCACCTCCGTGTACTTGTCTTCCTGGGACGTCGTGACGTTGTTCGCACCGTCGTTCACGGCAACCCTCCTATCTTGTGGGCTGACCGACGGCCGTCGCCTCGACCGGCGGTTCCGAGGTGATGGCGAACTCCTCGAAGGAGATGGACTCGGGAGCCCGCGGGCTCGCCATGAGGGCCGCCGCCGTGTGCGACACCATGAGCGGCGACCCGCAGACAAGCGCGTCATACGCCCCGGGCATCGTCACCGAGGCTGCCACGTCTCCGACGAGACCGCGAGGGCCGGGGTAGGTCGGGTCGTCCGACACCGCCTCGGTCGCAGAGAACCAGGGGTACTGGGCGAAGTGCCGCAGGCGGTCGCTGGCATACAGGCTCCACGCGAAGCGGGCGCCGTGGACGAGGTGCACCCGACGGGTCGTCCGGCCCGCGAGCCAGGCCCGCTCGATGTCCTCGAGGAGGGCAAGGAACGGCGCGATCCCCGTGCCTCCGCCGACCATGAGCAGGTCCTGCTCGGCCGCGGCGTCGATGGTGAGAGCCGTGCCGACCGGGGCGCCGAGGCGGATCCGGTCGCCCGCTCGGGCGGACGCCACGAACGGCCGGCTGACCAGGCCACCGGGTACCAGGCCGACGTGGAACTCCATCCAGCCGTCGTCCCGGGGGGCGTTCGCCGGGGTGAAGTAGCGCCACACCCGCGGCGCCTGCGGGATGGTGACAGCCAGCGACTGCCCGGACTCGTACGGGACGGGGGTGTCCGGCCGGACCCGGACGATGGCGATCTCCCGGCTCACCCGGGTCGCCTCCATGATCTCAGCGTCCCACCAGGCAGGCTGCGTGTCCTCGGCCGCCTCGGCCGCCCCGACCATCGTCGTGGCGACGACGCCGTAGGCGTCGGCCCAGTCGCGGGCCACGTCTGCCGACCACCCGTCGCCGAGGAAGTGCTTCAGGGTCCACAGCAGCGAGGCACCGACGGCGTCGTAGTGCTCGGCGATGACACTGAACCGGCGATGGTCGCGACCGAGCTGCTCGACGTAGGGCACGACCTCGCCCAGCTGGTCGACGTTGCTGACGATGCGGCCGAGCGCGCCGACGAGGCGGTCGCGCTGGGCGTCCATGGTCAGCGGGAACATGTCCCGCAGCTCTGGGTGCGTGACGAACAGGTGCGAGTAGAAGTACAGCGCTACATCGTCACCGTGCAGGGTGACCTCGTGCCAGGTCGACTTGAGTCGATCTGTGTCCATGTGGTCAGGGTGCGGTCACGATGGACTCGCGCACCTGTCCGAGCGCAGCCCCCACGCGGCCCTGGATGTCGTCCGGCACGCCGGCGTCGTCGAGGGTGGACATGAGGTGGGAGCCGACGCGGTCGTAGTCGCCATGAGTGATGCCGAGTGGCGCGTGTGCCTCGTCGAGAGCACGGCCGTCGTACCCGTTCGGGCCACCGAGGATGGTCGTGATCATGAGCACCTGGTGGCGCTTGAGGGTCGGGAGCGACACGTCGTCGAAGTAGTGGCTGACCTGGTCGTCCGCGGTGAGCCGGCGGTAGAACTCGTCAACCACCGCGCTGACGGCGGGGCCGCCGCCGATCCGCTCGTAGTCACTGGCCATGTCGTTGCCTCCAATGCGTTCGATGTAGCCGGGCACTGGGCGCCACTTAACCACAATCAGCCCGAACAGCGCAGGTCGGAGAATCTGGACTAAAAGTTGCGGATTCGCCAACACTGTGATCCCGCGGTCATGCGCGTATCCTGCCCGGCCGGCCGGGCGGCATACGGTGCCCGCCCAGGGCTACCGCCTCAGACCACGGCGCAGCAGTCGTCAAGCGAGCGTCGGCAGCCGGTCAGGCATCGAGCAGGGGGAACCCTGCGAGGATCTGCTGCAGGTGCATCACCTGGCGGGGCACGAACTCGGCGATGGTCATGGCCACGACAGCTGAGGCTTCGTCGACGTCGGCGATCACGCGGCGGGCCTGTGCGCTCGTGAGCCCGCCGCGGTCGGCGCCGAGGCCCAGCTGGATCTCGTCCGCGTCGATGGTGTCGACGTCGAAGTGGATCGCCACCTTGGTGGCACCCGTACGAGCAAGCCAGTCGAGGAGCGCGGTACTGCTTGACCGCAGCGTGTCCGGTGCGAACACGTGCAGGCCCCAGTCCGCAGCGATGGCGGGCAGGGTCGGGTCCGTCCAGTCGTGCATTCCCACGAGCGCAACCATGCCCGCGTGAGTGGTCGCTGGCAGGACGCCGAGCACGTCGGGGTCGCCATGACCCGTCAGGGCGGACACGACCATGGCGTGGAACCCCGGGTATGCCGTCTCGCCGGTGCCCATGTCAGGGTGCGAGTCGATCCAGATGATGGCGAGGTCGTCGCCGTGCTTGGACAGCAGGTGCGAGAACGGAGCCAGGCTCACGTCGGATCGACATCTGCTGCCGCCTCTCTGGCGCCCGCCTGATGTCATCTCCGGGGCGAAGAGCTGGATCTGGACATCTGGCCGCTTGTTGCGATTCCGCCGTGGGCGGAAGGGAAGAGCGGGAGCATGGAGGCATGCCCCGTCCCTGGACGGTGGTGCGTCGCCTACCCCTGACGAGCGCCCTCGTCGTCGCCATTCTGGCGCTCTCGGTCGTGACCCGGACTCTGTGGAACCCGCTCCTCGACCAGCCTTTCCATGCCTCGGTGGCGTACGGCCTGCCAGCCTTCGAGGAGGGCAGGTGGTGGACCGTCGTCTCTGGCGCGTTCTTCGCGACCCAGCCGCTCAGGTACATACCGATCCTTTTGGGGCTCATGGCTTTCGGCGGTTTCGCCGAGTGGCGTCTCGGGACGGGCCGGTATGCCGTGGCCTTGGTGACCTGTCACGTCCTGGCCGTCGTGGGCGCCGCCGGTCTGTTGTGGCTGACGCGGGACCACGGCTATCTCTGGACGACCACGCTCGCGCGAGCCGTGGACGCTGGGCCTTCTGCCGGCTTTCTCGGGGCGGCCGCCGCGGCCTCGGTCACCCTTATGCCGCCATGGCGAGGCCGGCTGCGAATACTGCTCGTGGCGTATGTGGTGCTGTTCGTCATCTACATGGGCTCGCTGGCGGACGTCGGGCACGTCATCGGCGTCGCCTGGGGCCTGGCCCTGGGGCCGCTGCTCTATGGCAGGGCACCGTCTCTGACGTTCCGCCAGCTGACCCGCCGCGACTACCGGCTGCTCGCCTCGGGACTGTTCGTGCTCGCCGCGATCGAGGGCCTCCTCCAGCCCTTCACTACCGCGAACGGCCCGTTCGACACGACCCTGTCGGCGGCCGCACGGGCGGAGGAGCTGGCGAACCGCGACCTGCTCGCCGGCACGATCCTGGCGGTGATCTGGCTCTGGCTGGCCCGGTCGCTGTACAAGGGCCGGCGCCGGGCCTGGCGCTGGGCGATCGGGGTGCTCGTCGTCGTCATGGGGATCCAGGTGGCGAACCTCGCCTACATGTTCGTCGTCGGCGAACCGGGAAAGGTCCCGATCGTCTGGGACCTGTTCGGGAACTCGCTCGGCCTCGCGGTGCTCCTTGTCGGCCGTCGTGCCTTCCGCAACCCGTCACCCCGACGGGCTCGCCGCACGACCGGGAACCTCGTCGCACCGGCGGACGACGACCAGCGGTCCCGAGCCGCGGACCAGCTGCGCAAGTACGGCACGGTCAACCGGCTCGCGTGGATGACGACGTGGCCGGAGAACCGGTGGTTCGAGTCGCGCACGGTGCCCGGTTTCGTCGCCTACCGGGTCCACGCCGGGGTGGCGATCGGGCTGTGCGACCCGGTCGCGGCGACGGCCACAGACCGGTCGGCGCTGCTCGGCGACTACGCCGACACCGTCCACGCCCAGGGACTCGTGCCGTGCTTGTTCACGGTGACGTCCGAGGCATCGGCCCAGGCGAAGGCCCGGAGCTGGCACTGCCTCCAGGTGGCCGAGGAGGCGTGGATCGACCTGCCGACGCTCGACTTCGTCGGCAAGGCGTGGCAGGACGTCCGGACCGCGCTGAACCAGGCGGGCAAGCTCGGCGTGCGGTTCCGGCTCGGACCCCTGGCCGACATGCCCCGCGGGATCCAGATGCAGGTCAAGGCGATCTCGTCCGAGTGGGTCGAGGACAAGGGCCTGCCCGAGATGGGCTTCACCCTCGGCGGTGTCGACGAGGCGCTCGACCCGGATGTCCTCGCGGGCCTGGCCATCGACGAGGACGGGACCGTCCACGGCGTCACGTCCTGGATGCCCGTCCACCCGGGCGGGGGCGCTGACCCGGTGGGCTGGACGCTCGATGTCATGCGCCGGCTGCCCGGAGGCTTCCGCTACACCATGGAGTACCTCATCGCGTCCGCGTGCATGGACTTCAAGCAGCAAGGGTGTGCCGTCGTCTCCCTGTCGGGTGCTCCCCTCGCCCGGACCGCGGCATCGGCGGGTGACGAGGGCCTCGACCGCGGGACGCTCGACACCTTCCTCGACCGGCTCGGCGCGTCCCTGGAGCCCTACTACGGGTTCCGGTCTCTGCATGCGTTCAAGGCGAAGTTCCAGCCCCGTCCCGAGCCCTTGTTCCTCGTCTTCCCCGACGAGGCCGCGCTCCCGCGCATCGGGCTGGCGCTGAGCCGGGCCTACCTGCCCGAGGCGAGCGTCCGTGACCTGGTCGCCCTAGCCCGGTCGGGGCACGGCTGAGGCGTAAGTCTGCTGCGGGCAGCCTCAGGCCGGAACGCCGTTGCGGGGGGCGTGCGGCCGCGTGAAGGCACGCACGATCTCCGAGCACGCGAGCGCGCCGACCACGGTGCAGCCCATGACGAAGGCCATGGCGATGTTGCGGGCGCGAGGCGCCAGTGTCTGCAGGGTCATCTCGACCTCCTCTCGCGTTCCCCGATCTCCGGTGGCCGACCGTTGGGCCATGGCCACGCTTCCTCCTTGACAGAGTCGCGAAGCCCATGGGCGATACTCACCTTCGCGTCCTCATGTGGTCTCGAAACGGTTGCGGAGACCGCCAGGGCGGGGGAGGGCCGGCGCACGCGGAGGCCGCTCTCCTCGAAGGGCTCGCACGGCATACTCACCGGCTGGTGAGCCCACCCGGCAGGTCGGTCACGGTTCAGGCCGTGACCTCCGACATCGCCGCCAGGACCAGCTTGCGGACGTCGTTTGCGCTGGGCATGGTCAACGCGCGCTGCGCCAGCGCGGCGCATCGGTCGACATTGAGCTCTCGGACCGCCGCCTTGACCCTCGGAACGGCCGGAGGCGCCACGCTGAGCTCCCGTACGCCGAGGCCGGCCAGCACCGGGATCGCCAGATCGTCCGATGCGGCCTCGCCACACACGGCGACGTCGATGTGCCCCGCTGCCGCGCGACACACGTGGTCGACCAGGCGCAGCACCCCTGGGTCGAGAGCGTCAGAGAGAGCAGCGACGCCGCTGTTTCCCCGCTCGGCCGCGAGCGTGTACTGGGTCAGGTCGTTGGTGCCGATGCTGACGAAGTCCACATGGGGCAGGAACGTCTCGATCTTCAGGGCGGCCGAGGGGACCTCGATCATCGTGCCCAGTCGCAGGCCGGCCGGGAGGCCGGAAGGTCCCGCAGCGTCGGTGAGCACCTGACGTGCCTCGACGACCTCGTCGAGCGTCGACACCATCGGGATCATGATGCTCGTGGGGTAGCGACGCGCCGTGTGACACATCGCCACCAGCTGGTCGCGAAGGAGGTCTCGATGCTCGAGGCTCAGGCGTATGCCGCGCCGGCCGAGGAAGGGGTTGGCCTCGTCGGCCATTGTCAGGTAAGGCAGCGGCTTGTCCCCTCCGACGTCGAGCGTTCGCAGCGTGACCCGCCGCCCGCCCATCGCCTGAGCGATCCGGCCGTACTCCTCCTGTTGCTCCTCGACGCTCGGTGCGGCAAGTCGGTCGAGGAAGAGGAACTCGGTGCGGACCAGTCCGGCCTCGTCGGCGCCGGCGTCGTGCGCCGCCTGAGCGTCGCCCACCGACCCCAGGTTGGCGGCAACGACGAACTGCACGTCGTCCCGGGAGACCGCCGGCTGGTCCGCGAGGGCCACCTGCTCCGCACGCAGGCGTGCGGCATCCGAGGCACGTCGGTCGAACTCCTCGACCACGCTCGAGGGTGGATCGACGTGCAGCTCACCCGTGTCTCCGTCGAGCACGACGACGGTTCCCTCTCGGACGTCCAGGACCTCGGGCCCGGCGGCAACGACGACCGGAATGTTGCGGGCCCGGGCCAGAATGGCGGCGTGGGAGGTCGGACTCCCCTGAGCGAGAACGACTCCCGTCACAAGAGTCAGATCCAGAGCTGCGGTCTCGGCGGGCGTCAGGTCGTCGGCCACGAGGACGCCGGGTCCCGTCATGGCGCGGGCGAGTCGACCCGTCATCGCCCGGAGCACCTGGTCGCTCACGGCGCGGACGTCTGCGGCCCGCTCTCGCAGATAGGGGTCGGGAAGGCCTGCCCATTCGCGCTCCACGGCGGCAAGGCTGTCCGCCCATGCCGCATCGGCCCCCATGCCCGCGCCGATGCGAGCCTTGACATCGGCGAACAGCTCGGCGTCGGACAGGAGCGACAGGTGTGCGTCGAAGATGCCGGCCTGCTCGGCCCCGGCTTCGCGCGCGGTCAGGACCCGGACGTGCTCGATCTCGCGACGCACGGCCGCAACGGACTCCACGATGCGTCGCCACTCGGCCGCGGGCTCGCCGATGGGGTGCGCCTCGACGTCGACCGGGGCGGCGACCAACCGCCGGACGGGTCCGATGGCGATTCCCGGCGACGCGGGGACCGGCCCGGTGCTGCCCGTGGCAGCCGAGCCCGGGCGGGACGACTCGATGACCCTCTGGGCCGGCTCGACCGAGGCCGGCGACCCGACCGGTTCGTCGAACCGGCGCTTGGCCAGAGCGAGCACATGCTCGACGGCCTCCTGGGCCTGTGGCCCCGACGCACGGACCTCGACGTCGTGGCCTGACAGGGCGGAGAGGGTCGCCACGCGGCTCAGGCTGCCGGCCGGGACCGGGCCCACGCCGGTAGTGAGGTTGCGGAGCTGGACGGTCGCGTCGAGCGCGCGCACCTCGCTGACCAGGTGGGCTGCAGGTCGTGCGTGCAGCCCGTGGGGGTTGTCGACGCGGAAGACTGCGACGACCTCGTCGAGACTCACGTCGGCGACCTCGGGCTCCTTGCCCTCGACAGTTGTCGACAGGTGAGCAGCCTTGCCCATCAAGGCTCCCCGCGCCTCGGCTGCGACCTCTGCTCGGCTGGCCCCACCCGCAGCTGCGACGGCTGCGACGACGAGGCCCTCGACGAGAGGAGCGGGGGACAGCGTCACCCGGTCGCGGACGGACGGATCCGGAAGCAGGTCGAGCGCGAGCTCGGCACTCAGCAGGGCACTGCCGAGATCCATGAGGACGACGACGCCAGCGGGCCCGTCGGCGCGCTCGATCGCCTCCATGATGCCGACCGCGTCCGTCCCGAACGTCGTGTCGTCCAGTCCGGCGGCGACCTCGACAGTCAGCGGGCGGCCGTGGAGCATCTCCGCAGCCAGCGCGACGGCGGCACGCGCCAGCGCACGGCTGTGCGAGACGACGACGAGTCCGACCCGCGTCTGGTCGTCCGGCGGCGGCGCGTCGGCCGTAGGGCTCTGAGTCATGTCCACTGCGCTCCTCGCTGGTCAGCCGTTCGTATGCCGTCGGCGATGTCCCGGGTCATGTGCCGGTGTCGGCCGCACCGTCCACGGCGGCCGCATCGTCCGCACTGTCCACGGCGGCCGCATCGTCCGCCCTGATGGCGCTGGGTGCGCCCGCCGCGGCTGCAGCGGCGGCCTCGAGCAGCAGAGCCACGCTCGCAGCGCCGGGGTCCTGGTGCCCGACGCTGCGCTCACCGAGGTAGCTCGCCCGGCCCTTGCGGGCCAGCATCGGGGTGGTGGCGTCGCGACCGGCCGCTGCGGCATACCGGGCTGCTTCGAGCCCCTGCGCCAGCGAGCCGTCGACGGCAAGCGAGCGCTCGAGGGCCTCGACGGCGGGGGCCAGGGCGTCGTACATCGTCTTGTCACCGGGTGCGGCCTTGCCGCGGTCGACCACCCCCCCGAGCCCGGCTCGAAGTGCGGCCGCGAACGCGTCGCCGGGGACCGTGTCGCCCGACATGGTCTCGCCGGCGGGTCCGAGCGAGGCCCCCATGCGCATGAACATCGTCCCGAACAACGGCCCGCTCGCTCCACCGACGGTGGAAACCAACGTCATCCCCACCTTGGACAGCAGCGCGGAGGCGTTCGGCGGCGGGTTGTCGTCCAGCGCGGCCACGGCGGCCTTCATACCTCGGTCCATGTTCGACCCGTGGTCGGCATCGCCGATCGCCGCGTCGAGCTCGGTGAGGTGCTCCCGGTTCTCCGCGATCAGCTGGGCGAACCTGCGCACCCAGTCCTCGAAGACCGCCGTGGTCACGTCGTCGCTCATGCTCAGATGCCCCATCTCAACGCGGGAGTGTTCACAGGAGCGTCCCAGAGCGAGAGCAGCTCGTCATCGACCCGAAGCAGGGTCACCGAGACGCCCGCCATGTCGAGTGAGGTGATGTAGGTCCCCACCAGCGACCTCGCGACGGGCAGGCCGTGCTGGTCGAGGAGCTGCTGGATCTCGTTGTACATCACATAGAGCTCGATGAGTGGAGTGCCGCCCAGGCCGTTGACGAAGGCGATCACCGGCTCGCCCTTGGCGAACGGCAGGTCAGCGACGATGGGCTCGACCAGCATCGAGGCGATCTCACGCGCGGGCGCCAGCGGGACCCGCTCCCGACCGGGCTCGCCGTGGATCCCGACACCGAGCTCCATCTCGTCCTCGCCGAGGTCGAACGTCGGGTGGCCCACTGCGGGCACCGTGCACGACGTCAGGGCAAGGCCCATGCTGCGACCGTTCGCGTTGACGGAACGGGCGATCCGGGCCACCTCCTCGAGATCTCGCCCCTGCTCGGCGGCGGCCCCGGCGATCTTCTCGACCAGAACCGTCACGCCGACACCGCGGCGTCCCGCCGTCCAGGTGCTGTCCTGGACCGCGACGTCGTCGTCGGTCACCACCGACAGGACGCGCGCACCCGTCTCCGCTGCAGCCATCTCGGCAGCCATCTCGAAGTTCATCACGTCGCCCGTGTAGTTCTTGACCACGTGCAGGATGCCGGCACCGCCGTCGACCAGCTTCGTGGCCGCCAGGATCTGCCCGGGCACCGGCGAGGTGAACACGTCACCGGCACAGGCTGCGTCGAGCATCCCCAGACCGACGAACCCGCCGTGGAGCGGTTCGTGCCCCGAGCCGCCCCCCGAGATGAGTCCGACCTTGCCCGGCTTCGGGGCTCCGCCCCGGTAGATGACCTTGTTCTCATGGTCGACCCGCAGCTCTGGATGAGCCGCCTCGACGCCGCGCAGGGCCTCCAGTACGACGTCGCTGGGGTCGTTGATCAGCTTCTTCATGGTCAGTCCCTTTCGGTGTGCAGTGGTGAGGGACCGTCAGACACTGCTCGGTTGGCGAGCGTCAGACAGCTGTGGCTCTGGGTCCGCCAGGTCAGGCCCCGCGGCGGGACCAGACCGGTCGGCGGGCGTGCGGGCCAGCAGGCCGTACGCCAGAGCGGCGACGACCCCGGCGAGGATCTCTGCCGCGAGGTAGACGGGCAGCTGGGACCACTTCACCGTGCCGCCCGCGAGCTGCTGGACGAACATGGGACCAACGGTACGAGCCGGGTTGATGGATGCGCCCGTCGTCGGGGCAACGGGAATGATGGCCGCGAAGACAACCAGGCCGATCGCCACGCCGGCGAACCCGGCAGCGGCCTTGCGGTGGATGACGCCGAAGATGGTGAACACCAGGATGAAGGTGCCGACGAACTCCGCGGTGAATGCCTGGACCCAGCTGATGTCGCCGTAGGAGGCGACCCCGAGGCCCACGTCGCTGGCCTTGTGGCCGAGGACGCCGATGATCGCCCCAGCGCCGATCACCGCGCCGACGACCTGTGCGCCGATATATGCCGGCACCTGCGACCAGGGGAACTTGCCGGAGACGGCAAGGCCGATGGTCACGGCCGGGTTGATGTGGTTGCCGCCGACGTGCCCCAAGGCGTACACCGTGGCGATCACCACGGTGCCGAACGCCAGGGAGATCACGCCGAGGTCGGCCATGGTGAACGGCGCATTGCCGTTGACGATCAAGGTGGCGGGGACGGACCCCACCCCGATGAACACCAGGAACGCGGTCCCGATGACCTCAGCGCCCAGGCGCTGGAGGAAGTTGGTCTCGTCAAGCATCGCCCTTGCCCCTTTGCAAGTTGTACGAATGATATTCGACATTGTCGAATGTGATTTGGAGGCTACACCTGTGATTCACTGGGAGGCAAGGGTCTTCGTGAACGGACCGCAGTAGAGGGACAAAAGTGATCCAATCGGTCGACCGCGCCATCCGCGTCCTCAGCGCGCTTCAGGGCGCGCGCCGCCTGAGCCTGTCCGAGCTGGCAGCCCGGCTCGAGCTCGCGCCGTCGACGACGCACGGCATCGTCCGAAGCCTCGTCGAGCACGGCATGGTCGTGCAGGAGCGGGGTTCCAGCCGCTACCAGCTCGGACCCGCGGTCCTGCGGCTGGGCAACGTCTACCTCGACACCCTCGAGCTGCGATCGCGGGCGATTCCCTGGGCCGAGGACCTCGCCCGCCGGACGGGTCTCGCGGTGCGCACCGGTGTGCTCCTCGTCGACGACGTCGTGATCATCCACCATGAGCCGCGCCCTGACGGGAGCAGGCAGATGCCCGAGGTCGGCATCGTCATCCCCGCCCACGCCAGCGCGCTCGGCAAGGCCATGCTCGCGTTCCTGCCCGACGACGAGAAGCGGGTGCTCGCCTCCGGTGAGCTGCGCAGCATGACCGGGGAGACCATCACCTCGCCCGCTGGGCTCCGGGCTCAGCTCGAGGACATCCGGGCGAGCGGGTTCGCCGTCGAGCAGGATGAGGCGGTGATCGGCGAGAGCTCGATCGGGAGCCCGATCTTCGACTCCTACGGGGAGGCTGTCGGGGCCATCGGTGTCGTGATCCCGTCCGACGGAGACGTCGCTCGCCACAGCGCACGCGACCTCGTTCGTGAGGCCGCGAGGTCGGTCTCGCGGGAGCTCGGTGCAGACGTCTGGCCTCCCCGCGCGCCCTCCGGGGCGTAGTCACACCTGGTCGAGAGGCGCTGCGGTGAGCTCGAACCAGGCGGCGCTGTTCGGTGGCATCTTCTCTCCCGTCTCTGGGTCGCTCGCGAGCAGGAGCTGACCGTCGACAGGAGTCCGCACGAGGCGTGACGAGCAGTTGACGACGCACGCGAATCCGTCGCCCCGGGTGAACGCCAGCACACCTGGTTCCGTTGGGAGCCAACGCAACTCGCTGGAGGACGGTGCGGCGAGTCGGCGTCGCAAGGCGATTGCCTCGCGGTAGAGCTGAAGCATCGACTCATCCGACCTGAGCTGGTTGTCGACGGAGTAGTACTCGAACCACGCCGGCTGCGGCAGCCATGGTCGCCGGCCTCCCGCGGTGGGGTCTGCCGGCGAGAAGCCGAAGGACTCGGCAGGAGACGAGGTCCAGGGCAGCGGGACCCGGCACCCGTCTCGGCCACGTCGGGCTCCACTGGTGCGATAGAACATCGGGTCGGTGAGCACGTGGTCGGGCAGGTCGGTGACCTCGGGCAGCCCGAGCTCCTCGCCCTGGTAGAGGAACGTCGATCCCGGCAGAGCCAGCATGAGCAGGGCTGCGGCGCGGGCCCGCTCGGTGCCGAGGTCGACGTCGCCGGGCTCACCGCCCGGCGTTCCACCGGCATACCGGGTCACCACCCGGGGCATGTCGTGGTTGTTGAGCACCCAGGCGACCGGAGATCCGTGCGTGGACACGGTTTGTAGGCCGCGCTCGATCGAGTCGTGCAGGTCCGCGGCGTCCCACGGTGTGCGGAGGAAGTCGAAGAAGAAGCTCTGGTGCAGCTCGTCCGGCCGCTGGTAGTCCGCGAGCTGCGCGGCGTCGAGGACGCCGACCTCGCCGATGAGCACGCGTCCCCGGCCGGTCGTCGCGGCGTAGTCTTCGGCGATCCGGCGCCACCGGCGCCAGACGTCGTGGACCTCGGGCTGGTTCCACGCGTACGGGTTGACCGGGTCACCCGTGAGCTCGTCCATCGGGGCCAGGTCGTGGTCGGGCAGGTCCTTGCCCTTGTGCAGACCGTGCGCAACATCGATCCGCAGCCCGTCGACACCGCGGTCGAACCAGAAGCGGATCACCTCGTCGAAGTAGTCGTTGACGTCGGGGTGCCTCCAGTTGAAGTCGGCCTGCTCGGGGGCGAAGGTGTGCAGGTACCACTGTCCTTCGGTGCCATCCGGCTCGGAGACGCGCCGCCACGCCGGCCCGCCGAAGATGGAGCACCAGTTGTTCGGCGGGAGGTCCCCGTGCTCGCCGCGGCCGTCGGCGAAGTGGAACCGTTGCCGCTCGGAGCTGCCGGGGCCGGCTGCGACCGCGGCGGTGAACCACGGGTGCTCGACCGAGCAGTGGTTCGGGACCATGTCGGTGATGACCTTGAGGTCCAAGCGGTGGGCGTCGCGAAGCAGGGCGTCGAAGCCCTCGAGGGTGCCGAGCTCGGGGTTCACGTTCAGGTAGTCGGCCACGTCGTACCCGTGGTCGTGCTGCGGCGAGGGGTAGAAGGGACTGATCCAGATCGCGTCGACTCCCAGCTCACGCAGGTAGGGAAGCCTGCTGCGCACGCCGTCCAGGTCGCCCACGCCGTCGCCGTCGGAGTCCTGGAAGCTGCGCACGTACACCTGGTAGGTGACCGCCTGGCGCCACCAGCCGCGGTCCGGGCCCGGAGCCTGCGCACGCACCGGCGCACCGACGACGCCCGACGGGCTGAGCGTGATGCGTGAAGTGGAGTACATGGCAGGCCCTAGGAGGACTCGAGGTGTTCGCTTGCATGCCAGAGTCCTCAGCCACGCGTCCACGTACATCCGGGAAAGTACGCATCCCGGTACCTATTCCCCCCTGGTTGATCTCAGGGAGATGTCGTCGTGGCGATCAGGGTGCCGGTGGGGTGTGAGACCCCTGGCCGCCAGTCGCCCCGCCACACGCAGCAACGACAACGGATTGTCGGCAACGCCTCGGGAGCGGGTCCGGGGTCACCTGGGGACGGTCCGGGGCCGATCTGGGCGCGTCGGGGACCACATGTGGACGGCGGTGTCAAAACTCGCCTACTATTGACATCAGACGGTTCCTAGGGAACCGGATAGCCAGGTCGGGACCTCCTGAGGCAATTCAGGCGCCCGACCTGACGCATGTCCGGGGTCAGACAGCCCCAAGGTCGATGCGCGCAACGAGCTCGCCCAACTCGCTGTAGACCGCGTTGCGGCCGACGCGGTGATCGCCAGCCGCCGGCGACAGCATCGGCCAGCCACAGCAGCGGCTCCTGCAGCGGCTCGCCGTGGGACACGACCAGTCGCCTGGACACCAGCCGGGCGTCACGGAAGTGACCGATGGATCTCAGGTCGTGCCGGTCACGTTCCGCGTGTCTCGACTCGAGCATCAGGTGGGCGACCTCGCGCCGGTCCAGCTCGTACAGGAGTGCCTTGAGTACCTGGGCGCGGGCGCGCTCTTGGTTCTGGTGGTCGACCATCGCGCCGACGACTACGAGAGATTCGACATGCATGGCTGCGATCGTCTTGACGATCAGGACCTTGGCTGACTCTTCCTCGTCGCGCCAGTGGACGCGCTGCAGCTTCTTTCGCGCCAGCGGGCGCAATGCGTCCCGGACGTCCTCGCACTGTGGCGCCGGCAGGATCGCGGCGGCCATGAAGTAGCACATCGTCGTCGAGTCGACGCGTCTCATCGACTCGTCGCCGAAGGCGAGCAGCGGCGCCGGGATATCGGACCGGATGGGCGGGTCGGAGAGCAGCACGAGGGCAAGGCTAAGCCTGCCCACGGACGCCTCTCGGTGTGTCGCGCGGGGTCCGCGCGCTAACGATGGTTCTCACACAACTTCGCGCTCCCGGCTATCCACCCTCGGCCATGTAGAGCGGGTTGCCGTCGGGATCCGCGAAGTACGCCAGCTTCAGTCGGCCCTCGGCATCGGGATCGGGCCCGACGACGGCAACCCCGCGCTGCTTCAGCGCGTCGGCGACCTGTTCGATGGGCTCATCGACGCTGAGCCCCACGGTCACGGCACCGGCCGTGCCAGGTGCCGGGGCGCGTTTGCTGGCCGGATGCAGACCGAGCTGAAGGCCCTCCCCGGCGTCGATCCCGGCCCAGTGATCGCCCGCGCGGTAGACGAGCCGCAGGCCCAGCGTGTCGGTGTAGAAGGCAACCGCCCGGTCCATGTCCGTGACGTAGATGGTCACGGTGCCACCCTTGAACATGGTGCATTCTCCGCCCGGCCGCGAGGGCAACTCCAGCCTCTCGGTCTGCCTGAACGCGCAGCCTCATCCAGCAAGACCGGACGTCAGGCCGGGGGGCCGTATGCCGCTGCGGTGGTGGTGCAGCGTCAGGAACCTTTCGGGTGAGGGCAGCTCGGTACCACCGCTCGCCATCCAGTCGAGGGCGCTCCGACGGCCGCGGGCGACGAGCTCGGCCGCGTGGGTGAAGTCGGTGGCAGGAACCGCGAGGGGGCACAGCGGCGGCAGGACCCTCAGCTTCGCCCGGTCCGCCAGGGCCGCGACCTCGGCGACCAGCCGTTGCTCGAGCAACAGGCTCAGCGCGTGGGTGGCCAAGCCGATGGCCGACGCCGGCGGGTGCGCCAGCGCACATGGTGAGCCGGAGGGCAGGAGGTAGATCTCCGTGGCGCCGAGGTCGACGGCGTGGCTGACTCCGGAGCGGTCGGCGAGAGCACCGTCCATGAGGACGCGTCCGTCCATGGTCACCGGCGGGAAGACGCCCGGGATGGCCGTGCTCGCCAGGAGCCCTGTCGTGACCGGCCCGTGGCTGACGAGCACCGAGCGCCCGCTGAGCACGTCGGCTGCCACGAAGTGGACCGGGATCTTCGCGTCGGCCAGGTCTGCGAAGCCGGTGTGCCTCGTAACGAGGTCGCGGAGGCCGTCCTCGGAGGCGACCGCGGCCCGACGCCCGAGCAGGCCCCCGACGACCCGGCGGAGCCCGACGTGGAACACGTCGGACCGGTGCAGCCCGACCCAGACCTCCGCAAGCTCGTCCAGGGAATCCGCCGACATGCCGTGACCGCCGACCCAGGCAGCGTTCATCGCCCCCGCCGAGGTGCCCACGAGCAGGTCCGGCCGGATGTGGTGGTGGGCCAGCGCCTGAAGCATCCCGACCTGCACCGCGCCGAGGCTGCCGCCTCCGGAGAGGACGAATGCGGTGGTCGCTGTGCTCATGCCCAGTTTGCCGCGGCTCGACGGCGTTTCTTACCGCGGAGTCGACCACACGACGTTCCGCCGTTTGCTCGGCCCACTCGACGTGGGGCGTTCACCAGTCGAGTGAGCGCTCGGTCGCACTGGTCCCTCCCGTCCCTCACGACTCGTACCCGAGTGCGCCGGAGCCAGGCGAGCGCGGGTCAGGCGCCGACGGCCTCGCGCACCTGGTCGAGCATGGCCTGTTCGCCCTCGCTGACCTGTTTCGCGCCGAAGCCCATGAAGCCGCCGTCCTTGGCAGCGTCGGCCGCGGCCTGCGCTGTCGCGAGCAGCCAGCGTGCGAAGGCGGCCGCCTCGTCCGCGGTGGCCTTCGCTACGACGAGTGTCATGACGCCTCGGAGCTCGTCGAGCACCTGGGAGCCGGGCGCCGCCCCGCCAGTCGGTTTCCAGCCTTTCAGCGGGTTCTGCCTGTCCTGGGTCATCGCCTGGATCTCCAAGGCGACCTCGGCAAGCAGCTGCTCGCGGCTGGGCGGGTTGGTGGCCGACTTGATCGTGGCCATCGTCTCCTTGCCCATCTCGAACGGCCCTCCGGGGTCAGCCAGCGAGATGGCCATGCCGGCCACGAACGGTGCCCGCACGACGCGGGTCCAGTCTTCCGCGGGGAAGTCGCTCTTGGTCGTCACGGTATGCCGTCCTTCCAGTTCGAGAGTGCCGTCACCGTGCGAGGTTGGCCGGCCTGTCCTGCCAGTCTCTCCGGGGACCGGACGCGTGTCACCCGCCCGCGGTGGCTCGCGCGTGAGTTGCTCAACCGTGTTGAAGGACGCGCCACAGCGTCTCGAGGTGGTCGGCCATGTCGATGGACGGGTCGAGCATCCACTGGGTCTGAAGGCCATCGGCCGCGGCAAGCAGGATGGTGGCCGCGCTCGTCGCGTCCAGCGCATCGGGCAGCTCACCCTGATCCTGAGCCGCCTGGATCTCGGACGCGAGAGCGGTGCGAAGCGATGCGTACCGCTCCACGAAGTAGCCGTGCGCCGCGTGCTCCGGATGCGTCGCCTCGGTGGAGAGCTGGGCGTACAGCTGGACCAGGCCCGGCACGGTCGCGTTGTGCCGAACCACCTCGATGAGCCCACCGACCATGGCTCCACCGCCATCCGGCATACGCTCGCGGTCGACCTCATCGCGCTTGCGCAGGATCTCGGCGAACAGCTCCTCCTTGGAGGAGAAGTAGTGCAGCAGACCCGCCTGGCTGAGCCCGACCGCGTCGGCGAGGTCGCGCACGGACGTCCGCTGGTAGCCGTTGCGGGCGATGACGTCGAGGGCAGCGGTGAGGATCTCTTCGCGCTTCGCGATGCCCTTCGCGTACGAGCCCCGTGGGGTCCTGCCGCTCATGGCAGTGAATCGTACGGATCCTCTTGTCAGATGAAAACCGAGCGCCGTATGGTTTTGGGAGCCCGTCGCGCGACTGCGACCCGAAAGGACGACGATGACCGACCTCGTGCCCTCGATCCACACCTCCGCGCCCGAGGAGGTGGTCGCTGCCCTGACGCTCGAGGAGAAGGCGTCGCTGACCAGTGGCGCGAGCTTCTGGTTCACGAAATCGCTTGAACGCGTGGGGATTCCGGAGGTGATGCTGACCGACGGGCCGCACGGTGTGCGCAAGCAGCGGGTGGGCGGTGACCTGGTCTCTCTCGCTGACAGTGTCCCGGCAACGTGCTTCCCGCCCGCCGTGGCGCTCGGCTCGACGTTCGACCCGGAGCTGCTCGAGCGGGTCGGTGCGGCGCTCGGTGACGAAGCAGTGGCCGAGGAGGTCGGCGTCCTGCTCGGTCCGGGGATCAACCTCAAGCGGTCACCGCTCTGCGGCCGCAACTTCGAGTACTTCTCGGAGGACCCCTTCGCCTCCGGCGTGCTCGGCGCCGCACTCGTGCGCGGTCTGCAGAGCCGCGGCGTCGGCGCCTCGGTCAAGCACTTCGCCGCGAACAACCAGGAGACCGACCGGATGCGCGTGTCGGCCGACGTCGACGAGCGGCCGCTGCGGGAGATCTACCTCCGTGGCTTCCAGCGCGTCGTGACCGAGGCTCGCCCCTGGACGGTGATGTGCTCCTACAACCGCATCAACGGCACCTACGCATCCGAGAACCCGTGGCTGCTCACCGAGGTGCTGCGCGACGAGTGGGGCTACGAAGGCCTGGTCATGTCCGACTGGGGAGCAGTGAACGACCGGGTCGCCGGGCTCGCGGCAGGTCTCGACCTGGAGATGCCGTCCAGCGGTGGACGTACCGATGCCGAGATCGTCGGCGCCGTACGTGCCGGGGAGCTCGACGAGTCGGTCCTCGACCGGGCCGCGGTCCGTGTCGTCGACCTCGTGCAGAAGGCGCTGACCCGCGATGGCCGCCTCGCGACAACCGAATCATCAACGCGGTCAACGAGTTCCGGCTCCGGCGACGGCTGGGATGTGGACCAGCATCACGCGCTCGCCCGTGAGGCGGCCGGCCGAAGTGTCGTCCTTCTCAAGAACGACGGCGACCTGCTGCCCCTGTCGCCGACCCAGAGCGTCGCGGTGATCGGCGCCTTCGCGACCGAGCCGCGGTACCAGGGCGCCGGCAGCTCGTTGATCAACCCGACGCGGCTCGACCGAGCCCTCGACGGGCTGACCGGGTATGCCGGCGAGGGCCAGGTCGGGTACGCCGCCGGCTTCGTGCTGGGTGGCCCGTCGGAGTCGCGGTCGCCCGAGGTGTTGGTCGAGGAGGCCGTCGCACTGGCTGCTTCCAAGGACGTGGCGGTGGTGTTCCTGGGGCTGCCGGCAGAGCTGGAGTCCGAGGGCTACGACCGCGATGACATCGACCTGCCCGCTGACCAGCTGACCCTCCTGTCCGCGGTGGTCGAGGCGAACCCACGCACCGTCGTCGTGCTGTCCAACGGCGGTGTCCTACGGCTCGGCGAGGTCGCCGAACGGGCTGCGGCGGTGCTCGAGGGATGGCTGCTCGGCCAAGCCGGCGGCAGTGGGGTGGCCGACGTCCTCTACGGCACGGTCAACCCGTCGGCGCGCCTCACCGAGACGGTGCCGCATCGCCTCCAGGACTCACCGGCATACCTCGACTTCCCCGGCGAACACGGCCACGTCCGCTATGGCGAGGGCATCTTCGTCGGTTACCGCTGGTACGACGCCCGGGACGTCGACGTGCAGTACCCCTTCGGCCACGGCCTGTCGTACACGACGTTCGACTACTCGTCCCTGTCGGTCGGCCAGGCCGACGCGGGGCTCACCGTTAGCCTCACCGTGACCAACTCGGGCGCCCGCGACGGGCGCGAGGTGGTGCAGGTGTACGTCGGGATGCCCGATTCCACCGTGACGCGAGCGCCCAAGGAGCTCAAGGGATTTGCCTCCGTTGACGTCCCGGCGGGCGAGAGCCGCGAGGTGCAGGTACAGGTGCCGCGCTCAGACCTCGCGTACTGGAACACCCAGGTGGGCGGGTGGGTCGTCGAGAGCGGCACATATGCCGTCCACGTCGGCGCGTCGAGCCGTGACCTCCGCCTGCACGGCAGCGTCGAGGTGGCCGGCGACCACATCGCGGTCCCACTGACCGTCGACTCGTCGGTCGCGGAGATCCTGGCCGACCCGCAGGCGGCCGAGCTCGTGCGGGCCGCGCTCACGGGCGGTGGCACGACGGGAGGCACCGGTCGGCCGGGTCCTGCATTCCTGCTCGACGACGTCGAGATGCGAAAGCTGCTGGACAACGCCCCCATCGGACGGATCGCGGGCTTCCCCGGCAGCCCAGCGACTCCGGGCGAGGTGGGCGCGGTGCTGCGCGACCTCAACTCCGCTCGCGGCATCGGCTGATATCGGGCACTGCAGTCGTCGCAGACCGGCCCGGCGCCCAAGGCGTCCGTCGCCTTGCTCTCAGCACCCTGTGCCATGCTCGATGAGTATGAGTAACGACGAGCAGCACCACGACAAGGACACGCGCGACGAGAGCTCCGAGGCCCTGTTGCACTGGGCCAGCGAGGACCTGGAACGACCCGCCGGGGAAGAGGACGAGCGGGCCGAGCGACAGGCCGAGGCCGACGAGAAGCGCAAGGTAGGTCCGGAGGCGGACGACCCCTGGGTCGAGTGAGCGGCGCGCCGGTCGTGAGAGCCGGACTTCGCCGAACTGCTTGGACCGAGGGCCGTATGCTGCTGACCCGCGCCCTGCTGGAAGGTGAGCTCGGGCGCGCGGGGCGAGCCAACGGCATACGGTGAGTTGACGAAAAGGACTGGGAGTCAGAGGCCCTCGGCGAAACCGACTCGCCATGTCGGGTACCTGAGCGTCCAGTCGAGCTCACGCTTGGCCTTGGCATTGGACGACCCGCGCGCGTTGGTCATCGTGTTGACGCCGTGCTCGCCGATGAGCATCCTGGCGAGCCAAGCCGGGACGTGGCGTGGCGGTTCGGCGCCGAGCTCGCGGGCGAGTGCAGGGAGCCAGTCGGACACCGGGGCCGGCTCGTCGTCGACGATGTTGTAGAGGCCGCGGTCACCATGGTCGACGGCGGCGACGGTCGCTGACGCAGCGTCGACGGCGTGGATGAACGACCAGAGCCCTGCGCCGCTGCCGACGATCGGGAGCCGGCGCCGGGTGACGAGCTCGAGCATCTCGGAGTCCTCGCCCCGGGCGATACCGGTTCCGGGGCCGTAGAAGCCGCCGTAGCGCAGCACGATCCCATCGAGGTCCGGCGTGGCGGGGACCGTGTCCTCCAGCCAGCGGATGGCCTGGAGGGTCTCGCGCGCCTCACGGCCCGGGTGCGGGTCGAGCGGGGTCGACTCGTCGGCGAGCCCGTCGGGTCCGGACGGACCGGTCCGCTCGTTGGTCCAGCCGGTGAAGCTCTGCGCGATGAACCGGCTGACACCGTTGCGGCCCGCGGCCTCGAGCAGGTGCCGCGTGGCCTCGGTGCGGAGGCGGTTGGTCATGGCGAAGTCGCGGTCGAAGTGCTTGGGGTTCAGGCCGCCCTTGAGCGCAGTCAGCTGGTGGATGATGACGTCCGGTTTGGCCTCCTCGACTGCGCGCAGGACGGAGTCGCGGTCCAGCCCGTCCATGACGACGGGGGTCGCGCCGGCCCGCTCGATCGCGGCGGCGTGGTTGTCGCTGCGCGTGGTGCCGTGGACGGCATGGCCGGCGGCGACGAGCGCCGGGGTCAGGGTGTGGCCGATGGCGCCGCTGGCGCCGGCGAGCAGGACTCGCATGATGGGCTCCTTCGTGGGCGGGCTTTCCTGGTGGAAGGCCTCGTTGCCCCCTCGACGAGATGGGCGTTCGATCTGTGACAGCAGCCGTGCCAGGGTGGTCACGTGACGCTGATCGCCACCTCCCACGACGACCTCCGGCCGCTGATGTTCTCGGTCGCCTACCGCATGCTCGGGAGTGTGGCGGAGGCCGAGGACGTGGTGCAGGAGGCGTTCATCCGGATGACGCAGGCTGAGAGCGGCGGCGCCAGCCCCGACAACCTCGATGCCTGGGCGACGACCATCACGACCCGACTCGCGATCGACACCCTCCGTTCCGCCCGGGTGCGGCGCGAGTCGTACGTCGGGCCGTGGCTGCCGGAGCCGCTGGTCGCCGGGCGCGGGCCCGACCCCGCAGAGGTGGTCGAGCTGGATGACACCGTCTCGACGGCGATGCTCGTCCTGCTCGAGACGCTCACTCCGCACGAGCGCGCGGTGTTCATCCTGCGCGAGGCGCTCGGCTACGACTACGCGGCGGTCGCCGAGGTCGTCGAGCAGTCTGAGGCGGCGTGCCGCCAGCACTTCTCGCGGGCGCGGCGACACGTGGAGGCTGGGCGGCCGCGGTTCGAGGCCTCACCGCAGCGGCGGGACGAGCTGGCGTCCGCATTCCTCGACGCGGTGCGCGGCGGTGGCCTCGACGAGCTCGAGGCTCTGCTGGCCGAGGACGTGACCTTCTGGGGAGACGGCGGTGGCAAGGCGCCGGCGATCCAGAAGCCGTTGGTTGGTGCGGTCGCGGTGGCGCGGTTCCTGCTCGGTCTGGCTCGACGCGGCGACCCGCTCGGCGTGCGCCTGGAGCCAACACACGCCAACGGCCAGCCGGCCCTGATCACCCTCGGTCCGGACGGGGAGCTCTTCGGCGTCATGACGATCGACATCGGCGCTGACGGCCGGATCACCGGGCTGCGCAACCAGATCAACCCCGACAAGCTCCGGCATCTTGGCGCGGTCGGCGACCTCAACGCCCTGATGCGCGCGGACTGACGAGTCGGCAGGACCCAGGCACTCAGCGCGTACCACCGCACCGGTTGCCGGCGGGTGGCCTACGTCATGAGACCGTCGTGGCTCCACCGTGGCGTGGGACCGGGATCGCCGAGGTCGGTGCCGGATGGTGACTGAGACACGTCCTGTGCGATCTGAGTGCCCCAGCTGAAGTAGTCCATCAGTGTCGTCGCCAGCTCGGGTCTCCCCGGCAGCACCGAGTCGATCGCTTCCGACATGAGCTGCAGCCAGCGCTCACGGTGTTCGTCACGGATGCCCAGCCCGAGGTGGCTGCGCAACAGCGCCTGATGGCCTCCGAGCCTCGCGGTGTAAGCCTCGGGACCGCCGAACACCTCCGCCAGCCACACCGCGACGTGGTCGACGTGGGTCCGCGTGAAGTGGACGAACACCGGCGCAAGGAGCTCGTCTGCCAGCACGCGGTCGTAGAAGTCCGCGCTCAGCGCGCGCAGCCCGGCCAGCCCGCCGACGTCGTCGTAGAGAGAGCCCATGGAGACATCGTCGGATGCGAACCTCCTGAGGGGCAACGGATTCTGCCAGCAGTGAACGAGCCGCAGCTCGCCCTGCCGTGAGCACGATCGTCGCAGGCGCCACGGGTAGGCCTGTCGATCGGTGGGGTCGGCGTTCGTATAGGAGGTGAAGGCGCCGGCTGGCCGGCCGGCGCTCCTGGCGAAGTGAGGAGAGGTCCATGTCCGAGCCGAAGGTCCTGCTGACCGGCCTGGGATTTCCCGAGTCACCGCGGTGGCACGAAGGCCGTCTGTGGTTCTGTAACTGGATCGACCGCCAGGTGGTGGCCGCCGGCCTGGACGGCCAGGCCGAAGTCATCGCGACGCTGGGTCCCGACAGCCGCTCGATGGGCTACTCGATCGACTGGCTGCCCGACGGGAGGCTGCTGGTCACTGGCGACAAGCTGCGGCGCCGGGAGCCCGACGGGTCGATCGTGGTTCTCGCCGACCAGCCTGCCAACGAGATCGTGGTGGACGGACGCGGCAACATCTACCTCAACGGCGCGGACTTCGACTTCGTCGCTGGAGCGCCGCCCGAGCCGGGCTACATCAAGCTCGCGACCCCGGACGGCCGGATCCGACAGGTCGCCGACGACATCCAGTTCCCCAACGGCATGGTGGTCACCCCGGATGACCGGACCCTGATCATCGCCGAGTCGTTCGCCGGTCGGCTGACCGCGTTCGACATCGACGCCGACGGAGGGCTGTCCAACCGTCGGGTCTTCGCCGACGGACTCGGCCCTGACGGCATCTGCCTGGACACCGAAGGGGCGGTCTGGGTCGGCACCGCCGACTACGCAGTGGCCCGCGTCGCGCAGGGCGGCGAGGTCCTGCAGCGCGTCGAGCTGCCGGAGAACCGGGCCTCGTTCGCGCTGATGCTCGGAGGTCCGGACCGGCGCACCCTGTTCATCCTGACGGCCGAGTGGCGGCCGGGGGACGGCCCGGTCGAGAACCTCGATCGGCTGGCCAACGGGCCTCGCACCGGGCAGGTCCTCACCGTCCCGGTGACCGTGCCCGGCGCCGGTCGCCCCTGACGCAGGCGTTGGTTACGCGACGCAACGGGGCTACGTTCGTGCTGTGACCACGATGACGGAGCGGCTGAGGGATGCGGTGAACTCCCACGACGCACAGCAGGTGGCCTCGCTGGTCGCCGTCGACTACCAGAGCTCCCAGCCCATCCATCCGAACCGCGGGTTCGGGGGACGCGCACAGGTGCTGGCGAACTGGACATCAGTCTTCGCCGGCGTGCCGGACATCGTCGCCGAGCTGGTCGCGTCCTCCGTAGACGGGCAGACCGAGTGGGGCGAGTGGGACTGGCACGGGCACCACGAGGATGGCTCTGCGTTCGCGATGCGCGGTGTCACGATCCTGACAAAGCGCGACGACCTTGTCGCAGAGATGCGCCTCTACCTGGAGACCGTCGAGATCGGCGGCGCAGACATCGACGCTGCGGTCGAGCAGGTGTACCAGCCGCCCCCGGGACCATCCCGCTGAGGCCGCTCGCGCCATGGACTCCCAGCACTGATCCGGCAACGCAAGGCAAGAGGATGACCATCCAGGACGCGCGCTATCTCGACCCCTCGGCGACGATCGGCCAGAGGGTCGCCGATCTGCTGGACCGGATGACGGTCGAGGAGAAGGTCGGCCAGATGATGCAGCTGGACGCCCGGGGCGATCTGGACGAGCTGGTCCTGCGAATGCACGCCGGGTCGATCCTGCACACCTCACCGGAGCGGGTGATCCGAGCGCACGACCTCACTGAGCAGACCCGGCTGCGGATCCCGTTGCTGGTCGGCGAGGACTGCATCCACGGCCACTCCTTCTGGGAGGGCGCGACCATCTTCCCGACCCAGCTCGGGATGGCGGCATCGTGGGACGCCGGACTGCTGGAACAGGTGGCCCGCGCCACCGCAGCCGAGGCCGCGGCCACGGGCGTGCACTGGACGTTCTCACCGGTGCTCTGCATCGCGCGCGACCTGCGCTGGGGCCGAGTGGGCGAGACCTTCGGCGAGGACCCGTTCCTCATCGGCGAGCTCGCCTCCGCGATGGTGCGCGGCTATCAAGGCGCGGGGCTGTCTGACCCCACGGCCATCCTCGCGACGGCAAAGCACTTCGCCGGCTACTCCGAGACCCAGGGCGGCCGGGATGCGAGCGAGGCCGACATCTCTCGGCGGAAGCTCCTTTCGTGGTTCCTCCCGCCCTTCGAACGCGTGGCCCGCGAAGGCTGCCGCACCTTCATGCTCGGCTACCAGACCATCGACGGCACTCCGATCACGGTCAACGACTGGCTGCTGAACGATGTGCTCCGCGGCGAGTGGGGATACTCGGGAACCCTCGTCACCGACTGGGACAACGTCGGGCGGATGGTGTGGGAGCAACGGGTTCAGCCCGACTACGCTCACGCGTCCGCGGCCGCGGTGAGGGCCGGGAACGACATGGTGATGACGACTCCGGGCTTCTTCGACGGCGCGCAGGAGGCCATCCGGACGGGACTGCTCGCCGAGGACGACCTCGACGCTGCCGTGTCCCGGATTCTCACAGTGAAGTTCGAGCTTGGGCTGTTCGAGAACCCGCGCCGACCCGACCTGGAGCGCATCCAGCTCGCTGTCGGTACCGACGAGCACCGGGAGCTCAACCTCGAGATCGCGAGACGGTCGCTCGTGCTGCTTCGCAACGACGGCGTGCTGCCGCTCGAGGGTGGGCTCGCCTCGGATGGCACGGAACGCGCCGACGCGGCCGGTCGGGCCCCGAAGCGGGTGGCGCTCGTCGGGCCGCTGGCCGACGACGCTCAGACCCAGCTGGGCGACTGGGCGGGCGGCTCGGGCCAGGCGGGATGGCTCGAGGGGCAGCCGAGGGCGATGATCACGACCGTGCTCGACGGGCTGCGCGCCCACCTGCCGCGCGGGTGGACGCTGACCCATGCGCCGGGTGCCCGAATCCTCGAGCTGGTCCCGGACCCTGAGGGCGAGTTCTTTCCTGACGGCCAGCCCCGGCCACCGATCGTCGAGCCGGCCGAGCCCGACCCTGCGATGGTCGCCGATGCGGTCGCGCAGGCCCGTCGAGCGGACTATGTCGTGGTCGTGGTGGGGGACCGGATCGAGCTCGTGGGCGAGGGTCGCTCGACGGCGACTCTCGAGCTCGTCGGAGGCCAGCGTGACCTCCTCGAGGCGCTGGCCGCGACCGGCACGCCGATGATCGTGGTCCTGCTAGCGTCCAAGCCCCTCGTCCTGCCGCCAGCGGCGTTGCACGCATCGGCGCTGCTCTGGGTTGCCAACCCCGGGATGGAGGGCGGTCGGGCGATCGCCGAGCTGTTGCTCGGCCTGATCCAGCCGAGCGGGCGCCTGCCCATCTCACTCGCACGACACGTCGGCCAGCAGCCCACCTACTACAACCAGATACGCGGCCAGCACGGTGACCGGTACGCCGATCTCACCCAACAGCCGGCCTTCGTTTTCGGCGAGGGGCTCTCCTACACCCGCGTCGAGTACGAGGACCTGCAGGTCGGCGAGAACGTGGTGGCCCCCGACGACACCGTTCGCGCCACGGTGACGGTGCGGAACACGGGCACGCGTCCCGTCCGGGAGACCGTCCAGGTCTACGTCAGCGACCAAGTCACGTCGGCGAGCTGGGCAGACCAGGAGCTCAAGGCGTTCCGGCAGGTCGAGCTCGAGCCGGGGGAGTCCCGAAGAGTCGAGATCGACGTCGCGGTCCGGGACCTGACGATCGTCGACGCTCAGGCCCGTCGGGTCGTGGAGCCCGGCGAGTTCGAGCTCCGCGTCGGTGGTTCCAGCCGACGGGAGCGCCAGCAGTGCGCCCGCTTCGTGGTCGAGGGCATGTGAGCTGATCTGGTCGGTCGGCTCAGAGAGTCGTGACTCTCATGGGGTCTTGCGCGGCTGAGGTGTGGCCGTCCGCCAGACCGCGGTATGCCGCGTAGTCAGCCAGGCGGCCACCGCGACGAACGCGAGCAGTGCCGTGCCGGCGATGAGCGGGATCACCGCGCCCTGGTGAAGCACGAGCAGCGCCCCGACCACTGCACCGCCGAACATCGAGACGACCGCCAGGAGGCGACGTGCGAGGGGCGCCCGGCGGGCGCCTGTGCGGAGGTCTGCGGCCAGCCCGGTGAGCGTCATGGTCAGGACGGTGGTCGTGAGGTCCGGCACTGCCAAGCTTCGGGCGGCGGCATTCTGGGCGCCTGTTGCGATGGCGAGCAGGAGGACCGCAACGTCCCGGCCGATGACGTCTACCGAGGCATCCGCGTGGGCGACCACGACTGTCGCGACGCCGGCCAGCACGGCCTCACCGCTCACGGTGATCGCCAGGAGTCGGGCCCGGTCGCTTCCGGACGAGGAGATCAGCCGTCCGCCCGCACCTGCGCCGACGAGGAATCCGGCGAGGCCGACCACGGAGGCGCGGAGGGAGAATCCGGGTGCGCCCGCGACGGCGAACCCCACGAACACGACGTTGCCGGTCATGTTGGCGACGAACACGCGTCCCAGGGCGAGGATGCTGACCGCGTCGACGATGCCGGTGAACACGGTCAGCGCGACCAGCAGGAGCGGGAGGGGCCCGTGTGCCGGGTCTGCGACGAGCGAGCTGGGCACGAGCCTGCGGGTCAGGGGTTTCATGTGCCGTCGGGGAGCAGGCGCGTCCGCAGAGCGCGGCTGATCTCGCCGGCCGCGACGAGCTGGTCGGGTGTGAGGACATCGATGAAGAGCTCCCGCACCGCACGCAGGTGAGGCGCGGAGGCGCGTCGGAAGGCCGTCGCCCCCGCCTCCTCGAGCACCACCTCGGCACCGCGGCTGTCAGTCGCGCAGTCCTCGCGGCGGACGAGGCCGCGCCGCTCCATGCGGCCCAGGTGGTGGGAGAGGCGGCTGCGCTCCCAGCCGACCGCTGTGGCCAGGTCGGAGGATCGCAGCCGGCGGCCAGGGGCCTCGCTCAGTGCAAGCAGCACGGCGTAGTCACCTGGGGACAGCTCTGACTCGCTCTGCAGGCGTCGCACGAGCTCGGCTCGCACGGCCTCTGTCGACTCGATGAAGTCGCGCCAGATCTGCAGCTCGTCCGCGGTGAGCCCCCGACGCGTGGACCGGCTGGCCATCGCCACCTCCTTGATTGACACGTCAATCATATCCGAGCATACTGATGAAGAACTATTGACACGTCAATCACTTCGGCCGACTGCCGTCGGGACGCCCGAGGAGGAACCCATGACCGACATCGAGTTCGGACTCGACACCTTCGGTGACGTGCCGGAGGACGACATCGGCGCACTCACCACGTATGCGGCAGCGATCCGGCAGACCGTCGACGAAGCGGTGCTGGCCGACGAGCTGGGCGTCGACGTGTTCCTCGTGGGAGAGCACCATCGGCCGGAGTTCGCGATCTCGAGCCCGGAGACCGTGCTGGCCGGGATCGCAACGCGGACGACCCGGATCCGGCTGGGCTCGGGCGTGACGGTGCTGAGCTCGGACGACCCGGTTCGGGTGTTCCAGCGCTTCGCCACGGTCGATGCCCTGTCCAACGGGCGGGCCGAGGTCATTCTGGGCCGGGGGTCGTTCACCGAGTCGTTCCCGTTGTTCGGCTTCGACCTGACCGACTACGACGTCCTGTTCGAGGAGAAGATCGAGCTGTTCGCCGAGCTCCTCAAGGAGAAGCCGGTGACCTGGTCGGGGACCAAGCGCTCCGCGCTCGTGGAGGCCGACGTCTTCCCCAAGACCGAGTCCGGCCACCTGAGCACCTGGGTGGGTGTCGGAGGTTCCCCGCAGTCCGTCGTGCGCACGGCGCAGTACGGGTTCCCGCTCATGCTCGCGATCATCGGTGGCGCTCCCGAGCGTTTCGCCCCCTACCTCGAGCTGTACCGGCGGGCCGCAGAGCAGTTCGGCACCACCGCCCATCCAGTGGGCATGCACTCGCCGGGCTTCATCGCCGACACGGACGAGGAGGCCAGAGAGCTGGTCTGGCCGCGCTACAAGGTGATCCGTGACCGCATCGGAGCGTTGCGCGGCTGGCCGCCCATCCGGCGCGCCGAGTACGACGCGGAGATCGCGCACGGATCCATGTACATCGGCTCCCCGGAGACCGTCGCGAGGAAGATGGCGCGCGCCATCGCGGCCCTCGGGGTCGGCCGCTTCGACCTGATCTACACGACAGGGACGATCCCGGCCCGCGCGAGAATGCGCGCTGTCGAGCTCTACGGCACCCAGGTGGTCCCGAGGGTCCGCGAGCTGCTTGCCGAGCAGTCGGCAGACGTCTCGGCCGCGGGGCCACGGCGATGAGGAGTCCTGCGACGACCCTCGGGATCCTGGGAGCCGGAAAGGTCGGAACCGTGCTGGCCCGCCTTGCCGTCGCCGCCGGCTACCGCGTCCTGATCGCCGGCTCCGGCGACCCCGCACGGATCGCGCTCACCGTCGAGGTCCTCGCTCCCGGTGCCACCGCGACCACCGCAGAGCTCGCGGCCGCCGAGGCAGAAGTCGTGATCCTGGCCCTCCCGCTCGGCAAGTACCGCACGGTCCCCGCCGATGCGTTGAGCGGCAAGCTCGTGATCGATGCCATGAACTACTGGTGGGAGGTCGACGGCCTCCGCGACGATCTCAACGACCCGACGACGTCGAGCAGCGAGACCGTGCAGGACTTCCTGCCTGCAGCCCACATCGTCAAGGCCTTCAACCACATGGGCTACCACGACCTCGAGGACGAGGCCCGGCCGCCGGGAGCCCCACACCGCAAGGCGATCGCCATCGCGGGAGACGACCCCGACGACCTCGCCGTCGTCGAGCGCATCGTCGACGACCTCGGCTTCGACCCCGTCGTCGCGGGCTCGCTGGCGGACGGCATCCGGCTGGAACCCGGCGCTGAGGCCTTCGGCGCCAACCTCGGTGCCGGACAGCTGCGCGCCGTCCTCGGGCGGTTTGCCGACTCTGAGCGCGGCCGGCATGTCGCCCGCGCCCGTGCCGCGTGACTCGGGCGGAGGTGCCACGTCCCGCATCGGGCGTGCCGCATCGGGCGACCGATCACCTCGACCCGGAGACGCGGAGGGCGTCGCGGGCAGTGCGGACCGCTGCGGTAAGCGTCTCCAGGTCGAACGCGCCGTGGTGGCGCTGTCCATTGACGAAGAACGTGGGTGTGCCGGCGACACCGGACAGGTCGGCCGACTCGACGTCGCGGGCGACCCGAGTCTCGTGGCGGCGACGACGAAGGTCGCTCTCGAAACGGGCGGTGTCCAGCCCGAGCTCGTCGGCGTAGCGCAGCAGGTCCGCAAACCTGAGGTGCTCCTGGCGGGCGAGCAGGAGGTCGTGCATCTGCCAGAACGCGCCCTGAGCTGCGGCCGCCTCGGAGGCCTCGGCGGCGAGCTGGGCCTGCGGGTGGACGTCGGTCAGGGGCAGGTGTCGCCACACGTATCGGATGTCGGTGTCGTCCGCGAGCAGCTCGCGGACGGCCGGTTCGGCCTGGCCGCAGTGAGGGCATTGGAAGTCGCCGAACTCGATGACGGTGATGGGCGCCTTGACGGGTCCGCGGACGTGGTCGTGCTCGACGTCGACCTCCGGGACGAGGTCCTGGATGAGGGTCAGGTCACCGACGAGTGCCCGGGCCCGAGCCTCTTCGGGTAGCCGCCCGATGAGACGGTAGACGACCCAGGTGACGGCCGCGGAGAGGGCGGCGGCAGTGAGCGCACCGAGCTTGGCCTCGGCCAGATGGGTGTCGTGGAAGGCGCGGCTGGCCACGAGCAGGGCGACCGTGAACCCGATGCCCGCGATGGTGCCGCTGCCGAGGACGACACCCCAGCCGACGGGCGGACGGATGCGGCCACGGCTGAGGACCGTGACGACCTTGCTCGCCGCGACGATGGCGATGGGCTTGCCCACGACGTAGCCGACGATGACGCCGATGGTGACCGGTGCGGCATACGCATGGCCGAGGAAGCCGGGGTCGAGTGTGATGCCGGCGTTGGCCAACGCGAACAACGGCACGATCAGGTAGCTGGTCCACGGGTGGTAGAAGGCCTGCAGCCGCGCATTGGGTGACAGGGTGGCCAGCAGCCCGGTGCGGGCGGACCGGGCGAGCTCGATGGTCGGTTCCTCACGGAAGCGACGCACGAGCCCGGTGGCGTCCTCGAGGTCGCCGCGACTGGGCGTGTATGCCGGGCAGGCCAGCCCGATGACCAGACCCGCCACGATCGGGTCGATGCCAGAGGTGCGCAGAGAGAGCCACAGCGCGACCCAGATCAGCACGTACACCCAGATCTGCTGGACACGGAGCCGGACGGCATACAGCAGCAGTGCGAACACGGCAGCGGCGACCAGCAGCGGCGGCCAGTGAATACTGCCGCTGTAGGCGATGGCGATGACCACCAGTGCGGCGAGGTCGTCGACGACGAGGATGGTCACCAGGAACACGCGCGCCCGTTCCGGGGCGTGGGTGCCAAGCAGGGCGAGCATGCCCAGGGCCAACGCGGTGTCGGTGGACATGGCGACACCCCAGCCGTTCGTGGTGCCGTGGCCGGCGTTGATGGCGAGGTAGATGCCGATGGGGAGCGCCATGCCGGTCAGGCCCGCGACGAGCGGGAGGACGAACCGGCGACGCTCGCGCAGGTCGCCGAGGTCGAACTCTCGTCGAGCCTCCAGACCGACGACGAGGAAGAAGAACGTCATCAGGCCGTTGTTGAGCCAGCCGCGCAGGTCCTCGTCGATGGCGTGGTCCCCCAGGGTGATCGACAGCCGCGTCGTCCAGAACGACTCGTAGGTCTGCTGGCTGAGGTTGGCCCACACCACGGCGAGGACGATCGCGGCGGCAAGCACGCCGGCACTGCCTGACTCGGTGAGCAGGAAGTCGCGCAGCGGCGCGCCGCGGCCACTGCGGGGCCGGAGCGTCATGGTCCTCCACAGCGTGGACTTGGACGGTTCGGACACGGTTGAGCACCTCGCCGAGGTGCCGGGACCTGCCGAGACCTCTCGCTCACTCTCGCAGATCATTGGCCTCCCGGCGGCCAACAGGCCAGCGCCGTGGACTGCGCCGGGCTCGATCCTGTCCGCCAGCGGGCAGCCCCCGTGCGACCGGGTCGGGGTGAGCTCCCTTTCCCGGTCGATTGCGTCGGCCTCGGATGGGCCCAACATTCTGTCGATGAAGGAATGGACGATGTCCCGGGCGGAGTAAGTCGCAACATTTCCGCACGTTGGACCAGAATGCGTCACGTTTCCAACAATTGGCGGCCAAAGGGACGACTGCGAAGAAGAGACGAGCGCAGTGCCCGCGTTTGTATGGCGCTCCAAACAATGATGCGAGTACATTTTCGAGCGTCGCGAAAGGAGAGCGTCATGAGCTTTGTCGGTCGAGCACTGGGCGTCGGAGCTGCCCTCGTCGCGGTGGTCGCCACCGCCGGGTCGGCCCACGCGACGCCTGGCAAGAGCCCACAGTGGACGCTCCGGCTGGTGGGCACCTGCAATGGTGTCCCGGCAGTCGTCATCGATCCGCCCGGGCCGGGGCCCACGGGCTTCAGCCTCACCGACGGCCGGATGGGCGTTGGGAGGTTGTTCGAGGGCGTCAACACAGCGACGGGCGAGATCGCCTTCTCGGATGAGTACGGAGTGGCGCTCGAGCACGCCAACCAGCCGATCACCACGTGTGAGTTCCCGATCCCACCCGCCCTGTCACCCGACGGCACGGCCGACTGGGTCTTCAGGGTGACCGGCTTCTTCCGCTGAGCCGGGAGGATTCGCTGGCAACAGCGGCTCGTCCGAGTACGGGGTGAGCCCGGGCAGGTCCGCGAGAAGAGGCGCTCGAGGTAGAGGACCTGGTTGCCGTCCCGGATCGCGAGGTGGACAGTGGCCAAGGTGGCGTACACCGCGCCCGTGGTCGGCACCCGCGTCACGCCGACCGCGTCAGTCACCCATCGTCGCAAGGAAGCCGATGACAGCGCGCGTCACCTCGACCCAGGTGGGGATCGTCGGAGGCGGACCGGCGGGGCTGATGCTCTCGCATCTGCTGGCCCTGGAGGGCATCGAGTCGGTTGTCGTCGACAACAGGTCGCGGCTCGAGATCGAGAACACCGTGCGCGCTGGGATCCTCGAGCGTGACAGCGTTCGGCTGCTTGTCGAGTCCGGTGCGTCCGAGAGCGTGCTGACCGAGGGACAGGAGCATCGGGGCATCGAGCTCGGGTTCGGCGGGACCTTGCACCGGATCGACTTCCAGTCCTTGGTCGGCGCCTCCGTCTGGCTCTACCCGCAGACGTCGGTCTTCATGGACCTCGCGGCCGCTCGCGAGGCCGCTGGTGCGGACGTGCGTTTCGGTGTGAGCGACACGGCGGTCGATGAGCTCACCACCGAGCGGCCGGCCATCAGGTTCACGGACCATGACGGGATGCCGAGCGAGATCCACTGCCGGTACCTCGTGGGCGCCGACGGCTCGCACAGCACCTGTCGGCAACAGATCCCGCAGGCGCAGGCCCGCCAGTACTTCCAGGAGTATCCGTTCGCCTGGTTCGGCATCCTCTGCGAGGCGCCCAAGAGCGCGCCCGAGCTGATCTACAACCACGCCGAGCGGGGATTTGCCCTGATCAGCCAGCGGACCGAGGCGATGCAGCGTATGTACTTCCAGTGCGATCCCGACGAGGACGTCACGTCGTGGTCCGATGACCGGATCTGGTCCGAGCTCCAGGCCCGGGTCGGCGCCAACGGCCACACCCTGGTGGAAGGCCCGATCACGGACCGCGCCGTGCTGCGGTTCCGAAGCTTCGTGCACGAGCCGATGAGGTACGGCAACCTGCTGCTCGCGGGCGACGCGGCGCACACCGTGCCGCCTACGGGAGCCAAAGGACTCAACCTCGCGCTCGCGGACGTGCGCGTCCTCGCGGACTGCCTCGAGCGTGCCTTGCGCAAGGACGACGTGGACGCGCTCGACGACTACACCGACCGGGCGCTGGCCCGCGTGTGGAAGGCGCAGCACTTCTCGTTCTGGATGACCCGGATGCTGCATCGACTGCCGGAGTCCACGGACTTCGACGGTCGGCGTCAGCTCGCCGAGCTGCAGTCGCTGGTCGACTCCGCGGCGGGTCGCACCTACCTCGCCGAGGGCTACACCGGCTGGCCCGTCACGTGAGCGGCCGAGCACGATGCCGTCGACCAGGCCAGCACGATGCGGTCGGCCTGCCGGGCGCCTCTCCAGACCGACAGGGCCGGGCAAGGCCGGGCATGGCCGAGCAAGGCCGAGCAAGGCAGGCTAGGGCAAGGAGATCGACATGAGTGAGACGGCGACCGAGGGTCGCGAGGCGCCGGCTGACCGCGACAGCCAGGCGGCGCTCAACGCCGAGATGGCGGCGGCGCGCGCGCAGGACGACGCCGAGGGCATCGCCCGCGTGCAGCCGCGACTGGACTTCCCGGCATACCGCAGCTCGTTGCTTCGGCACCCGACCAAGGACCTGCGCCACGCCGACCCGGAAGCGATCGAGCTCGCCGCGCCCTGCTTCGGGCACCGAGACGTCGACCCGCTCGAAGCAGACCTGACCGTCCAGCATGGCGGCGAGCCGATCGGCGAGCGGATCCGGATCACCGGTCGGGTTCTCGATGGCGACGGTCGTCCGGTCCAGGGCCAGCTCGTCGAGATCTGGCAGGCCAACGCCGCCGGCCGCTACGTGCACAAGCGCGACCAGCACCCCGCCCCGATCGACCCGAACTTCACCGGCGCCGGCCGCACCATCACGGGCGACGACGGCTCCTACTCGTTCCTCACGATCAAGCCGGGACCCTATCCCTGGCGCAACCACCGGAACGCCTGGCGCCCCGCCCACGTCCACTTCTCCCTGTTCGGCACCGAGTTCACGCAGCGCCTCGTCACGCAGATGTACTTCCCGGGCGACCCGCTCTTCCCGCTCGACCCGATCTACCAGTCGATCACCAACCAGGCGGCCCGTGACCGTCTCGTCGCGGCATATGACCACGACGTGTCCGAGCACGAGTGGCTGCTCGGCTACCGCTGGGACATCGTGCTGACCGGATCCCACGCAACCCCCTTGGAGGGCGAGCATGCCTGAGGCACAAGAGAACCCGACGTATGCCGTTGCCCACCATCTCGCGCCGACGCCCGGTCAGACGGTGGGGCCGTTCTACCACTTCGCGCTGCCGTTCGACGGGGGCGAGCATCTCGTCCCCGCCGGGTCGCCCGGCTCCGTCCGGCTGCACGGCACGGTCTTCGACGGCGAGGGCGCGCCCGTCCCCGACGCCCTGCTGGAGATCTGGCAGGCGGACGCGGACGGGCGGATCGTGCGGGAGGCCGGCTCGCTGCGGCGTGACCCAGGCGTCTTCACCGGGTTCGGGCGCACCGCGACCTGGCGTGATGGTGGTTACTCGTTCACGACCGTCGAGCCGGGCCCCACGTCCGAGCGTGCGGCGCCGTTCATCGCGATGACCGTCTTCGCCCGCGGGCTGCTCAACCGGCTGTTCACGAGGGTCTACCTGCCGGAATCCGGCGCAGCCAACGAGTCTGACGCACTCCTCGGCTCGCTCGACGAGGACGAGCGGACCACGCTTGTCGCGAGACGTGAGCCGGACGGGTCACTGCGGTTCGACGTGCACCTGCAGGGTGAGCGGGAGACGGTGTTCGTCCGCTACCCGAGGCACGATCTATGACTGGCCTGCTCGAGCCGGGCGCAGCCCGGTCAAGGGGCATGACGGACGACCGGGCGGCACTCCAGGCCATGCTCGACGTCGAGGTGGCCTGGGTGCGCGTCCAGCGGCGCCTCGGGCTGGTGTCCGAGGACGTCGTGTCCGTCGTGAGCGCCGCCGCGGTCGCCGACCGCCACGACCTCGCGTCGATCGCCCTGCAGGCCGAGGCGGGCGGCAACCCTGTCATCCCGCTGGTCTCCTCGCTGCGCGAGCAGGTCCGGCACGGTGCGGGCTCGCCCGACGTCGCTGGTCGGATCCACCAGGGTCTGACGAGCCAGGATGTCCTCGACTCGGCCCTCATGCTCGTCGCGTCCCGCGTGGTCGGGCAGCTCGGCGGTGACCTGTCCGGCGCCGCCGAAGCGACCGCCCGGCTGGCGGTCGAGCACCGTGACACTCTCATGGTGGCCCGCACTCTCGGCCAGCCGGCCCTGCCGACGACGTTCGGGCTCAAGGCCGCCGGCTGGCTCGGGGCGTTGGACGACGTGCTCGACGAGCTCTCCGCGGCCGGTCGCTCGCTGCCGGTCCAGTGCGGGGGAGCGGCGGGCACGCTCGCAGCAGTCGAGGCGCTCGCGCCCGGCCGTTCGGTCGAGGCCGCGGCCCTGCTCGCCGAGGAGCTCGGTCTCGCGTACCTGGGCCGACCATGGCACACCGACCGCGCGCCGGTCACCCGACTCGGAGACACCCTCGTGCGGGCGGCGGACGCGCTGGGCAAGCTCGCCAGCGACGTGGTCACCCTGTCGAGGGCCGAGATCGCCGAGCTACAGGAGCCCTCCATGGAAGGCCGAGGTGGGTCGTCCACCCTTCCGCAGAAGCGCAACCCGGTCCTGTCGGTGCTCGTCCGCGCAGTGGCCATCGAAGCGCCACAGCTCGGGGCGACGCTGCACACCGCTGCGGCGCTCGCGGTCGACGAGCGTCCCGACGGCGCCTGGCACGCCGAGTGGGGTCCCTTGCTCCGCCTCATGCGCCGCGTCGTGGTCGCGGCCTCACAGACCGAGGAGCTGCTGCGCGGCCTCGTCGTCGACCCCGAGGCCATGCGGCGCAACGTCGACGCGGTCGGGCCGAGCCTCGTCAGCGAGCGGCTCCTGCGCGAGGTCTCCTTGCTCCCGCAGGGCGCATCGGCTGTCAATGCGCTGCGGCCCGCGCTGGCCGGCGGCGCAAAGGCGCGACACCTCACGCCGATCCTGCGTGCGTACCTGCCCCCGGACGCCCTGTCCGACGAGACCATCCTCGAGCTGCTCGACCCCGCCCGCTACCTCGGGGCCACGGGCATCCTCGTGGACCGTGCCGTGGCCCGGCACCGAGCGGCATACCCAGCGCAGCGCAACGACGGGAGGAGCGCGTGACGATTCCGATCACCCTCACCAGCCTGCGGGCCCCTGAGCGGCAGCGCGGTGTGCTCGTCGTCGGCCCGTCGCTCGGCACGGCCGTGGCGCCGCTGTGGACCGCCTGCGCGGGCTTGCTCCCAGCGGACCTCGCGGTCGTGGGCTGGGACCTCCCCGGACACGGGGCAAGCGCTCCCTACGACGAGCCGTTCTCGGTGCAGGACCTGGCCGACGCCGTCATCGCGGCAACCGCCGGGCTGCGCGCCGCCGTTGCCGGGCCGACCGTGTATGCCGGTGTGTCCCTCGGCGGGGCCGTTGGACTCGCGCTCGCGATCGACCACGGACACGACCTCGCCGGGCTGGCCATCATCGCCTCCGGGGCCAAGATCGGCGAGCCCGAGGGCTGGCACGAGCGCGCCGACCTTGTCCGCCGCGCCGGGACGCCAGTCATGGTCGACGGGTCGGCCAAGCGATGGTTCGCTCCCGGCTCGACCGAGCGGGACCCGGCCACCGCGACCGCACTGCTCGCGTCGTTGCAGGACGCCGACCGGTTCAGCTACGCCCGCTGCTGCGAAGCACTTGCCGCCTTCGACGTCCGCGCTGAGCTGGGCCACATCGAGATCCCCGTCCTCGCCATCGCAGGTGAGCACGACGAGGCCGCACCGGTCGCGCTGTCCGAAGCCGTCGCCGCCGGCACCGGCGGCGCCCTGCGGGTCGTCACCGACGCCGCACACCTGCCGCCCGCGGAGCAACCGGCAGCCACGGCGCGCGAGCTCGCCGCGTTCCTGTCCGGGACGATCCAGGGAGTGCGGGCATCATGAGCGACGACAGCCCGTCTCGCAGCTCGTCGCGCGGCTCGTCTCGCAGCTCGTCGCGCGGCTCGTCTCGCAGCGCGGCCGACGCGCACGCTGAGGGCATGATCGTGCGGCGCGAGGTGCTCTCCGATGCCCACGTCGACCGGGTCGAAGCACGCACGTCGTCCTTCACCGAGCCCTTTCAGGACCTCATCACCCGCTACGCCTGGGGTGAGATCTGGACCCGCCCCGGCCTCGACCGGCGCATGCGCAGCGCCGTCACCCTGACCGCGCTCATCGCCCGCGACCACTGGGACGAGTTCGCCATGCACGTCCGCGCCGCCCGTCGCAACGGCCTCACCGTCGAGGAGATCCAGGAGGTCCTGCTCCAGGCGGCCATCTACCTCGGAGTCCCCGCCGCGAACCACGCGTTTGCGATCGCCGAGCAGGAGATCGCCCACTTCGACAAAGCCGAGCAGTCCGCGCGGAGCGAGCAGTCCGCGGACAGCCAGCAGAGGGAGCCAGATGATCGACATCACTGACAGCGCGGTCGACGCCGTCGCGGACATCCCCGACGGGGCGACCGTGCTGGTCGGCGGGTTCGGAACGGCCGGACAGCCTGTCGAGCTCATCGAGGCGCTGGTGCACAGTGGCGCTCGTGACCTGACGGTCGTGAGCAACAACGCAGGCAACGGCGATGTCGGCCTCGCCGCGCTGATCGAGGCCGGGCGGGTGCGCAAGATCATCTGCTCGTTTCCGCGCCAGAGCGACAGCCACCACTTCGACGCGAAGTACCGCGCCGGCCAGATCGAGCTCGAGCTGGTCCCGCAGGGCAACCTCGCCGAGCGGATCCGCGCGGCGGGCGCGGGGATCGGCGCTTTCTACACCCCGACCGGCTACGGCACCCCACTGGCCGAGGGCAAGGAGGTCCGCGAGATCGACGGGCGGCACTATGTGCTCGAGCTGCCGATCCGTGGCGACATCGCGCTCATCAAGGCGCACCGGGCCGACCGGGCCGGCAACCTGACGTACCGCAAGACCGCCCGCAACTTCGGTCCGATCATGGCGGCCGCGGCGGCCAGGACGATCGTGCAGGTCCACGAGGTCGTCCCTGTCGGTGGGATCGACCCGGAGGTCGTCGTCACTCCCGGCATCTACGTCGACCAGGTCGTGGTGGTGCCGACCGCTGCCCGGCCTGGGCTGGAGGACGGACAGTGACCGGCCGGCCGGGACCCACGACGTTCATGGAGGGGCCCGGGAGGCTCGGCGCGGACGCGCTGGCCGCGCTCGTGGCCGCCGACATCCCGCACGGGGCGTATGTCAACCTCGGCATCGGGCAGCCGACCCTCGTGGCCAACCATCTCGCGCCCGAGCGCGGCGTCACGCTCCACACCGAGAACGGCATGCTCGGCATGGGGCCCGAGGCGCACGGCGAGCAGGTCGACCTCGACCTCATCAACGCCGGCAAGATCCCGGTCACCGAGCTGCCGGGCGCGTCCTACTTCCACCACGCCGACTCGTTCGCGATCATGCGCGGCGGCCACCTCGACATCTGCGTCCTGGGTGCCTACCAGGTGTCTGCGCGAGGCGACCTGGCCAACTGGCACACCGGCGAGCCGGACGCCATCCCAGCGGTCGGCGGGGCGATGGACCTGGCCATCGGAGCGAAGGACACGTTCGTCATGATGAACCTGCTCACCCGCGAGGGCCGCAGCAAGCTCGTGGCCGACTGCACGTACCCGCTCACCGGCGTCGGATGCGTCAGCCGCGTCTACACCGACCTGGCGGTCTTCCTCATCGACCCCGGGGGTCCCGGTGGGACGGTGCTCGTGCGGGAGACCCACGGGATCACGTTCCGTGATCTTCAAGAGCTGGTGCCGATACCGCTGCGCACCTGATCCCCGCTGTCGTACTGGACGGGACACTCAGGGTCCTGTTCGGGCCTCCAGGGACAGAATTGATCCAGCTGCGAGCAAGGAGTGAGGACGATGACCATCATCGGGACCGACTGGCACGGCAAGATCTTCCTGAGCGGGTGGGTTCACGGCTCCGGCGAGCCGATCACCGTCACGTCGCCGGGATCGGGGGAGGCGCTCGGCATCGTCGGATCCGCGACGGCCGACGATGTCGCCCGCGCTGCCAAGGAGGCGGCCGCTGCCCAGCGGGACTGGGCCGCCCGGCCGCCGTCGGAGCGGGCCGCGGTCCTCCGTCGCGCGGGTGACCTCTGGGGGCAGCACGCGGAGGAGGTCCAGTCGTGGATCGTCAAGGAGAGCGGTTCGATCCCGCCCAAAGCGGGGCTGGAGACCCAGATCGCGTCGGACGAGTGCTACGAGGCGGCGGCTCTGCCGACCCATCCGGCCGGTGAGGTGCTGGCGACGAACCAGCCGCGCTGGAGCCTGGCCCGCCGCCGTCCGGTCGGCGTCGTGACCGTCATCGCGCCCTTCAACTTCCCGCTGATCCTGTCGATCCGCTCCGTCGCGCCGGCTCTCGCACTGGGCAACGCGGTGCTGCTCAAGCCGGACCCGCGCACGACCGTATGCGGGGGCGTGTCCCTCGTGCAGATCTTCCGCGAGGCCGGACTTCCCGACGGACTGCTGGCCCTGGTGCCGGGTGGACGCGAGACCGGCGAGGCAGCGATCGCCGCGCACGAGGTGCGCGTGGTGTCGTTCACCGGCTCGACAGCTGCGGGACGGGCGGTCGGTGCCCTCGGCGCGCAGCATCTCAAGCGCACGCACCTCGAGCTGGGCGGCAACAACGCCCTGATCGTGCTGCCCGGAGCGGATCTGACCAAGGCCGTCTCCGCGGGTGCGTTCGGCTCCTTCATGCACCAGGGGCAGATCTGCATGACCAGTGGCCGGCACCTCGTTCACGAGAGCCTGCACGACGACTACGTCGAGGCTCTCGCCGCGACTGCCGAGCATCTACCGGTCGGCGATCCGGCGGTGGAGCAGGTCGCGCTCGGCCCGGTCATCGACCACGGACAGCTGAAGAAGATCGACACGCTGGTTCAGGACTCGGTCGGTCAGGGGGCCACGCTCGCCGCGGGTGGCACCTACGAGGGCCTGTTCTACCGCCCGACGGTGCTCGCTCAGATGACCGAGGCCATGCCGGCTTGGCGAGAGGAGATCTTCGGCCCGGTTGCGCCTGTTCGCCCGTTCTCCTCCGTCGACGAGGTCGTCGCCCTCGCGGCCGACAGCCAGTACGGCCTGTCGCTTGGCATCCTCGGGGATGTCGGTGAGGCGATGAAGCTCGCGGATGCGATCCCGAGCGGCATCGTGCACATCAACGAGCAGACGGTGGACGACGAGGCCAACGCACCGTTCGGCGGCGTTGCGGCGTCCGGCACCGGGTCCCGCTTCGGCGGTGCCCGGGCGAACCTCGACGCGTTCACCGATACCCAGTGGCTCACGGTCCGGCCCGACATCGCTCCATACCCCTTCTGACCGACCTCGCACGGCAGGCGACGGTGGTGCCCGGGACCCTCGATGTGGCCCCGGGCACCGATGACCGGCGCGGCTGATCAGGAACGCCGTGCCGGTCGCGGCCCGCGGTCGGTCGTCACGTCTCCGCGTCTCCACCCACGACTTGTGCGAGGCGGCTAGACCGCCGCCCTCCCCGGGCCGCGGCCTGTGTACCGCGCCCGTATGCCGTCCGAGGTCTTCGAGGCCTGGCTCGGGCTGGCGCTGCAGTTGGGCAGTCGAGGTGGGGTGCGGCACATGCCTGCCGGATCGCGGATGGGTGCGGGGCCGGGGGGTCACCGTGCGAGGTATCAGTAGCCGGGGATTGAAACGTATCGATCAATGTGCGCGAGCGACTTTAGGAGCGTCGCGCATCGATGTCAACGGTGCAGTCGGCCCAGGCCGACCACGGCCAAACAGCAACGCGGATGGATCTGGTGGATCCGGTCGCCTTGTCAACCAACAGGTCATGAAAGCCTCATGAAACGTGTCAGCCGCAGCCCCATCGAGGCTTCTGGGCAACCCCTTGACGATCGTCAGCGACCGCGTTAGCGTCGCACTGCTTGAAACCTTTCAACGAGGCAAGGTGCTCATGAACGGACCACATCGACCCCTCACCCTGGAACGACGGCAGATATCCAGGTCCTTCGGCCCTGCCGACCTGAGAGCCGCGGCGATCGTCGTCGGCCCGCCACGGCGCCCGGGCCTTTCCTCAGAGCACCGCCCTCAGTCGGCGAGCCCCACGTCGTCGATCTCCGCGCTCGCCGACGTGTTCGGCCGGGCACTCGTTCTCGGCGTCGACCGGACACACCTCCCTGCGCGGCCGCATGCCGTCCTGCGCGCCAGCAATGTGCGTCGTCGTGAACCGCACGACCTCCACTGTTTCGCGGCGAAAGCCCGCACCGTCATCCCCTGACCCAGCCCCCAAACATCCGGAAGGAACCCCGTGTCCCGACCCCTGCCTTCGTCCGGGCCCAGTCGCCGGTCCCTGCTCGCTGCTGCCGCCGCATCGTTCGGCGCCGCCGCTGTCGTCGGCCCCGCGGCTGCATCCGCGGCGGCATCCACATCGGCATCGGGATCCGCCGGCGCCGGCCCTGTGGGCTTTCCCGACGCGCTGCGCCAGTCGTTCAAGCACCCCGGAACCGGCACCGCCGCCGGATTCCGCTGGTGGTGGCCGCACGGGCTTGTCGACCCATCCGAGATCGAGCGCGAGGTGGACGAGGTAGCACGTGCGGGCTTCGGCGTGCTCGAGGTCGCCGACGTCACCCACAGCCTGCGGGCGCGCAACATCGAGATCGATGTCGCCACGCACGGCTGGGGCACCGCGCCGTGGGTCGCCGGCGTCAAGGCAGCGCTCGCCCGTGCCGCCCAGCGCGGCGTCCGCGTCGACCTCACCGTCGGCCCGTCCTGGCCGGCAGCCGTCCCGACCATCACGCCCGACGATGACGCCGCCTGCACCGAGCTGGTGCACGGTCAGGCGACGGTTGCCGCCGGCGCGTCGTACGACGCAGCACTGCCGGACCCGGTCGTCGCGGCGGCGTCCTCGGTGACCACGTCCGAGCTGGTCACCGTGCAGGCGTACCGGATCACCGGCTACGTCAAGGACCGCAACGGCGTCGTCACCAGCACGATCCTCGACCCGGCGTCCTACACCGACCTCGCGGACTCCGTGGCCGGCCAGCATCTCACGTGGACCGCCCCGTCCGAGCCCGCCGACGGCACCTGGCAGCTGCTGGCCACGTGGCGGCGCGGATCCGGCCAGGAGCCCGAGGCCGGGCCGCACACCTCGCCTCGTGCCTACGTCGTCGACCACTTCAGCCGGCGAGGTGCCCAGGCCGTGATCGACCTCTGGCAGGCCCGGGTGCTCGACGGCGAGCTGAGGGGGTTGCTCCGCGCCGCCGGCGGCTATTTCTTCGAGGACTCCCTCGAGATCGAGACCAAGGCGACCATCTGGACCGCCGACCTCCTCGACGAGTTCGAGGCGAAGCACGGCTATGACCTGCGACCCTGGCTGCCGTTCGTCCTGGAGAAGAGCGAGAAGTACCAGTTCTCGCTGCCCGCAGCGGACCCCACCACGGCCGACAACCTGCGCACCAACGAGATCCGGGATGACTACAACCAGGTCCTGTCCGACCTCTACCGCGACCAGCACTTGCGCCCGATGCAGGACTTCGCGCGAACCCTGGGCATGGGGATCCGGATCCAGCCCTACGGCCTGGAGACCGACACCATGCAGCACTCGGCGGTGGTCGACGTCCCGGAGACCGAGTCGCTCGGCTTCAAGAACCTCGACGACTACCGGGTGATGGCCGCCGGGCGCGACCTGGCCGGCCACACCGTCCTCTCGTGCGAGGCGATCTGCTACAACGGAGCGGCCTACAACACCACCTGGGGCGCCAACAGCGTCAGTCCGACCGCGCAGAACCAGGCGCTGTTCACGATCAACAGCATCTTCGTCGCCGGCGTGAACCACCTGCAGGTGCACGGCTTTCCCTATGCGCAGGCGCCTCATGTCACCTGGCCGGGCTTCGCCGCCTTCTCGCCCTACTACAACAACGCGATCGGGTTCGGCGAGGCGTGGGGCCCCCGCACCCCGCAGTGGGAGCACGTCCCCGGCATCGCGGCATACCTCGCCCGGACCCAGCTGGTGCTGCAGACCGGCGCCCCGAAGTACGACGTGGCCTTCTGGCGGCACAAGGGCTGGGCCTCCACCGGCATCGGCCCGCAGTGGATCACGAACAACGGCACCAAGCTCGGCTGGTCGCACTCGTTCGTCAGCGCGTCGCTCCTCGCGCTCGACGGCGTGGATGTCGCGGGCGGCCGGCTGGCGCCCGACGGCCCGTCCTACAAGGCGGTCGTGGTCGGTCCCGACTCGCTGCGCAGCAACGCCGTGACGATGGACATCGACGGCGCCGAGCGGCTCCTCGCGCTCGGACGCAAGGGCCTACCCATCGTGCTCATCGGCGACTGGTCCCAGGTGACGCCGATCGGGCACGAGGATGCGGCCGCGACCGCAACGGTGCGCTCACTGATGGCGGCGATCGCCGCACTGTCCACGACTCGCACCGTCCCCGAGGCCGAGGTCGGTACGGCGCTCGCTGCGCTCGGCGTGGTCCGTGACGTCGAGCACACCGACTCGACCGTCATGCACGTGCGGCGAGTCACCGGCGACGTCGACCTCTACTACCTCGCCAACGCACGGCACGCCGAGAACCGGCGGCTCAACCCGGTGGCGCAGGACGTGTGGCTGACCGCCACCGACCGCGGCTCCGTGCCGTGGCTGTTGGATGCGTGGACCGGCGACGTGACTCGGATCGCCGCGTTCGAGCGGTCCGGCGACCGGGTCCGCGTGCGGGTCGACCTCGTGCCCGGGCAGTCGACGATCGTCGCGCTGGCGCAGCCTGGCGCGGGCGTCGCCCGGTCGGTGCTGCCGGTCGCGACCGCCGGCCAGACCGTCGTGCCTCGGGGCGCCAACGCTGCCCTGCGCACGACGACCGCCGGCACGTTCGACCTGCCGAGACCCGATGGTCGCACGACCAGGGTCGTCGTGGACCGGGTGCGCGAGCCCGTCGTCCCGGCCTCGTGGAGCCTGGAGCTGGAGGACTGGAAGCCGGCGAGCCCGACCGACCCGGAGGACCTCGACACCAGCAAGGACGTCGTCACCCGCGACCTCTCCACGCTGCAGTCGTGGTCGAAGGTCGCCGGCTTGGAGGACGTCTCCGGCATCGGGCGCTACCGCACGACGGTCGACCTCGGCGCCGACTGGACGGACAACGACGGCGCCTATCTGGAGCTGGGCGAGGTCAACGACACCTTCCGGGTGCGGGTCAACGGTCTGCTGCTGCCGCCCCTCGACCCGATGGACTCGGTGGTCGACCTCGGCCGCAACCTGGTCGCCGGCAGCAACGTGATCGAGGTCGAGGTCGCCTCGACTCTGCTCAACCGGCTCCGCGTGGTCACGCCGGCGGTCTACGGCGCGGCCGCGCGCCAGAGCTACGGCCTGGTCGGGCCGGTCCGTCTCGTCCCGTATGTCGAGCAGGTGGTGCCCGCCTGATCGTTCGGCGCGACCGGTCGGCACCGCGTCCGGCCAGCGAGTGACCAGGCAGGAGACAAGGTGTTGCTCGCATGCGATCACGGGCCGGTAGCTCGGTGTCGCAAAGCATGCCAATCATGACGAATACAGCAGTAGTCGCTTCAGAGTGAAGGAGTTGCCATCGTGCAGTCAGGACGTGCATCACGACCGGCCGACGGGAGGAGGACGGTGCTGCAACGATGGTGTGTTCCGGTCGCCGTTGCCTCCGTGGTCGCGGCGGGCACCCTCGCCAGCAGCGCTCCCGCGCTCGCGGCGGGCACCCCGAACGCAGCGGCCGCTGCAACCGCCGCGACCGTCACCGTCGGCGGCCTGCGAGTCGACAACCGCGCCGACCGGCCGCTGGGTGTCGACGATCCGAACCCGAGCCTCAGCTGGCAGCTCTCCGGCAGCGGCGCCGCCGCGCGGCAGACCGCCTACGAGGTGCGCGCGACCGACGCGTCGGGTCGGGAGCTGTGGGACTCCGGGCGGGTCCTCGGCTCGGCGCAGCAGCTGACCTACGCGGGCCCGGCGCTGACCTCGCGCGCCGGCGTCTCGTGGCAGGTCCGGGTGTGGGACGGCAACGGTGACCTCTCACGATGGAGCGCGCCGTCCACGTTCGAGATGGGCCTGTTGCAGCCCACCGACTGGGGCGCGGCGAAGTGGATCCAGCTCCCGCCGCCCCCTCTGAACCGCGGTGTGGTGATCGACGTCGGCGAGCAGGACGCCCGTTACGTGCGGCTCGACGTGACCAAGCTGGGTCTGCCGCTCTATGAGTCGTCCTACGGGACGGTGTCGCGTATCCAGCTCGCCGAGATGGAGGTGCTCGCCGACGACGGCACGAACGTGGCGCTGGGCGCGAGCGTCTCGGCATACGACCAGTTCTCGTCGCAGGGCTGGGGCACCAAGCTGCTGACCGACGGCAAGATCATCAGCCCCGGCTACATGAGCCGCCAGTCGACCACGCAGGAGGTCAACCCGTCCAAGTGGGTGCAGGTCGACCTCAAGACCGTCCAGCACTTCAACAAGATCGTCCTCTATCCGCGCAGCGACTCGCGCACGCCGGACGGGCAGATCCCGAACTTCCCGGTCGATTTCACGATCCGAGCCTCCGCGACCTCGTCCACGCCGACGACGGTGATCAAGACCGTTACAGCTGAGCCGAACCCGCAGGGCCCCGACCTCAACAACCCGCTGCCGATCTTCGCGCGCTCCTTCACCGCGGCCCGGACGGTCAGCAAGGCACGCCTCTACGTCGCCGGCCTCGGCGCCTACGAGGCGACCGTCAACGGAAAGCCGGTCACCGACACGGTCCTCAACCCGGGTGTCACCAACCCGCTGCGCTCGGCCGAGTACGGCACGTACGACGTGACGAGCCTTGTACGCGACGGCGACAACACGGTCGGTGTGGCGCTGGGCAACGGCCAGACGAACGTCAACCCGCAGGCCAACGCCGCCGCCGGCCGCAGCGACGTGTACACGAAGTTCAACTCGACGCCGGTCCCGACCGGCACGCTTGCCGCGTCGGTCGCCGCGGGCGACACGACCGTGCAGCTCTCGAACGTGCTCGGGTATGCCGTCGGCGACACCGTCAACGTCGACACCGGGGACGGTGGGAGCCGCCTCGAGTCACGCAAGGTGACGGCCGTGGGCGCCAACACCCTCACCGTCTCGGCCGCGTTCGACCAGAGCCACGCCTCCAGTGCCGTGGTGCTCGGCTCCGGCGCGTCCACGAAGGGTGAGATGGCCGTCTCACCGCGGCTGATCGCGCGCCTGGAGCTGACCTACGCCGATGGCTCGGTCGACACGATCGTCACCAACCCGTCCTGGCGAACCAAGGCCGGCCCGACGATCACCGACAACTGGTACGCGGGCACCGACTTCGACGCGCGCGCGGTCCAGGCAGGCTGGGACGAGCCGGGCGCGGATCTCTCGGACAGCACGGGCTGGGAGGACTCGTCGATCACCTCGCCGCCATCGCTCGACACGAAGCTCGTGTGGCGCGAGGCCCCGCCGGTCCGCGTGCAGAACACGTTCAAGGCGGTCGCCACCAAGCACCCGGGCGCCGGCTCGTGGTCGTTCGACCTCGGCCAGAACTTCGCCGGTATGCCGCGCCTCCACATCCCCGGGGGCACCGTCCCCGCGGGCACGGTCATCAAGATCACGCCGGGGGAGGGCTGGAGCGGGAACGGCACCGTCAGCACCGCTTCCGCCGGGTCGCCGACCGGCATCTTCGACACCTACACGACCTCGGGTGACCCCGCCGGTGAGACGTTCACGCCACAGTTCATGTACCACGGCTTCCAGTTCGTTCAGGTCAGCGGGCTGCCCGCGGACTTCACGCCGGACGTGGACATGATCGTCGGTCTGCAGACCAACGCCGATGTCCCAACGGGTGGTTCGATCTCCACGGACAACGACCTGATCAACACCATCCACCGGATGTCGGAGTACTCGATCCGCTCCAACATGCAGTCGATCTTCACCGACTGCCCGCACCGCGAGAAGCTCGGGTGGCTGGCGGACATGATCCAGTCGATGGGGGCGATCCACTCCAACTTCGATGTCTCCGCGTTCCTGCGTGGGATGGAGCGCCAGATGCTCGAGTCCCAGCAGCCGGGCGGCCTCGTCCCGGGCACTGCACCAGAGTTCCCGAACTTCGGCGGCGGCTACCGCGACGACGTGAACTGGGGCGGAGCGTTCATCATCACGCCGTACTTCCTGTGGCAGAACTACGGCGACACCCGCACGATGAGCCAGTACTACGGCGCGATGCAGGACTACCTCGCCTACGTGCGTGCGCAGATCACGCCCGACGGACTGCTGACGAGCGGGCTCGGCGACTGGATCGCGGGTGACACGACGACGCCGAAGAACGCGACCGGGACCTACGGCCTGTACGTGATCGCTCAGGACCTGGCGGACATCGCGGACGAGCTCGGCAACGCCGGTGACGCGGCCGACTACCGCGCGCTGGCGCAGAGCCTCGCGAACGCGTTCAACGCTGCCTTCTTCAACCCGCAGACCAAGACCTACACGTCTTCCGGCCCTGCCGGGACCACCGGTTCGCAAGCGCTCGACGCCCTCCCGCTGGCCATGGGCATCGTGCCCGACGGCGCGAAGCAGTCGGTGCTCGACGACCTTGTCACACGCATCTACGCCTACCACCCGAACGGCGGCGGCCCGCACATCAGCGGCGGCGAGGTCTCGCTGCAGCCGATCTACGAGGTGCTGATGAACGAAGGCCGTGGCGAGGTCCTGTGGGACGTGCTCCAGGAGACCACTGCGCCGAGCTACGCGTACTTCGTGAACCAGGGCCTGACGACGATCCCGGAGTCGTGGAACCTCGCCGGATCGCAGAACCACATGATCCTGCTCCAGATCGACGAGTGGTTCAGCGCGGGGCTGGCCGGGATCCGGCAGGCGCCGGGCTCGGTGGGCTTCGACCGGCTGATCATCAAGCCGCAGGTGGTGGGGACCCTCACGCACGTGTCGGGCAGCCGTGAGACCCCGCACGGCACGGTGTCGAGCAAGTGGACCCGCGGCGCGAAGGGTCTCTCGACGATGCAGGTGTCGATCCCCGCGGGCACGACCGCCACGGTGTACGTGCCGGCGGCGGCCAATGAGTCGTTCGTCCCCGTGGGCGGCGAGGCGACGTCGGCGGGACGCGTGGCCGGGTACCAGGTGTTCTCGGTCGGCCCGGGCGACGTGACGTTCCGCAAGGGTGCGTGAGCGGGGCCCGACCTACAAACTCGGGTCACGTCTGCGCCGACGTCACCCGGCTCGCTCGTCCTGCGGGACGGCAGCGAGCCGGGTGACGACAGGCGTGCAGAGCGAGGAGCTGCCTGCCTCCGATGTATCAATGGGGTCGAGTCTCGCATCTGCTCCATTGAGTGGTATGCCGCCGCTCGAGAGGGGAGTTCGCCATGCCCGACGACGGAGCTCGCACACGCACCAGCCCTGAGGCCAGCATCGACAACGGTGAGGTGGTGTTGCGCGGAACCCCCATCACCGTGTCGGCGCGGTCCAAGCTCGCAGAGGGCGAGCATCGCTTGGTCAGCGTGCTCGGCCACCGCGCCAGGGTGTCACTCGCCGACGACTCGAAGTCCGTTGTCATCGACACCAGCACGCTGCCCGCCGGCCGGCACGTGCTGCACACCGACGGACTCGCTCTCGGCAGGGGCGCGCGACTGTCAAGCCTGGACGTGGAGTTCGTCATCGTCGACTCCAACGCGCCCATCCCCGAGGGCTATTCGCTCCTTCACGCCACACGCCTGCGCATCGACGAGCTCGACGTCGAGCCCCTCTCGATGGACGGCGTCCCTGATGGGCCCTACATCGACGTGTTCAAGGCGGAGGACCGCCGACGTCGCCGACGCACCCCCGTCGACCTCGCCTTCGACGAGCACGGCAGTGAGGTCGATGTGAACGACGCCCTCGCCCAGCTCGCGAGTCGTCGGCGGGAGGCCTTCGGGCGCGTGCACCCAGCACTGCACGAGCTGCTGCCTCAGCAGGATCTCGTCCCCGTCGCGGTGTGGCTTGTCACCGATGACGATCCAGAGCGGGTCGAGAAGTCCACGAAACGGGCGACCCTCCGGCGACCGCGACCCGAGGTGGCGACGGAGCGTCGCTGGCGAGCCGCGGTCGAGCGCGTGCGCCCAACCCTCGAAAACCTTGGGCTCGAGGTCCAGCGCGTAGACGAGCGCGCTCCGGTCATCTTCGGCGTGATGCGGTCTCGTGCCGTCCGCGAGCTCGCCGACCACGAAGCGGTTGCTGCTGTGTTCCTCCACAGCGAAGAGAGCATCCTCGACCTGACCGACTCCATCGCGATCGCCAACTCCGACGACGCCCACAGCGCCGGCTTCGACGGCACCGGGGTCAACGTCGCTGTGTACGAGGACGGTCCGGACGACACCACCAACCTCGCGATCACCGCGAGGTACACGACGACCCCGGCGACCACACAGCACTCCCGGCACACGCACGGCATCGTCAAGAACGTCGAACCCAACCGTCCGCACGGCCATGCACCGGACTGCAACCTCCACTCCGCAAACAGCACCGACCTGGCGGCCGTCCGCTGGGCCGCCCAGGACCGCGGCTGCACGGTCATCAGCCAAAGCTTCCACCGAGACGCCGAACAGACTTCCTCCGGGCTGTCCTTCGACGACGTCTACAAGGACTGGCTAGCTCTTCAGTGGCCGTACCCGACCATCTGCGAGGCTGCGGGAAACGGCCCCGACAGCGAGTTCGTCAATCACAAGGGCTACAACCGCGTCACCGTCGCGAACCACAATGACACCGCCTCAGGGATGGCCTCCGACACCTGCTTCCGCAACCCGTCGTCCTCGCATGGGGACCGCGAGCTCCCGGAGATCGCCGCCAACGGCACGAACGTCACGACTGTGGGGCTGACCTTCTCGGGCACGAGCATGGCTGCCCCCGCAGTGGCCGGCGCGGTCGCCTGCATGCAGGAGGCGAACGGCACGCTGAGATCATGGCCGGAGGGATGCCGGGCGATTCTGCTCGCGTCCGCCTGGCGCAACCCCGCCGGTGGCACCTGGCGATCCGACCTCATCGCCGGCGTGGACGGGTTGGACGGGTCCGGTGCGCTCGACACCAAAGCGGCAACGGACATCGCTCGTAGCCGGTCCTCGCGCAACGGCACCGCGAGGCGCCGTGGTTGGGATGTGGGGACGTCGCGGTCGTCGGACTACGGCACGGACAGGTTCTCCACGTACTCGTACCGGATTGCCGTGCCGAGAACGACTCTGTGGCCTCACGTCAAGGTCGCGCTGGCTTGGGACTCTCACGTCACCTCGTTCGACTTCTTCGGCATTCACCTGCCGCTGTCGTCGACGTTGACCGTCGACCTCGACCTACACGTACGCGACTCTCACGGGAACCAGGTGGCCGTCAGCAACTCGTTCGACAACAGCTACGAGATCGCCGAGTTCGTGGCCACGCCGGGGGAGACCTATGAGGTGAAGATCCGGCGGTGGTCGGGCACCGACGACGTCTGGTACGGCGTCGCGTGGACGGTCACGGGTCTCGACATCCTCGTAGGGCGCGTCCTCAACGGTGGCACAGTCCTGCGCCGCGCCTGAGGCACGCTGTGCCGTCCTCGAGGCATCGGGCGATGCACGAACCCGTGACACGCCGACGGTGAGACGGGGAGAGTGGCGCCCTGCTAGCGCTCCCACTCGATGCGGGTGGCCCCATCGTGGCCGTGGATGGCGAGCACGTCCTCGATCTCGTCCCACACAGCGACCGAGGTGGGGCGACCCGGCACGCACCAGCGAAGCGCGACCCTGCCGTCGCCGAACTCGACTCCCTCGGCCACGAGGCCGGTTCCGGAGATGCCGGTGGGGTCGGCATCACGGACCATCTGGAAGGTGCGCATGCGCTCCTTCCTACTCCTGAGGCGGCTCGGCCGGAGGCGGAATCGGCCCACCCGACGGTGACGTCGCAGGGCCGACACCCGAGGTGCGGTGTTCCTGGATCGTCCCTCGCACGGGTCGCTGGGAGTCTCTGGGCTGACCACCGGACTGTCCGAACGGACAGGAGTCCCGCTCCCTGTTGCGCGATTGAACGGATTCAAGCAGCATGAGATCACGCCGCGACGAAGGGGCGGGTGAACGAATGTGAGCAGCGTGAGCAGCCCGATGTCGGGCGGGCATCCCCATGCGCGGATCAGCGACGTCGCGCGCCGTGCCGGCGTCTCCGTCGGCACGGTCTCCAACGTCCTCAACCGCCCGCAGATCGTGGCGGAGGCGACCCGGCAGCTCGTCCACGCCGCCATCGAGCAGCTCGGCTTCGTGCCGAACGCCTCAGCCCGGCAGCTGCGAGCAGGCGCCTCCCGCACGGCCGGAGTGCTCGTCCTCGACATCGCCAACCCGTTCTTCACGGAGGTGGCGCGGGGCATCGAGGACCGGCTCATCGAGGACGGCCTGACGATGCTGCTCAGCAGCTCGGACGGTGACTCGGCTCGTGAGCGGCTGATCCTCGACACCTTTGCCCAACAACGGCTGCGGGGTGTCCTGCTGACCCCGTCGCAGCGGACCGTGGACAACCTGGAGCGACTGACGGACCAGGGCACCGAGGTCGTCTTTCTCGACCACCGCCCTCGGGTCAAGGACTTCGCCTCCGTGGTGACCGACGACGCCGCCGGCGGCCGCACCGCCGTTGCGCACCTGCTGTCGCTGGGCCATCGCCGGATCGGCTTCGTCAACGGGCCCCTGTCGCTGCAGCAGTGCCGCGCCCGACGGGTCGGCGCGCGTCGCGCCATCCGGGCCGCGGACGGCGCAGCCGAGCTCGTCGAGCTGCAGGTCGACTCGCTCGATGCCTCCGGAGGCGAGCTGGGCATGGCGCGACTGCTCGCCGAACGTCCCGATGTCACCGGGGTCTTCTGCGTCAACGATCTCGTCGCGCTGGGCGCGATGCGGCATGCGCGCAACCGCGGGCTGGACGTCCCGGACGAGCTCTCCGTGATCGGGTACGACGACGTCTCCTTCGCCAGCGAGCTCGCTGTCCCGCTGACCTCGGTGCGCCAGCCGACGTACCAGCTCGGCTGGTCCGCCGCCGACCTCCTGCTCAGCTCGACCGCGCCGCGCCACGTCGTGTTCCAGCCCGAGCTCGTGGTGCGCCGGTCGACCGGGCCGGCCTCGGACCCGGCCAAGCGGCCGGAACGACGACCCGGAACGGTGGGAGGTGGCGCCCCCGAGTAGGGGCGCCGTACATGTCCGCCGTGTGCCCTGGACCGCCCCCCGCGACTCCCTCCCCGCCCCGCCCGGGTGGGGGACCAGGTCGTACCCACGAGGTTCGACCCGTCCACCCCGGCAGCAGTGCCCAGGGAGCCCAGACGACCTCGAGACCGCAGCTCAGCCGGCAGGACCTGACGCTGCTGGCTCTGACCGCCGGCGGGCTGCGGCTCGACCTCGTCGCCCGAAGGCTCGGGGTGTCGGAGCGGACCCTCCGGCGCCGGATGAGGCGGGTCTGCGATCGCATCGGCGTCATCTCACCCATCGAAGCAGTGGTCTGGGCCGTGCGGCGAGGCCTCATCTGACCGGTGTGACCGGTTCCGGACACTTTCGTTCCCAGGCCGGGTCGGCGGCCTCTACATTTCGCTGAATGAATCGATTCATTCAAGGAGGAATGACGTGAGATCCCGACCAGTACCGCGTCTCGTGGCCGTCGTGGCCGCGATCGGCTGCGCGGTCATGACACCGGCGGCGGCCCGGGCGGACACGCTCGCCCCGACCGCGACGGTCACCGCCGCGACGGCCGCCACGAGCGTCACTGCCCTTCGGACCAACGCGCTCGTCGACCCGCTCGGCATCCCCGGCACCGCCCCTTCGCTCAGCTGGCAGCTCGGTTCCTCGCGACGCGGAGTGAGCCAGACGGCATACGAGATCCGGGTCGGCCGGACGGCCGGTGGCTCCGACGTCTGGTCCAGCGGCCGCGTCACCTCGAGCGACTCCGTCAACGTGGCCTACGCGGGCCCGGCCCTGGAGTCGCACACGCGCTACTACTGGTCGGTCCGGGTGTGGGACGACACCGGGGCTGCCTCCGACTGGAGCAGCCCGGCGACCTTCGAGACCGGCCTGAACACCGCTGAGTGGACTGCCGACTGGGTCAGTGCCGTCGGCGCGAACCGCTACGGCCCGGAGTGGACCAACTACACCATCGACTTCACGGCGTCGAAGATCTCCGGCGCACTGGGCGTGTACTTCCGCGGTCGTGACACCGAGCACGCCTACATGTGGCAGATCAGCGAGGCGTCCAAGGCGCTTCGCCCACACGTCAAGAACGGCGGCTACAGCGTCCTGTCCGCCACCCCGTTCCCGGCCGGTTTCAGCTTCGCCGACTCGCACCGCTACACCATCGCCGTCTCGGGCAGCACGATCACGACGAGCGTCGACGGCGTGGTACTCGACCGACGCGACGACCGGACGTTCGCCGGCCCCGGCATCATGGGCTTCCGCACGAGTGGCGCCGAGACCGGGCTGGTCCGGAACGTCACCGTGACCGGCGCCGACGGGAAGGTGCTCGCCCAGACGTCCTTCCTCAGCGGTGACCGGACGTTCACCGCGGGGACGGTCACGCCCGGTGGTCTCCAGGTCCAGGGCGACGCGGGGGAGGCCTGGCTCGCGATCGGCAACGAGGTCCCGCTGCTGCGGAAGTCGTTCGACGTGGCCGACAAGCCGATCAGGAGCGCACGGATCTACGCCTCCGCGCGTGGCCTCTACTCCTTGCAGCTCAACGGCGCCCGGGTCGGGGACCGTGAGATGGCTCCAGGCATGACGGACTACTCGAAGCGAATCGCCTACCAGACGTACGACGTCACCTCCCAGCTGAAGGCCGGCACGAACGCCGTGGGCGCCGAGCTGGCCAGCGGCTGGTATGCCGGGAAGGTCGCGATGTTCGGCACCGGGGTCTGGGGCGACCGCACGTCCCTGCTCGCTCAGCTGCGCGTCGAGTACGCCGACGGAACCACCCAGACGGTGGGCACCGACAGCACGTGGCGCACGACGCCCGGTCCGCGGACGTCTGCGGACCTGCTCGACGGCGAGTCCTACGACGCCCGCCGGGCCGCCGCGGTCGGCGACTGGAGCAACCCGACCTATGACGCGTCGGCATGGAGCGGCGTGACCGTGGTCCCCTCGGCCACGAACCTCCTGGAGCCCCAGACCGACCAGCCGGTCCGGGTGACCCAGCATCTCGCCGCGCACCGGATCGCCTCACCCTCGGCCGACACCTACATCTACGACCTCGGTCAGAACATGGTCGGTCGGGCCAAGGTCACCCTCAAGGGAGCTCCGGGCACCACCGCGCGGCTACGGTTCGCAGAGGTGCTCAACAAGGACGGGTCGATCTACACCGCCAACCTGCGCAGTGCCAAGGCGACCGACTACTACACGTTCGGCGCCGACGGCTCGGGCACGTACGAGTCGCGGTTCACCTTCCACGGCTTCCGGTACATCGAGGTGACCGGCGTCAGCGAGGCACCCGCCGACTCAGACATCGTCGGTGTCGTGCTCGGCACGGACGGCCCGCTGGTCAACGACTTCGAGACGTCCTCGGCGCTCGTCAACCAGCTGAACAGCAACATCGAGTGGGGCATGCGCGGCAACTTCCTGTCGATCCCCACTGACACCCCGGCCCGCGACGAGCGCATGGGCTGGACCGGCGACATCGACGTGTTCGCACGGACCGCCGTCTACAACATGGACTCCCAGGCCTTCTTGTCCAAGTGGCTCCAGGACCTTCGGGACACCCAGAACGCCGCCGGCGCGTTCCCCGGCGTCGCTCCGGTCATCCCCGGCCGTTTCGACGGCGGCTACGGTGCGGCCGGGTGGGCCGACGCTGGAGTCCACGTCCCCTGGACGCTCTGGCAGGCCTACGGCGACACGAAGGTCATCGGTGACAACTACGACGCGATGAAGCGCTACGTCGACTATCTGGACCGCGACTCCACCAACCACATCCGGTCCACCGGTGGGTACCTCGACTGGCTCAACCTCGACGACAACACCCCAGCGGACGTCCTCGACACGGCGTTCGTCGCACGCAGCACCCGCGAGTTCGCCGAGATGGCCGAGGCCGTCGGCAAGAAGGACGACGCCGCCGCGTACCGCGCCCGCCTCGCCGACATCACCCAGGCCTACCAGGCCGCCTTCATCGGCGCCGACGGCACGGTCAAGGGGAACAGCCAGACGGCATACATCCTGACGATCAACAACGGGCTCGTCCCCGCGGACCGCAAGGCCCTCGTGGCCGCGAAGTTCGTCGCCTCCATCGAGCGGCGTGACTGGCACCTGTCGACCGGGTTCCTCGGGGTGGACGGGCTCCTGCCCGCGCTCACCGCGATCGGTCGCACCGACGTCGCCTACCAGCTCCTGCAGAACACCGACTACCCGTCGTGGGGCTACGAGATCGGCAAGGGCGCCACGACCGTCTGGGAGCGGTGGAACTCGATCATGCCGGACGGCAGCTTCGGTCCGGTCGAGATGAACTCGTTCAACCACTACGCCTACGGCGCGGTCGGGGAGTGGATGTACCGGACGCTCGCGGGAGTCTCTGCGCTCGATCCCGGGTACCAGCGGTCCGTCGTCGCTCCCCAGCCGGGTGGCGGCATCGACTGGGCCCGGATGAGCCATGAGACGCCCTACGGCACGATCGCCTCGTCCTGGCGCACCGGGTCCGGCGGCCTCACCATGGACGTCACCGTGCCCGCGAACACGACCTCCGAGGTGCATGTCCCGGCGCCGAGCCGCTGGGCCGTGCTTGAAGGTGGGACGCCGGCGTCCGACGCCGAGGGCCTGACCTTCCTCCGGATGGACAACGGGGCGGCCGTCTTCAAGGCTGGCTCCGGCACGTACCACTTCTCCGTGGACGACGTGCTGGGATCGATCGGAGACGCGCGCGCGGGGGTGACGGGCTTCACGGCACCGGCATCGATCGCGGCCGGAACGGCCAACCACGTCGCCGCCCAGTGGAGCAAGCTCGACCGTGAGGTCGGGGCGACGTGGACCGCCCGTCTCGCCGCCGACCCCGATACGGCATCCGTGCTCCACCGGGCGCTCTCGACGGCGGCGGACCTTCGTCGCTGGGTCGAGACGAAGCGGAAGACCGGCGACCTGACGGACGCGGAGGCCAAGGCGGTCCTCGACGTCCTGGCCACCGTCACCGCCCGGCTGTCGTCTGCCTCTGGACGCCTCGTCGGCGCGGTGGTCAGCCTCGTGCCACCGGACGGGACCCTGGTCCAGGGTGGCGCCGGCACCGTCAAGGTCGTGGTCGACAACCGCGGCACGGACACGATCCGCGGCATCGACGCGAGCATCACGTCGCCGGCGGGCTGGACCGTCCAGCCTCAGGCCGGTCCCACGGAGGTCGCGCCAGGCCAGCGGCTCACGCTCGGGTTCAGCGTCGCCGTCGCGCCGGACGGCGCTCCGGGTCCCGTCGAGCTCGCTGCCACCGTGAGCTACCGGTTCCACGAGTCCATCGCGACACTTCCCGTCAGTGCCACGGTGACCGTGGCGCCCGCCGTCGTCGTCGACTCCGTCAGCGGACCGGCGACGGCGACGGGACCGGGCCAGCCCGCGGTGATCACCGCCATCGTGCGCAACCAGGGAGCGACCACGCGGAGCGGCCAGCTCGCGGTGAAGCTGCCGGACGGCTGGACGGCGCCTGCCGCTCAGGCGTTCACGGTCCCGGCCGGGAGCACGGCCACGGTCACGGCGACCGTGGCGGTACCCCTCGACCTGACGACGGGGGCGGTTCCGGTGACGGCGTCCGTCGGCGCCACCGACCTCGAGCGCGCCACCGGCTCGCTCAAGGTCGTCGTGCCGACGCCACCCGCGAGCTTCACCGACCACGTCGACCTCGGGGTCGCCGCCAGCGAGACCGCTCACCGGCTCACGGCGTCGGAGCACTCCGGCACCAACGTCGAGGCGGGTCTCACCCGGCGGTACACGCACTCGTCGTACCCCGGCGGGTGGTTCGAGATGGACGTGACCGTTCCGACCGACGGGCCGTTCGCGCTCCGCATGATCGAGACGTACGACCAGTCGCAGACGAAGACCTACGACGTCCTCGTCAACGGCCAGGTGGTAAACCAGCGGCGCTACTCGTTCTCGACGAACGGACAGGCAAGCCTGGCCTACCAGTTCGTCGTCGACCGTCCTGACCTGGTGAAGGGCTCCGTCGTGCGAGTCCGCTTCCAGGACGTGGACGGCGACTACGACCCGTCCATCGCCGACCTGTGGGCGGTCCCGATCAGCTGAGCCTTTGCCCCCACCTGGGCCCGGCGGCATACGAGCACCGTATGCCGCCGGGCCCGCTCACGCACGGGGGGCTGGGGAGAGGGGCGGCGGGCGCCCCGGGCTCAACGCAGCTCTTGAGCGAGCCCGATGAGAATGCCTTCAGGTCCTCGGACATAGCAGAGCCGGTACACGTCTTCGTACTGGACAACCTCAGTGCTGATGAGCTGCGCACCGTGCTTCCGGAGCCTAACGAGCGTCTCGTCGATGTCGTCCACCGCGAACATGACGCGCAGGTAGCCCAGAGCGTTCACCGGGGCGTTCCGGTGGTCGGCGACCACCTGCGGCGCGAGAAAGCGCGAGAGCTCGAGCCGACCATGGCCGTCGGGTGTGCGCATCATCGCGATCTCGACGCGTTGGTCGCCGAGGCCGGTGACGCGTCCTGCCCACTCGCCTTCCACCATGCCTTGCCCTTCGAGCTCGAGGCCGAGCTCGCGAAAGAACTCGATTGCCACTGCGAGGTCTTCGACGACGATGCCGATGTTGTCCAGCCTGAGAGCCATCCGGCCAGCCTAGAGAAACCATCGGCCCCGCGACGTTTGCCAGTCACGGCGATGCGAGGCTCGACTGCGCGACCGAGTCACCGACGTGGAGGGCTTGATGCCTGTCCGCTCGCCTGCATCGAGGCTGTCGGTCAGCGCGCTCCGAGCATCGTGGTCGTTCCGGCGATGCTGGCGCCCACGAACGACACCCTCACGTCGGTGCCGGTGACCGTGGCTGGCGCGACCGTGAGGCCGACGCGGGGCGCCATGTCCATGGTGCAGGCCGCTGTCGCGGGCGCGGCGAACCTGACGGTCAGCGTCCCTGCGCTCTTGGATGTGACTGACTCCACCGTGGGCACGCAGGTCGACGATCCCCAGGTGAGGAACGCGAAGCTGCCCTGGGGGACGTCCGAGGCTGCTGGCGAGGTCTCGACCCATCCGGCGCTGGGGGTGTTCTGGCCAGCGGAGGCCGGCGACGCGGAGAGCGCGCTGAGTGTCACCGAGCCCGCGAGCGCGCCGGTCCCGACGATCTGGACAGCCTTGGTCACATCCACGCCGGAGGGCAACGCGACGTAGGACGCCCGCGGCACGTAGTCCAAGGTGCACGGCGTCGTCGCCGCTGGCTCCGTGAACGCGACGGTGACGGTCTGACCACTCGCCGTGATGTCACCGGCCTGGGGGACGCAGGTGGAGCTGCCCATGCTCACGACAGCGGCGCCATGACCGGCGTCGAGCCAGGCCGCACCGGCGGGCGCGGGCCCAGCTGCCGATGTGGAGGTGGAGGTGGATGGTGTGGCGGACGCGGACTGTGTCGCCGATGCCGATCCGGGCGACGACGACCCGCAGCCCGCCAGCACGAGGAGCGCCACAGGGACGACGGCCAGTGCGCCACCCGAGGCGCGTCGAGATCGTGGCATTCGAGTCTCCTTTCCCCCGCTCGCCACCATATAGTCCGAAGATTTCGACAGCTTGAGAATTCGTGAAAGCGGCACCCGACAACGTCAGCCGGAGCCGACGGAGTCGACGACCTCGTCCGTACGGAGCCGGCGGACGCGCGTCGTGCCCGGGTGGCCGTCGACGAAGCCGATCCGCACCTCGAAGCTGGGGCCTGACGGCCCGACGAGGCGAACCTCCCACTCGCTGCCGAGGTGCTGTTCGGCACTGACCGACAAGGTGGGACCCAGCGCGTCAGGGAAGATGTCGGCCAGTCGCCGCCTGGCCGTCGCCATGGCCTCGTCGTGGCCGAGCACATGAGTGGGGGCGTCCGCGGTCTTGGTCATCACGGTCCGGAAGGCGGCGGCGACCGCCGCCTCGAGGGCCTGCTGCTCGTGGCTGCGCTCGGTGGGGTCGGTCTCGTCGGCGTGGGGGAGCGGCCTCGGGAGGGAGAGGGAGACGGCCACGGTGCTGCTCCTGTGGTCCCCGAGCTGGTGCTCGCGGCCGATCCGCACGGTGCCTCCTTGCCCGTGATCCGTCAGCGCGACGACGGGGGACAGCGCGGACAGGTACGTCGCGTCATCGGCAGCCTCGGTCGGGGCGGCGAGGTGGAGGTCGAGGACGAAGACCTCCTCCGGTCCACCCTTCCCGCCGAAGACGACTGCGACGTGGACGTTGTCGACGAGCGTGAGGTCGGTGAGGGGCGGCGGCGCCATGGGACCAGCGTCTTCCCTGCTGCGCGGGCGGTCAACGCCGGTAGCTGCACCGTCAGGCTCGGGAAGCGCCGTAAGACGCTCGCCGCGGGCCTCACGTCAGTCGTGATCTGGTGCGACCGGTTCAACCTCGCCTTCGGCAGCGCGCCGCTCACCTTCCGCGCGTGACACTCGCGGGAGCCGAATCTCGAATCGGCACCCCGGGCCTGAGTTCCGGACGCTGACCGTCCCGCCATGACCCTCGACGATCGCCTCGACGATGGCGAGCCCGAGGCCGGCGCCGGCGGCGTCGCCGGGTGTCCGTGCCGACGAAGCCCGATAGCCCGGCTCGAAGACCCGCGGCAGGACGTCCTCGGGTATGCCGCCGCACGCATCCGACACGTTGATGCACACGTTGTCGTCGGCCGAAAGCCCCACCACGACAGCGGATCCCGGCGGTGTGTAACGCACGGCGTTGGATACGAGGTTGTCGACGGCGCGGGTCAGCTCGCGCGGGTCGACGAGGGCTGTCGTGGCCCCGTTGGCGGATGCGGCCTCGGCTACGGATGCGCTCACGTCCACCAAGGCGGCCGCGGCCACCGGTCGCGCAGCCGCCACGACGTCGGACACCAGGTCCGACACGTCGACGATCTCACGGTGCCGCGCGACGTCGCCCGCGGTGATCCGCGACAGGTCGAGAAGGTCGCCGACCATGCCGTCGAGGCGTTCGACCTCGCGGCGCAGCTGCGCATACGCGGCGGCAGGATCAGCCGTGACGCCGTCCTCGAGTGCCTCGGTCACGGCGCGCATCCCCGCAAGAGGACTTCGCAGGTCGTGCGACACCCAGGCCACCAGCTCGCGCCGCCGCTCCTCGACGAGCTGGTCGCGTAGCCGCATCTCCTCCGCCCGCGCGATGGCCCGGCCGAGGACCTGCACGTGCCTGGCCATGACCCATCCGGCGGCCACGGCGACGGGGATCGTCGCGAGGAGCCCGAGCAGTACAAGCCCGGAGTCGTGCTCGGAAAGGAGCATCGCCCGGGCGCTGGCCCAGATGCCGGCCGCCACCGCGAGGACGACCACGAGGGGCGCGGCGAAGGCCGCTGCCAGCGCCGCACGGATGGTGGGCCGTCGTGTCGCGAACTGGACGAGCCACGCGCCGAGGGCCCCGACGACGGTTGCCACCCCGGCCGACAGGAGGACCGCCTGGACGCCCTGGCCGTCCATCAGGAGGGCACCTCGTGCGTGGCCGGGTCCCACCGGTAGCCCACCCCGAAGACCGTGACGAGACGGCGCGGCTGCGCGGGGTCGGCCTCGACCTTCTCCCGGACCCGCCGAACGTGCACGGTCACGGTCGACTCGTCGCCGTAGTCCCACCCCCACACCTGCCGCATCAGATCGGATCGCGTGAACACCCGTCCCGGGTGAGCGACGAACCAGGTCAGCAGGTCGAATTCCCTTGTCGTCAACGTGGGCTCGCGAGCACCCAGGAAAACCCGGTGCCCGGGCACGTCGATCCGCAGGTCGCCGTCGACGAGGTCGAGCGCTGAAGTCTCCGGCCGGGCCGCGACGTCTGTCGACGTGGCCGGGCCACCGGCGGTTTCTGCCTCGGCCGTGGCGCTCACGCGCCGGAGGATCGACCGGGCACGCAACACGAGCTCGCGCGGGCTGAAGGGCTTCGTGACGTAGTCGTCGGCGCCAAGCTCCAGGCCGAGTATCCGGTCGTGCTCCAGTCCCCGGGCCGTCAGCATGATGACCGGCAGGCCGGGGTGGACGGCCCGCAGCCGCCGGCACACCTCCAACCCGTCGAGGCCAGGCAGCATGAGGTCGAGGAGCACGAGATCGGGTCGGCGTGCGGAGGCCACCGCGACCGCGACCAGACCGTCGGCGACGACCTCGACGCCGAGCCCGGCCCGTTCGAGATATGCCGCCACGACGCCCGACACGGTCACGTCGTCGTCGACGACGAGCACCTGTTGCACGTGCTCAGGATAGGTCTCATCGGCCGGCAGGCCGGGGGAGAGGGCCATCCCCGGCAGCGACGTCACGAGCCCGTAAGAACCCAGGCAACGGTCGTGGCGGCGATGGCCGCTGGCAACCTCATCGACACGCGCGTCGTAGCGCTTCGGTGCACTGTGAACCCGGTGCCTTGGGGGTGGGCCGAACGTTTGACGCTGTGGGGCGCGGATGGTTGTCTGCCCGCATGGAGCCGATCCGGTTTGCCGGCCGCATCCGGTACTGGAACCCGGAGAAGGCCAGTGGCCTGGCGGTGTGCGACGTCCCGGCCGAGCATGTAGCGGCCCTCGGGGGCCTGAAGCAGCAACGTGTGCGCGGCCGTATCGGCGGCGCCGAGTTCGCTTCGAACGTCATGCCTGCGGGGGGCGGACGTCTAGCGCTCAGCGTCAGCAAGGCGATGATGAGCTCCGCGGCAGTCGGCGTGGGCGACCAGACCGAGATCGAGATTCATGCCGTGGGCCGCGACTGAACGGCCGCTCTGGTGCCGACGAGTGACGATGCTTTGACGACGCGGTGACGACATCGCGCCACGCTGGCACCACAGCCGATGTCATGCGCCACACCGACCATCTGAGCCATGCTCGAGCACGGTTGGGTAGCCGAACGAGGAGGCAGCTCATGGCCGCGACACGAAGTCCCCTGAGGACGTCGCGCTCTCCTGGTTCGCACTTGGCGCAGGCCCCTGCGGGTCCGTCACGAGATGCGCACGATGTTCCTGCCCGGACTACAGGGCCCATCGCCGCGGCTGGAGCAGGGAGAAGCGTCTCTCCAGATGCCCTTCGAAGAGCCGTTCAGTCAAGGCTTGCGCACAACATCTCCCGGCTCCGGGTCCGCGCTGAGCCGCACCAGGCAGTCTCCACCGCGTCCCAGGTTCCGTCCATCGTGCGCAATGTGCTGTCTTCCGCTGGTCGGCCACTCGACGCGGCCACCCGCGCCGTCATGGAACAGCAGTTTGCGAAGCACCACATCGGCGTTCACCCCTCGGGGCACCATGTTGCCAAATACGGCATGAGGGCCAGTCGTCCGAGGGACCCCGACGAGTGGGAAGCCGATCGCGTAGCAGAACAAATCTCACCAGTGCGTGAGGCCGACCCGCCGGCAAATGCGGGCCCTGACCTCCGGCAGGGACCGGAACCTCGGGCGACCCACGATTTCAGCAAGGTCCGGGTCCATTCGGACGCAACAGCGGCGTATGCCGCCCGGGCACTGAGCGCGGCGGCGTTCACGGTGGGGCAGCACGTCGTGTTCGGAGCTGACCAATATGATCCGTCAACGATGGCCGGCCGCTCGCTCCTTGCCCATGAGCTGACTCATACGGTTCAGCAACGGGGGGTCGAGGTCCCGATCGCTCAACGCCGGCTGATCGCCACAGGAAGTGAGGCGGACGTTGACAGCTTCATTGATCTGGTCGCACCCGCCATCGGGCTGGATCTGAAGCGGGATCCCCTGACGAACGAAATCCAGGCCATCGCGTCGAGAGTGGCTCCAGCAACGTCACCCGCCCTTGAGGGAATACTGACCACCATCATGAACGACGGGGTGCAAGATGCCGAGGTCAATTTCGGCACACACCAGACCGGCGTGTCTGTGGGCGCCTTTCCAACCCCTCCGGACCTGACGGGGAGCAGGGTGCAGCGCATAGATATGGATGACGTCCTTGCCATTGAGGGTGGCGCGCCGGGAAATGGTATCGCGAAGCTGGCACATGAGATCTCCGAGAACTATCACGCGCATGCCGCCGTTCCGGTTCCTGGTCAAGACCTGTTTGGGGATGCTCATGAGGCGGGTCTGCGGGCCGAGAGCTCGGTCACGGAGGAGCTCGTGGGACCCGGGCGCCGTGTGGCGGCGGCTGGCCTGACGGTGGGGGACGTGGAGACGCGAATCCACGACTTCGAGAACTACTACCTCATGTTCGACCGCACTCGTCATGCAGGTGGTGACTTCACCATCTCCAATGTGCGCCGCGTCGCCAAGAACGTCGCATCCATAGATGTGATAGACCATTTCGTGATTGATTCCGACGCGCTTCCCGGCGGCGGGGGAGCTGCGATTGCAGGCGTCGCTGCCGCTCTCGCGATCGACACTCTGTCTACCGTTCTTGTCGAGGGTTTTACGGACTCGACAGGCACCGCCGCTCATAATCTGGATCTATCTCGTCGTCGCGCAGAACGAGCACGTGACGGGCTCGTGGCCGCGGGAGTTGATAGTACCCGTATCCATATGGAAGGACGAGGCGCGACCAGATTTGTCGCATCGAACACTGCAGAAGTGGATCGAGTGCGGAATCGTCGCGTGGTGATCACGGTGACGCGTCCGGCGCCGTAAGGAAGCATGATGGAAGGCGACCTGCTTGTTGACGCCACCGTTGACACCTGTGGCCCGCAAGCGCCCGACGCCGGGGACGAGTACATGGTGTCTGTGACGCGATATCGTGTCATCAAAGCCCTGGAAGGGACCTACTCGAGTCCGATGATCTTGGTCGGGCATGCGCGGGCCGACATGAGCTCGCCTGCGTTTATGGTCGGCGCGCGCCATCGCCTCAGTCTGACGCGACAGTTCCCAAGACACTCGAGCCTCCTCAACCAGTTTGCCGATGAGGCATCGACCGTCGGGGTCTACTTCTGCACCTCTTTTGAGGTTCTCGGATGACGTGACGCCGCACCCACCGGACCTGTGCTCGGCGGTCCTTCAGAGAGGACGGGCGGGCCGCCGGCGCAGGCGCATGATGAGGTATGCCGTGAGCCCTACCGTGACCGATGCCACGAGAGCACCGGCGAGGATCCACGCCCCAGCGGTCGGACCGCTCGGCGGCTGTGGGCGAGCCGTGGAGGCCGGCGCCCGGGCGACGTCAGCCGCAGCGGCATACCCGGCATGGCTGGGCGGCTGGGCCGCGGGTGGTGGCGTGGCTCTCGCGCCCGGGGCGAGCACCGGCTCCGCCTGGTCCGGGCGTTCTCCCGCCGCCGGCGGGGCGGCACCGACGGTGAGGGCGACCCGGCCGACCGGGTCGCCACCGACGACGGCGACGATCGACCACGCCCCGACCCGCGTCGAGGCCGGCACCGTGACGGGGACCTCGAAGTGTCCGCTGGGTGGGTCGTCGACACGGCCGACCTGGGTCATCCGTCCCGCCGAGTCGACGAGCAGCAGGTGGACGTCGCTGGTCACCGGCAGGTCGCCACGCACCATGACCGTGCCACCGGGCCACGTGGCGTGCGGCTCGACCAGCAGCGCCTCCTCCCCGCCGTGGGCCGAGGCGGTGGGCGCCGCGAGCACGGGCAGGGCGACGGCTGCCGCCGCGACTGCGGCGACGATCGCGCCCCACGCCCGAAAGCGCTTCAGTACCAGCACCTTCCGCCTTTCAGGGCACCACGACTGGACAGGCCGTCGCACCGGACGTCGTGCAGTGGCTCCGTCCGACGATCTCCGGGCTCACCGGTGAGCTGGCCGTGATGTGGTCGGCGACGACCTGGTCCATGATGTTCTGGGTGGTCGCGCGGCTCGCGAAGTTCGGGTAGCCGTCACCACCTGACGCCATGAAGTCGTTCTCGGCGATCTTGTACGTGCCCGCCACCGTGAGGTCGACGGGAGCCCCCGAGCACGAGCCGTCGGCGGCCTGCCGTACTGCACCCGTGACGCGTGACCCGATCGCCGCCGAGATGTCGTACGTGAAGCACAGACCAGAGACCTGCGGGTAGCGACCGTCGATCGCCGGCATCCGGGAGATGCCGTTCTCGAGCATCGACTTCAGCTCGGCGCCGTTGACGGTGAGCGTCACGACGACGTTGCCGAACGGCAGGACCGTGAGCACCTGCCCGCGACTGATCGGGAAGGGTGGTGGCGAGTATGCCGGGCAGAAGTCCGACGGGTTGTCGACCGTCGGGCACGTGAGCGCGTCGCGCAGCCCGCCCGAGTTCGTGATGGCGAACTCGACCCCGATCGACGCGTACGTCGTGCGCATGGCGTCGCTGACGACGTTGCCCACGAGCGACTCACAGGTCCGGCCCGCGGACTGACCGCAGGCGTCCGCGCGCGGGATGAAGCGCGTGGACGACCCGATCACGCCGGCGAGGATCGGCTGGAGCTGCGCGTTGAGGCTGTCGATGCGGGCCTGGATGGTCGCGTCCGGCGTGACTCCGATGTCCCAGGGCTTGTGGAAGTCGGCCGTCGCGTAGACCGGTGCCTTCGTCGCCGGGTCGACGACGATCCGAACGCGGGTGAAGCGGATGCCCTTGCTTCTGTTCTCCGTGACGAGAACGCCGTTGGCCCGCGTGCTGACCACCTGGAAGTCCGTGTGGTCGCCGATGACGACGTCGACGTTGGACACGTTGTCGGCGAGGTCCAGGAGCGGGCCGGTCGGGTTGACCAGCGTGCCCGCCGTCGCGCCGAGGTGGCCCATCGCGACGATGGTCCGCAGGCCGGTCGACCTGAGGCGCGCGGCTTCGGCGTTGACCGCCGCGAGAGAGTCTGCGACATGGAACGGGTCGAAGGCGGTCGGCGACACCAGGGTTGGGGCGTCGTCGTTGGTGAACCCGACAAGGCCGATCTTGGCTCCGGCGAAGTTGAAGACCTGCGACGGCTTCCACTGTGCGGGCGTCCTGCCGTTGGCGTCGACCACGTTGGCCGACAGGAACGGGTACTTCGCCAGGGGGATCAGCGTGTTGCGCAGGTAGGCCGAGCCCCTGTCGAAGTTGTGGTTGCCGAGGCCGTCCGCTGAGACGCCCATGTCGTTCATCGTCTCGATCGTCGGGGTGTCGCCGAAGAAGGCGCTGATCGGCGGCGTCGCCCCGACCGAGTCTCCGGCCGCGACGAGCAGCGACCCGTCGGCAGCCTCGCCGGTGCTCCGGTACCAGTCGAACCACGTCTTGAGGAATGCCGAGCCGCCGATGGTGAACGCCGGCGTCGCCGGCGTCGGAGGCGTGGTGACCGGCGTGCTCGGGTTGTCCGGCACCTCGGCGAGTGGGATGAGCTGGCCGTGGAAGTCGCTGATGTCAAGGATCGTGGCCGTCTTGAGGTTCGGCGACGTCGTGAGGTCGAGGCGGATCTTGCCCCGCGCCTGCTGCGGCCCGGGGATCCGCATGAGGAACGCAAGCGTCGGCGCGATGTCGACGGCCCGCATCCCCGCGACCGATGCCTGCTTGCGGATGCCGGGACCCGCGGCCACGAAGGTCGCGTGCATGTTGATGTTGTGGGGCAGGTCGACCAGGTCGGGCAGGTAGCCGTGCTGACCGAAGAAGTTCGACAGCGCGATGGTCTGGCCCGGGGTCGCCGCGTCGAACTGGTAGGGCGGGGCGGCCACGACGACGACGTCGCCGCTGCGGCTGGGGTGCAGCGAGTCGCTGCCGTCGACGTTGCGCAGCTCCTCCTTCTTGAAGATCTTGAGGATCACCGGATCGCCGGGGTTGTCCTTGTCGGTGAGGTGCTGGAAGGCGTCGATCACCTGGGTCCGCACCTGCTCGTACGTCGTTCCCTGGGGGAGCGTCTGGTTGATGTAGATCTGCGCGGTGCCGCCGGCCCAGCAGGCCTTCGCCAGGTTCGTCGTGGCGGCGGCGCGGCAGTTGGTCGGCTGCTCAGGAGACTGCAGGCCCGCGTCGGAGAGCACCTTGCCGGCGTTCACGGCATACCACTGGGGCCCGAACCCGTGGTCCGACGCGGCGATCGTCGTCGGCGACCCACCCATGAGCGAGCGCGCGAGCCCGAGCTTGGCGTCGGCCTCGTGGTAGGCGCTGCGGATGTACCCCTCCCGCTGCGCCACCCGGCCGTCCGGTATGCCGTTGTAGTCGGTGTCGTCGAAGACCGGGTTGGGCCCGCCATCGGGAGCCGTCGGCGTGACGAGCGCCATGAACTGGTGGCTGAACTCGTCCGTGACGGGGTAGCCGACGAGCGCGAGGTCGGTGTTCGGTTGGAGGGTGCCGAGGATGTACCTCAGCACGGCGTCGCCATAGGCCTTCTCGAGGTCGCGCCCCTGCTGCACATAGGTGTCCTCGTCGATGACCCGAGCCTCGAGCGGGGCGAAGTCGGCTGCGATGGCTGTCGGCAGGTTGTCGGCGATGTACTTCTCGAGGCGGTCCTCGCCGCTGCCACCGGCCGGCAGAGCCGCACACGCGGCGGTGGAGCAGGTCGCGATGACGCGCTCGACAGACGTGAAGTAGAGCTTGAAGCTCGACAGGTCAGGCGACAGCGAGATGAGCTTGGTGTAGAAGCCGGCTGTCTGGCCGGTCCGGACCCCGATGAGCCCGTTCGCGCCGGTGAGCTTGACCTCCTTGAAGTCTCCGACGCCGAGGTTGGTGGCGGCCTGCGAGCCGTCCTTGAGGGCCGAGGCACGCACGAGCAGGGCCCGGTCGTACGCCGAGATGCCGTCCACCACTGAGTCGTAGACGTAGATGTCGTAGAGACGAGTCGGGTTCTGCGCGGCGAACGTCGTCGCCACCGTCAGCTGGGTCTCCTGCGGCGGCGCGACCGGGTCGCCGGCCGGGACGTTCGACCACCCGCTCGATCCGGCGAACCCCGCCACCTGGTAGCTGATCCCGAAGGCCGCGGCGCCCGACTGCTCCGCCGGGACAAGCGGGGAGGCAAGCACGCCCCGCGTCGAGAAGAAGTTGGTGAAGTCGACTGTGGGGCCGGCGATTCCAGCCTGCGCACCACCGACCCACTCGATCTGCGCGACCTTCTTGCCGGCCCGCTCGGCCGCCGCAGCGATGTGGTCGGCCTGGAGGGTTCCCGGCGCGGAGAAGGCCGTGCGGTTGTTGAACACCTCGCCCGGCCGGTAGTACGTGTTGTTGGTCGAACCGTGCTCGGACGGGTAGGTGCCGGTCGCGATGGTGTGCCAGCCGACTCCGGTGTTGGGCGGGAACGCCTGGACCATGCCGTTCTCGCCGCGCACGCCACTGGCCATCATCGCGGCATAGGTCGGCATGGCCCCCTGCGCGGCATACCTCTCCATGAGGTCGGGTCGCATGCCGTCCGACGCGTAGAGCACGGCCTTGTTGGTCTGAGCCGGAGGACTGGCTGCCGCGGGCGCCGCCGCTTGGGCGACGTCAGGCGCGGCCTGCGCGAGAGCGCCCTGCGCTCCGGCGACCAGAACGGCCGAGATCGTCACGAACGTCAAGAGTCGAGCGCGCGCACGGAACACCGGTGCCTCCAAGTGCAACGGGGCTCGCGTCCGGGCCCCCGGAAACGTGACCTGTCGACGCTATTCCTGCGCGGGTCGGTAGGTGAGCGTTTCCCGAAAGTCCGCTGGGAGAAGCCTTCGAGGTATGCCGTCGCGACCCGCCGCGCGCTTCGGTCAGGTGGGTGTCGACGACGGCCGCTCGACGCTGTCGATCCTGCTCGACGCCGTTCGTGTAGCAGGTGACCGACCAACCATGAGGAGTTCCATCATGAGCACCTTCGCAAGCGTCCTCGTCGCCACCGCCGCCGCCTTCGTCGCCAGCTTCGTCTGGTACGCGGCTCAGGGTCGCCGGCTCGCGGCGCTGTCCCCTGCCTACGCCGCCGATGCCCGGCCCGCTGGGGCAGTGGTCCCCCTCGAGCTGCTCCGCACGCTCGCGGTCGTCGTCGCCGTCTCCGTGCTCGTCACCCGGATCGGCATCGACTCCGCAGCAGGTGGTGCAGCGCTCGGAGTGTTGCTATGGGTGGGCTTCCCGCTCGTCATCCTCAGCGGCTCGGTGCTGCACGAGAAGGTGCCGTGGCGCCTTGCCGCGATCCACGTCGCTGACTGGCTTGCCAAGCTCGTCATCGTGGCCACCATCGTCGCCGCCTGGCGCTGAGGCGCTCGTCAAATGCCGCGCCCTGGCGTCTATTTTCTGTCTCCATGTGAATCTTTGGCAGAGGCCGGAGTTTCGCATCCTCCCACGAAGCAGTTCGCCTTTTACCCTTCTTATGGCGTGGTAGAATAGTAAAGTTAGTCGGTTCGTCTATTCCCAAGTCCACGACCAAGCGGGTGCGACGATGTTTGCTCCGAAAGTCGCTACGTCGCAGACGAAGACCGCTGCAGATCCCGCAACTAGTGTGGCGCGCCAGCTGCCACTGCCTGCAGGACGGGGGTCTGGCAGCGGTTCGGTCGACCAGCCGGTTTTTCTCCCGCGCACCAGCCAGACAGCCGTCGTGCAGGAAGTGCTGCGTTCGCCCGGCACACCTTTCGATACCCAGTCGCGATCGTACTTCGAGCGCCGTTTCGGTCACGACTTCAGTCGCGTGCGCATTCATAGCGACGAGCGTGCTGCGGCCTCCACCGATGCCCTCGGCGCGCGCGCGTACTCATGGGGATCTCACATCGTGCTCGCGGGTGACCACCTGCAGCACGATCGGCAGCTCATCGCTCATGAGCTCGCGCACGTCGTGCAGCACCAGGATCAATCGCCACAGGCGCCGTCGAGGATGTCACGGCCCGACGAGCGCGCGGAGTCCCAGGCCGAGGCTGCCGCGGGTGAGGTCGCTCGTGGTGCGTCGCCGGCCGGTGCGAGATGGGCCGCGACCCAGCCAGGGACGGTCTACTGCCAGCGGCGTTCACGGTCGCCCGCGCCCGATCCCAACCTGCTGAACGCACCCCCGCCAGCGGCGGCAACGATGTCGCGCACCGAGTTCGAGCAGGCGATGCGCAGGTACGGGGTGACCCGTATCGCCACCGGCACCGAGGCGGAGCAGACCTCACTCTCGACGCCGCAAGGTGGTGCGCCGCCCGGCGGCATCTCGCTACCGAACTGGCAGTCATGGGACCCAGGAACGAGCTCACCGGTGTACCGCTCCATCGTCGACAGCTTCGAGGACTTCGAGGCACGCCTGGGGGGATATCCCGCGGTAACGGAGATTCTGTTCTTCAAGGTCGACTACCACGTCAACGCAGCGGGCATCGGGGTTCCGGACCCGGACACGGGCGCATCGTTCGGCGCGGGTCAGCTGACCGTCTACGACTCGTCGACGACCTCGAGGCGTGGACTGCCCACGGGCCGCAGCACGGCCGCCGCCAACTATCCCCCGGTCGTCATCGGCCTCTCAGCCCCCGGCCAGGTCAGCGGTGCACCAGTCCCGTTGCCGACGCGGGAGCAAGACATTCGCCGTATCTTCACCCACGAGCTCGGTCACGGCCTGGCCGAGGCCGCCATGGCTGCTGACCCCGCGACCTTCACCACGTACCGCCGCGAGATCGGCTGGACGGCGACCTCGGCAGCGCAGCTCTTCGATATCGGTGTCCCCGCCGTGCAAACGGCTATTGCGAACGGAACCCCACCGCCGGCGCAGTACGAGATCACCGGTCAGAACTGGAACTCATCGCTGTGGATCGAGCAGCCACTCACCTCCTACACGGTCTCCGGCGGGCCGAGTGAAGACTTCGCCGAGGCCGCGATGGCGTACGTCGAAGAGCCGAACCTGCTCGCCGCACGCTCGCCACGACGTTTTCGGTTCCTCGACCGAAACAGGGCGGCGTGGCTGCCGCGGCTCGTGCAGACGCCTCCCCTCGGGGACTTCTTCACCACGGATCGGATTCGCTCGACGGCGTGAGCCTCGCTCGGGGAGACCGCGCCGCGTCTGCCGGGCGAAGGCCTCCTGCTTCGGCGTTCCGGGGCGACCGGAAGCTGCCGCCGGGTGCCCCACCGGGTCCTTCCCCTTACGCCGTGTCACGCGGGCCTCGAGGGCCTCTGTGGCTGGACGCTGAGGTCAGGCTCCTTCCAAAAGGCGACTTGGTTGCCGCCACCACCCCGACGGCTCCGCTAGACTGTATCCCCGTCACGTTTGAGTGCTCGTGTTCGCACGCTCGCAAGGACGACCAGCGAGCGCAGTTTCTTCAGGTTCTGAAGTGGGTGCGTCCCCTGATGACTCGGGGCCAACCGACCGGTCGGTCCCACCTCAACCTGAAGGAGCCAGTCATGGCACAAGGTACTGTCAAGTGGTTCAACTCCGAGAAGGGGTTCGGCTTCATCGCCCCGACCGAGGGTCCGGACGTCTTCGTCCACTACTCCGAGATCACCGGCGGTGGCTACCGCAGCCTCGAGGAGAACCAGACCGTCGAGTTCGACATCGAGCAGGGTCCCAAGGGCCCGCAGGCGATGCGGGTTCGCGTCATCTGATCTGGACCATCTGAGCATCTCGGCAGAGCACACCCGCCGATGCCGACCGAGGCCGGTCCCAGGCTGGGACCGGCCTTCGTCGTGTCCGCGACCTAGAGACGGGTGAGCCGGTCGTACGGGCTCTTGACCCGGATCAGCGCTGACTCGAACCGGAGCGTGACCGTCGAGTCGCTCTGCCCCACGACGACGCCGAGGCCGTGCTTGATATGGGTGACCCGGTCCCCGATCTCGAAGGTCTCGGCTTCCGTCGCCACAGCGGCTGGGAAGGGGCTGGTGGCGAGGTGGCGTCGGCTGGAGGATCCGTATGTGGGCACCCCTCAGTATGCGCCATGGTCCGGCTGGTCCAGATCACGAAGCGATGACGAGTAGGGCCGGCGGGTCACCCATGTCCGCGCGTTCGACTCATCCGCTCGGCCCACTTGGGCCGTCAGACGGCATACATGGATCGACGTGTGAGCTCCTCTGGGTCGGTGTACGCGATCTCCTGGAGCAGGATCCGGGCCGACTCCACGCGGGCCGCGCCGAACGGCTCGAAGATCCTTGCCGTCACCTCGTTGATCCGGTCCCGAGCGCGGGTGTACCGGGAGACGCCGGCGTCCGTCAGTGAGACCGTATCGGCGTGCAGCTCGACGAGCCCGGAGCCGGCCATGCGCGCCAGCAGGTCGAGCGCGGCCGAGGAATCCAGCCCGTTGCCGGCAAGCAGCCCGGTCACGACCTCGGTGCGCGTCGTGCCGCGAAGCCCGAGTCCGTTGAGGGTGAACCACTCCAGCATGGGCAGCCGCTCGTCCTCGAGGACCGCCGAGAGGGGCGCGCTCAGGGTGCGCTGGGCGAGTGCGAGTGCGGTGCCGAACGGCAGCTCCGGCGGGGGCGTCGGTGCCTTCGCTGTGGCGTCTGTCGATGTCATGGTGTCCTCCTGTGTTAGACAGTTACCTGTCCACCGTAGAAAAATGACAGGAGCCTGTCAATCATGTCAGTCCGCGACAACCCGACACCGCTGGTCGGTCTCCTCCTGCGCCTCGCGGCTCAGCAGTGGGGCGCAGACATGGATGCCGCCCTGCGTGATCGTGGCGTCTCGGGTCTCACCCCGGCGCACGCCAATGTCATCCCCTTCGTGCCCCCGGAGGGGATTCAGGTCGGGGAGCTGGCGCGCTTGGCCAAGGTGCGCAAGCAGTCCATGGCTCAGTCGGTCGACCTGCTCGTCGCATCGGACTACGTCACCCGGCGTCCCGACCCCGACGACGGACGGGCCAGCCTCGTCTTCCTCACCGACAAGGGCCGCTCCCTCGGACCGGTCTCTCTGGACGCCGGCCGCCGGGTCGAGCAGGACTGGGCGGCCGTCGTCGGTCGCGACGACCTCGAGCGCGTGCGCCGGACTCTCATGCTCCTGCTCGGGCTCGAGCCTGATGCGCAGTGACACCACGCTCATCAGGTCGATCACTCATTTCAGGGCGCAGCGACGCCTTCGCTCGGCGCAGGGCGCAGGGCTGACCTGGGACGCACATGGACGTTGGGCTCCGTCAGAGGCGCCATGCCACTCGCGCCCTCAACGAGCCGAGGCGAGGGCCCTTCCTCGAAGCCCGTCCCTCGTCTTCTTCAGCTGTTGCAGCCGGCAGCTCAGGTCACTGTCGACGAGGATGCCCAGATCTGCGGTCTGGATGGCCTCAGCCAGGGCGAGGGCACGGTCCTGGCGGGCAGTGTCCGTCTCGGAGGGGGACAGCTCGGCGTTCCGAAGGCCCACGGCGGCCAAGGACATGAGCACGTCGGCATCGGAGGTGATGAGGGACTCGACCTCCTGCGCGAAGTCCGGGGCGGCGGGGTCGATGTCGAGCAGGAACTTGATGCGGGAGGTCCTCACCAGCCGGCCCTCGATGTCGAGCAGCAGGCGCGAGTAGTGGTCGCGTGTGCCGGGATCGGTCCACTGGTCCAAGGCGTCGGCCACGGCGCGACCGAGGACGTGCAGCGTGTCGCGCAGCGGCCGGTCGTGCCTGCGGACCTCGGCCAGCTGCTGCCGATGCTCGAGCACGACGTTCTCGCCGACCTCGATGGCGCGCTCGATCTGTTCGAACGGCTGGCCCGGGAGGGTCGCGGCTATCAGCCAGTGGTGCAGCGGGGAGGCCAGTCCGTTGGAGCGTGCGCGGAGTGTGACGAGGTCGCCGGCGGTCACGTCCACGCCGAGCCTGGCGAACGCCTTGTGCCAGGCCTCCAGCAGCGCTGCGGCGGCCCGATCGGCCGTGTCCTCGTCGACACGCCGCAGGTTCAGGATGGCCAGCGACAGGGTCGGGGAGATTCTGTCCAGGCAGTGCAGCCATTCCCCTGCCGGCCACGTGTCAGACGTCTCGAACAGCCGGAGGCAGTCGTGGACGGTCTGCTGCGACAGGCTGGGCAGGTCCCGGTAGGCGTCGAACTCGCTTGCCGATCCGCGCCGCAACGCGGTGAACAACATGTCAGCGTAGAGACACCGCACCGTCAGGGTCTCCTCGTGGTCCTCTCCGAACAGCTCGGCGGCAAGCTGCACCAGGCCCAGCGCGCGCTTGCGGCATTCGATGGAGGTGTCAGGCGGGATGGTCGCCTGCATGCTGCGAAGAGCACGGATGAGGTTCGCCAGCGACCGGATGGTCGCAGACCGGACGGTTGTCGAGCTGCGCAGCATCTCGAACTTCGAGGGGACTCGCGGCACCAGGCGCTGCCAGTGGCTGGGCAGTCCCAGGTCGAGCTGCTCGGACCCGTGGTTTCGGGGTGCTTCGAACGGGAGGATGTCGTTGAAGAGACGCAGGTTTGCATCGATGTATGCGGCGAGCACCGGGGTGCGGTTGACGACGACGTCGAGGTGGCGTCGACCGCGCGAACCGGCCGAGATCCGGGCGAAGCCGGTGTCGGCCACGGCATTGGCGATGTGTGAGAGCAGCCGGTTGGTGGTCTCCTCCACGAGCAACCTGCTGCTCATCAGGCCGTCGGCCGTGCTCACAGCGACGGGCGAGACAACCTTGTCCATCAGGCTGTCCACGATGTTCAACGAGGCCGCGTCGGCGCGCGATTCCCCGACCATCGCGGGCTGCGCGGTCTCAGGTTTCGAGGCGAACTCGATCGTTCGCCCGCTGCTCTGAGGCGGTTGCTGGGCTGGGGCATCCACCAACGGCGTCCACCGCACGCTCGCCGCCCTCTGGATGGCCCGGGCCTGGTACGCGGCCATGGCCAAGGCGGGCTGGGCGACAAACGCATCGAGCTGCAGCGAGGCCCAGATGCAGATGCGACTGGCATCGGCCAGCGGTTGCCCATCGTCGGCCAGCCCGGTGATCTCGAGAACCTCTTTCATCGGGCCCATCAACGAGCCGAACAGCTTGTTCGATCCCGTCAGCACGATCGCCGACTTCACCTCTGGTCCGAACTTGCTCAGGGTGGCTGAGGCGATCCGTGTCCCGTCCAGAGGCGCCCAGCCAGGCGGCGATCCCCTGCCGATGTCGACGATGGTGAGCTCGTTGTAGTCACACAACCATGGAGCGTCGGATACCTGGGCATGAGGCACCGGCACGCCGAACAGGGCCGCGACGTTGCGGGCCAGCTTCGCGGTCGTCGCGTCGCGTGAGGTCTCGACCTCCGGATACTCCGGGACCGCCACGCGCAGGCCCCGGGACCAGGGTGTTACATGCTTGGTCACGCCTCGAAAGCGTAGCAGGGCTAGATGGATCCTGCACTCTTGTCGAGAAGTTTGCTAGAGCATGAAATATTTAGCGAAGACTATTGCAGTTGCATGGGAAGTGAAGGATCATGAGAGAGTGAACTCACTCGCCGCCTCCGTTCCTCGGTAGCTGACCGGACCTGGCGACCACGCCCTTCTGGCACTTCGGATCGCTCTACGACATCCCGCGGGAGGTCGACTGAGATGAACGCCACCTGGACCCTGACGATGGGTGCGGCTGCGGTGGTCACCGCCGTCCTGGCGGCCGGGCGCGGCCCCGGCGTCGGACGCGAGCGATCGAGCGGCACGACCGGGTCCGCGTTCTCCGGTCTTGGCGGGGTGGGCGTGGGCTCGGTCCCCAGCAGCGGCGGTGGAATGTCCGCCTGGGTCACGCCCTCGCTGGCGGACGGCGATCAAGCCGGTGCCTGCGGTGGATCTCGCTGTCCACCGCGCGGTGCATCTGCGGACTCAGCTGGATGTTGCTCGCGAACCGTCATCGGAAACTGAAGGGGTGAGTGCGATGACCTATAGGGGATACGCAAGCTGGGCGGAATACGAGGCTGCACTCGACGCGCGCGAGGCCGCGCTGACGGCCCGCCTCGATGCGTACGCGGCAGAGAGGGCACGCGCGGAGTCGGAAAAGAGAGCGGGTTCAGACGACGCTGCACGACCGTCCGCAGAAGACGACTGAGTGTTAGGCTGTGCCGCTGCTGGGGCACCATAACGCAATGCTCCTGGCATGGGGCTGGGGATAGTCGTGGCCACTCAGATGCAGCGCGGGCGTATGGTCGCGCCATGAGCCAGACCGCCCTCGTCACGGGCACCTCGACCGGCATGGGCCTGCACACGGCCATCGAGCTCGCGCGGCGGGGGTTCACTGTCGTCGCGACGATGCGCGACACATCGCGGCGCGATGCCCTCGACGCCGCCGCGTCCGAGGCGGGCGTTGCTCTGGACGTCAGGTCCCTCGACGTCACCGAGCACGACGCCGCCCGCGCGTGCGTCGAGAGCGTCCTCGCCGACCATGGCCACATCGATGTCCTGCTCAACAACGCCGGCCGCGGCGCCGTAGGGACGGCCGAGCAGCTGTCCATGGACGAGGTCCGCGCCCAACTGGAGGTCAACTACCTCGGCCCGGTCGCTATGACCAAGCTCGTCCTGCCTTCGATGCGCGCACGGTTCTGGCCGCGTCCTGACGGTGACCAGCGTTGGCGGGGCCGTCGGTCAGCCCTTCGCCGACGCCTACTGCGGGGCGAAGTTCGCCGTGGAAGGCTTCATGCAGTCACTGGCGCCGGTGGCCCTCGCCCACGGGGTCCGCGTGTCGGTGGTCGAGCCGGCCGCCGTGGCCAGCGACTTCGTCGCGAACGTCGCCCGCCCCGAGGTCGGCGACGACGCATACTTCCCTCAGCTGTCCGCCTACATAGACCGTACGACTGCAGCCTTCGCCGCGGCCCAGGCATCACAGGACGCGGCACGCGCGATCGCCGACGCCGCGACCGCCGGGGAGTACCGCTTCCGGTGGCAGACCTCCGACCAGGCCTCGGCATTCGTCGGCGCCTCGCTCGCCGACCTGGACGGGATGCGGGTTCTGGGCGTGACCCGGACGTGGATCGGGGCCACCGGGGCTTGACCGATCCCGGGGACTCGAGCGGCCGAAGGCTGAGCTCCTTCCCTGACGCCCCGTTCACCCCGTGTGGGCGAGTCGTCGCGGAGGGACCCCAGGTGAGTCTTGGGTCATGTCTGCCGACTCCAAACAGGTGACCTCTTCGATGGTGGATCAGCAGCGGCTCGTGCGGGAGTCGATGGCGTTCTCCGATACGCGGGACTTCGACGAGGCCTCACGGGGGCTCATCGCACGGCTGGAACCGTGCGTGATCCGCGCCGAGGACGGTCGCGTGGTCTGGGACAACGACTCCTACGCGTTCTTGTCGGGAGAGGCGCCGGACTCGGTGAACCCGAGTCTGTGGCGTCAGTCATCGCTGGTGTCGATGCAGGGTCTGTTCGAAGTGGTCGAGGGCCTCTACCAGGTGCGCGGGTTCGACCTGTCGAACATCACCTTCGTCGAGGGCGAGACGGGGGTGATCGTGATCGACCCGCTGATCTCGACCGAGACCGCGGCCGCGGCGCTCGGCCTGTACCGCGCCCACCGGGGCGAGCGCCCGGTCACAGCGGTGATCTACACGCACTCCCATGTCGACCACTTCGGCGGCGTCAAGGGCGTCATCACCCAGGAGGAGGTCGACTCGGGAAGGGTGCCGGTGATCGCTCCTGAGGGCTTCCTCGAGCACGCGATCGCCGAGAATGTGTACGCGGGCACCGCGATGGGCAGGCGTGCGGGCTACATGTACGGAGCGGCGCTGGCCCGAGGTCCCCAAGGGCAGGTGGGCGCGGGACTGGGGCAGACGACGTCCACCGGCACCGTGACGCTGATCGCTCCGACGGTGCACATCTCCACGACCGGTCACGAGGAGGTCGTCGACGGGGTGCGCATCGTGTTCCAGATGGCGCCGGGCACCGAGGCTCCCGCCGAGATGCATTTCTACTTCCCGGACTTCCGGGCACTGTGCATGGCCGAGAACGCCACCCACACGCTGCACAACATCCTGACGCTGCGCGGGGCGCTGGTCCGTGACCCGCATGTGTGGTCGCACTACCTGACCGAGGTCATCGACCTGTTCGGGTCCGAGGCCGAGGCGGTGTTCGCATCCCACCACTGGCCCACGTGGGGCAACGAGCGGGTGGTGCAGTTCCTGGCGACCCAGCGCGACCTGTACGGCTACCTGCACGACCAGACGATGCGGATGCTGAACCAGGGCCTGGTCGGCGCGGAGATCGCCGAGCGGATCCAGCTCCCCCCGGCGCTGGAGCAAGCATGGAGCACTCACGGCTACTACGGCTCGGTCAGCCACAACGTGAAGGCGATCTACCAGCGCTACATGGGCTGGTTCGACGGCCACCCCTCTCATCTGTGGGAGCACCCCCGGCCTGAAGCGGCCGTGCGATACGTCGAGTTCATGGGCGGCGCCGATGCCGTCGTGGACAAGGCACGCGCCTCGTCCGCGGCCGGGGACCTGCGCTGGGTCGCCGAGGTGTTGGCCCATGTGGTCTTCGCTGAGCCTGAGCACGCCGCGGCCCGGGAGCTGCTGGCCGACACGTACGAGCGGCTCGGCTACGGCTCGGAGAACGGCACCTGGCGCAACTTCTACCTCTCCGGCGCCGTCGAGCTGCGCGACGGCAGTTTCGGCACCCCGACCCAGAGCGCCTCCCCGGACATCATCACGAACCTGGCCCCGGAGATGGTCTTCGACGCCCTGGCCATACGCATCGACGGGCCTCGGGCCTGGGACGAGAGGATCACCATCGACGTCCGCCTGACCGACGGTCCCGATGTCGACGGGGCCGCATCGGCATACCGACTGCGCCTGTCGAACGGCGTCCTTACGTACACCAGCGCCGCACGCGGCGATGCGGCCGACGTCGTCGTGGCTGGCGCACGCGGCGCGCTTCCGGTGCTGGCGCTCGGCCGCCTCGACGCAGCTACGCTGGCCGCGGCGGGACTCGAGGTGACGGGTGATCCGTCCGCGCTCGAGCGACTGGCGGCTGTCCTCGATAGCCCGGACCCCGACTTCGCGATCGTGACCGCCGAGAAGGAGTAGGAGCGCGTGACCCTGCAGGAAGGCACCCCGACGGTGACGCACCGACCGGGAAACGCCAAGCCGGCCAAGACGATCGGCAACTCGAACCCGCTCATGGACTACCAGTACGGCGCCGACCCGTTCGCCATGACCTATGACGGACGCGTGTACGTGTACATGACCTCGGACGGATCCCAGTACGACGCGAACGGGAACGTCGTCCAGACGTACGAGTACGACGGCAGCGGCACCATCACGGACAACACGTACCGCCAGATCCGCACCCTGACCATCATCTCGTCTGTCGACATGGTGAACTGGACGAACGAGGGACAGGTCAAGGTCGCCGGCTCGGCTGGCGCCGCACAGTGGGCATCCAACTCCTGGGCTCCGAGCGCGGCGCACAAGACGGTCAACGGCACGGAGAAGTTCTTCCTGTACTTCGCCAACAGCGACGGTGGCATCGGTGTGCTCACGTCGGACTCGCCGGTCGGGCCGTGGACGGACCCGATCGGCAGGGCCCTTGTCAGCGAGTCGGCTCCGGGCGTCGCGGGAGTCGTATGGCTCTTCGACCCCGCCGTCCTGATCGACGACGACGGCGCGGCATACCTCTACTTCGGCGGGGGCCTGCCGACCGGTCAGGTCGACCACCCCAAGACGTCCCGTGTCGTCAAGCTCGGTGACGACATGATCAGCACCATCGGTTCGGCCGCCACGATCGACGCGCCCGGGCTGTTCGAGGACTCGGGGATCAACAAGATCAACGGGAAGTACTACTACAGCTACTGCTCGAACTTCAGCCATTCCTCGGTCATCGACGGCCACCCGATGAAGACCGGCACCATTACCTACATGGTGTCCGACAACCCCATGGGGCCGTTCACGTATGCCGGGCAGATCCTCGACAACCCAGGCACGTTCTTCGGGGTCGGGGGCAACAACCACCACGCGATGTTCGAGTTCGGTGGCCAGCTGTACATCGCCTACCACACATCGACGGTGCAGTCGGCGCTCGTCGCCGGTGGGTCGCTCGACAAGGCGCACGGCTACCGTTCGACGCACATCGACAAGGTGACGGTCAACCCTGACGGCACCATCGCGCCGATCACCGCCACCTACGAGGGCGTGAGCCAGCTCCGGACAGTCGACCCGCGCCAGCGGATCGAGGCCGTGTCGATCGCGTGGGACTCCGGGATCCAGGACGCCTACGTGGGTTCGTCCGGTGTGCGCGTGCTGCCCGTCGGGTCCGACACGACCGGTCAGCAGAAACTGACCAACATTCACAACGGCGAGTGGACGTCCGTCGCCCAGGTCGACTTCGGCAGCGACCAGGCCGCGGGCGCTACAGCCCTGTCCGCCGACGTGCTTGCGAAGGCCGGCGGGCAGGTCGAGGTCCGCCTCGACAACCTGGATCCCTCCGTCGCGGCGAACCTTGTGGGCACGCTGACCATCCCGGCCTCCAGTGCTGGGGAGTGGACGACCGTGCGGACCAACCTGACCCGGACGGTGACCGGCGTGCACCATGTGTTCTTCGTCTACAACGGAGCCGCAACGAGCGAGCTGTTCGACGTCGACGCATGGCAGTTCGGCTTCGACCACACGGGGCCTGTCGTGACCATCCGCACGGCGGTCCCGGCAGACCTCTCCGAGCTCCAGCGGATCTACCGGTCCGCCTCGTTGTCGAACTCCGGAGACGCGCCGCTGTTGATGGCCCGCCCCGAGTTCCTCCACTTCGCCGGCGACGGCGTCGTGGACGGCCGCACGCGCGTAGCGATGGCCGACCTCGAAGGAGTGGGGACGATCGTTGGCTTCGCGACGGTGACCGTGGGAGCCGGAGCAGGCGGCGAGCCCGAGCTGGAAGACTTGTTCGTCGACCCCCAGTGGCATCGACGAGGTGTTGCACGGCAACTCATCGAGGACGCCGTTGAGACCCTGCGTAAGGCAGGGCGCCGGCGGTTGTGGGTTACCGGCAACCCCCACGCCTCTGTCTTCTACGCCGCTGTCGGGTTCGTCGGCGACGAACACGTCGCCACCGAGCTCGGCCCCGGCCTGCGTCTGCACCTCGACGTGAGCTGATGCGACGCACCGGACGGCGCACACGCAAACCCGGATCGGATGCACGCCGGAACGCTCGGTGACCACCGCGCCGGCGCGTCCGGAGCAGACGGGCCGCTACGCGTGCATCCCTTTGTCGCACGGCGCTCAGCGAGCGCTCAGCCAGTGGGGCGCAGCTCGGGGCTGGTGGGGGCGGACGGGGTGCGGCTGCCACGGAGGAGGCCGAGTGCGCCCACCGGGAAGATGAGGATCGACAGAACGCCGGCGGCTACCAGCGCCGCGGCGTTGACCGGGGAGATCAGCCTGGTGTCGACACCGATCATGGACGCGGTAACCAGGAATGGCAGCGACGTCGCCTGGAGCAGACCGGCAGCCGCGGTCTCGCGCCCGGACAGCCGGCCGCGGAAGACCAAGGCGGGGAGGCCGCGCGCGAGGAGCAGCGCGGCAAGGAAGACCGGAGTCCGGGCCAGCGCCGCCGGATCGGCGACCAGTCCGGCGACATCGAGCCTCATGCCGCTGGCAATGAAGAAGACCGGGATCACGAACCCGTTGCCGATGGCCTCCAGCTTGGTGCGGAACTGGGGATGGGTGCTGGTGTCTCGGTCGATCGCGCCGACCACTGCGCCTGCCAGCAGCGCCCCGAGGATGGTCTCGAGTCCGAACCGTTCGGCGAGCACGACGAACCCGAGCAGCAGCACGACCGCAGCGCGGACTCGTATCTCGGCGGTCGTGTCCTGCAGCCTCAGCAGGAGGTCACCGAGCGGTCGCCACCGCCCGGTGAACACCAGCCCGGCGGCGACGAGGATGACGACGCCGGCGAACGAAACGAGCAGCACCACCCGCGCACCGACGCTCGAGGCTCCCTCGGAGAACAGCAGCGTGAGCAGCAGGATCGCCGCGACATCCGCCAGTGTCGCCGCCGCGATCGTGAGCCGACCGAGAGTCGAGTCGAGCCGGCCGGCATCCTTGAGCACGGGACGACGAGGCCGAGGGAGGTGGCCGAGAGTGCGATGGCGATCAGCAGCGGCCCTTGCACCCAGCCGGCCGCGGTCACCGCGAGGCCAACGCCGCCGCCCAGCGCCAGGCTGAGCAGGTAGCCCAGCGCCGCGAGGCGCAGCACCGTGCCGCGCAGCACGCGCACGTCGAGCTCGAGGCCGACCATGAACAGCAGGAAGGCCAGGCCGATCACGGCCATCACTTGCACCGCAAGGTCCGCCTCGGCAACGCCCAGGACCGCAGGCCCCAGCACGACCCCGGCGACGATCTCCATGACGACAGCCGGAAGCCGCACCCGGGGAATCACGCTCACCAGCAGCGGCGCGGCGAGCGCAACCACCACGACGATGAGGAGGTTCTCGAATCCGATGGCGGGCATGGTGCTTCCTTCCAGACGCGTGCTCAGGAGTCGGTGCACGCAGTGGTGGCTGGCGTTACGGCACCGCGGGACCGGGGTTGTCGCGCCAGTCGGCGAAGGCGTCCAACAGCCGCTGCCGTCCCGGTGCGGACAGGGCCTCCTCTGGCAGCGAACCAAGCAGCTTGATCGTCAGCCGGAACTGGGCCAGGTACTGGTCGCACCAGGGGCACAGCCGCAGGTGCTCCTCGAACGCCGCCCGCAGCGCGGAGGGCATCGCGTCCTCGAGGTAGGCCGTCACCAGCTCCACGAACTCCTGACAGGTCATCGGGCCACCTCCCCGGAGGGCGCCTCCACGCCGGCGAAGTAGCGCTCCAGGTGCGCGCGGACCACGGCCCGGCCCCGGTGCAGCAGGACGCGCTGGTTGCTTGCGGTGATTCCCAACATGCGGCATACCTCGTCGGAGGTGTGTCCCTGCAGGTCCCGCAGGACCACCACGGCGCGCTGCCGGTCAGGCAGGCCGCCCAGTGCGACCCCCACGACGTCATGGACCTCCCGGGTCAGCGCCACCTGCTCGGGCCACTCGTGAGGGAACTGCCGCCACCCACCCGGGGCCGGGTCGTGCGGCCCCTGGAACCGTGAGGCGTCGACCGTCGGCGCCCCGTCCTCCGCGGCGAGGCTGGCGAACGGGATCGTGCGGTGCTCCCGCACACCGCGGCGCTTGGCCTGGTTGACCAGGATCCGGTACACCCAGGTGCGCAGCGACGCGTCCCCGCGGAACCTGTCCAGCCCGTGCAGCACGGCAAGCCACGTCTCCTGGACCACGTCCTCGGCCACACCATCGGTGGCCACGTACTCGCGCGCGAGGCGCAGCATCCACCCCGACCACCCGTCGACCAGCGTGGCGAACGCCTGCTCGTCGCCCGCCTTCAGGCAGGCCACGAGACTGACGTCGTCGGGCGACCCGACGTGCGCCGTGGTCCCGGCCATGGGCCGAACGTACCGAACCGGGCCACGGAGCGGCCATCGTCGTGACGCCGCGATCGGTGCCGTCACCAGCATGGGTGACAAACGATGGCGTCAGCGGTACTCCGGGTTCTCGAAGTCGTAGTGCATGCCGGCCTCCCACTCCGTCCGTAGGTTGCCGTATGCCGGTATGCCGCCGGCCTGCCTCAGCAGCGTTGCCATGTGCATCAGGTTCCAGGTCATGAAGGTCGTGTTGCGGTTGGTGAAGTCGTTCGCCGGACCACCGCTGCCCGGGTCGAGGTAGGACGGGCCAGGTCCCGCCTCACCGATCCAGCCGGCATCCGCCTGCGGCGGGATCGTGTAGCCGATGTGCTGCAGCGAGTACAGGATGTTCATCGCGCAGTGCTTGATGCCGTCCTCGTTGCCGGTGATGAGACACCCGCCGACGCGGCCGTAGTACGTGTACTGCCCCTTCTCGTTCATGTCCCCGGACCCCGCGTACAACCGCTCGATGATCCGTTTGGTCATGCTGGAGTTGTCGCCGAGCCAGATCGGGCCGGCGATGACGAGGATGTCACTGGCCATGACCCGGCGGTAGATCTCCGGCCACTCGTCCGTGTCCCAGCCGTGCTCGGTCATGTCGAGGTAGACCCCGGTGGCGATGTCGTGGTCGACAGCCCGCAGCACCTCGACCTCGACGCCGTGCTTGGCCATGATCGCGGCGCTGACGTCGACCAGCCCCTGCGTGTGACTCAGCGCCGGTGACCTCTTCAACGTGCAGTTCACGTACATCGCCCGCAGCCCCGAGAAGTCGTAGCTGGTGTCAGTCATCGTTGCTCCTTCGTCCTGCAGCTCTCGTGCGGCCCGGCGCAGCTCGCGCGTTTGGTGGACTGTTCCGACAAGGCACAGTTCCGCGGGAGCGGCCTGCCGTTACGCGGCGCCTCTACGCCCTGCTCGTCTTGGCTACTCAGACGGCAGGCGGGATGGTCGGGCCCCGCGTGCTACAGTTAACCAAACAGTTAAGTGTTTGGGGATGGGATGGACGAGCTCAGCGTCGTCTTCGACGCCCTGGCGAACGAGCACCGGCGCCGGATTGTCGGCGCGCTCGCAATCAGGCCCGCGTCGATCAGCGAGCTCGCCGCGATGTGCGATCTGTCGCTCCCGGCCGTCCACAAACACATCCGGGTCCTCGAGTCCGCCGCATTGGTGCGACGTCGCAAGATCGGCCGGGTCAACTTCCTGGCTCTGCAACGCGGGCCGCTCCGGTCGCTACAGGGCTGGGTCGATGAGTTCCACCCCTGGTGGGGCGATGACTCGGAGTCCCTGGAGACCTACGCGACCCACTTCCAAGGACAGTCATCCACGACCAAGGAGTCCCCATGAAGAAGTTCGTTCTCCTCGCGCACGGCGCCATGGAGCGCACGCCCGAGTTCATCGCCGCGCAACAGGCGTGGTGGTCATCCATGCAAGGCCACGTCGTCGACTCGGGCAATCCGCTGTTCAACGGGCACGACGTCTCCAAGGAGGGCTCGGTCGCCCAGGTCGGCGCCGACCTTCCACCTGTGCTCGGGTACTCGATCGTGCAGGCCGAGTCGATGGATGCCGCGGTGTCGCTGCTCGAGTCCTGCCCTATGGACATGTGGGTCTACGAGGCCATGCCGATGTAGGACGGGCCCTGCCCACGTAGGCGAGACCACCTCGCTGACCTGGAGTGCTCCGCCAGGTCCCGCGATGGGGTGGTCGTGCAGCAGCTCGGCCGCGGCCCACGGACGCCCGCCCACGCATCGCTCATGAAGGACGGACCGCGGACCTCCAAATCGACTTGCCACGCAATCGACCGTTTGCTTGCGGTTTCGACCATAATGTCGTCTCGTCCCCTGCTGGAGGGGGCACGCGAGCCCGGAGGTGCCAATGTTCGCTCGGTCAGCATCCACCACCCGCCGAGCCCGGACCCCGCTTCGGCTGGGCATCGGGCTGTCCGTGGTGCTGGCCGCGGCGTTCGGTCCACCCGCGGCCGCGGCCGGTGATCATCAAAATTCCGGTGACGCGCCGTACCGCGGCAAGGTGATCTCGCTGCTGCAGCACATGACGCTGGAGCAGAAGGTCGGCCAGTTGTTTGTCATCGAGGTGGCCGGTCGCGATGCCAACACAGTGAGCGCCACGGCTAAGGCGACCAACCAGCGCCTGTTCGGCGTCGACACCCCGGCCCAGGCGATCGCGAAGTACCAGCCTGGTGGGGTCATCTACTACACGACGCGCAACAACGACGACAACATCGGTGACCCGGCGCAGGTGGCCACCCTGTCCAACGGCCTGCAGACCGCATCGCTGGCGCAGCCCGGCCACATCCCGCTGCAGATCTCGGTCGACCAGGAGGGCGGTGCGCTCGTCGCTCGCTTCGGCACCCCAGCGACCCAGATGCCCGGCAACATGGCGCTGGGCGCCGGACGTTCGGCCGCCGACGCGCGGCGCTCGGCGGAGGTCATCGGCACCGAGCTGGACGCCGTCGGCGTCACGCAGGACTACGCGCCCGTCTCCGACGTCAATATCAACCCGAACAACCCCGTCATCGGGATCCGCTCCATCGGCGGCGACCCCGGCCTCGTCTCCGACCTCGCGTCGGCACAGGTCGGGGGCTTCCACTCGGGTGGGATCTCAGTGGTCGCGAAGCACTTCCCCGGCCACGGCGACACCGGCGTGGACAGCCATTTCGGGCTTCCGCAGGTCACGCACTCCCTGGAGCAGTTCGAGGCAATCGACCTGCCCCCGTTCAGGGCCGATATCGCCGCCGGAGTCGACACGATCATGACCGCCCACGTCGTCTTCCCCGCCGTGGACCCGTCCGGAGCCCCAGCGACCATGAGCCACAAGATCCTCACTGGCGTGCTTCGCGACGAGCTCGGCTTCGACGGTCTGATCGTCACCGACGCACTCGACATGGCGGGTGCTACGGCGACGTACCCGCCGAACGTGGCACCGGTCCAGGCGATCCTCGCCGGAGCAGACCAGCTGCTCGTCCCGCCGCAGATGGACGTGGCGCACGCCGCCGTGCTCGACGCGGTCCGCAGCGGCGAGATCAGCCAGCGGCGGCTCGACGAGTCGGTCTACCGGATCCTGCTGCACAAGTTCCAGCGCGGCATCTTCGGCGACCCGTTCGTCGACCCTGCGGTGGCGCCGCAGATCATGGGCGCCCCCGCGCACCTGGCCGACGCGCAGGCGATCACCGACCGCACCACGACTCTGGTCAAGAATGACTCCGGCCTGCTGCCCCTGACTGCCGGCCCGCGCCGCGTGCTGGTCGCCGGCTGGGGCGTCGGCACGACCCAGACGATGGCGACGGCGCTCACCGCACGCGGAGCGACGACCCAGGTCCGCGAGTCCGGCACAACGCCGTCGGCAACGGCCATCTCCAACGCGGTCGCGGCCGCGCAGAACTCGGACCTCGTCGTCGTGTCGACCAACAACGCGTACGCCATCGACGCGACCACGGGGCAGCCGACCGCGGCCGCGGCGGCGCAGACCCGACTGGTGCGAGCGCTGCTGGCGACCGGGAAGCCGGTGGTGGTCGCGGCCATGCGCAATCCGTACGACGTTGCGTCGTTCCCCGAGGCGCCGACCGTGCTCGACACGTTCGGCTACACCGCCGACCAGATCGAGTCGCTGGTGCGTGTGCTCTTCGGCGAGGTGAATCCGGCCGGCCGGCTGCCGGTCTCGATCCCCCGCGCGGACGGCTCCGGCGAGCTGTTCCCGTTCGGCCACGGCCTGGGCTACTGACGACAAACCCGACCGAGGGCGGCGCACGCTCCCGGCAGGGAGTGCGCATCACCGTGTCGATCACCCCCACCACGCTCGACGCCGGCGATGCCCGGTTCCAACACACGCGAGCGTCTACCGCCGTCGTTGTGGAAGGTTTCGTATGCGGGCCACAGTTTCGTCAAGCGCGGCCAGTAGCGGTCGAGCTCCTCGCCGGTCGCTTCTCGCGAGGTCACCGCGAAGGTGTCTGCCCCGACCTGGACCTGTACTCCGCCCACCCGTTGCACCATGTCCAGGAGCGCGTCGCGGACATGCCGTGTCGCCATAAGCGGATCATCAAGAGAGATGCGACTCGGCACCAGAGGCGGACGTCCCACGATGACGACGGGTCCGAACGGGATGCTCATTGGTTTGCGGCGACACGACGTCTGAGGTTGCGAAACTGGCGGGTCTGCATGGCGAAATGCATGGGTTCGCCGAGGAGAAAGGCAAACGGACGAGTGATCCACGGTGGGCCGCCCACGTTGCGCGACCGAGCGATCAGGCGTGTTCCTCCGTCGGCGGGACGCAGATGGAACCCCACACCCCATCGACCCAGACCCCGGGCGCCGGACCGGAGCGCGGATCGAAGTCACGCCCGGTGGACAACCCGTAGCTCGACCTCATCACCAGTGTCCGGTTCGGTTCCAGCCTCACCGCGGTGAAGGACCCTGGTTCCTGGCCCGGGGCCGCGACGCGGGACAACCGCTGGCCGACCTCGAGGTCTTGCCATCCAGGCACGATCTGCTCCGCGCTGGGCTTTCCGTTGTTGTCCAACCAGTCGCGGCCGTACCAACCGCCGCGGTCGCCACCCATCTGGGCCAGCCACCGCCAGACGCTCTCGGGGGATGCCGGAAGGGTCGTGGCCATCGTGGCCCAATCGTCGGGATCTGGGATGAGCTCATCCCCGGGGTAGTCGCTGGCGAGCTCATCCGGGGTCGCGCCCCAGGTCCGGAGTCGGGGCCTGAGCCACAGCACGTATGCCGCTGCTGCTGACGCCGCCGCGAGGGTCAGTAGCGGGGCTCGTCGCCGGTTGCCGGTCATGGCTTGACTACCTCATCGGTGAGGTCAGCGGCCATGGGCAGGTCTTCGCGTGGCACGGGCGTGATGCGATCTTGGCAGGATGGCGTCAGGTCGTGGTCGTCCCGGACTCCACGCTGGGAGGGGCCGCGTGAGTGCTGTCGACATGGCCGGGCCAATGCCTTCAGTTCGACGCTGGTTGGTCGAACTGGTCAGCGAAGTGTTCGGCGAACCGTTTGACGGCGTCCCATTCGGTGTAGACGTAGTCCCGGGAGAGGTCGAGCCCGAGGTTGCCCGGCTTGTCCCGGGCGATCTTCTTCATCATGTGCCGCTTGAGGTATCCGTACTGCGTGTAGAGCAAGGCGCCGCCGAAGAACGCCACCTTGTCGGCGTGCCAGCCGGTCTCTTCTTCGAACTGGTCGACGTACCCCTCCGCCTCCCGCCGGTCGCCGTAGGCGGCAAGGCTCACCGAGAAGAACGCCGAGGGAAGGCGTGCCAGAGTGTCCAGATTCTTCTGGACGAAGTGCACCACGTGTCGGTCGTGCTTGCCCATGTGAATCGAGGCGCCGACGACGACGCCGTCGTAGCCGTCCGGGATCGTGTCGGCCAGGCTCTTCACGTCGAGGCGATCGGCCTCGTGGCCCCGCTCGCGCAGGATCTGGGCGATCACCTCGGCGATCCGGGCCGTCTGGCCTTCGGTTGTTCCGTAGGGGATGAGGACTCTGGACACTGTGGTCTCCCTTCGGCGTTCTCAGGTTTGAGATGCGTGCGCCTCTTCGCACACACGGCACCTCGCCACCCTCCAATGAGACTGACGCGCTGACCTTTCGCGGTGAAGGGGCGAAGGTCCCATTACCTCCTGCCGTTTCGGCAAGGGTGCGGATGACGCATCTGGTGACGGAACCCGAGGTCAACGTCATGCTTGTGCCGTGGGCATGAACGCCATCGTTGACCGGCGCGGCGGACGGCTGGGCAGGCGGCTCGTTGCAGCCCTTTTTGCGCTGTTTTGGGCAACATTCTTCTTCGGCATCATCGACCTGACGGTCGTCATGGTCCAGAACCTCGAGTTCTTCGAGCATTACCTCCTGGAAACGGGATGGGGACTGCTGTTCACATTCCTGGTGCCACTGCCTTTGCTGGCATGGGCAGTTCGGCCGCAGAAATGGAATGGCCCTCAGGTGGCCGCCGTGGCATTGGCGATTCTTTTCGCTGGGCTCGTTGGGCTCGCGCCAGGTCAGGTCGTGGCGGGCTGCCTCGTGGCAGGCTCGGCAGCCGTCACAGGCATCGGGCGGCCGCAGCTCGCGGATCTTCGCGGGCTGGGGCGTGTTGCCTGCTGGCCGCTGGACCTCCTCGTGCTGGCGGCTTTCGGCGGGGCACTCTGGTACGGCTGGGAGATGGTGGTCGCGGCACGCGATGGCGCGTCGGATGACAACACGAATGGACTGATGCACCTACCGATGCAAGCGGGTTTTGGCCTCGCCATCGCCGCCTCCGCAGCGGCCGCCTCGTGGGCCTTGGTGGCTCGGAGCCCGGGCTGGGCCGTTGCCTTCATCCCGGCGGCCCTCTCCGCATCATGGTTCGGCGTCGTGGCCCGGGCCTACCCCGCTCATCTCGGCAGCATCGGCCAACTCGGAGGCAGTCTCGCGATTGGCTGGGGTCTGCTTCTGCCACTGACGGCATGGGTTACCGGCTTGCTGACCCGCGAGCATCAATAGGTGCAAATCCCGGCGTGGGGTTGCGCACAGCTTTGGGCGAGCCGCATCGGCAGCCCGGACTCTCGGCCTTGGGTCCCACCGTCACAAGTGCGGGGGCTGCCTTGTCATACCTGTTGACGGGCGGCCATGGGTGCCGCCGGAAGACAGAGAGGTATGCGATGAGGATCGTGGTGATCGGCGGTACGGGCCTGATCGGGTCGAAGCTGGTGGCGGAGCTCAGTGGGCACGGACACGAGGCGGTGGCGGCGGCCCCGAACACCGGCGTCAACACGTTGACGGGGGAGGGGCTCGCTGAGGTGCTCGAAGGGACCGAGGTTGTGGTCGACGTGGCGAACTCGCCGTCGTTCGAAGCCAAGGCGGTGATGGACTTCTTCCGAACCTCGACCGGGAACCTGCTTGCTGCCGAGGCGATTGCCGGTGTGCGACACCACGTGGGGCTGTCGATCGTGGGGACCGAGAGGATGCCGGAGAACCACTACTTCGCGGCCAAGATCGCCCAGGAGGAGCTGATTCGCCAGTCGAGCGTCCCGTTCTCGATGGTGCACGCGACGCAGTTCTACGAGTTCGTGCCAGCGATCGCAGACGATGCCACCGTAGGCACAACCGTGCACATCGCACCCACGGCGTGGCAGCCGATCGCCGGTGAGGACGTGGCCACGAACCTGGGCCGCGTCGCCGTCGGGGAGCCGCTCAACGGGCGCATCGACATCGCCGGGCCGGAGCAGTTCCAGATGGACGAGTTCTTCCGCAAGGCTCTTGCCGCTCGCTACGATCCGCGCGACGTGGTGACCGACCCACACGCCAGGTACTTCGGCTCGGAACTGTCCGAACGGTCCCTGGTCCCGATCGGCGACGCCATCCTCGGTGAGGTCCGTTATGACGACTGGGCGGCACGAGCCACCATCGGAAAGTGACTGCGAGACATGAGCGATTACGAGTTCCTGCACAGCCTCGAGGTGGAGGTCGAGACGCGCCTCGAGCTCGCCGGTCCGACCGAGCAGGCCGTGTATGCGGCCCTGCCGTCCGCCGAGTGGCAGATCGACCCGACCGACGTGGAACGTGAGGTCGTCGGTTTGAGAAACCTGATCGGGGCGATCGAGTCGTTGGAGTCGGACATCGCAGCGACCGGCCTCGACAAAGGTGTCTGACGACCTGGACGAGGCTGCCGCGACGTTCGATGCGGTCCGCCGCCGGCTGATAGGGATCGCGTACCGCATGCTGGGCAGTCACAGCGAGGCCGAGGACCTCGTGCAGGACGTGTGGATCCGGTGGCAGGCGGCGGATCGCGGCTCCGTGGTCAGCCCCGTGGCCTACCTGTCGACGGCGGTGACCCGGTTGGCGATCAACGAGCTCAAGACGGCGCGGGCGCGGCGCGAGACGTACATCGGTCCATGGTTGCCCGAGCCGGTCGATACCAGTGCCGACCCATACCTGGGCGCCGAGCGTGGCCAGGCGCTGAGCTTTGCCGTCCTGCTGCTCATGGAGAAGCTCACGCCTACTGAGCGTGCGGCATACATCCTGCGCGAGGCGTTCGACTACCCGTACAACGAGCTTGCCGGCATCCTGCAGACCACGGAGCCTGCGGTCCGCCAGCTCGTCAGCAGGGCACGCAGGCGGCTGGCTGCCGAACAGCGCCGAGAGATCAGTCCGACCCAGCAGCGGGAGCTGCTCGAGGCGTTCGTCGCCGCAGCCCGCTCTGGTGACCTCGCAGCGTTGGAGCGGCTGCTGGCCAAGGACGCCATCAGCTACTCCGACGGTGGTGGCGCCGTGCGCGCCTCACGGTTCCCCGTCGTCGGCGCGCTGCGGGTGGCGAAGTTCCACCGGGCCTTCGCCCCGCGGTTCTGGGTGGGCGTCGAGGTGCGCTGGGGCACGGCGAACGGTCAGCCGGTCGCGGTGCTGCACCACGACGGCGACGTCTTCGCGGCGCTCACGGTCACCGTCTCGACAGACGGAATCGAACAGGTGCTATGGATGATGAACCCGGTCAAGATCACCGCGATGACCGCCTGACCGTTCAGCCACAGGGAGCAGACGTGCATGGTGGAGCGGCCGACTCGGCGGGCGGCATACGCGATGAGGATCTGGTCGTCCTCACCTTCGCCGCGGCGTGCGAGGCCGGCAGCGTTTCGGCGCTTCGCGACCTGCTGGCGGCAGACGCGAGCGTCGTCACCGACACCGGCCGCTCGGCCGACACCGCCGTGCAGCCGCTGCGCGGCGCAGACGAGTGCGCACGGTTCGTGGTGGACCTGCTGAGCCAACATGCCGGCGCGACTCTCACCCTCGAGGCGGTGAACGGCCGGACCGGCGTTGCAGTGCGCAGGTTGGGCCAGCTCGTCGCGATGGTGACGCTCGGCGTCGTGGCGACAAAGATTGTCCACGTCTGGATCGTGCTGAATCCCGATAAGCTCCGGCACTGGCAGCACGGCTGATCGGAGCAGGCTCAGTGGGTGCGGGGTAAACCACACCGTGATCAGGGTGGCCGTATGCCGGTGTCCGCGTGCTCCCCGTGTTGAGTCCGTGCCCGCTAGTTATCGTCCAAAGGCGGACAGTTACGCGGCCGAAAGGGGCCCGTAATAGGTCCAGTCCGACGAGCAGTCGGCGCGAACGCCGTCGTGTGCCTGAGATGCGCCTGAAGGCATCGTCGTCGCTTCATCGTTCATGACTCAGGAGGGAGTCGCGACAGGAGGTGAGCATCGACTGAAGGTCGGCTCGCTGAGCTGGGCTCAGCCCTGCGGTCATGCGCTGGGCGATCCCGGCAATCTCCGCGTGCGCCTGGGAGAGCACGCCGAGCGCACGGGCGGTTGGGACGGTCGCACGTTCACGGCGAGGACCGGGCTTGTCTGACCGCTCCACCAGGCCGCGCTTCTCGAGTCCCTGAAGAAGGACGTTCATGGACTGGCGCGACACGAAGGTGCGGCGGGCCAGATCGGAGCTGGTGATGCCCGGATCGTCTCGCAGGTTCTGTAGACACGCGTACTGCGGAACGTTGAGCCCCAGCGGCCGCAGGGCCTCATCCATCCGTTGATGTAACACCGCCTGCGTCTCCTTGACCAACACGCCCAACTCCTCCGGCACCGTGCGACGCACCTGTTCGCTCATGTCAACAGTTTGACATATGGATCCGGTCAGTGTCAGACTATTGACACTGCCCTACTACAGACATGGAGGCGATCCCCATGAACAGCACAACGACCGGCCCCGATTTCGTGTCCTTCCAGGTCCGCGACCTTGCCGCCGCAGCGGCGTTCTACGAGAACACGGTTGGGCTCAACCGGCTGCCAGCGCCGAATCCGGAGGTGGCGGTGTTCTCCGCAGACGGTGTGTCGTTCGCAGTGCGCAAACCCTTCCCGGGTGTCGACCTCGACGCCGTCGGCCAGCTCGGGGCAGGCGTCGGCGTGTGGTTCCGCACCGACGACGTGGTCGGTCTGCACCAGCGGTTGATCGAGCAGGACGTGGCCATTTCCCAGGACCTGTTCGAAGGGCCCTTCGGCACCCAGTTCTCGTTCCGCGATCTCGACGGGTACGCGGTCACCATCCACTCCAGGGCCTGACCGGAGAGTGGCCGCCACCTTCGTGACGGCCACTCATCTGTCTTGCTGGAGCGGTCGACCGTGTCCCAGATCGCACTTCGTGCTGCGTTGCGCGTCCGGTCAAGCCGCGGTTGCGGCCGGACTGGTCGTGGTTGTGCTGTTCGAGCCCGCGGGCTCGAGGGCGGCGGCGAGGATCTCCTTGACGTCGGAGACCAGGCTCACGGTCACCGCCTCCAGGACCTCCTTCGGGACGTCGTCGAGGTCGGGCTCGTTGCGCTTGGGCAGGAACACCTCGGTCAAGCCAGCACGTTGCGCGGCGAGCAGCTTCTGCTTCACGCCGCCGATGGGCAGGACTCGTCCCGTCAGGGAAATCTCACCGGTCATGCCGACCTCGGCCCGCACCAGTCGGCCGGTCAGGAGCGAGACCAGGGCGGTCGTCATCGTCACGCCCGCTGATGGCCCGTCCTTGGGGACTGCGCCGGCCGGGAAGTGCACGTGTACCGGTCGGTCCAGCTGCGCCGGGTCGATGCCGAGCTCGTCGGCGTGGGCGCGGACCCACGAGAGCGCGATCTGCGCGGACTCCTTCATCACGTCCCCGAGCTGGCCAGTGAGGGTGAGGTTCTGCCTGTCGCCGGGGACCGAGGTGGCCTCGACGAAGAGAACATCTCCGCCCATTCCCGTGACCGCCAGCCCGGACGCGACACCGGGAACCGACGTGCGTTCCCGCGACTCGGGGGTGAACCTGGGGCGGCCGATGAGGTCTTTGAGGTCGTCCAGGTCGATGGCCACTGGGGTGTTCCTCAGTGATGCCTTCCGGAACGCCTTGGCCAGCAGCCGCTCCATCTGCCTCACGCCGGCTTCGCGGGTGTGGTTCGCGGCAATCTCCCGCAGCGCGTCGTCGGTGATGGTGACCTCGTCCGGGGTCAGCGCGGCGCGCTCGAGCTGGCGGGGCACCAGGAAGTCACGCGCAATGGCGACCTTGTCCTCCTCGGTGTACCCGTCGATGGTCACCAGCTCCATCCGGTCCAGCAGAGCCGGTGGGATGGTCTCGAGCACGTTCGCGGTCGCGATGAACAGCACGTCGGACAAGTCGAGGTCGAGCTCGAGGTAGTGGTCGCGGAACGTGTGGTTCTGCGCCGGGTCGAGCACCTCGAGCAGCGCCGCGGCCGGGTCGCCCCGGTAGTCCGAGCCCACCTTGTCGACCTCGTCGAGCAGCACGACCGGGTTCATCGACCCGGCCTCCTTGATGGCCCGCACGATTCGGCCCGGGAGCGCACCGACATAGGTGCGGCGGTGGCCGCGGATCTCGGCTTCGTCACGAACGCCACCCAAGGCGACCCGGACGAACCTACGGCCCAGGGCTCGGGCTACCGACTCACCCAACGATGTCTTCCCGACGCCTGGAGGGCCGGCCAGCAGAATGACGGCGCCAGAGCCACGGCCGCCGACGACCGACAGGCCACGCTCGGCGCGCCGGGCCCGGACCGCGAGGTACTCCACGATCCGCTCCTTGACCTCGTTCAGGCCGTGGTGGTCTTCGTCGAGCACCCCACGGGCGGCCTTGATGTCGGCAATATCCTCGGTCGTCACGCTCCACGGCAGGTCCAGGACCGTGTCGAGCCAGGTGCGGATCCAGCCCGCCTCGGGGTTCTGGTCGCTGGAGCGTTCCAGCTTGTCGACCTCGCGCAGCGCCGCCTCACGGACAGCCTCCGGCAGGTCGGCGGCCTCCACCCGCGCCCGATAGTCATCCGAGCCGTCCGGCTCGCCCTCACCGAGCTCCTTGCGGATTGCGGCGAGCTGCTGACGGAGCAGAAACTCGCGCTGGTTCTTCTCCAGTGACTCCCTGACGTCGGACTCGATCTGGTCGTTAACCTCGGACTCGGCCAGGTAGGTCTTCGTCCACTCGATGAGCAACGGGAGCCGCGCTGCCACGTCGGGCGTCTCGAGCAGCTGGTGCTTGCGCTCGGTCGACAGGTACGGAGCCCAGCCGGCAGTGTCGGCGAGCAGGTCTGGGTCGGTGATGGCGTTGATCGAGTCGATGATCTGCCAGGCCTCGCGCTTCTGCAGCAGCTCGACGACGAGCTTCTTGTAGTCGCCCGCCAGAGCGCGCAGCTCGTCGGTCACAGGTGTCGGGTCGACCGGTTCGGCCTCGACCCACAGGGCGGCGCCGGGGCCGGTCACGCCGACGCGGATGAGCGCACGTGAGCCGGTTCGTAACACCGCGGCTGGTGCGCCGCCGCGGAACGTGCCGACCTTCTCGACCTGCGCGACCACGCCGTATGAAGGGTAGGCGCCGTCGAGGCGGGGTGCTACGAGGAGTTCGGGGGTGCCGCCGTTGGCGGCAGACTGTGCCGCGTCGACCGCCGCGCGTGCTCCGTCGGTGAGCTCGATCGGCACGACCATCCCCGGCAACAGCACTACGTCGTCGAGGAACAGCACCGGAAGTTGTTTCGAGGTCATCAGAGTCCTTGTCACAAGTTGAGTTGTCCTCACTCAACCCTGGAATCTGGCCTGTTGTTCCCGGTGGCACCTCCAGAAGGGTGGCGCTGCCTATGACCAGTGGGCGACCAGTTCGCCACGTGGGCCTTGGCGGTGTTGGCGAGCATGACGGTGATGTGCCAGTTTGGGTCGACACGGGTCAGTCGAGCTGGGGAGACGCGAGGTCCTGCGCTGGCCGCAATGTGTGGTCGAGAAACGAGCCCGTGCTCAGCACGTCTCGTCATCGAGTCGGCCCAGGATCTGGCGGGCTGCGTCGCGTAGGGCGTGCTGCGCGCCCGTGTCGAGGGCATCGAAGACGAGGCCGCGTACGCGTTCGACGTGCCCCGGCGCCGCCTGGACGAGGTAGTCGTAGCCGGCGTCGGTGAGGATCGCGTTGGTGAACCGGCCGTCGCTCGGATCGGGCTCGCGGCGCACCAGGCCGCGTTTCTCGAGGCGGGCCATCAGGTGAGAGAGCCGAGAGAGCTCGGAGTTGGCCAGGACCGCGAGCCGGCTCATCCGGATGGTGCGGTCCGGCTGGTCGGACAGGCCGGCCAGGACGTAGTACTCGACGAAGCCCAGGTCCGAGTCGCACTGCAGCTGACTGCTCAGGGCCGCCGGCAGCCTGGCAAGCAGCAGGTTCAACGCCTGCCAGGTTTCCAGCTCGTCGGAGGTCAGCCAGCGCGCTTTGCGCGTCGACGGCCTCTGGCTTCCACCCATGCGCCCAGTGTAGGGCCCCGTCGCCCATGACTTGAACATTCATGTGTTCTGATGGACCATGGCTGTTACATGAACATTCAAGTCAAATCTGAAGGAGAAGCCCCGTGAGGGATCTGAAGATCGCCGTCATCCTCGGCAGCACCCGCCCCGGTCGCAACGGCAAGGCGGTGGCCGACTGGGTGATCGAGCAGGCCCAGGGCCGTTCCGGCGCGACCTACGAGCTGGTCGACCTGCTGGACTACCCGCTGCCGCACCTGGACGAGCCACTGCCCGCGGCGACGGGCCGCTACCAGCACGAACACACCAAGCAGTGGGCGGCGACCGTCGCCCAGTTCGACGGGTTCGTGTTCGTCACCCCGGAGTACAACCACTCCACCAGCGGGGTCCTGAAGAACGCCATCGACTACCTGCAGGCCGAGTGGCACAACAAGGCAGCCGCGCTGGTCGGGTATGGCGCCGTCGGTGCCGCCCGCGCGGTCGAGCACCTGCGCAGTGTGCTCAGCGAGGTCCAGATCGCGCATGTCCGGCAGGCGATGGCGTTCTCGTTCTTCACCGACTTCGAGAACTTCTCGGTCTTCACGCCCGCCGACCTGCACAAACAATACGCCGGTGTGATGTTCGACCAGCTCGAGGCGTGGGCCGGCGCGCTCAAGCCCCTGCGCGCAAACCAGGAGGCCGCGGCGTGAACGTCGTCGTCTGGATCGTCACCGTGCTGCTGGCCGCGGTCTTCCTTGCCGCGGGAGTTATGAAGCTGACCAGGGCGCAGTCCGAACTGGTCCGGGCCGGGCAAGGCTGGGCGGGTGACCTCCCGGCAGGACTCGTCAAGGGCATCGGCGTCGCGGAGGTGCTCGGGGCCATCGGCCTCATCGTCCCAGGCGTGTTCGGCGTCGCCACCTGGCTAGTGCCGGCGGCGGCGATTGGTTTCGCGATCGTCATGGTCGGCGCGGTCATCACGCATGGACGACGTCACGAGTACCCGAACGTCATCGTCAACCTCGTGCTGCTCGCCCTGGCGCTCTTCGTGGCGATCGAGCGGATCGGCCCGCAGAGCTTCTGAGCGCCGCCGAAAAACGCGACCTTGTCGGCGTGCCAGCCGGTCTCTTCTTCGAACTGGTCGATGTACCCCTCGCCCTCCCGCCGGTGGCCGTAGGCGGCAAGGCTCACCGAGAAGAACGCCGAGGGAAGGCGTGCCAGAGTGTCCAGATTCTTCTGGACGAAGTGCACCACGTGCGCCCTTGGGTGCGCCGCCAGGCGATATGACGCTCCGCGAAAGACCCTCAGCGGAGACTGTCCACTCGTACCGTGTGCGAGTAGAACCGTGGATCACTACCAGGAGTAGTCGTGGCACTGTGGCCAGCACGGCGAAGGACCAAGGGATGGATCGGCTCCGCCGACGAGGCGATGCAGCTCGACCCGACCTTCGTTCCCTCCTGTGACTACGTTGCCTGGAACCACGACAACACGACAATCCTTTGCCACCGGGAGGCGACCCATCGACACGTGATCCGTGCCGGAAGGGACGCTGGGAGCGGCGAGCTCGTCACGTCAGCGCTCTTCTTCTGCGATGAGCACTCAGAGGCGTGGGCAACTGAGAACCCCAATCGCACCATCAGCACGGAGGCGCTGCAGCGATGAAGCCAGCGTGCTCCAGGTGCAACACCGTGAGACAGTGGCCTGCCCGTGAGGCGGGGAAGTGACGCACCTTCCCGCGTCGTTTGGGTGGGCCTTGGTGCCGTTACGTGTTTATGGTGCGGCCATGAGGTGGTGCGCCGCGGGGTGGGGATCGGCGTGAGGGCGGCCGTCTATGACCGGTACGGGGGGCCCGATGCCGTGCGTGTCGAGGACGTTCCTTTGCCGCGGCCCGCCCCGGGGCAGGTGAGGGTGAAGATCGCAGCCACTTCTGTCAATCTCAGCGACTGGGAGGGGCTGCGCGGATCGCCCGCGTACGCTCGCCTCGGCGGTTGGCGTCACCCGACGCGTCGCATCCTCGGATCTGACATTGCCGGCGTGGTCGACGAAGTCGGTGACCGGGTCGCCCGCTTTCGGCCCGGCGACGAGGTGTACGGCGACAATCTCGCGATGATGGGTGGATTTGCGGAGTTTGCGCTGGCCTCAGAATCGGCTATGACTCACAAGCCGGCCCAGCTGACGTTCGCGGAGGCGGCGACGCTGCCGCAGGCGGGGGCGATAGCTCTGCAGGGCACGCAAAGAGCGGTCGCGGGCAGCCGGGTCCTTATCAACGGCGCGGGCGGGGGGTCAGGAACCTTCGCGATCCAACTGGCCAAGCGGCTCGGCGCGCACGTGACCGGTGTCGACAATGCCGCCAAGCAGGCCTTCATGCGGTCGGTGGGGGCGGACGAGGTGATCGACTACCGGCGGGACGACTTCACCCGGACGAGCCAGCCCTACGATCTGATCCTTGACCTTGTCGCGCACAGGTCGGTCCTGGCCTACCGGCGCGCGTTGGCACCCGGTGGCACGTATCGATGCGTGGGCGGGTCGGTGCGCGCCCTGCTGCGCGTGGTCACGCTCGGCTGGGCGGTCGGCCGAGTCACCGGTCGCTCTCTGGGCGTGCTCGTGGTCAAGGAGGGTCCGGCTCATTTCGACCCGATCGCCGAGCTGTGCGTCAGAGGTGAGGTCAGGATCCACATCGACCGCACCTTCAGGCTCGACGAGGTTCCCGCCGCGCTTGCTCATGTCGGTGAGGGTCGGGCACTCGGCAAGGTCGTTGTCGTTTCCGCCTAGTCGCAAGAAACGTGCCCCCGTGCGGCCAGAGGGCGCTGGCCCGTCGACCGCTCGTCACCAGCGCGCCCAGCGGTGGTGCGGCGCAGCTCGTCGTCGACGCGTCCGGCCCAGGCCCGAGCCCCAGCTCGGGTGAAGATCCCCCGGGGGCCGGCATGGACGCGTGGCAGCAGGCCGGGGGCCGAGGTCGTCACCGGCTGACGCGCAGGCCAAGATAGGCCCATGAATGACGGCACGTCGGCGGCCACTGGCCGCGGGCCGAACGGTCTGCCGCCGTATCTCACTGCTACCGCAGCGGAGCTCGCGGCCGAGCGGGTCGCCGGGGCAGACGAGGACGTCCACTTCACCGAACGCCTCGCGTCGGAGGTCATCACCCGCCTCTCGGGGCCGGGTGACCGTGTCCTCGACCCGTTCGCCGGGTTCGGCACAACCCTGGCAGTCGCTCACCGCCTCGGCCGCACGGCGGTCGGCGTAGAACTGCTGCCCGAGCGGGTCGAGCTCGTGCGGTCGCGGGTCCCCGAAGCGACCATCATCGAGGGCGATGTGCGCGGCCTGCACCGGCTCGTCACCGAGCCGGTCGACCTCTGCCTCACGTCGCCGCCCTACCTCACCGCCAACGACCACCCGCACGACCCGCTGAGCGCCTACACCCGGATCGGTGGGGACTACGGCACCTACCTTCGGGACCTGGCTGCGATCGTCCGGGACGTCCGCGACCTCCTCCGGCCGGGCGGTTACCTCGTCCTCAACGTCGCCAACATCCGCCACGCCGGCCACACGACGACCCTCGCGTGGGACGTTGCGAGAACCGTGAGCCGGGTGCTGCCCTTGCTCAGCGAGACCGTCATCTGCTGGGACACGCTCCCGCACGACCTCACCGGCGACTACCTGCTCACGTTCCGCGGCGAAGGGTGAGCCGAGAGCGGGAGCCGGCCCAGCGGCATACGGGCAGGTCGTATTCCGCTGGGGCCGGGACTGCGCTTCCATACCCGGGTGCCGGGCTCAGCCGCGTGTAGGCCCCGTGTCGCGTCCTTGCTCGCTGCTACCCGTCCAAAGTCGAACGGTTACGCGGCCACAAGGTGGTTGTGTCTTCGACGTCTACAGAGTGGCATGCAGCGCGGAGTGCTTCGCTCAGATTCGGCGGCGAGGCCGACCGACCGCGACGCCGTGCCAGCTCGTACGCCGTGTGCGTGGTCCTGCGACAGACCTCGCGAGAGTCACTTCGGCGTCGAGACGGTGCCGTAGCCGACCGGTGTGGCGGTGGTGAAGGTCAGGCTTTTCGACGGACATCCTTGCTGCGGCAGCGTGATCACGGTGGGGGCGTCGGCGGTGCCGCCCGTCCGAAGAGCCTGGACGCTGCTCGCCTTGCACCCCAGGGCAGACTTGCCCGCACTGTTGAGAGTGAGCGTGACCAGACTGACGTTCGCACTGTCCGGGGGTTTCGGGTTAGGCGCGAGGGCGAGGCAGATGACCCCGGAGGCGATGAACACGACGGCGAACCCAGCAGCCCATTGCGCCGCCAGGTATCGTCTGCGCACCTCGTCCGAGGCGGCCAGCAGGTAGGCCTGCTCGCGAACCGCGAGCCGACGAGTCACCTGCTGCCTCCAGATGTCGACGCGTCCCGCGCTGGCGGTCGCCCGCGCCTCCGCCGCCACGGCCTCGCGCTCTTTGAGCGAGGCTGTCAGGCGCGCCTCGGCCGCGTTACGTTCCTGTGCCTCGTCGTTCGGCGACGCCTGCGCCAGCGCCTCGGACTCCTCGGCGATCGCAGCCAGGCCCTGCGCCTCTACCTTCAGCTCAGTCGCTGCTTCAGACTGGGTGTCGAAACGCTCCTCGGCGTCGATCAGGCTCTTACGCGCGCCCTCCAGCTCGTTGTCGAGCTGGATCCAGTCGGGAATGGTCACGGCCGGCAGGCGGGAGAGCTGGACCTTCTCTCGCACCTTGCTCTCCTCCAGGCCCACCGGCGCGACGACTCGCGCGAACCCGAGCACCCCGATCAGGGCGCCGGTCGCCGCGAGGATCACCCCGATGCCCAGCAGCCACCCGTTGAAGCCGGCGTCTCCAGGACTGCGGAGGATCGCGCCGAGGACCGCCAGGGACGGGATGGCACCAAGCGCCAAGGCCAGCCACCGCGAGGCGGTCCTCGTGCCTTCGGCTGCGTGGAGCGCGTCGTCGACGACGGTCGCGGCCTCGCTCGTCGAGGCGGTCGAGCTCGTGTCGTCAGCCATCGACTACTCCTCGGGAGCTCGAGAGGGTAGGACGCCGGTCGTCCCGTCGAGGCCGCGCTCGCCGGCCTTGGGGATTCCGCGAAGGCGTTCATGAATGATCCGACCAGGCGGCCGAACGACATCCACCAGCAGCTGCGGCATGTGGTTGCTCCGTCCCCGGTCGAGCCCTTTGCCGAAAAGGGTACTGAAGCACCCGTTTCACATGGGGGGAATCGGATCTTGGCCTTGTGCTCCACTCATCCGCGAGGGCGTCGAGTTGACCCAGCGTGAAAGCACGGTCCGGGCGATGGTCATCGGGGTGGCCTCGGCAAGACGTCGTTGCTGGACGGTCTTGCTGTCGCCGGGATCGTTTCGGCTCACGCGGGCGAGCATCGGGCGATCGCTGCGGCGATCTGCTCGAGGCTGTTGGTGAGTTGTGACCGCTCTGCCGTCCTTCCGGAGGCCACCGCGGCACCTTACGTGCGGGACACGCGCGGACGGAGTCGAGCTGAGACGCGGGATTGGCGCGATTCGAGGACTCGGAGCAGGTTGGCCCGGATGATCGGCGCATGGACAAGTCCATTCATCCCGACGGCCCGTCGCCGGAATACCTCAGGCTTGTGGGCACCCCTAGTCGCGAAATGGCTGGGATCATGCGGCGTGGCGAGGCACCCGACGTCCAAGCAATCTCGGGCTGGGAGTGGCGCGGCACGAACCTGCCGGCCGCATCGGCGCGGCTACTCGGAATACGGCGCTTCATCAAAGGCTTCCACGCGGTCGACGATCGGTTCGCGGGGTACAACGTCTCGGTGGCCGGCAGCGTCCTCGAGTCGCCGTGGCTTGAGCGGCGGCAGCGTGACGGTCGGCGCGAGTGGGCGCGTTTCGCCGTCGCGGCGGTCGACGCGATCACTATCGATAGCCGCCACAGCGACGCCTTGCTCCTGGACTACGGCGCGGTCGATGCGCCAGAGCCGGGGCTCGCTCGGCGGTTGCGGGACTTCGTGGTGCGGGTGTCGCCCGGCTCGGACGAGATCCTGCTCGGTCATGCCTTCATAACGGTGGGCAGCCGGACTCTCGCCGTCGGCTGGTTCGTTCTCGAACGGCTCCAACCGATCGCCGGGGACTGACGGGGTTCCCATCGCGTCATGCCGTCGGCACGACCAACCCGGTGCCACGCCGCGGCTTCGTCGGCTGGTGTGCGTCGCGTTGCGGCCGGGTGCGCCCGCGGGCAGAGGGGTCGCGGATCGGAGCATGTTCGTGAAGCCTGCCGGCGTCGAACCCCGAGACCTTGCGATACGAGTCACACCGCGCGCCCGCACCCGTCACCGCTCCGTGAGGCTCCGTGAGGCCGATGGGCAGCATCCGTGACGGTTGGTCGTTGCCCGTTGGTGCTCGTCGTCGCCCTGTCGCGGGGGAAAGCGGATGGTAACGCGGCCCTGGACGCCGAAAGCCCGAGAGTGACGAGCACTCTCGGGCAACAACGAGGCTGTGACCAGCACTGACGAGTGCGCCGCCAGGGACTCGAACCCCGAACCCAGTGATTAAGAGTCACTTGCTCTGCCAATTGAGCTAGCGGCGCAACGGAGGGAAACGTTAGCAGTCGCCCATGGTCCCGACAAAATCGGTTCGGACCCCCCGAACCGCCTGTTACGCGACCCCCCGGACGGGGCATGTGGATGGCGAGGCGCGCAGTCATTGAGGGATGGCTGCGCGCCCGCGACCATCCATGCCTGCGTCATGTACGCTCCGCGCCATGTCTCGCCTCGCGGCCTTCGCCGTGCCCGTCGCCGTGTCCCTTGTCGCACTCACCGCCGCATGCTCAGGACCGGGCGCTCCAGCAGCTTCTCCGGCCACCTCGGTGCCCGCATCCTCAGCCGCCGCGACAGCGACCGAGAGCCCCACAAGCAGGCCCAACGCGACCGCGACGACGCAGTCCCCCCAGGCGCGGTCGCGGACGAAGGCCGAACTCGAGGACGCCCTGCTGACGCTCGATGACATGCCGTCCGGCTTCTCGGCAGAACCTGTCGGCTCGGACGAGGGCGGTGCGCCGCGGATCACCTCGACGAACCCCAAGTGCGCCGAGTTCGTCAAGTACTCGAACGCCGAGAAGGCTCCGGGATCACTCGCCAGCGCCTCGGCTTCCTTCTCGGGCGGCCAGGACGGACCGTACATCGACGAGTACCTCGACGCCCTCGGCAAGCCTGCGAACGTGGCGGCGCTCCACAAGAAGCTGAAGGCCGCGGTGGCCTCGTGCTCCAAGGTGACACTGACGCTGCCGGGCGTCGGCAAGTCCACGATGCTCGTCCGGGCCGTCAAGGCTCCGGCCGTCGGTGACGCCCCGGTCGCCTTCCGGGTGACTGCTGACGGCGGCGCCCTCGACGGGTTCGAGCTGACGCAGGTTCTCGTCGGTGCTTCGGACGTCGAGATGACCATGGTGTTCATCGGTGCCTACCCCGAGGAGATCGAGGGCGCGACCCAGGCCGCACACGAGAAGGCGACCGCCAAGCTGGGTGTCTCGGCCGGACAGCTGAGCAGCTGACCGACGGCGACACGAGACGGTCGCTCGCCCGTCTACTGGGGAGGCGGGCAGTTCGCCTTGCCACCAAGGTGGGGGAGGTATCGCGGTGGGGCTGGGGCTGAAGACTGCTGCGCTCGAGGCCCTGAGCAGGGTGCCGATGTCCGCGGCCGTGCCCGATCGGCATCGGTGGCGGATGCTTCGGTGGCTCGGTTGGCAGGGGGTCGCCGAGTCGTGGATCAGCGCCGGCTGCCGGTTCACCGGCAAGGACCTCCACCTGGCGTACTGCTTCCTGAACCGTGAGGTGTTCATCGAGGCCGAAGCCCCGGTCAGGATCGGCCGGAACACCCTGATCGGTCCGCGCGTCACGATCATCACAGCGACTCATGAGATCGGTGGCCCCGACTTTCGGGCAGACCGACTCACCCACCTCCCGGTCACGATCGGCGACGGATGCTGGATCGGGGCGGGCGCGACCATCCTCGCGGGAGTGAGCGTGGGGGAGGGGTGTGTCGTCGGGGCGGGTGCGGTCGTCACTCGGGACGCCGATCCTCACGGCCTCTACGCGGGCGTCCCCGCCAGGCGGGTCAGAGACCTCGACGCCTGAACCCTCGAACGCCGAGAGGCTCCGGTAGCGCCCGTTGCAAGCGCCAGCTGCCCAGGTCGCCGTATGCCGTCCGCTGCTCCTCGCGGGGGACCGCTGGCTCCCCGGTCGCCGGGTACGTCAAAACCCCGACAGCCGCCAACCGGCGGAGCACACTGGAGCCAACGAAGCAGTGGCCTCGTGGTCGAGCGCCGATCGGCCCCAGATTCAAGCGGCGTCGACCGGAGGAAACATGAAGCGATCCCGTGCCCTGTTGTCGGCCGGTCTGCTGGTAGCGGCGGCCGTCCTCGCAGCCCCGCAGGCTTCGTCGGGAAGCCCAGGCGGGTCGATAGCGCCCCTCTGCGAGCGGCATCCGACGTTCTGTCCCGACCCGAGCTCTCGTCAGGACTACGAAGGCGACTACGTCGGCCACGACGAGCCTGCCCTGCTGTTCTACTCGAACCGCGCCGGATCCGGGAACACGAACACGTGGCAGCTCCGGCTTCCGCAGGAGGCGCCGACACTGCCGAAGCAGGACGGGACCGGTGGGACGTGGAACTTCCAGCGCAGCATCGCGTTCTGGTTCGGCATGGATCTGTGCGAGACGCAGAGCTATCCCAACCCCGGCGTGCCGTGCACGCCGGACTCGGACGCAAACATCAAGGACAGCAGCGACCACGCCTCACCGGACTGGATGGGCAACCACGTGGGGTCCGGCTTCCTGGAGCTGCAGTTCTATCCGCCCGGCTGGGTGCCGGAGCCGAACGTGTCCTGCGACCGGACCAAGTGGTGCGCTGCGATGGCCGTGTTCGGCCTGTCCGCGACCCGCACCCAGGTGAACAACGCCGACTGCCTGAACCGCGCGGGTGAGGAGTGGGCGGACTTCGCGTTCATCACCAAGAGCGGCGCACCCCAGGCGCCCCCGGACCCGCTGAACGCGACCGCGGCGACCTTCACGCCTGATCCTGCGCGGGTGCTGCTCATGGACGCCGGCGACTCGCTGCAGATCTCGATCCACGACTCTCCGTCCGGGCTCGTCAACTCGATCAGCGACCTGACCAGCGGACAGAGCGGGTCGATGACCGCCAGCGTCGCGAACGGTTTCGCACACCCGCTGTTCCAGCCGTCGGCGGCCACGTGTACCGAGGAGCCGTACGCGTTCCACCCGATGTACAGCACATCGAGCGAGCACACGATCGTGCCCTGGACGGTGCACACCTACAACGCGTCCTTCTCCGACGAGATCGGCCACTTCGAGTACTGCGACCACGCGAACGTGCAGGGCAGCTGCGTCAACCCGGGCGTCGGTGAGGCGAAGAAGGATGCAGATGACACCGGCTGCTTCAACGCCAGTGCCTCCCTGCTTGCCCCGGTCGGTGGCTGCATCGGGACCGAGTTCGACTTCGATGGGACGTCGTATCAGCGCGACTGGTCCGGCACCCTCGCCGACCCAGCGCAGGACCGGCTGTTGCACTCGGAGTCCTTCGTGGTCACGAGCCCACAGACCAACGGCCACAACTACAGCCGGATGTCGTTCGAGGCGGACCTGCCGGCCATCGAGCCGTGTTCGCTGGACGGAACCGGCTGTGTCAACCCACCAGCGGGCGCCCAGTTCTACCCCATCTACTCGACCCGGTCTGGCCCCCAGGGCGGATGTGCGTGGCAGGAAGGAGGGACCTTCATTCCCGGCACGACGAACACGTTCGGAGGCAGCTCGACCGCCGAGTACGGCCCCCAGCTGGCGACCTACTACCCAGGCGATCCCGGTTTCCCCGAGGGCACCTTCGTGGAGAACTTCCGCAACGTGCTGCCGGACAACCCATGCGTGAGCAGCGGCCGTCTCCCGTAGGCCAGGGCCGACGCGGCGTCGATCCGTGACTATCGACGATCACGGGTCGCTACCGCGTTGCGTCCTGGCAGGCGAGGCGTCATGGTGAGCACGTGCGGTTCCTCGTCGGAGCGTTGGTCGGCCTGGTCTTCGTCGCGGGCTGCTCGGCACCGTCGATCCAGCCACCCCCCACCTCACCCCGGACCTCACCCCTCTCCTCACAACTGACCTCGGGCGCGGAGGGCACACCCCCCGGCTCCAGCGTCGAGGCGGGTATCCCGCTGGACTGCAACGCGATCGGCGACGAGCTACCTACACCCGACCGCCTCGTCGTCCTCGGCCGGGTCGCGCTGCCCTCGGTGCGGGCACCCGCCCTGCAAACGGCCCGACAGCCGGATCACGCGTCTCCGCTCTTGGCCTACTTCGCCAAGACGGGTCTGGGGTTCAAACGCGGGAGCCACTGGAAGCTGAGAGTCGCACCCGAACATCTCGCGCACCTACGCATCGGCTGGGGATCGCCCGGTGTCCCGACGACGCTCGTTGTCCCGCCCACGACCTGCAACCCTGCCTCTGGCACCGGGTGGCTGTGGTACCCCGGCGGCTTCTGGACCGATCGTCCCGGCTGCTACGCGGTTGTGGTGCAGATCGGCGACCAGAGCAGGCGCGTCCCCGTCGGGGTGGGCGCTCCGTGTCCGGGACAGAAGCCGCCACTGGAGCCGTCCGATCGCTGACGGCGCGTTTCCGGTTGGCAGCGTTTGGCATGGCAGGGCAGCAGTGGCAGAGGCACCCGTGACCTGGGTGCGTGACCGCGGGCCCACGTAGACCCGAGTTTCTGTGTCCATTGCTTAGATGGCTTCACGACAACGGCCCCCGATCCGCGTTTCCGCAGGTCAAGGGCCGTTATCACCAACTCGATGTGGGGTGAGCGACGGGACTTGAACCCGCGACCACCTGGACCACAACCAGGTGCTCTACCAGCTGAGCTACGCCCACCATGCAGACCACGAGCCGAGCCTTCATCGGCTCGGCGTCGTGAGACAGCGTCGCCAATCGTACATGCTCGGACGGGGTGCTCGTGACCACCCCGCCGGGCGGCATACCCGGGCACGGCGCCCACCGGCATACTGCCACCGAGTGCCCCGGGGCGAGCCCGGCGGGCGCCTTCAGTGCTCGATGACGTGTGCAGTGGCGAGCGCCTTGGCGGTCGCGCTGTCGGGCCCCGGCGGCGGGACGAAGACGGCCTCGCGGTAGTAGCGCAGCTCGGCGATGGACTCGCGGATGTCGGCGAGGGCGCGATGACCACCCGACTTCTTCGGTGCGTTGAAGTAGACGCGCGGGTACCAGCGGCGCGACAGCTCCTTGATCGAGCTGACGTCGATGATGCGGTAGTGCAGGTACGACTCCAGCACCGGCATGTCGCGGGCGAGGAAGCCGCGGTCGGTGGCCACGGTGTTGCCCCCGAGCGGGGCCTTGCGCGGCTCGGGCACGAAGGTGCGCACGTAGTCGAGCACGATGTGCTCGGCCTCCTGGATCGAGACCCCGCCGTCGAGCTCCTCGATCAGCCCGGAGGTGGTGTGCATGTCCCGGACGAAGTCGTCCATCTGCTCCAGCGAGTCGGCCGGAGGCTTGATGACGACGTCGATGCCGTCGCCCAGCTGGTTGAGCTCGAAGTCGGTCACGAGCGCGGCCACCTCGACGAGGGCGTCGGACTTCAACGACAGGCCCGTCATCTCACAGTCGATCCAGATGATCCGGTCGGCGATGGCGCGGTGGTTCGTGTCGCTCACCGCTCCACCATAGATGCTGGGCGGCCTCGCCCGGACCGGTCAGGCCCGACCCGGCTCCAGGGCAGGTTGCTGCACTAGCCTGCCGACATGACTGCAGGGGATGCGTCACACGGCCCTTCCGACAGCGTTGGCACGAGCGGCCAGCTGCCGCAATGGAGTCCGGCGCCCAACCCGACCCGGCGGCCGATGCTTCGCACGGCCATCACGATCGGCATCATCGCCTCGCTGTTCCTCGCCTGCCTGCTGCTTCTGGTCAGCATCGTCGGCGAACGACTCGGCGCCCAGACCATCCTCGTCTCGGTCCTCATGGCCATCATCCCGCTGTTCATCATCGTGCCGACCTACCTCTGGCTCGACCGCTACGAGGCTGAGCCGGTCAGGTACCAGGTGGGGGCGTTCCTCTGGGGTGCGGTGGTCGCTGTCGTGGGGGCGTTCTTCCTCAACACCTTCGGACTGAAGCTCCTCGTCGAGGCCCGCTGGACCGAGCCCCTGGAGACCGGCGCGGTCTATCTGGCGCCTGTCACGGAGGAGACGCTCAAGGGCCTGGGCATCCTGCTCATCTTCCTGCTCCGGCGGCGCGAGTTCGACGGGATCATCGACGGCATCGTCTACGCAGGCCTGATCGGCGCCGGCTTCGCGTTCAGCGAGAACATCCTCTACCTCGGCCAGGCATACACCCTCTACGGGGACGAAGGGCTCACCTCGACCTTCATCGTCCGCTGCCTCATGGGGCCGTTCGGCCACCCGCTCTTCACGTCCTGCATCGGCATCGGGATCGGCATCGCAGTGACCACGCGAAACCCCGTCGTCCGGGTCCTCGCGGTCGTGGTCGGCTGGGTCTGCGCGATCGTCCTGCATGGCCTGTGGAACCTGTCGGCCCTGGCCGGCATGGACGGCTTCGTCGAGGCGTATGCCACGTACCAGGTGCCGCTCTTCCTGGCGTTCATCGGTTTCCTCGTGTGGCTGCGTCGTCGTGAGGGCAGGCTCATCGGGCAGTACCTCTCGCCGTACGCCGACGCCGGCTGGCTCACCTATGGCGAGGTGACGATGCTCTCCAGCATCCAGCTGCGCCGGGCCGCGCGGGACTGGGCGAAGCAGACCGGAGGCAAGGCGGCCAAGCGATCGATGGACTCCTTCCAGGACAGCGCCTCCGATCTCGCGCTGCTTCGCTCGCGCCTCGTCCATGGGACGGCCGAGTCCAACGCGTCCGAGCGCGAGATGGTCCTGCTCAACGCGATCACCGCCCACCGGCGCGACTTCGTCGGCTCACCCGTCACCTGAAGCCGGCCTCACCGGCTGGCTCCGGAAATCATCCGGGGCGGATGACGCACGAACCGGTCCCGTCGGACATCGTCGTGGAGATGAGACCCAGGTGAGCGCCCGGGACGTCCGCGCGCCACCGCCCACTCATGACGGGAGAAGCATCCGATGGCGCCGACAACCCTCACCGAGCCGAAACCGGCGGATGTGCTCGTCATCTTCGGCATCACGGGCGACCTCGCCCGGGTCATGACCTTCCGGTCGCTCTATCGGCTCGAGCGCCGCGGGCTGCTCAGCTGCCCGATTGTCGGCGTCGCCGTCGACGACTGGAGCCGCGAGCAGCTCGTCGAGCGCGCCCGGACCTCGATCGAGGGCACCGGGGAGACGCTGGACCCGTCCGTCTTCGACCGGCTCGTCGCCCGGCTGTCCTACGTGAGCGGCGACTTCAACGCGCCGGACACCTATGCCGCGGTGGGCAAGGCGATCGCGGGCGCGCAGACGCCGGTGTTCTACCTGGAGATCCCGCCCTTCCTCTTCGGTCGCGTGGTCAAGGGGCTCTCCGAGGCCGGCCTGACCGACAGCGCCCGGGTGGTGGTCGAGAAACCGTTCGGTCACGACCAGCAGTCGGCGCGGGCCCTCGCCGAGGAGCTGCACACCTACATCGACGAGTCGCAGCTTTTCCGGATCGACCACTACCTCGGCAAGATGGGGCTCGGCGAGATCCTCCAGCTGCGTTTCGCCAATGCGATCCTCGAGCCGATCTGGAGCCGGCAGTACGTCGACTGTGTGCAGATCACCATGGCCGAGGACTTCGGGGTCGAGGACCGCGGCCACTTCTACGACCCGGTGGGCGCCCTGCGTGACGTCGTTGTCAACCACCTCATGCAGGTTGTGGCGGCTGCCGCGGCCGAGCCGCCGTCGCGCGGGGATCCCTTGACTCTCAAGGAGTCCCAGGTCGCGCTCTTCCGCGCGATCGAGGAGGCCGACCCGGCGCACTACGTGCGGGGGCAGCACACCGGATACCGGGACATCGCCGGTGTCGCCCCGGACTCCCAGACGGAGACGTATGCCGCACTCCGCCTCGACATCGAGAACTGGCGTTGGGCGGGCGTGCCGTTCTTCATCCGCACCGGCAAGCTGCTCCCTGTGACCCAGACCGAGGTCCGGCTCGTCTTCCGGCGCCCGCCACGCCTCGGGTTCGGCGGTGTGGACTTCACTCCCGAGGCCAACATGCTCGTCGTCAAGCTCGACCCGATGACCGGCATTCGCATCCAGGTCGATGCCCACCGGGCCGACATGGCGAAGGTCGCGCCGATCACCCTCGACATGGAGTTCGCCGAAGAGGGCGGTGAGGGCCCGACCCCGTACGAGGTGCTGCTGAATGCCGCGATGACCGGGGACACCATGCGCTTCACGCGGCAGGACGCCGTCGAGGAGACGTGGCGCATCATGCAGCCGTTGCTCGACGCGCCGCCGCCGGTTCATCCCTACGCCCCGGGCTCGTGGGGGCCGACGGAGGCTGAGGCCGTGACAGCGCACCACGGCGGGTGGCGTGACCCCTGGATCAGCTGACCCGATCTGACAACACACCGGGCAACGGCCATCACCGCTGGTTATTTCCGGCGGAGTTGGCGGTTGCTCGGTGTGTTGCCGGGGGGAGATGCGCCGGACGCGAAGCGGGTCAGGCCAGGCGCGCGACCAGGTGGTCGCCGACGCGCAGCGCGTTCGCCATCGCGGTGAGGGCCGGGTTCACGGCACCGATGCTGGGGAAGAAGCTCGTGTCGACGACGTAGAGGTTGTCGACCTCATGGGCCTTGCAGTCGCGGTCGAGCACGGAGGTGGCGGGGTCGGTCCCGAACCGCACGGTGCCGGCCTGGTGTGCACAGCCCGCCACGGGCACGTCGTTCTTCATGTAGACGTCTCGGGGGACGAGGTGGTGGGGGTGCATCCCCAGGCGGCTCAGGTGCTTCTTCACCCGCCGGTAGAGCTGCTCCATCGGCTCCTGGTTGTTCGGCTTGTAGTGCAGGTGCACCTTGCCGTCGCCGTCGAGCGTCACCCGGTTGTCGGGGTCGGGCAGGTCCTCGACCGACAGCCAGAAGTCGACGGCGTGCTCGGCGACATCGCGTAGGGCGAACATCGGCGCGAGCGCGGCCTCGATCGGCTTCTCACCTCGGTACATCGGCGCCGACGACTTGCCGACCATCTGCAGGTTGCCCATCGGGTAGTCGAAGTCGGCGTCGCCGAAGTAGTAGTCGTTGAGGCCCAGCGTCTTCTGGAACCTCGTGTCGTTCTTCTCGGTCGACACGGCCAGGAACGCTCGGCTGTTGTGGAACACGTAGTTGCGCCCGACCTGGTCCGAGCCGTTGGCCAGGCCGTTCGGGTGGCGGTCGTTCGCGCTCGCCAGCAGGAGCTTGGCGGAGTTGACCGCGCCGGCCGAGACGACGACCACGTCGGCGGCGAACCGCTGCTCCTCGCCGTCGACGTCAGCGACCACCGACGTGACGGTCCGCCCGGACGCGTCCGTCTCGAGCCGGCGCACGCGCGCGTTGCGCAGCAGGGTGACGTTGTCGTAGCCGATGGCTGGGCGCACGGCAATGACGTCGGCATCCGACTTGGCGTGCACGAGGCACGGGAACCCGTCGCACGTCGCGCAGCGGATGCAGGCGCTGAACGCAGGGCGGCTCTCGTCGAGCATCACGCCCGACGGCGAGTGGAACGGGTGCAGGCCCACCGCCTGCATGTCGTCGAAGAGCTTCTGGATGCGCGGCTCGTGCGAGACGGGAGGGTACGGATACGGCGCCGACGCCGGCGGCTCGGTCGGGTCCTGACCGCGGGCCCCGTGCACTTGGTAGAGCTCCTCGGCCTGGGTGTAGTACGGCTCCATCACGTCGTAGCCGATGGGCCACGCGGGGGACAGGCCGCCGTGGTGCTTCAGCTCGCCGAAGTCGCGCTCGCGCAGCCGGTAGAGGGCGGCGCCGTAGAACTTCGTCGCGCCGCCGACGTAGTAGTGCACCTGCGGCTGGAAGGCCTTGCCGTCACTGTCGAACCACTGCTCGGGCGAGACGTACCGGTTGTCGACGAAGACGGCCTCGGCATCCCAGTTCTGCGGCTCGCGCGGCAGCCAGTCGCCCCGCTCGAGGATGAGCACTCGCTTGCCGGATGGTGCGAGCCGGTGAGCGAGGGTGCCCCCGCCGGCCCCGGATCCGACGATGATGACGTCGTAGTGGTCGGACATGTCTTCGCTCCTCCGATAGGTCAGGGTCAGGGCGTCGATGAACCGCCGGGCTCGACCGAGATGGTCGGCATGTCCACGTCCTCGTCCCCCCAGGCGATGCGCCTGGGCGTCGAGGATCCTTCGACGATGGCGGCATGGTCGCGGTCGAAGTAGTCCCACGCCCAGGACAGGAAGGCATCGGTCTTGCTGTGCGCCCCGCTGAGCAGCATCGCGTGGACGCCGAGCCAGGCGGCGAAGGCCACCGGTCCTTCGACCTGGTGGCGGTGGTGGCCGACCTCGGCGACGGCGGCGTTCCGGCCGATCATCGCCATGATGCCCTTGTCCTTGTACTGGAACGCCGTCGGCTCCTGGCCGCGCAGCCCGCGCAGGATGTTGCCCGCTGCCCAGCGCCCGGACTGCTGGGCTACCGACCCGAGCTGGGGAAGGGTCCCACCGCCCGCCGCGGGGATGTTCGCGACGTCGCCGACGGCATACACCTGCGGGTGACCGGGCAGCGTGAGGTCGGGCTGCACGTCCAGCCGCCCACCGCGGCCGGTGGCGAGCCCGCTGGCCTGCACGACGGCCGCGGCCGACTCGCCGCCACCCCAGACGACCGTAGGGGTATGCAGCGTGGTGCCGTCGTCGAGGTCCACGCCGTGTGGGTGCACGGCCTTGACCCCGGTCTGGAGCCGCATGACGGCGCCTTCGCGGGTGAGCTTCTGGTGGGCGTACTCGTGCGACTTGTCCGAGAACGCCCCGAGCACCGTCTGGCCACGGTCGACCAAGGTGACCGTCCCGGGTCGCGGGATCGCCTTGGTCGCCGCCAGCGCCGCCATGAGCTCGGTGAGAGCCCCGGCAACCTCGACGCCGGTGGGGCCGCCGCCGACGACGACCACGTCGAGCGAGGCCACTGCATCGGGGTCCGCGGTGGCCGAGGCAGCCTCGATCAGCGCCTGCAGGTGACGGCGCAGCCGCTCTGCGTCGGCGACCGAGTAGAGCGGGTAGGCGTGGTCGGCGGCACCCGGCACGCCGAAGAACTCCGGCCTCCCTCCCGCAGCGAGAACCAGGTGCGACCCGGCGACCGTGTCTCCGTTCCCGAGCGTCACGCTGGGCCCCTCGATGTCGACCGCGACGACCTCCTCGGTCCTCAGGTCCACGGACGGGTAGTCGCGGAAGATCACGCGGTGGGGCCGGGCGATGTCCTCGGCGGGCAGCTGCGAGGTCGCGACCTGGTAGAGCAGCGGCTGGAACTGGTGGTAGTCGTTGCGGTCGACCAGAGTGACACGGATCCCTTCGTCACCCAGCCGGTGGGCACAGGCGACGCCCGCCAGCCCGCCGCCCAGGACCACGACGTGCGTGCTCTGCGCTGGCCGATCGGTCACAACGACAGCTCCTCCCGGAAGTCGGCGAGGATGATGCGCCCGGCCGCCTCGATGAGCGCGAGGTGGGAGAACGCCTGCGGGAAGTTGCCCAGGTGCCGGGCCCGATCGACCTCGAACTCCTCCGCGTAGAGACCCAGCGAGGACCTGATCCGCAGCAGGCGCTCCATGAGGGCTCGGGCGCGGTCCATCTCCCCGACCATCGCGAAGGCGGACACCAGCCAGAACGAGCAGATGAGGAACGTGCCCTCCTTGCCGGAGAGGCCGTCGTCGGTCTCGTCGGTCCGGTAGCGCAGCACGAACCCGTTCTCGGTCAGCTCGCTGTCGATCGCCTCGACGGTGTTGCGGATCCGTTCGTCCGTGCCCGGTAGGAAGCCGAACAAGGGGGCCAGCAGCGTCGAGGCGTCGAGGGCATCGGTGTCGTAGTGCTGGCGCAGGACACCGCGATCGCTGACCCCGCGGGTGAGGATGTCCTCGCGGATCTCCTCGGCGGTCGACTGCCACTGCTCGGCCAGCTTCTCGTCGTTCCGGATGCCGGCCAGCCTGGCGGCGCGGTCGAGGGCCACCCACCCCATCAGCTTCGACGAGACGTAGTGCTGGGGCTTGCCGCGAGCCTCCCAGATCCCCTGGTCGGGCTCTTGCCAGACCGCCGTTGCGCACTCGGCCTGCGACTGGACGAGGGGCCACAGGCGAAGCGGCAGATGTTTGCTGCGGATGGTGTGCAGCAACAGCGAGTCGAGCACCGCCCCGAACACGTCGTTCTGGCGCTGGTCGAAGGCGCCGTTGCCGATCCGCACCGGGCGCGCGCCCTCGTAGCCGCCGAGCTCGTCGCGGGTCGTCTCGGTCAAGTCCCGGCGCCCGTCGATGCCGTACATGATCTGCAAGGCCCCGTCGGGGTTGGGCTCGAGGTCCGCGACGAACTGCATGAACTCGTCGGCCTCCCAGTCGAGGTTCAGGTAGTGCAGCGCCTGGAGGGTGAAGGTCGTGTCCCGGATCCAGGTGTAGCGGTAGTCCCAGTTGCGCTCACCGCCGGGGGTCTCCGGCAGTGACGTCGTCAGGGCCGCGACGGTCGCGCCGGTCGGCATGTAGGTCAGGCCCTTGATGGTCAGGGCGGACCGCTCGAGCGGGTGGCGGAGCGGGTGGTCGGGCACCCGGGCGCGCGCCAGCCACTTGCGCCAGAAGCGGACCGTCGCGGCGATCCGCGCCTCGGCGTCCGCCACGTCCGTCGGCGAGGCGAGTCCCTCGGCCCACGAGAGGCTGCAGAACGTCTTGTCACCCTCCTGGAGCAGGTGCCGGGCGCGGACGGCTCCGCCTTCGATCCCGACGAGCATGTCGGTGCTGAGGCGGAAGACCTTTCCCGCAGCGGCCGCGTCGGCGGCATGGTCGTCGTCGCCCACGATGGTCCACTGGGCGCGTTCGCGTCCGTAGTCGAAGGCGGGCTCGCAGACGAGCTCGACCTCGACCGAGCCCTCGATGCACTCGGCAATCCGGACCAGCAGGTGGTCGGCATCGTCATCCGAGGGCGGCCGCGTGTGTGGCGTCACCGTGTCGGGACCGCGTCGCGGGCCCATGGTCAGCGCGTCGTGGACGGCGAGCCAGCCGCTCGGCGTGTGCCAAGTGGTCGTCATGACGTTGGTGCCGGGGACGTAGTAGCGCGCGTTCGGCACGTTGATGCCATAGGGGCCGAACCGGAACGAGCCCGCTCCGCGGTCGAGCAGGTTGCCGAAACAGCTGGGCGCATCGAAGGCCGGGATGCAGAGCCAGTCGATCGAGCCGTCCGGCGCGACGAGGGCGCCGGTGTGGCAGTTGGACAGGAACGCGTAGTCGGCGATCGGCGGGAATGGTGACGTCGTGGCGCTCATGTCGGGGGCTCCTCACACGTGCCGTCGGGGAAGGCACCTGCCCTCCACCATCGAAGGTTTGCCTGCACAGGGGATCCCCCGCCGCAGATGAACGGGCCACCGCGGATGGGTGGACTCACTCACGCGGACCATCGACGGCCAGGTCGCTCTCGTCCTCCACGCCCTCCTCGGGAAGCAGGCCGCGTTGGTCCAGCAGGTACAGCACCACGAAGCCCGGCACGACGATCACCACGGCGGCCCCGGTGGCGACCAGCAGGGCTGTCAAGGTGCCCGTGGGTGCCGCGGCGTCGGCGAAGGTCAGCGTCTCGGGCAGGATGTAGGGCCACTGGGCCACGCCCCACCCGCCGATGATGCTGGCGACCGCGAGCGCAGCGAGCACCCGAGCGCCCCGGGTGGCCCGCCGGACGAGCAGTACGAGCGCGCCGGCGCCGCAGAGCACGGACAGGACGAGCAGCGGCAGCGCCCGCGACGTGAGCCCTTGGTAGACGTGCGGCGCCCGGTCGTGGGCGACGACGAGGCCGACGACGGCGAGCACACCGGCGACGCCGGCGGCCAGAACCGCGCGGCGTCGGAAATACGCCACGAGGGCCGCGTCCCCACCGCGCTGCGCCTCCCACACGAGGTACACCGAGGCCAGGTATGCCGCGAGCACCACCCCGAGCGCTCCGGTGACCAGTGACGTCGGGTTGAGCCAGCTCTGGACCGGGTCGCCCGCACGGCCGCCGGAGGGGACCTGTCCCGATGCGATGCCACCCGCGATCGCCCCCATGCAGAAGGGCACGAGCACCGAGGACAGGGCGAAGGCGCCTCCGAAGATCCGGCGGTATCGCGAAGAGACGACGGCCTTGCGGAAGGCGAAGCTCGCGCCGCGCAGCACTATCCCCAACGCCGCGATCGTGAGCGGCACGAACATCGTCAGCACGATGGACTGGTACGCCGAAGGGAAGCCGGACCACGTGACGACGAAGATGAAGATCAGCCAGACATGGTTCGCCTCCCACACGGGCCCGATCGACTGCTCGATCAGCGCCCGCGGCCGTTCGCCCCGCCGGGCGTCGCCCGCGGCCAGGTCCCAGAAGCCCGCGCCGAAGTCGGCACCCCCGAAGACGGCATACGCGACCAGGGCGACGAGCAGGACGACGGCGACGGCGGTGCTCACGGGACCGGCTCCGTCTCGGCCGCTGCTTCCGTCTCCGGGTCGGACGGACCGCGGATCGCCTTGGGCCCGTAGGGCGTGTCGTGGTCGACGAATCCACCGGCCCGACGGAACCGACGGCTCATCGTGCGCAGCACCAGGATCGTCGTCGTCCCGAGTGACAGGTAGAGGACCGCGATGGCCAGGAACGTGACCCACACCCCGCTGTTCGCCGTCGCGGCATCCTCGACCCGCATGAGGTTGTAGACGATCCACGGCTGGCGGCCGACCTCGGTGACGACCCAGCCGGCCTCGAGGGTCACCACGGCGAGGACGCCTGAAGCGGCCGCGACGCGCAGGAACCACCGGCTCGCCGGCATCCGTCGGCGGAAGAGCCAGGTCGCGCCGTACCAGAGCGACACGAGGAACAGGAGCGTCCCCAGGCCGACCATGACGTCCCATGCAAGATGCACGACGTTGGTCTCGCGAACAGTCGGGCGGTCGTCGGCCGGGACGCTGTCGAGGCCCTGCACGACGGTCGAGCGGCCGGTGCTCGGGTTCGACAGCCACGACGCGAGGCCCGGGATGGGGATGCCACCCGAGACCGTCCCGTCCTCGTTGAGGTGGCCCAGGAGCGTCTCGGGCACGTCCGAGCTCGTCGTCGGCACGAGCTCGATCGCCGCGAACTTCACCGGCTGGTTGTCGTAGACCCACCTGGCGAGCGCGTCTCCCACCCCCATCTGGACCGGGGTCATCACGGCGGCGACGGTGAAGGCGATGAGGAACCCGAGCCGGTGGTAGCGGTCGGTGCGGCCCCGGAGCATCGCCGCGGCATACACGGAGGCGACGAGGAAGCCTCCGACGAGGTATGCCGCCACGAGCATGTGGGCGGCCTGCAGCGGCATCGAGTCGTTGAAGATGACGCCGATCGGGTCGACGTCGACGACAGCGCCGCTCGCGTCGAGCGTGAACCCCGACGGCGCGTTCATCCACGCGTTCGCCGCGACGACCGAGACCGCGCCGAAGAGGCCCGCGAGCACGATGGGCACACCGGTCCAGAAGTGGGTCCAGGGCCGCAGCCGGCGCCAGCCGAAGATGTAGATCGCGACGAAGATCGCCTCGGTGAAGAAGAACAGGCCCTCGAACGCGAACGGCACCCCGAAGGCCTGCCCCCACGCCCCCATGAACTTCGGCCAGAGCAGCCCGAACTCGAAGCTCAGCACCGTCCCCGTGACAGCCCCGACCGCGAACGTCACCGCCATGTACTTCGACCAGCGTTGCGCGAGCAGCAGGGCAGCGCCGTCGCCGTGCTTGATGGCGCGGTAGTTGGCGACCAGGGTCATGAACGCCCAGGACACGCCGAGCGGGACGAGGATGATGTGGAAGGCCAGGGTGAAGGCCATCTGCGCGCGTGCCCACGGCACCGGGTCGACGGCGGTGATGAGGCTTGCGGTGGTGATCATGGTGGTGGAGATCATGGGTCGTCCATCTCGGTCGCGTTCAGACCAGGTCGAGCTCGCGGGCTCGGCGTACGGCCTCGTGGCGACGGGAGACCGAGAGCTTGCCGAGAATCCTGCGGATGTGGGTCCGCACGGTGTTGGCCGAGATGAACATCTCGGCAGCGATCTCCTCGGTGGTGAGCAGGTCCGAGAGATGACGAAGCACCTCGAGCTCGCGCTCCGAGAGATCCTCGACGACCGGTGCACGCTCCCGTCGGCGGCGCCGGTCCTGCGAGGTGGTGGTGTGGTTGGGCCGCAGCCAGTTCGCCTGCGAGCGCAAGGCCGGGTCGTCGCGGAGCAGGGCGCGGATCTCCGGTGATGCGTGCGTGAAGGGCCGGCGGCGCTGTTCCCCCTGCGCCCGAGCCAGCGCCGCCGCGACGGTGGACCGGCTGGCGCGCTGGTCTCCCCGGAGCCAGTCGATCCGTGCGGACTCGAGCATCGCGTTGACCTGAGGCGTCGCGGCGACCGTGCGCGAGTCTGGCTCGTCGAGGCCGGACGCCGGCGTGCCTCGGTCCGGGTGGAGCTCCGCCACCGAGGCGAGCAGACCCACCGCGGCAGCCTCCTCGTCGAAAGCGTCGCGCAGCCAGCCGACCCGCGAGTCGACGCCCTGAAGCAGGCGCCGCGCCCCAACGCCATCACCGTGGTCGCGCTTGAGCCGCACCCGCAACAGCAACGAAACCCATTGCAGCAGTGGGGGATCGACTCCATCGGTGAGCTGACCGACCCTGGCCAGCGCGTGAGCGGCGCGCGGCAGATCCTGTCTCTCGAGGGACACCCAGGCGCGTGCGAGCTCGAGCGCCGGGGGAGGAGCCGGGGCACCCGACCGCTCGACGCCAGACCCAGCCGCGTGCTTGGCGATCTGTTCAGCGGACCGTTCGGCGATCTGGTCGGAGACCCGGTCGGCGACCTGGTCAGCCGCGTCCGCAACCTCCTGCGCACGGGTGAGCCTCCCGAGGCACGCCTCGGCGAGGGAGAGCATCGACATGCAGCGGAGCGTGAGGTCGCCGCGGCCGCCCTCGGCCGCGGCGGACACGGCAGCCTCGAGCGCGACCGACGCCTCCTGGAGCCTGCCGGCGTGGGCGTATGCCGTCCCCTCCGAGCACCGCGCCAGTGCGGTCACGCTGGCGAGCCCGGGGGTGCTGTCCTCCGCGATCGTTGCCAGCAGGCTGTGCGCTCGGTCGGCCGCAGCCAGGGTCGCTTCATCGTCGCCGGCCAGCTCGCCGAGGCGAGCAGCAAGGACCGCGGCCCACACCCGCCCGCTGTCCTCCGCTTCCGAGTAGTGCGCCGGTAGCCCGCCCGACCGGCGCTCGCTGCTGGGCCGCTCGCCGACGTGCCTGGGGGCCGGGTACTCCTGGGCCAGGTGTTCTCGGGCGCGGTCGACGTCGCCCTGTGCCAGAGCCATCGCAGCGCGGACCACGGTGATCTCGGGACTGCCACCGGCCGGCATACCCGTGAGGCGATCCGCGACAGCGGCGCCCTGAGGCGCCCGAAGAAGCAGCCCGGCGAGGCCGTCGAGCCGTACCGTCCAGGCGGCCGCCCGCTCCCAGTCGCGGGCAGAGACGGCATGGTCGACGGCAGGGACCAGCTGCCCGGCGGCGCCGAACCAGTCCGAGGCAATGCGGTGCAGCTCGTCCTCCCGGCTCTCGCCGGTCGCCCGCCGCCGTGCATCGAGAAGGATTCGCAGGAGGGGGTGGAGCCGGTGGTGGCCGGGGCGGCTGCGGACGACCTGCACGAAGGCGTTGCGCCGCGCCAGGTCCCGCAGGCATGCCTCGGCATTGCGTTGCCCGCTCAGTGCGGCCGCCAGGTCGGGGGAGACCTCCTCGACGACGGCCACGCTCAGCAGCACGTCCTCCTCAGCCTCCGAGAGGGAGTCCAGCACCTCGGCGGCGAGATACTCCCCGGCGAACCGCTCCAACGTGGAGCCGTCGCCGTCGGGCTGCAGGGCCAGGGCGGCCATCCTCGCGCCCGCCGCCCAGCCCTCGGTCTGCACGAGCACGTCCCGGACCGTCTGGTCGCTGGCGTCCAGGTGATGCACCTCGAGCAGCGTCGTGAGCTCGCCGCTCGTGAACGCGAGGTCGTCCTGACCGAGCTCGGCAACAGTGCCTTCCAACCGGAAGCGGTGCAGCGGCATCGGTGGCTCCTGGCGGGTCGTCATGACCACCCGGAGGAGTCCGTCCGCTCCGTCGACAAGGGCCGCGAGGCCGGCGAAGACCTCCTTCCCGACGAGCCGGTCGGCAGCATCGATCACGAGGACGACCGTCCTGCCGAGGCGCAGCAGCTGGTCGGCCAGCAGGTCGGGATCGTCTGCCTCGTCGGCATCGACCGCGCTTTCCGCACGATCGACGAGCTCGCCCCGTGCGCCGATCCGGACCGCGTCACCTTCGGCGAGCGCCGACCACACATGCGACCAGAAGGCACGCGGGTCGCTGTCGCGCTCGCTGGCAGTCATCCACCCGAGGGGCGGCCGGGCGCTCCTGGCCCAGTGGGACACGAGGACCGTCTTGCCCGAGCCGGCCGGCGCGGACAGGACGGTCAGCGGCGCAGAGTCAACGGCGTCGGAGAGCATGTCGAGCAGCCGGTGTCTCTCCACCAGTGCCGCCGGCAGCGTCGGGACCCGGAACCGTCCCGACCGCCTCGGCGCACCGCGGTGCGGGACGGCCGGAGGCCCGGAAAGCGGCCCCATCCCCGAGTCGACTTTCATGGCTACCCCTGACCGTCGCTAGCAGATGTCTTCCATCCCGCGCGACAGCCCGCCAGCGCGACGTGAGGGAAGGTCGCCCTTCGATGGTCACCCGCTCGACCGCCGAGGTCAACGCCCCGACGCGATGGTGTGGGACCGGGACGACACACGGCGCCCTCGGGAGACAGCGACGTCCCCCGCATCTCGTGCCGTTCACCCCTGGCGGACACTCTGTCGAAACTACCGGGGCGCCTTGGACCAGTTGGCCGGAACCGCCGAAACCCATCCGCGAACAGCGCAAACATACGAGGGTGAACGCGATGCCAGCACACGAGTTCAGCGACGCCCGGACGAGGGCGACGTCAATGGGCACCACTTGAGGCGATGGGGCAGGACGATGAGCGACGAACCGACCCTCGAACCGGATACGCCGGTGCTCGAGGCCCGCTGGCCGATCCTGCTCGCCGTCATCGTCATCATGACGCTGACGGCCCTGCGACCAGCAGAGATCCGGGTGGCCGCCCCGTGGGTCCTTCCAGCGATCGAGCTGGTCTTCCTCGTCGCGCTGGTCCTGGCCCACCCCGCTCGGACCGGTCCGCGGGCGCGACCGCTGCGCATGATCTCGATCGTCGTCGTCGGACTCGTCGTGGTCGACACGCTCGCAGCCACGGTGCGCCTCATCAACGTCCTGGTCAACGGCGGGCAGGCGACGAACTCCGCAGAAGAGCTCCTGGCGGTCGGCGGCCTCATCTGGGTGTCCAACGTCATCGCCTTCGCGCTGCTCTACTGGCTCCTGGACAGCGGAGGTGCCGCAGTCCGGGCCGCAGCCGGCTCGCCGACCCCTGACCTGGCGTTCCCGCAGCACATGAACCCGGAGCTGGCGCCCGCTGGATGGCGACCCATGTTCGCCGACTACCTCTACCTGGGCCTCACGGCGTCCACGGCGTTCAGCCCTACGGACGTCATGCCGCTGGCCCGGTGGACCAAGCTCGCGATGGGCGCGCAGTCGCTCATCTCGCTGGCGGTTCTGGGCCTCGTCGTGGCGCGCGCCGTCAACGTCCTCACCTGATCGGGCCCGCGGTCGCCGTCCGGGCGACCGATGCCCTCCTGGCGCGCCGGGGCCGGCCCCCGGATGCCTATCATTGGACGGCGCCCGGATCGGGCGAACGGCCCCTGTAGCTCAGTGGATAGAGCAAGAGCCTTCTAATCTCTTGGTCGCAGGTTCGAGTCCTGCCGGGGGCGCTGCGCGACCGGGGTCCGGGGGTCGCGGAGTCCGACTGTCTCACGCCAGTCGGGAATGTTCCGGAGCCCCCATGCGTCAAGTCATCGAGTGGACACCGAGCGCACATGCCCGTCGTCCGGTTTGTCGCTGTCTGCGAGACAGGGAAGGATTGTGGCGTGGCAGGTGATTCAGGGGTGGGCGTCGCCCGTCTCCTCGCGACGGTCCAGGCCCTGCGGTCTGCCGTCGCCGAGACGACCCTCCCGCTGGACCTGCCCTCGGCAGGGTCGGCGCGCGCCACCCGCAGCCGTCTGCTCGACCAGCTCGACGACTACGTCATCCCGCGGCTCACTTCTCTCGACGCGCCCCTGCTCGCCGTCGTCGGCGGCTCCACCGGCGCAGGCAAGTCCACGCTCGTGAACTCGATCGTCGGCCGTGAGGTGACCCTGCCGGGCGTGCTGCGCCCCACGACGCGATCACCTGTCCTGATCCACCACCCCTCCGACTCCGCCTGGTTCTCCGGGCAGCGGATCCTGCCGCGCCTCGCTCGGATCACCGGCAGGCACTCGGCCTCCGACGGCCCGGGGGCCGTGCGTCTCGTGTCGACCGACTCCGTCACCGCCGGGCTGGCGCTCATCGACGCGCCCGACATCGACAGTGTCGTCGAGGCCAACCGCGAGCTCGCAGCGCAGCTCCTCGCCGCGGCCGACCTCTGGATCTTCGTCACGACGGCTGCGCGCTATGCAGACGCGGTCCCGTGGGAGATGCTGCGCGAGGCGTCAGAGCGCGGCACCGCGGTCGCCGTGGTGCTCGACAGGGTGCCGCCGGTCTCGGTTGACGAGATCCGCACCCACCTCGCATCGATGCTGCGCGAGCAGGGCCTCGGGCAGGCACCGATCTTCACCGTGCTCGAGTCCGAGCTCACGGACGGCCTGCTTCCCGCCGACCAGACCGAGCGGCTCACCGGCTGGCTCGCGGCCCTGGCGAGCGACGCCCAGGCACGGGCGGTTGTCGTCCGGCAGACGCTCGACGGCGCCCTCGGGTCCCTCGACGCGCGCACGGACGGCCTCGTCGACGCCTCGAAGGAGCAGACCGCGGCAGGTCACGCGCTCGTCGAGGCAGCCCGCACGGCATACGACGAGGCGACGGCCCGCGTCCAGGACGGCATGGTCGACGGCACCCTGCTGCGTGGCGAGGTGCTCGCGCGCTGGCAGGAGTTCGTCGGCACCGGTGAGTTCTTCCGGCACGTCGAGACGACGGTGTCGCGGATGCGCGACCGGTTCACCTCGTTCATCAAGGGCGAGCCCGCCCAGTCGGACCAGCTGGGGGAGGCCCTGCAGTCCGGGGTCGAGTCGCTCGTGGCCGACCAGGCCGAGCGGGCTGCCGGCTCAGCCGGACGCGCCTGGCGCACGCTGCCCGGCGGTGACCAGCTGCTCGCCGCCGATGCGTCGCTGCTGCGGTCCAGCGATGCCGCCACCGAGCACATCCAGCGTCTCGTACGCGACTGGCAGGGCGACATCCTCCAGATGGTGCGCGCGGAGGGCAAGGACCGGCGCACCACCGCCCGGATCATGGCCTATGGCGTCAACGGCCTCGGGGTGGTTCTCATGCTCGTGACCTTCGCGAGCACGGCGGGCATCACCGGCGCCGAGGTGGGCATCGCGGGTGGCACGGCCGTCGTCGGCCAGAAGCTGCTCGAGGCCGTGTTCGGCGACCAGGCCGTGCGCGACCTCGCCCGCAACGCGCGCGAGCGCCTGCTCGCACGCGTCGAGGACCTGTATGCCGCAGAGCTCGCACGATACGAAGGAGCAGTCACGACGTTGCAGGTCGACGACGAGCAGACCAAGGTCCTCGAGCACGCTGCGGCGGCCGTGAAGGCAGCACGATGAGCCCGATCCGCATGGGCCGGGCGACCGTCACGAAGGTCACGGCGGCCGAGCTCGGCACTCGCACGACCGCCCTGTCGATGGCGTTGCTGGCGGGCTCCGACGAGCTCGACCCCGTCGGGGTGGGCTTGGCCCGGCGTGCGGTCGACAAGGCGGTCGAGCGGTCGAGCATCGCCGGTGAGCACACCGTGGTCGCCCTGGCCGGCGCAACCGGGAGCGGCAAGTCGTCGCTGTTCAACGCGCTAGTCGGCGCCGAGGTCGCCACGATCGGCGCGCGGAGACCCACCACGGCGAAGCCGACGGCGGCGATCTGGGGAGACAGCGATGCGAGCGAGCTGCTCGACTGGCTCCGCATCGACGCGCGGCACGGGGTCGAGTCCGAGCGGCGCCCTGGCGCAGGCCCAGAGCCGGAGGGCGACGGGGCCAAGGCCCACGAGGTCGTCGGCTCCCTCGACGGGCTCGTCCTGCTCGACCTTCCCGACTTCGACTCTAGAGAGCTGGAGCACCGGCGCGAGGCGGAGCGGGTGCTCGAGCTGGTCGATGTCTTCGTCTGGGTCACCGACCCGCAGAAGTACGCCGACGCGAAGCTGCACGACGAGTTCGTCAGCCTCATGTCGCACCATGACGCCGTGACGCTCGGCGTGCTCAACCAGAGTGACCGTCTCCCCGAGGCAGCGGTGCCGACGCTCTCCGAGGACCTGGCGCGGCTCCTCGTCGCCGACGGCGTCCGGGACGCGAAGGTGCTCGTCACCTCGACGGTCACCGGCAAGGGGATCACCGAGCTGACCCAGCGGCTTGCGAATGCCGTTGCGGGACATGCCGCTTCGCGGCAGCGGCTCAAGTCCGACGTGGTCACGGTCGCCTCGCGCCTCCGTCGCGACGTCGCCGACAGCGAGCCGGTCGTCGCCGAGCTCAAGCGGGACGACCTCGACGCGGCCCTTGCGCGTGCTGCCGGGGTGCCGATCGTTCTCGACGCCGTCGCCCGCGACTACCAGCGCGAGGCGTTCGCCCGCACCGGGTTCCTCTTCGCCCGCTGGACCAGGGCCTTCACCGTGAAGCCGCTGCGCCGGCTCAGGCTCGACGGGAGCGGAGGCCGGACACCCATTCCGGTCGACATCGAGGGCGCCGACGTCCGCGCGGTGCTCGGCCGGTCCTCGATCCCCGCGCCGAGTGCATCGGCGGTGTCCGCAGTCGACCTCGCGACGCGGCGGTTCGTCCGGGACGCCACGACGCCGCTGCCCCCACGGTGGCAGCAGGCGGTCGAGGAGACGGTCGAGGGTGGTGAGGTCGACCTCAGCGATGCGCTCGACCGGGCGATGATGAGCACCTCCCTGCGCGCGCGGCGGCCGGTCTGGTGGTTCGTCGTCGACGTGCTTCAGTGGGCTGCCGGGCTCGCCGCCGTCGCCGGGCTGGCGTGGTACGTCTTCTTGTGGGTGACCGGCCTGCTGCAGCTGCCGCGGCCAGAGGTGCCGACCGTGTGGGTCCTGCCGGCCCCGCTCGTCCTGCTCGCCGGTGGGGTGCTCGCCGGCCTGGTCCTCGGCGCCCTGTCGCGCTGGTGGGCCCGGGTCGGTGCGCGGCGCCGCAGGTCGACCATCGGCAGGCGCCTCACCGAGGCGGTGGCCACGGTCGCCGACCAGCGCGTCCTCATCCCCATCGACGAGGTGCTTGTCCGGCATCGCGAGACGCGCGAGCAGCTCGACGCGGCGGCAGCCTGACGGTCGTCCACATCCCCTGAGGCCACAGGGGGCTCGTCCACAGCCGTGCGCCTGTCGGTGTCGTCAGACGCCGCGGCGCCCGAGGGTGGTTCTGGCGGAACACCGCCCGCGGACCACCCTGGAGGAGCTAAACCCATGAACGAGACCCGAATCACCGTCCACGGCAACGTCGTCAGCGAGCCGGTCGAGCGCCAGGGGCGCAACGGCTCGGTCTTCACGACGTTCCGGGTCGCCACGACGCCCTACCGCCGGCTGCCTGACGGCCGCTTCATCGACGGCGACACGAGCTTCTACTCCGTGATCGCCTTCAACGCCCTGGCCGCCAATGTCGCCGCCGTTGTCAGGAAGGGGCACCCGGTGGTCATCGAGGGCAAGCTGGCGATCAAGCAGTACGTCGACGGCGATGGGCTGACCCGGACCTCACCGGAGATCGACGCCGACCACGTCGGCCACGACCTGTCGTGGGGGCGCTCGCGGTTCGAGCGGGTGAGCAAGGCCGCGGCCCTCGGCCACGACCGCACGGCCGACCCGCAGGTGCGCGCCGAGATGCTGGCCATGACGGAGTCGGCCGACAACCAGCAGCGCCCGCCGCATGTCGACGCCAACGGCGTCGTGAGCAATGACTACGACCCAGGTCCGGGCCTCGCCGGACCCGACGACGCCGTGGTCGAGGCCGACGCGGGCACAGGCGGGCCGGCCGACGGTCTGGGCGACCCCGAGACCGACGACTACGAGGTGGTCGACAGGGCGTCGGCCTGACCGGGCCGATTCGGTCGCGGGGTGCGGCGACGGATAGCCTTCAGGGCATGGCCGAGTACATCTACACCATGACCCGTGCCCGCAAGGCGCACAACGAGAAGGTCATCCTCGACGACGTCTCGATGTCGTTCTACCCGGGCGCCAAGATCGGCATGGTCGGTCCCAACGGTGCCGGCAAGTCGACGATCCTCAAGATCATGGCCGGACTCGACCAGCCGTCCAACGGTGAGGCACGCCTCGCGCCGGGGGCCTCCGTCGGCATCCTCCTGCAGGAGCCGCCGCTGAACGAGGAGAAGACGGTCCTCGGCAACGTCGAGGAGGGCGCAGGCGCGATCAAGGCCAAGCTCGACCGGTACAACGAGATCTCCGTCGAGATGGCCAACCCGGACGCGGACTACGACTCCCTGCTGGCCGAGATGGGCAAGCTGCAGGAAGACATCGACCACGCGGACGCCTGGGACCTCGACAGCCAGCTCGAGCAGGCGATGGACGCGCTCCGCTGCCCGCCCGGGGACTCCCCGGTTGCGAACCTCTCCGGTGGCGAGCGCCGCCGGGTCGCGCTGTGCAAGCTGCTGCTGCAGAAGCCCGATCTCCTGCTGCTCGACGAGCCCACCAACCACCTCGACGCGGAGTCGGTGCAGTGGCTGGAGCAGCACCTCGAGTCGTACCCGGGCGCGGTCATCGCCGTCACCCACGACCGGTACTTCCTCGACAACGTCGCGCAGTGGATCGCCGAGGTCGACCGTGGTCGGCTCTACCCCTACGAGGGCAACTACTCGACCTACCTCGAGAAGAAGTCCGAGCGGCTGCAGGTCCAGGGCAAGAAGGACGCCAAGCTCCAGAGGCGCCTCAAGTCCGAGCTGGAGTGGGTGCGCAGCAACGCCAAGGGCCGGCAGGCCAAGAGCAAGGCCCGACTCGCCCGCTACGAGGAGATGGCGGCAGAGGCCGAGCGCACCCGCAAGCTCGACTTCGAGGAGATCCAGATCCCGCCCGGTCCGAGGCTGGGGTCCACGGTCATCGAGGTCAAGGACCTCCGCAAGGGCTTCGGCGACCGCCTCCTCATCGACGGCCTCTCGTTCTCCCTGCCGCGCAACGGGATCGTCGGTGTCATCGGCCCCAACGGCGTCGGCAAGTCGACGCTGTTCAAGACCATCGTCGGGGTGGAGCAGCCGGACGCGGGTGAGGTCAGGATCGGCGAGACGGTCAAGATCTCGTACGTCGACCAGGCCCGTGAGGGGCTCGACCCGAAGAAGAACCTCTGGGAGCTCGTCTCCGACGGCCTCGACCACATCAAGGTCGGCCAGGTCGAGATCCCGTCCCGCGCCTACGTGTCGCAGTTCGGGTTCAAGGGCCCCGACCAGCAGAAGCTCTCGGGCGTCCTGTCCGGCGGTGAGCGCAACCGTCTCAATCTCGCGCTCACGCTCAAGCAGGGCGGCAACCTGCTCCTGCTCGACGAGCCGACCAACGACCTCGACGTCGAGACTCTCGGATCGCTGGAGAACGCTCTGCTGGAGTTCCCCGGCTGTGCGGTGGTCATCTCTCACGACCGGTGGTTCCTCGACCGGGTTGCGACGCACATCCTCGCCTACGAGGGTGACGACGAGAACCCTGCGAAGTGGTACTGGTTCGAGGGCAACTTCGAGTCCTACGAGGCCAACAAGGTCGAGCGCCTCGGGCCTGAGGCCGCGCGCCCGCACCGTGTCACCTATCGCAAGCTGACCCGCGACTGAACGGCCGCCGCGCGACTCAGCGTCTGCGCGACCGGGCTGCCGCGTGACCGGGCTGCCGCGTGACCGGGGTGCCCTGTGCGAGTGCCCACTCGACCGATCGAGTCGAGTGGGCACCTCCATGGGCGGTACTCGCCGCGTTGTCGGCGTGCTGATGGGTCGCTATGCGATGAGCGGGGTCAACGGCTCGCTCGTCGAGCGGCTGCCCAGTGCCAGCTGCCAGGCCTCGGCGAGCCTGCGACCCACGTCGTCGCACTCGTCAGCGGGCACGGAGTAGGGCACCCGGACGAACCGGTCCATCCCGCCTCCCACCCCGAACTGGGTTCCGCGCGCCAGCCGCAGGCCGACCGACTCGGCAGCCCGCGACAGCGCGTCGCCACGTTCGACCGGCAGCTCGCACCACAGCGTCAGACCGCCGGCGGGCACCGTGAAGCCCCAGTCCGGCACATGGGTGCGTAGGGCGGTGACCATGGCGTCCCGACGGGTGCGGGCCTCGGCTCGTCGGTCGTCGAGAACCGCATGGCCCGCGCGAAGGAGCTCCACGAGGACCAGCTGCTCGAGCACGGCAGTTCCGAGGTCGAGGCTGTGCCTCGCCTCCAGGACCGGTGACACGAGATCGCGCGGTGCTCGGACCCAACCGACGCGCAGCCCGCCCCAGAACGTCTTGCCCGCGCTGCCGAGGGTGATGGCCGACGCCGAGGTGGTGGCGAACGGCGCCGGAGGCGTGACATCCAGTCCCAGCTCGACGAAGGTCTCGTCGATGATGGGCTGGGTGCGGGTGCGCTTGAGCACGTCGGCCACCGCACGGCGCTCATCGGCTCCCATGAGGCGACCGGTCGGGTTCTGGAAGTCGGGCACGAGATAGGCCATCCGCGCCGCGCCCTGCCGGAGCGCGAGCTCGAGCGACTCGGGCTCCCAGCCGAGCGGGTCGATGGGGTACGCGACCGGTCGCAGTCCCGACCGGCGAACGCCGACAAGGGCGTTCGGGTAGGTGGGCGACTCGAGCAGCACCCGGTCCCCGGGGTCCAGCACGGCCCGGAGCACCGAGGAGAGTCCCGCGTGGGCGCCGCAGGTGATGACGATGTGGTCGGGGTCCGTCGTCAGGCCGCGGGACTCGTACCAGTCCGCCAGCGCCTGTCGGGCCTCGGGCAGGCCGTGGGGGTCGTAGCCGGCCGATGCGAGGTACCGCGGGAGCTTGGCCATGGCCCGCTCGTAGGCACCGGTCACGCCCGACGCGGCCGGCAGTGCGGCATACGTCAGGTCGACGACGTCCTCGGGCAGTGCCGTGGGCATCAGCCCGGCGCTCGACAGGGCCAGGCCGCTCGGACCGGCGGGCAGCGCGGCAACGCTTCCGGACCCGCGGCGCGTGACGACGAAGCCTTCGGCGCGGAGCGTCTCGAAGGCACCACCGACGGTCGTCCGGCTGAGGCCGAGCTCGGCCATGAGCGTGCGCTCGCTCGGTAGGCGGGTGCCGACCAGCACGCGGCCGTCGCAGACGAGCCGCCGGATCCCGTCCGCAAGGGACCGGTAGGCGGGCCGGGCGAGCGGCTCCCCACCGAGGAGGAGGGCCAGCGACCGGGCCGAGATGGTGCGCATGGGTCCACTGTCGCACGATTGGCTCTCAAAAAGGAGACCAGTTCCGATCACGCTGGACCCTATGAGACGTCAGGTCGCCTTGCAGAACCTCACCCCAGGCCAACAGGTGCGCGCCGGCCGGCTGCCGCGCCGCCTGGCGCAGCTGCTCGTCGGCCTGACCCTCTACGGCATCTCCATGGCGATGATGGTCCGCTCGACCCTTGGCCTCGATCCCTGGGACGTCCTGCACGCCGGTATCGCGGCCCACGTGCCGCTCAGCTTCGGTCAGGTCACGATCGTCGTGGGTGCGCTCGTGCTGCTGCTCTGGGTGCCGCTGCGCCAGTGGCCCGGCCTCGGGACCGTCGCCAACGTCGTCGTCATCGGCCTGGCCGCCGATGCGGGGCTGGCGCTGATCCCGGCGCCCGAGTCGCTGTGGACGCGGGTGCCCCTGCTCGTCGTGGGCATCGTCCTCAACGGCATCGCAGGCGGCCTCTACATCGGCAGCCAGCTCGGTCCGGGCCCGCGCGATGGGCTGATGACCGGGTTCGCCCGACGGACCGGGCTCTCGATCCGCTTGGTGCGCACGACGATCGAGGTCGTCGTCCTCGCGGTCGGCTGGCTCCTCGGCGGCCCCGTCGGGCTCGGCACCGTCCTCTACGCAGTGACCATCGGGCCGCTCGTGCAGTTCTTCCTGCCACGCCTGACCGTTGACCTGACGCCCGCCGAGACGGCGTCCGGGCGTCTGGAGCCCTCGACAGTCCCATGACATCGCGTGGAGGATCGAGTCATGCGACTCGGACTCCAGATCTCTCACTTCGGCTGGCCGGACGCGCCGGCGTCTATCGGGCCCACCTTCGGCCGCATCGCGCGTGACGCCGAGGCCGCGGGCATCGCCAGCCTGTGGGTGATGGATCACTTCTTCCAGATCGGGATGATCGGTCCGCCGGAGGACGAGATGCTCGAGGGCTACACCGCGCTGTCATTCGCCGCGGGCCAGACGTCCACGATCGAGCTCGGCACGCTCGTCACCGGGGTGACCTACCGCCATCCGGGGATCCTCACGAAGATCGTCACGACCCTCGACGTCCTGTCAGGCGGGCGGGCGTGGCTCGGGATCGGCGCCGCGTGGAACGAGCAGGAGCACCGCGGGCTCGGCATCCCGTACCCCTCGACGAGGGAGCGGTTCGAACGGCTGGAGGAGACGCTCCAGATCGCCCTGCAGATGTGGGCGGGCGACGAGTCGCCGTATGCCGGACGCCACCACCAGCTCGAACGCCCCCTCAACCACCCGCCGGCGATCCGCAAGCCGCATCCGCCGATCCTCATCGGCGGCATGGGCCAGAAGCGGACGATGCGTCTGGTCGCGACCTATGCCGACGCCTCGAACTTCTTCGACGTGGGATCCGACGGCCTTCGAGCCGCCTGCCAGAACCTGCGCGGGCACTGCGCCGAGGTCGGCCGCGACTACGCGGACATCACCAAGACGGTGCTGACCCGGATCAGCGTCTCGGACGACGGCGCCACGGCTCCGTCGGGGGAGCCGACGATGTCCGTCGCGGCAGCTGTCGACCGGCTGGGCGGTCTGGCTCAGGACGGCATGGACTACGCGATCCTCGGGATGGGCAACGCGACCGACCCGCGGGCCTACGAGATCCTCGGCGACGTGGTGCGCCAGGCAGCGGGAATCACGTCGGCGGACCGCTGACGCGAGACCGCTGCAGCGCCCTGACCGAGCCGCTGCAGCGCCCTGACCGAGCCGCTGCAGCGCCCTGACCGAGCCGCTGCACGCGCCCTGACCGAGCCGCTGACCGAGCCGTCTGACGGGTGGGTCAGGGTGTGGCGCTCACGAGCCGCAGGGCCAGGGCGGCGTTCGTGGCGCCGATCTGAGTGGGCGTGCGCCGGATCGTGGGGGAGTACCAGCGGGCCACGTCGACGGCGAGCGACAGCAGGGCCAGCGCCGTGTCGCCGCTGTCGTCGACGACGAACGCACCGTCGGCCACGCCTCGGTCGAGCACGTCCCTCACGAGGGCGTCCATCTCCTTGCGCAGCGCCAAGACCTCCGCGTGATGTTCGGGACTGAGGTGGTGGTGCTCGTACTGGACGACGCGTGCGAGCTGGTACCCCTCGGCATGCCACTCCGAGAAGCGGGCGACGAGGTTGTGCAGCTGCTCGGTCGGAGTCCCACCGTCGGCGATCGCGGAGCGCAGCAGCCGCAGGGCGGACTCGTGCCCGCTGCGGCTGAGGTTGAACAGCAGCTCCTCCTTGGAGCCGAAATGGACGTACACCCCGGCCGGGCTGAGGCCGGCGCCGGAGGCGATGTCGCGGGTCGTGGTGGCATGGAAGCCCTTGTCCGCGAACGCATGGGCGGCCGCCACCATGAGGCGGTCGACGGTGGTCGCGTCGGCCGGCGCGCCGGGACTGGTCGACGCGACCAGCTCGGGGCTCACGCCGCCTCTGACACCAGGGCGCGCGTCGGGGCTCGTCGTGGGCTGCGGCACGTTGACAGCATGCCGCAGGGAAGGGACACTAAGCAAGCGCTTAGTGACCGGTGAGTAACCCGCGATGGAGGACCGATGCCCCGCAACATCTACGACGAGGACCACGAGGCAGTGCGCTCGTCGGCCAAGGAGTTCATCGACCGCGTCATGCGCCCGCGGGCCGAAGAGCTGATCGAGCTGAAGTCCATCCCGCGCGACATCTGGCGCGAGGCGGGCAAGCAGGGCCTGTTCGGCTTCGACATCCCTGAGGAGTTCGGTGGCGCGGGCGCGGACGACTACCGGTTCAACGCGATCGTGGCCGAGGAGTTCGCCCACTTCAACATGGCGACGAGCTCGTGCTTCGGCATCCACGCCGACGTCTGCCCGCCCTACATCGTCGACCTCGGCACCGACGAGCAGAAGCAGCGGTGGCTGCCCGGGATCGCCAGCGGCGACCTCATCATCGGGATCGGCATGACCGAGCCCTCCGGCGGCTCCGACCTCGCCGCCCTCAAGACGACCGCCGTGCGCGACGGAGACGACTGGCTCCTCAACGGGTCCAAGACGTTCATCACCAACGGGTACCAGGCCGACCTGGTCATCGTCGCGGCCCGCACCGACGCGAGCAAGGGCGCCAAGGGCATCACGTTGTTCATGGTCGAGCGTGGCATGGAGGGCTTCGTCAACGGCCGCAAGCTCGACAAAGTGGGCCTCGAGGAGTCGGACACCGCTGAGCTGTTCTTCGACAACGTGCGCGTGCCCGACGAGAACCGCCTGGGCGAGGTGGGGATGGGCTTCATCGCCATGATGCAGCGGCTCCCGCAGGAGCGCATCGGCTCGGCCATCGCCAACACCGCGCATGCCAAGGCGATCCTCTTCGAGACGATCCAGTACGCCAAGGACCGCAAGGCGTTCGGGCAGTCGATCGGCGCCTTCCAGTGGAACAAGTTCCTGCTCGCCGAGCTGGTCACCAAGATCGAGGTCGCGGAGGCGTATGTCGACGACTGCGTCCTGGCGCACACCAAGGGCGAGCTGACCGCGATCGACGCCGCCAAGGCGAAGTGGTGGACCGCCCAGGTGCAGAACGACGTGCTCGACGCGTGCGTCCAGATCCACGGTGGCTACGGCTTCATGAACGAGTACCGCGTCGCGCGTGCCTGGCGCGATGCTCGCGTGACGAAGATCTGGGCGGGCTCCAACGAGATCATGAAGGAGCTCATCGGCCGGGACCTCGGCTTCTGATGGCGGGGGAGGGCGGCGCCCGGCGTCACGAGGGCGCGGTCGCGATCGTCACCGGTGCGAGTCGCGGCATCGGCCTCGGGATCGCCGAGCGTCTGGTCGCCGACGGCGCGAAGGTGGTCATCACGGCCCGCAAGCCAGAGGTGCTTGCCGAGGCGGTGGCCCAGCTGGGCGGCCACGCGAACGCCATCGGGATCGCCGGCAATGCCGCGGACGAGGAGCACCAGGACGTCGTGATCGAGGCTGCTCGGGAGACCTTCGGGGGCCTGCACCTGCTCGTTAACAACACCGGCATCAACCCGGTCTACGGCCCGATGCTCGACACGAGCCTCGACGTGGCCCGCAAGGTGCTGGACGTCAACGTCGTCTCGGCATTCTCGTGGATCCGCAAGGCGGTCGCGGCCGGCCTCGGCGACGAGGAGCACCCGGGTGCCGTGGTCAATCTCGCGTCGGTCGCCGGCCAGGGCGCCAGCGGCGTCATCGGCTGGTATGGCGTGTCCAAGGCAGCCCTGATCCACCTCACCACCGAGCTGGGCTATCAGCTCGCCCCCGCCGTGCGGGTCAACGCGGTCGCCCCCGCCGTCGTCAAGACGAAGTTCGCCGAGGCGCTGTACGAAGGCCGTGAGGCCGAGGTCGCGCGGACGTACCCGATGCAGCGGCTCGGTCTGCCACAGGACATCGCTGGTGCGGTGAGCTTCCTGCTCTCCAGCGACGCCGCGTGGATCACCGGCCAGACACTCACCATCGACGGCGGTCGGACGCTGGGCGGGGCGCTCTGACCAGCGAGCCCCGTCACCGCCCCGGGCGTGGCCGCCGCCTCCTCGCGGGCGAGCAGGGCCGGTCGCGTCGCCAGGTCGCCTTCATCGGGTACTTGAAGGTCGGCCGGAGCGGCTGAGCGCGCCTGCGGGACGCCGGCGGGGCGGCATACCCCTTGGTGTTGCGCGGGACGCAGCCGGTCACGGAAGAATGGCGCTCCCGACAATGGAAGAGGGTCCATGGAGATCTGGCCCGGCAGGCCCTACCCGCTCGGTGCGACCTACGACGGCACCGGCGTGAACTTCGCCGTGTTCTCGGAGGTCGCCGACCGCGTCGAGCTCTGCCTCATCGGTGACGACCTGGCCGAGACCCGCGTCGACCTGCCCGAGATCGACGGGTTCGTGTGGCACGGGTATCTGCCCAACGTCCAGCCGGGGCAGCGCTACGGCTTCCGCGTGCATGGCCCCTACGATCCCGCCGAGGGCGACCGCTGCAACCCCAGCAAGCTCCTGCTCGACCCCTACGCCAAGGCTATCGAGGGCCAGGTCGACAACAACCAGGCGCTCTACTCCTACCCCTTCGGCGACCCCAAGGCCGCCACGACGACCAAGATCAACACCGACGACAGCATCGCCCACACGATGCACTCCGTCGTCGTCAACCCGTTCTTCGACTGGGCGAGCGACCGTCCGCCCCGGCACGAGTACCACCAGACGGTCATCTACGAGGCGCACGTCAAGGGCCTGACCAAGCTCCACCCCGACATCCCCGAGGGGCTCCGCGGCACCTACGCCGGCATCGCCCATCCGGCGATGATCCGGCATCTCACCGAGCTCGGAGTCACCGCGATCGAGCTGATGCCAGTCCACCAGTTCGTGCACGACGCCCCGCTGGTCGAGCGGGGCCTCTCGAACTACTGGGGCTACAACACGATCGGCTTCCTCGCTCCGCACAACGGGTATGCCGCCGGGGGACAGCGCGGCCAACAGGTGCTCGAGTTCAAGGGGATGGTGCGGACGCTGCACGAGCACGGGATCGAGGTCATCCTCGACGTCGTCTACAACCACACCGCTGAGGGGAACCACATGGGGCCCACCCTCGCGTTCCGCGGCCTGGACAACAACAGCTACTACCGCCTCGTCAGCGACGACCTGTCGCACTACTACGACACGACCGGCACCGGAAACTCCCTGCTCATGCGCCACCCGCACGTGCTCCAGCTGATCATGGACTCGCTGCGCTACTGGGTCACCGAGATGCACGTCGACGGGTTCCGGTTCGACCTCGCCGCCACGCTCGCACGGCAGTTCCACGAGGTCGACAAGCTGTCCGCGTTCTTCGACCTCATCCAGCAGGACCCCGTCGTCAGCCAGGTGAAGCTCATCGCCGAGCCGTGGGACGTTGGTGAGGGCGGCTATCAGGTCGGCAACTTCCCGTCCCTGTGGACCGAGTGGAACGGGCAGTACCGCGACACCGTGCGCGACTACTGGCGCGGACAGGGAGGCACCCTGGGGGAGTTCGCCTCACGGCTCTCCGGGTCGAGCGACCTCTACGAGCACTCGGGTCGCAAGCCGATCGCCTCGATCAACTTCGTCACCGCCCACGACGGTTTCACGCTGCGCGACCTCGTCTCCTACGACGAGAAGCACAACGAGGCGAACGGCGAGGGCAACAACGACGGCGAGAGCCACAACCGCTCGTGGAACTGCGGCGTCGAAGGCCCCAGCCCCGACCCGGCCGTCCGTGAGCTGCGGGCCCGCCAGCAGCGCAACTTCATCACGACCCTCATGCTGTCCCAAGGCGTCCCGATGCTGCTGCACGGCGACGAGCTCGGCCGCACCCAGGGCGGGAACAACAACGCCTACTGCCAGGACAACGACATCTCGTGGACCCAGTGGGTGCTCGACGAGGACGACGAGAAGCTCCTGGCGTTCACCCAGTCGGTCGTCGCGCTGCGGCGCGAGCACCCGGTGTTCCGCCGTCGCCGCTTCTTCGCGGGCAGCGCCGACCACGGCGGGGAGAGCGAGCTCGGCGACATCGTGTGGTTCATGCCGAACGCCGAGCACATGGACGACGAGGCGTGGACCAACGGGCTGGCCAAGTCGCTCATGGTCTTCCTCAACGGCTCGGCCATCCCAGAGCCCGACCCGCGCGGGCAGCAGATCCTCGACGACTCGTTCCTCATCATGTTCAACGCCCACTACGAGCCGTTGACGTTCACCGTGCCCGACGACGAGTACGGCGCTGCGTGGGTCCCGGTCGTCGACACCGCCCAGCCGAAGGTCGACCCGACCCCGCTGGAGCCAAGCTGGCAGCGCCCGGTCGACGCGCACAGCATGGTCGTGCTCCGATGCTCGAGGAAACCGGCGAACGGATCGGCGGTGGTGGCGGAGGTCATCTCGTGAGGGGTCGCGAGGTTCCCGTCTCGACGTACCGGCTCCAGCTCGAGCCGGGATTCGCCTTCGACGATGCGGCCGCGCAGGTGGACTACCTTGCGGCACTGGGGATCTCGCACCTCTACCTGTCGCCCGTCCTGCAGGCGGCGCCCGGGTCGCGACACGGCTACGACGTCGTCGACCCGACGCGCCTGTCGGATGCCCTAGGGGGCGAGACGGGCTTCGCGCGTCTGGTCGACGTGGCCCGCCAGGCGGGACTGGGCATCGTCGTCGATGTCGTGCCCAACCACATGACCACGCCGACCCCGCTGACGCAGAACCGTCCACTGTGGTCCGTGCTGCGCGACGGACGTCGGTCGCCCTACGCCGCGTGGTTCGACATCGACTGGGATGCCCAGGACGGGCGCGTCCTGCTGCCGGTGCTCGGCGGGTCCCTCGAGGATGCCGTCCGGGCGGGGGAGGTCGCGATCGGGCGAGTCGACGACGAGCCCGTGGTCCGCTACTACGACCACGTGTTCCCTGTCGCTCCGGGCACTGACCTCGCGGGCCCGCTGGGCGACGTGCTTGCGGCGCAGCACTACCGCCTGGCGTCCTGGCGGGCCGGTGCGAGCGACCTCAACTATCGCCGCTTCTTCGACGTGACGTCTCTGATCGCGGTGCGGGTCGAGGACCCTGCGGTGTTCGAGGCGACGCACGCGCTCCTGCTGCGGCAGGTCCGCACGGGTGCCGTCGCGGGGCTGCGGATCGACCACCCCGACGGGCTGGCCGACCCGGAGGGTTACCTCGACTCGCTGGCCGACGCCACGGACGACGCCTGGGTCGTGGTGGAGAAGATCCTGGAGGGCGACGAGCGTCTGCCCAGCTCGTGGCGCAGCGCGGGCACGACCGGGTACGACGCCATGCTCCGCATCGGCGGGCTCTTCGTTGACCCCGCCGCGGCGGACCCGCTCGCGGATGTCGCCGCTGAGGTCCTCGGAGAGCGACAGGACCTGTCGCGGATGGTGACCGAGGCGAAGCGGTATGTCATCGAGCAGGTGCTCGTGGCCGAGGTCAACCGCCTCATGCGCGTGATCGGGCGGGCGTTGCCCGGGCTCGACCAGGCGCGGTCTCGCCGCGTCGTCGAGGCGCTGCTGCTCGGGATGGACCGCTACCGCGTCTACGTGCGACCGGGCGAGCCGGCCTCGGGCGCCGCTGCGGTGCAGCTCGAGAGCGCCGCTGCGCGGGCTGCAGAGACCGTCGGTGAGCTCGACCGGGCGGTGCTCGATCCCGTCATCGACCTCGCGCTGGGGCAGGCCCCTGGGGCGGACCCCGCGGCGCAGGCCGAGTTCGTCGTGCGGTTCCAGCAGACGTGCGGCCCGGTGATGGCCAAGGCGGTCGAGGACACGGTCTTCTACCGGTACGTGCGACTGGTCGCCCTCAACGAGGTCGGCGGCGACCCAGGGCACGTCGGTGTCGACGTGCCCGTGTTCCACGGTTTCAGTGGGAGCCTGCTCGGCGACTGGCCGACCTCGTTGACGACGCTGTCGACGCACGACACGAAGCGGTCCGAGGACGTCCGGGCCCGGCTGTTCGTCATGTCTGAGCGCCCCGCGGCCTGGGCCCAGTGGGTTCGCGACGCGCGCCGCCTCCTCGCCGACGTGCGTCCCGCTGAGCTCGACCCTGCGACCGAGTACCTCCTGCTCCAGACGGTCGTGGGCTGCTGGCCGGTGTCTCGGGACCGGCTCGCGGCATACGCGCAGAAGGCGACACGGGAGGCGAAGACGCGCACGACCTGGACCGACCCCGACGCCGCCTACGAGGGGGCCGTCGAGGCGTACGTCACCCAGCTCGTCAGCGACCCGGGGGTCGCGGCGCATGTCGAGGGCTGGCTGCAGCGGACCACCGCCGAGGTGCGCGCCAACACCCTCGGCCAGAAGCTCGTCCAGCTGACGATGCCTGGTGTGGCCGACGTCTACCAGGGCTGCGAGCTCGTGGACCTCTCGCTGGTCGATCCCGACAACCGTCGACGTGTCGACTACGCCGAGCGTCGAAGGCGCCTCGGGAGGCTCGACGGCGGCGGTGCACCGGCGGACCTGGCCGACGAGAAGCTGCTGGTCACGGCCGCGGCCCTGCGCACTCGCAAGGACCGGCCCGAGTGCTTCGTCGGACCTGAAGCGACCTATCTGGCCCTGGACACGGGCTCGCCGCACGCGGTCGCCTTCGGTCGGGGCCCTGGGGGCAGGGGCGGGAGTGATGGTCGCCCGGACGAGGCCGTCGACGTGGTCACCGTGGTCACCCGGCTGGCCGGGCAGCTCTCTGACGCGGGTGGGTTCGGCGAGGCGACCATCGACCTCCCGACCGGCACCTGGTCCGACGTGCTCTCAGGTCGCACGCTCGGCGGAGGCCCGACGCTACTTCGGCACGTCGTCGGGCCCGATGCTGGCGAGGTGGGGCTGCCTGTGGCGTTGCTCGTCCGGGTACGACCTAGGGCATGACCTCACAGATCCGCGTCTGGGCGCCGGCCGCAGAGCGGGTCGACATCGCCTGGTCGGCGGCCGACCCCGACCCCGGCACCGGCATCGCCGCGTCAGAGACCCAGGCGACCAGGACCCCGGCGAGTCCGGTGACCACGACCCCTATGGCTCGCGGAGACGACGGGTGGTGGACCTGGTGGCCGGAGGCCCTCGGCGCACTCGACTATGCGTTCCGCCTCGACGGAGGCGACCCGAGGCCCGACCCGCGAAGCCCCTGGCTGCCCGACGGGGTCCACGGCGCGACCAGGACCTTCGACGCGTCGGGGCACGCCTGGCAGGACGCCGGATGGCGCGGTGCCCGTGACAGACGGGGCCTGCTCGGCGGCGTGGTCTACGAGCTGCACGTGGGCACCTTCACGCACGCCGGCACGCTCGACGCTGCCGTCGAGCACCTCGAGCACCTGGTCCGCCTCGGAGTCGACGTCGTCGAGGTCATGCCGGTCGGCGCCTTCGGAGGCACCCATGGCTGGGGCTACGACGGGGTGCAGCCGTATGCCGTCCACCAGCCCTACGGAGGCCCCGCGGCCTTCCAGCGGTTCGTCGACGCCTGTCATCGCGTCGGCCTCGCCGTCTGCCTCGACGTCGTCTACAACCATCTCGGCGCCACGGGCAACTACCTGGCGGAGTTCGGTCCGTACTTCACCGACCGCTACTCGACACCCTGGGGGCCCGCGGTCAACCTCGACGGCCCGGGCAGCGCCGTGGTGCGACGGTGGGTGGTCGACAACGCGCTCCGGTGGTTCCGCGACTTCCACGTCGACGCACTCCGGCTCGATGCAGTGCACGCCTTCCACGACGAGTCCGACCGTCACATCCTTGCGCAGCTGTCGGACGAGACCGCTCTCCTGGCCGCGGAACTCGGCCGCCCACTCGACCTCGTCGCCGAGAGCGACCTCAACGACCCGATCGTCGTCGCGCCCACGGCCCAGGGCGGCCGGGGCATGACTGCGCAGTGGGACGACGACATCCACCACGCGCTCCACGTCGTGCTGACCGGCGAGACACAGGGCTACTACGCCGACTTCGCCGGCGGCACCGCCGCGTGGCCTTCGGGTGGGCCGCTGTCCGTGCTGGCCAAGACGCTCTCGGAGGTATTCCTGCACGACGGGCGGATGTCGACGTTCCGCAAACAGTCCTGGGGTGCCGCCGTCGACCGGTCGAGCACCCTTGGTCAGCGGTTTCTGGCCTACCTGCAGACCCACGACCAGGTGGGCAACCGGGCGCGCGGCGACCGGATCAACCACACGGTCGACGAGGGGCTCCAGGCGATCGGCGCGGCCATCTATCTGCTCTCGCCCTACACCGCGATGCTCTTCATGGGCGAGGAGTGGCGGGCGAGTACGCCGTTCGCCTACTTCACCTCGTTCGACGAGGACTGGCTCGCAGAGGCCGTCCGTCGCGGCCGACGGGCCGAGTTCGCGGCCCATGGCTGGGCCGAGCAGGACGTGCCCGACCCGCAGGACCCCTCGACCCGCGACGAGAGCGTGCTGCGCTGGGACGAGGTCGACGGACCCGGGCATCGCGGCACCCTCGAGTTCTACCGGCGGCTCATCGAGCTCCGCCGGACGGAGCCCGATGTGGCCGACGGCGACCTGTCGACGATCGCGACTCGCTTCGACGAGGCGGCCCGATGGTTCGTCATGACGAGGGGCAGCGTCCAGGTCGTCGCCAACCTCGCCGCCGAGGCGCAGGTGGTCCCCGTGCAGGGCGGAGTCGGCGAGGTGCTCGCATCGTGGGGACCGGCCCCGAATCGGGTGGCCGGAGGCCTGTGGCTTGCCGCCCACGACGTTGCCATCGTCCGCACCCCGTGACCACTCGACCAGTGAGCTCAGTCGAGTGCTCACGCTGCCACGCCAGCACCAAGACGCGTGGTCAGGTCCATACGCATTGGGGCGTCCGGAAGCGAGCGGTCATCACAAGGCAGTGATCTCATCGAGCACGACACGCGCGACGTCGTGCGCCGCAACGGCGTGATGGAGGTGCTCACCCTTCAGACGAACAACCGGCCAGCCGGCTGCCTCGGCGAATGTGGTCTCCTCCGCGTAGGTGTCGCCGAACGCGACGTACCCGTTGCGCGCCGCCACCCACCCCGTGGGGGGACGGATCACTGCGTCGAAGTACGTCAGCGGGAGCTGTGGGCAGTCACGGTCGACCGCCTCGAGCAGCGCGGCCGGGGCCAGTCCCGCGAGCTCGTCGGGAGGCCACCAGCGGGTCCACCGAGGGAGGAGACCCGTCTCGTCGGCGATGGTCTCGAGGAACGACCGAAACTGTTGGGGTGCAAGGGCGGTCGGCTTGGAGGTTGGCAACAGGGCGGCGTCCATGAAGATGAGCGGAAGATCACCGACGAGACGCTCCCGCACCAGGGGAGCGAGGTATCCCGCGTTGCTGTGCGCCACGAGCGCGGTCGCGTCGAGGCTTTTGGCGTGCTCTGCCCACGCCGCGACGAGCCGATGGGCCGCTGTCTCCGGCTTCGGCCTGCCGCCGTCCGCCTGCGCGGTCCCGGGGCCCTGGCCCACCGCACCTGCGGCTGTCGTGATCGACGCCGACGCGAGCTCGGCGCTGACGCCGGCGCGGGCGAGCGCCTCGACGAAGGGGCCGTATGCCGCAGGGCCGAGCAGTGGGCTCGGCAGGACGAGGACTCGGGCTCCCACGGCGATCTCAGGACTCCTTGAGCCGGACCATGCCCTCCTGCGCCGTGGTGGCAACCAGCGTGCCGTCCTCGGCGAACATGTGGCCGAAGGCCAGGCCGCGCCCACTCAGGGCCGAAGGCGACTCCTGGGCATAGAGCAGCCACTGGTCGGCGCGGGCGTCGCGATGGAACCACATCGAGTGGTCGAGGCTCGCCACCCGAAGGCGGCGGTCGGTCCATCTCAGCCCGTGCCGGCGAAGGACCGGCTCGAGCAGCGTGTAGTCACTGGCGTAGGCCAGGACCGCGGAGTGCAGCAGCGGGTCGTCGGGGAGGTGCCCTATCGCGCGCATCCATACGTGGTTGGCGGCGACCTGCTCCGCACCGGCGTCGAGGAAGAGGTTGCTCTCGACGGGGCGCAGCTCGAACGGCCTCGACTCGGCGACGTGGCGCGCGCCCGGGTGGTCGATCCCACGGAAGTCGTCCGCCAGTGAGGACAGGCCGTCCGGGCCGTGCACCGCCGGCATCAGCTCCTGGTGGTCGAGGCCACCGGCCCGCTCCTGGAAGGAGCAGACCATCGACATGATCGGCGCTCCCTTCTGGACCGCATGGACTCGCCGCGTCGAGAAGGAGTTGCCGTCGCGCATCTCCTCGACGGCGAACCGGATGGGCAGGGTGTCGTCGCCGGGCCGCATGAAGTACCCGTGGAGGGAGTGGATCGGCCGCGGTCCGTCGCCGTCGTTGACGTCGCGCACGGTGATCCCGGCGGCCATGACGCACTGCGCCAGCACCTGTCCACCGAAGACCCGTCCATGGGGCATCTTCTGGGATCGCCCCTCGAACACCCGAGCCGAGGTTGCCCCGATCGACTCGGCGGCATCGCGACCGCGCACGTCCGTGACGGCGATGTGCGCGGTCCCGACGTCCTTGAGCGTCAACACGTCGATGAGGTCGTCGATGGGCGACAGGACTGGCAGCTCGTCGGTCACGAGAGGACACTACCGAGCGCCGGCGCGACCCTGCCGTGCCATTCGGCGCGGTCAGGCATCGGCGGCCAGGACGAACGGCAGCACCGCAGAGGCCCCGACCTCTCGCAGCAGAGCCGCGGCCACCGTGAGCGTCCACCGCGAGTCGGCCACGTCGTCGACCAGCAGCACCGGGCCGGGGATGCCGCGCAGCCGCGATGCGAGGTCCGGGCCGACCTGTAGACGGCCCCAGACGTTGGCCAGCCGGAAGGCGCTGTTGCCACCTGGGTCACCGACCGGTCCACCGTCGACGAGGTCCAGTGCGCCGAGGTATGGCAGCCGCCCGAGCTCGCCGAGCGAGGTCGCCAGGGACTCGACCAGCTGGGGTCGCCGCCGGGACGGGATGGCCACGACGGCGGCGGGACGCTCACTCCAGGACCAGTCGGCGAGCACCTCGACGGACGCCCGGACCACCTCTGGGGGCACGGCCCGGTCGTCGCCTCGAAGCAGGTCGCGGAGCCGCTGCCCCCATCCGAGGTCGCTGAGTCGGGCCACTGCCCGGCCCTCGTCCATCGCGACCGTCGGGGAGATCTTGCCCTTCAGCGGGACCCCGAGCCGGTCCATCCCGCTCGGCCACTGGGCCCGCGGCTCGAGCACGACGCCGGGCCGTTCGAGCCTGGTCCGCGCGGTGTTCACGGCGGCCTCGGGGATGGTCGTGTCGAACCAGGCGCCTGAGCAGCTGTCGCAGCGCCCACACCGGGCGGCGGTGTCGTCGTCGAGACATCCCTGGAGGAAGGCCATGCGGCACGAGTCGGTGCGTTCGTAGTCGACCATGAGCTGCTGCTCCCGCTCACGTGCCTCGGTGACCCGCTCGTACCGCTCGGCGTCGTAGGTCCAGGGCTCGCCCGTCGCCGCCCAGCCGCCGGACACCCGCTGGACCGCTCCGTCGACGTCGAGCACCTTGAGCAGCAGCTCGAGGCGGGTGCGGCGGACGTCGACGACGGTCTCGAGCGCGACCGTCGACATCGGTCGGTCGCTCGTGGCGAGCGCACGCAGCACGGCGTCTGCCTGGTCCTGTCGGGGCATCGAGGCCGAGGCGAAGTAGCGCCAGATGTCCTTGTCCTCCGGCCCAGGAAAGAGCAGGACGTCGGCACGCTCGGTCGCTCGCCCGGCCCGGCCCACCTGCTGGTAGTACGCGACCGGAGATGCCGGTGCACCGAGGTGCAGGACGAACCCGAGGTCCGGCTTGTCGAAGCCCATGCCGAGCGCGGAGGTCGCCACCAATGCCTTGACCTGGTTGTCGCGCAGCGCCTCCTCGAGGCGGATGCGCTCGGCGGGCTCTGTGCGCCCCGTGTATGCGGCGACCTCGTGGCCGGCCTCCCGCAGAGCGACCGCGACGTCCTCGGCGGCCGCGACGGTCAGCGTGTAGACGATCCCGGAGCCCGGCAGCTCGCCCAGGTGCGCGATGAGCCAGGCGAGCCGTTGCTCAGGGGCAGCGAGCGGCAGCACGCCGAGGCGCAGCGACTCCCGGGCCAGGGGCCCCCGGAGCGTGAGGACCTGATGCCCGCCGGTCCCGAGCTGTTCGACGACGTCGGTGACGACGCGGGCGTTGGCGGTGGCCGTGGTCGCGAGCACGGGGGTGTGCTCCGGGAGGGTCACGAGGAGGTCGCGGATGCGGCGGTAGTCGGGGCGGAAGTCATGACCCCAGTCGCTGATGCAGTGCGCCTCGTCCACGACGAGCAGACCGCACGACCGAGCGAGCGCGGGGAGCTGCTCGTCGCGAAAGCGCGGGTTGTTCAGGCGCTCGGGACTCACGAGCAGCACGTCGACCTCGTCGCGCGACAGGGCCTCGGACACCGTCCCCCACTCGTCCGCGTTGGTCGAGTTGAGCGTCACCGCCCGGATGCCGGCGCGGTCGGCGGCGGCGATCTGGTCGCGCATGAGTGCGAGCAGCGGGCTGACGATCACGGTGGGGCCGGCGCCGTCGGCCCGGCGCAGGGCGGTGGCCACGAAGTAGACCGCGGACTTGCCCCAGCCGGTGCGCTGGACCACGAGCACCCGGCGGCGGCCCTCGACCAGCTCGCCGATCGCCTCGAGCTGTCCTTCGCGGAACTCGACGTCGTCGCGGCCGACGAGCCGCTGCAGCGCCCCGAGGGCGCGCTGCTGCAGGTCGGTGGTCGGTGGCGCGGCGGGTGAGCTCGACATGCCACCCAAACTACGGGGCCCCACCGACTGGGCCGGACGGCATACCCGGAGCTGTGGACGGGCGTGGGCGACGACAAGGGGGTGTGGACGGGCTGCAAGGATGGCTGCCATGAGTGACCGCACGCCGTACGCCGCGCAGGTGTCCCTCCGGTGGTCCGACATGGACGCGTACGCCCACATCAACAACGTGCAGTTCCTGCGCCTTCTCGAGGACGCCCGCGTCATCGGGTTCCGCGACTGGTTCAACCAGGACCGGTCGCTGCTCGACGAGGGGGTGCTCGTGTCGCGGCACGAGATCGAGTACCGCGCCCCGCTGGGCTTCCGCCACGAGCCTGTGGAGATCCAGATGTGGGTCTCCCGCATCGGAGGCGCCGGCTTCGACGTGGCGTACATCGTGACCGACCCGCATGGCGTCGGCGAGGCCACCTCGCGCAGCATCTATGCCGTGGCCGAGACCGAGCTCGCTCTCTACGACTTCACCACGGCCTCACCCCGGCGCATCCGGCCCGAGGAGAGAGCCTCCCTCCAGCCACACGTGGGCGACCCGGCGCCGTTCCGGCGTCGTCGGCGGTGAGAACGGCCGTGCAGATCGACTTCGGTGACCCCCGGGGACTGGCCGACCTCGAGACCTACCTCGGCCGGGCCCGCCGGGCCAACCCGGACGGCGCCGTGCGTCTGCACGTCATGGGGGACCTGCTCGTCGCCACCGTGGCGGTGATCGAGGGCAGTGGACTGATGGGGGAGGGGACGGTGCTCGGCATGCGCGTCGTTCGGGTCGCCGGCGCGACACCGCTGGATGCGACGGTGTCGTTCGCATCGGTCGCGGACCGCCTCGCACGGCCCGGCGCCGGGTCCACGCTCAGCGTCCCGCCCGTGACGGTGCGCGTGGCGTGGACGGCGCTCACCCCGCCTCGAGACGGCTGGGAGCCCGTCGGCAAGCTCCCGTCTGCGGCGGTGGAGTCCATTGCGCGACAAGGGATCGAGGAGATCGCAGCAGGATCACCAGAGGGCGCGGGGAGCCATGCGGTCGACGCGCTCCGGCGCCGCGTGTGGGCCAGGATGAGCGACTCGGCGCCGCCGGTCGCAGGCGGTCTCGCCTTCGGCGCGCACGTGCTCGGCTTCCTGGCGCCGGCGGAGCAGGCCGCTGTCGCCGCGCAGGGTCGCTGGACCCGGCTGTCGACGTCGCGGGGGCACGTGCTCGTCCGATGAGCGCAGCCCTCAGGCCGTGCCCGTCCAGGTGCCGCGGTCGAGCAGCACCTGTTTCAGCACATCGATCCGGTCGCTGACGAGCCCGTCGACACCGAGGTCGAGCAGGTGGTTCATCTCGGCCGCGTCGTCGATCGTCCACACATGCACCTGCTTGCCGTGCTCGTGCGCGGTCTCGACGAGCCGTGGGGTCACCACGGTCACCTCGCGTCCCCGCAGCTGGATCGAGGCCGGCACCTGGAACACGTCCGCCGGACTCCTGAGCACGCGTGTCAGCAGCCGCGGCGCGTACCGCGCCAGCGCCACCCCGGGTGGAGCCGCCGACGTCGCGACCCGACCCCGTGCCAGCCGGCGGAACTCGGAGATGCGCCGCTGCGAGAACGACCCGACGCACACGCTGTCGTACAGCCCGCGCTCCTCGATGAGCGCCCACAACGGCGCACCGGTCCCGGCGGCCTTGAGGTCGACGTTGAGGTTGATCCCGGGCCAGGCGTCGAGGACGTCCGTGAGGAGTGGCACGCGCTCGAAGTCGCCCAGGGTCGCCTCACGGACCTGTCCCCAGGTCAGGTCCCTGATCAGCCCGCTGCGGTCGCTGACCCGGTCCAGGCGGTTGTCGTGGAAGGCGACGAGCATCCCGTCACGGGTGACGTGCACATCGGTCTCGAGGTGGGTGTAGCCCATCGCGACGGCGTTGCCGAACGCGGTCATGGTGTTCTCGAGCCCGAGGTTCGGCCCATAGAGCGCACCGCCGCGGTGGGCCAGTGCCACCGGAGTCTGTGCCAGGAACGCCCGCGTCGACATGGCACGACCCTAGAGCGTGGTCGTGGCAGGCCGACGCAGCGGCTCGCGACATGAAAGGCACTGCCAGGCGCGTCGCCGGCGCACAGATCGGTCGACGACGAGCTGCTACCGGCTCAGGACCAGTGCGCCCACACCGTCGTGTCGGTCGGGACCAGCCCGTCCTCCAGTGGCGCGGACGACAGGATCACCTCGGCGCCGGCGGGGAGCGCGACCGGCTCTGCCCCGAGGTTGGCCACCACGAGGACCCGCCCACGCTCGGACGAGCCGTTGGTCAGCGCGACGACGTCGGCGGCGTACCCCTCGACCCACGTGAGCGAGCCGATGCCGAGCGCCAGCGCGCGGCGCGTCGCGAGCAGCGAGCGGTACAGCTCCAGCGTCGAGCCGGCGACGCCCTCCTCCTGGTCGACCGCGTACGAGCTGTATGCCGCAGGCTGGGGGAGCCAGGTGCGCTCGCTCGGGCCGAAGCCGAGCGACGGCGCGTCGGCGCGCCAGGGGATCGGGACGCGGCAGCCGTCGCGACCGGTCTCCTCACCGTGCGTGCGCGCGAAGGTCGGGTCCTGGCGGAACTGCGCCGGCATGTCCGTCGAGTCCGGCAGGCCGAGCTCCTCGCCCTGGTAGACGTAGGCGCCACCGGGGAGCGCGAGCATGAGTGTCGTCGCGGCGCGGGCGCGGCGGAGCCCCACGACCTGGTCAGGCTGAGGGTCGGTGGCGGCGATGCCGTTCATTCGGGGCGTGCCGGGGGCGAAGCCGAGGCGCGACGCGTGCCGCACGACGTCGTGGTTCGACAGCACCCAGGTGGAGGGTGCTCCGACCGAGTCGGCGGCCTCGAGCGAGGAGGCGATGACGCGGCGCAGGTCGGTGGCGACCCACGCAGCCGTGAGGAAGTCGAAGTTGAAGGCCTGGTGCATCTCGTCCGGCCTCACGTAGCGGACCGCGCGCTCCTGCGGCTCGACCCAGGCCTCTGCGCACAGGATGCGCTCGGGCGCGCCGTAGGAGTCGAGGACCCGGCGCCACGCGCGGTAGACCTCGTGCACACCGTCCTGGTCCCACTGCGGCGCTCGCTTGGTGTGGTCGATCCGCGGGCGCTCCACGGCCGTGCCGTCCACGTCGGCGTCGGGCTCGGCGTCGGGCTCGGCGTGGCCGAGCATCGTGGTGCGCTCCTCCTCGGTGTCGGGAAGGCCCTGCTCCTTGATCAGGCCGTGGGCGACGTCGACACGGAAGCCGTCGACGCCGCGGTCCAGCCAGAAGCGCAGGATGTCCTCGAACTCGGCCCGCACCTGCGGGTGCTCCCAGTTGAAGTCGGGCTGCTTCGGGTCGAACAGGTGCAAGTACCACTGGCCAGGCTGCCCGTCCGCCTCGGTGACGCGAGTCCAGGCCGGCCCGCCGAAGACGGACTCCCAGTTGTTCGGGGGCAGCTCGCCGCGCTCGCCACGTCCCTCACGGAACATGTAGCGCTCCCGCTCGGCACTCCCCGGCCCCGCCGCGAGCGCGGCCCGGAACCACAGGTGCTCATCGGACGAGTGGTTGGGGACCATGTCGACGATGACGCGCAGGCCCAGCTCGTGGGCGCGGGCGAGCAGCGCGTCGGCGTCCGCGAGCGTGCCGAAGATCGGATCGACGTCGCGGTAGTCGGCGACGTCGTAGCCCGCGTCGGCCTGGGGCGAGGTGTAGAAGGGCGAGAGCCAGATCGCGTCGACCCCGAGCGCGCGCAGGTAGTCGAGCCGGGCCGTGATGCCGGGGAGGTCGCCGATGCCGTCGCCGTTGCCGTCGGACCACGACCGCGGGTAGATCTGGTAGATGACGGCGTGCCGCCACCAGGCCGAGTCGGGGCGGTCGGCGGCGTGCACCGCCGCATCGGCCTCGTGCACGGACAGCGCCTGATGGGTGCCGGCCGACAGCGCGTGGGACGACGGCGCGGACAGGGTCGCAGCAGCGGATCGAGTCACAAGCCACCATCGTTCCGCATCAGCCGCAAAAACCAAAACAGAAATGAAAGATCTTGCAGAGCGGGACGCGGTGTCGGCGCCGCCTGGTAGGCCTGTGTGCATGAGATACGGGTTCGTGGTGCCGTTCACGACAGAGGCTGAGTTCGTCGAGCTCGCCCGGCTCGGTGAGGCCCGCGGGTGGCACGGCGTCTTCACCTGGGAGGCCCTCTACGGCATCGACGCCTGGGTCCTGCTCGGTGCCACGGCCGCGGTCACGGACACGATCCGGCTGGGCACACTGCTGACCCCGGCGGCGCGCCACCGCCCTTGGGATCTCGCCTCCGACGTCGGTTCGGTCGACCGGATCAGCGGCGGGCGCGCCATCCTCTCGGTCGGGCTCGGGGCCCTGCATCCAGGGTGGACCGCCTTTGAGCCCGACGAGGGGCGCGCCGTGCGTGTCAAGCGCCTCGACGAGTGCCTCGACATCTATGCGGGCCTGCTCAGCGGTGAGGAGCTGACGTATGCCGGGGAGTACTACCAGGCGACGCCCTACGACTTCCCGAAGCCGCCGCTGACACCGCAACGCCCGCACCCGCCCGTGTGGGTCGTCGGCGCGCCGACTCGGGGACGGGAGCGCCAGCCATCGTTCGAGCGAGCTGCCCGATGGCAGGGGCTGATCCCCGCGATCCATCCAGTGGATGAGGGGCCGAAGACGCTCGATGCGTTCCGTGCTGTCGTCGAGCCGGTGCGCCGGATCCGGGCGGACCTGGGCCTGCCGTGGGATGGCTATGACGTCGTCATCGAGGCTGACTCGTGGGGCAGCTTCACGACGCTCGAGCCGGCCGAGCCCGCGGCCTGGGAGGACGCGGGGGCCACCTGGTGGATCGAGAGCTGGTGGGACGTGCCGCACGGTGAGGACGGGCTGGCCGAGCTGCACCGACGGGTCGGCGCCGGTCCACCAGCGGCCTGAGCGGCCTGGGCGCTCTCAGTTGTCTCCACCGCCGGTCAGCCTTTCGCGGTGCTCGTCCGTGAGGTCACGGATCCGCACGAGGTAGTCCAGCATGAACTCGAGCTGGTCGACGCTCAGCTCGTCGAGCATCGGTTGACCCGCTGCGACGAGGGGTCCGTACACCTCCCAGGTGCGGGCGTGACCGAGCTCGGTCATCTCGACGAGAACGGTGCGACGGTCGGTCTCCGGTCGCCGGCGACGCACGAGACCCCGGCTCTCCAGGCGGTCGATGAGGGCCGTCGTCGCCGCAGGTCGCAGTCCCGTGGCTCGGCTCAGCACGCCCGCGGTCTTGGGGCCGTCGGCCAGCCAGTCGAGGCAGCGAAGGTCGGCCGGCCCGAGTCCCAGGCGCCGACCGACGGCATCGTCGAAGGCCTGCACGGACCGCTGGTACTGCTGCATCGCCTCGCCGAGCGCGCGCACCAGGTCGCCTCTGCCGGGTTGACGGGAGGGCGGCATACCCTTAGCCTTTCGAATATCGAACTATATGAATCTCGTAGGAAAGGGTACCAGGATGAAAGCTGTGATCGTGGGAGGCGGCATCGCGGGGCCGGCCACCGCACTGGCCCTGCAGCAGGTCGGGATCGAGGCCGTCGTCCTCGAGGCCTGGCCGAAGTCGGATGGTGAGGTCGGGTCGTACTTCACCATCGCGCCCAACGGGCTGCATGCCCTCGAGGTCATCGGCGCACGCACTCTCGCCACCCAGGTGGGCTTCCCGTCCGAGCGGAACGTGATGGTAGGCGCCACCGGCTCGGTGCTCGGCTCGATGTCGCTCGGCTCGCCGCTGCCCGACGGGACCGTGGCACTGACCATGAAGCGTTCGCGCCTCGGACGCGCGCTCGCAGACGAGGCGGAACGACGGGGGATCGAGGTCAGGTACTCCAGCCGCGTCGTCGACATCGAGAGCCGGACGGACTGCGTGACCGCGACGCTCGCCGACGGCTCGATCGTGGAGGGTGACCTGCTCGTCGGCGCCGATGGCGTCCACTCCGTCGTTCGACGCACCATCGACCCGAAAGCGTCGCAGGCCCGCTACGTCGGGCTCACCAACTTCGGCGGGATCACGCAGGCGTCCCCGCTCGCTGACAGCCTTCCGGCCCGTCAGTGGCACTTCGTCTTCGGCTCCGAAGCCTTCTTCGGAGCGCACCCGACGCCGTCGGGAGATGTCGTCTGGTTCGTCAACCTGCCCCGCGATGCGATCAGCCGGCAGGAGCGGGAGAGCACCTCGGTGACAGAGTGGAAGGACCGGCTCGAGAAATGCATGGCGCCCGACACCGGGCCCGCCGCGGAGCTGATCCGCACCGGGCGGCTGGAGCTCTGGGCCGACAACACCCATGACCTCGGGCACGTGAAGCACTGGCATCGGGAGCGCATGGTGGTGGTCGGCGACGCCGCTCATGCGCCGTCGCCGAGCTCAGGCCAGGGTGCCTCGATGGCGATCGAGGACGCCGTGGTGCTCGCGACCTGCCTGCGCGACGCGGCCACGATCGAGGAGGCGTTCACGGCATACGACGCGGTCCGGAGGACGCGTGTGGAGAAGATCGTCGCAGTGGGTGCGCGGAGCAGCAGCTCGAAGATCCCGGGCCGCATCGGTCGCCTCGTCCGCGACGCGATGATGCGCCTGGCCTTCCGTTACGTCGTCACCGAGAAGTCCAGCGCGTGGATCAGCGGCTACCGCGTCAGCGAGGTCCGCGCCCCATCCCGATGATGCCTTCCTTGGCCGCCTTCTTGACGGCGTCTGCTTCGGACTGGGTCAGCTTCCCGTCCTTGACGGCCTGGTCGAGCCGGTCGTCGAAGGCCTTCTGACGGTCTGCCGCAGCGGCTGTCCGCACCTCGGCCAGGGCCGTCTTGACCTTGTTCACGTCGAGCCCGAGCTCCTTGGCGAGCAGCTGCGCGAACTGGTCCTGCAGGGCGCTCACGTCGGGCTTCGCGCCGGGCGCAGCAGACTTCCGCGCGGCCTTGAACTGGTCCTTGAGGTCGTCGCCGACCTTCTTGAGCGCGTCGCGCAGCGTCGTCTCGTCGACACCGAGCTTGCTCGCGAGCGCCGAGAGGTCCGCGCCCTTGCCGACGCCGCCGACACCGCCGAAGCGGCCGCCGGGGCCCCAGCCCTTGCCGTGTCCGTGGTCGCCGGGTCCGGGTGCCGGGTTCGTCGCGCCGGGGCTCGGAGTGCTCGGCGAGCTGGTGGGGCTCGGCGTCGGCGTCGTGTCTGCGCGGGCCGCAGCGGAGATCCCGAGGCCGATGGCCGCGGCGGCCGCGCCCACGACGACGACGCTGGCAGTCTTCCTGTTGATCGAGACCATCTGGCGTCCCTCCATCAGCCCTCGGGCGCGTCCGCCCAGGGGTCCTCAGCACCAGCAAACACCTCGAGCGTCCCGCCCGCGCCGGCTTTCGCCTGTGACTTGCTGTGAGTCCTGGGCGTCCCTTTCAGAACGTCCCGTCGGGCCCAGCCGTGTTCACCAGGCTGTATGCCGCACGCGTGAGGTAGTCGCGCAGCAGGTCGTCGTGCTCCGGTGCCAGCTCGAGCGTGTCGACGGCGCTCATCATGTGCAGCAGCCAGCGGTCGCGCATGTCGGGACTGACCGCGAACGGCATGTGCCGCATCCGCAGCCGCGGGTGTCCGCGCTGCTCGGAGTAGGTCGTGGGCCCGCCCCAGTACTGCTCGAAGAACATCCGCAGCCGGTTCTCCGCGGGACCGAGGTCGTCCTCCGGATACAGCGCGCGCAGCGCCTCGTCCTCGGCAACCCCGCGGTAGAACTCGCGGACGAGCTTGGCGAACGTCTCGTGGCCGCCGAAGTCGTCGTAGTACGTCACGGGTGCAGTCTCTCAGCCGGCGCTCACACCGGCGCGGCGCCCCCGAACGGCGGCATCACGGCGACCGGGCTGCGGATGCCCTCCTTGTCGAAGGCACGCTTGACCCGCTCGCGGATCTCGCGCTGCAGCCCGAACTGCTCGTTGGCGATCGTCTTGGCCAGGACTCTGATCGTGATCGCGCCGTTGCCCATCGACTCGACCCCGGTGACGTTGGGCTCCTCGAGCAGCACGGCCTTCCACTGGTCCTCCTCGCCCATCGTCGAGACGACCTCGCGAATGACCTGCAGCGACCGCTCGACGTCCTCGTCGTAGGCGATCTGGATGTCGACGGTCGCGGTCGACCAGCCCTGGGTCCGGTTCCCGATGCGCAGGATCTCCCCGTTGCGCACGTACCACGTCATCCCGCTCCCGTCGCGCAGCTGCGTGATCCGCAGCGAGACGTTCTCGACGGTGCCGATGACCTCACCGGTGTCGATGACGTCGCCGACGCCGTACTGGTCCTCGATGATCATGAAGACGCCGGACAGGAAGTCCTTGACGAGGCTCTGCGCGCCGAAGGCGAGAGCGACACCACCGATGCTCGCCGACGCGAGCAGCGGGCCGAGAGGGATGCCGAGCAGGGACATGACCGTCAGGCCGACGATGGTGTAGACGAGGAACGTCGTGATGCTCTTGAGCAGGGCGCCCATCGTCTCTGTGCGCTGGATGGTGCGCTCGCCGGCGACCCCGACGGCCTGGAGGGCGCGGTTCGCCCCCGGCAGCTTGGCCAGCCGCTCGTTGGCGCGGGCGGTCGTCGAGGCGACGACGCGGTTGATGACCCGGATCAGCAGCCACCGCGCGATGATGCCGGCCACGACGGTGATCAGGATCAGGACGGGTGTGCCGATCACCCAGTTGTAGACCTGGTCCCACGTGACGCTGGGCATCGAGAGCACCAACTGTCCCTCCTTTCCCAGATGGACAGGCCAGTCCACGGACGGGTCGTGGGCCTGGACTGTGGGCGCAAGCATCGTGAAGGTGTCAGTCACAGCGTCTCAGTCGTTTCGGTGTCGTGGCGAGGTCGGGTCAGGTGTCGATGTCGGGGCCACGTCGTCGGAGCCTTGGCGTCGGCCTGGTGTGCCGTGCGCCGGGGGGGTATGCCGTGTGCCCGGTGTATGCCGCCGCGCCGGGTCACCGTCGAGGGTGACCCGGCGCGACGGCGTCGCCGGATCTGACGCCGGCCTCGTGGCCGGCCTACAGGCTCACGCCTGTCGGTCGCGTTCCTGGGCGGCCAGGGCCCGGGCGATCGTGTCGCGGTTCTCCGACACCGTGCGCACCAGGCCTGCCTGGGCGTCCGGGTGCCGAGCCAGCCAGGTGTCCGAGGCGTCCTTGAGCTCGGTGCTGGCCAGGGCGAACGGGTAGAAGCCCTGGACCACCCGCTCGCCGATCGCGACGCTGCGCTCGGCCCAGGCGTCGACGAGCATGTCGTGGTACTTCGCGACGTAGGGCTCGAGCAGCGACACGTCGGCTGAGCGCCTGAAGCCGGCGCCGATGGCCTCGACCATCTGGTTGGGCAGGACGTTCTGTTCGACCGCCTTGGCCCAGGCGTCGGCCTTGGCCTCCGCGGTGGGACGGGCCGCCAGAGCCTCAGCGTGGCGTTCCTTGCCGGTCGAGGTCGGGTCGCGGTCGAGCTCGGACTGCAGCTCGTCCGCACCGAGCACCCCGAGGGCGGCCAGTGCCTTGGTGAAGGTCCAGCGCAGCTCGGTGTCGACGCCCAGGCCAGGCAGCGACTCCTCACCGGCGAGCAGGGCCCGGAGCCGGGCCTCGTCGGCGCGGTCGGCGGTCGTGTTGGCCCACGCCTCGACGAGCTGGAACTGGGCGTCGCTGCCCGGCTCTGCCGCATCGGCGAGGGTCCGCAGCGAGGCGGACAGGAGCGCGGCCGTGTCCGACCGGCGCTCCGGAGCGGTGTAGAGGCGGGTGGCCGTGACGATCTGGTTGACGAGCACGCGCAGCAGCGTCGAGTCGCTCTCTCCCGGCAGCGAGTCGAGGACGAACCGCACGAAGTCGCGGGCGGGCATCTCGGCGTCGCGCGTCATGTCCCACGTCGCTCCCAGGACGAGCGAGCGCGGCAGCGAGCTCTGGAAGCCACGCGGCAGGGCCAGCGCCGTCGCGAGCGAGCGCTCGTCGAGGCGGATCTTGGCGTAGGCGAGGTCGTCGTCGTTGATCAGCAGCAGGTCAGGCTGCTCGAGCCCGACGAGCTCGTCGATGTCCGTGAGCTCTCCGGCGATGTCGATCTCGTGGTAACCGACGCGCTCGAGCGCGCCGTCCCTGACGGCATACCGGCCGATGCCGAGCCGGTGGGGTCGCAGCGTCGGGTGCTCCTCCGTGGACGTCTGGGCGATCGCGAACGAGGTGTACCGCCCGTCCGCGCCGACCTCGAAGACCGGGCGGAGCGTGTTGACGCCCGCCGTCTCGAGCCACAGCTTGGACCAGTCGCTGAGCTGACGGCCCGAAGCGGTCTCGAGCTCCGCGAGCAGGTCGGCGAGCGTGGTGTTCCCCCAGGCGTGCTTGCGGAAGTACTCCCGCAGCGCGGCGACGAACGGCTCGCGGCCGACGTAGGCGACGAGCTGCTTGAGCACCGAGGCGCCCTTGGCGTAGGTGATGCCGTCGAAGTTGACCTCGACGTCCTCCAGGTGGCGCATGTCCGCCGCGATGGGGTGCGTCGACGACAGCTGGTCCTGGGTGTAGGCCCACGCCTTCTCGGCCGTGCCGAACGTCGTCCAGGCGTTCGTCCACTCGGTCGCCTCGGCCTGGCAGGTCGTCGAGGCCCACTCGGCGAAGGACTCGTTGAGCCACAGGTCGTCCCACCACCTCATCGTGACGAGGTTGCCGAACCACATGTGCGCAAGCTCGTGCAGGATGGTCAGCGCGCGACGCTCGATCTTCGCCTCGGAGACCTTGGAGCGGAAGACGTAGATCTCGGTGAACGTCACGGCGCCGGCGTTCTCCATCGCACCCATGTTGTACTCGGGCGTGAAGATCTGGTCGTACTTCTCGAACGGGTACGGCTGGTCGAACTCAGCCTCGAAGAAGGCGAAGCCCTTCTTCGTGCAGTCGAAGATGTTGTCCGCGTCGAGGTACTGCGTCAGCGACCTGCGGCAGAAGACGCCGAGAGGCACGACGCCGTTGCGGGTCCGGACCTCGTCGCGCACCTCGTCGTACGGCCCGGCGATGAGGGCGGTGATGTAGGACGAGATGCGGCCCGTCGGCGAGAACTCCCACGTGGCGCGCTCGACCCCGTCGACGACCTCGGCCGCAACCGGCTGCGGGGTGGGGGAGTTCGAGACGACCTTCCAGTGCGCCGGGGCGGTCACCGTGAACTGGAACGACGCCTTGAGGTCGGGCTGCTCGAAGACGGCGTACATCCGCCGTGAGTCGGGCACCTCGAACTGGGTGTAGAGGTACACCTCGTTGTCGACCGGGTCGACGAAGCGGTGCAGGCCCTCGCCGGTGTTCGTGTAGCGGCCCGTCGCGTCGATGGTCACGACGTTGTCGGCGGCGAGGCCGGGCAGTGCGACTCGCGAGTCGGCGAAGACCTCTGCCGGGTCGAGGTCGACGCCGTTGAGGGTCACCCGCTCCACGGAGTCGGCGATGAGGTCGATGAACGTGTCGGACCCCGGCTCGCGGCAGGTGAAGCGGACCGTGGTCACGGTGTTGAAGTTCTCCGGGCCCGTGGTGAGGTCGAGGCTGACGTCGTAGCTGTCGACGCGCAGGACTGCAGCGCGGCTCGCCGCCTCGTCGCGGGTCAGGTTCTTGCCGGGCACGTAGGGACCTCCTGGGGACGGATGCGGGCAGACGCGGCGCCGATCGGGCGCCGTCGTCGCGGGCCATCCTCGCACGACTCGCAGAGCGTTCGGCCACCCGCGGGCCGGTCAGGTTCGGGTGCCATGATGGCGCCATGGCTGCCGCGAACCCTCCCACCGCCGCCACCGAACACCACGGCCGTGCCTCGGTCGAGATGTGGTTCGACCCCATCTGCCCGTGGGCCTGGATGACCTCGCGCTGGCTCATGGAGGTCCAGACACTTCGCGACGTCGACGTCACGTGGTCGGTCATGAGCCTCGCTGTTCTCAACGAGCACCGTCATGACCTCGACGCCGCCTACCGCGCGCGCATGGACGAGGCGTGGGGGCCCGTCCGGGTCATCATCGCCGCTGCCGAGCAGCACGGTCCCGGCGTCATCAAGCCGCTCTACGACGCGATGGGCACGCGCATCCACCTGCGCAAGATGAGCGACTTCGACGAGGTGATCCGCGAGTCGCTCGCGGAGGCCGGGCTTCCGGCCCCCTTGGCCAAGGAGGCACACCACAAGAAGTACGACGCGGCCCTGCACCGCAGCCACAAGCGCGGGATCAGCCTCGTCGGCACCGACGTGGGCACGCCGATCATCGCGGTCGACGGTGTCGCCTTCTTCGGACCGGTCGTGACGCCCTCACCCAAGGGCGAGGACGCCGCACGACTGTGGGACGGCTGCCTGCTGGTGGCCGGCACGCCGGGCTTCTTCGAGCTGAAGCGCACGCGCACCCAGGGCCCCATCTTCACCTGACCGAATCCAGACCGGCTCCAGACCGGCTTCGACGCACTCAACCAAGGACGGACATGCGCATCCACATCGGTGGCGACCACGCGGCATACGACCTCCACAAGGTCCTCGTCGCCCACCTCAGCGAGGCAGGCCACGATGTCGTCGACCACGGGCCGTTCGCGTACGACCCCGAGGACGACTACCCCGTCTACGTGCTCCGCGCGGCCGAGGCTGTCGCGGCGGAGGACGGGACCCTCGGCATCGTGCTCGGCGGCTCGGGCAACGGCGAGCAGATCGCCGCCAACAAGGTCTCCGGCATCCGGGCAGCACTGGCCTGGTCGCCCGAGCTGGCAGCCCTCGCCCGCGAGCACAACAACGCACAGGTCGTGTCGATCGGAGCCCGCTTCACCGCCGACGACCTGGCCAAGCAGATCGTCGACACGTTCGTCTCCACGGAATTCACCGATGCGGAGCGCCACAGCCGTCGGCTGGGTATGGTTTCCGCGTACGAGAACACGGGGAACTTGCCGGCGCTGCCGGACTCGGACGCGGGCTGACCACCATCGGTCCGGCGGGCCCGGTTCGGACCCCTCGAGACCTGCAAGGGAGGCACGTGGCCACCAACGAGAGCATGGTCTCTCGACGCTCGCGCTACGCTGCCGGACCGATCCGCCGCCTCCGACTCCTCGGGCCTTCGCTGTCCCGGGCACCCTGGGCCCTGGTCGCGTTCTTCCTCCTGTTGAGCGTGGCCACCACCTGGGCCGTCAAGATGTGGCCGACCACGGTGCCGTGGGGGGTCTATGGGCTCATCGTCGTCGCCGCGGGTCTGTTCCTCGAGCCCCGCTACCTGCTCGTGGTGTATCTCGGGCTGTTCCTCGCGATGGCCATCCTCGGGGCGTACCTCGGACCCGACAAGCCCACGACGACCGGCGCGCAGATCGTCACGGTCGCCACGATGATGCTCATGCTCTGGCTCTCCCATGCGCGGGCGCAGGTCGGTGTCGTCGGGGTCAGTGGCGAGTCGATGCTCGTCGACATGCGTGACCGGCTCCGGGCGCAGGGGGAGCTGCCCGTGCTCCCCCCGTCGTGGGGCGCCGAGGTTGCTCTCGAGTCCGCCTACGGCGACGGCTTCGCCGGGGACTTCGTCGTCGCGAGCCGGTCCACCGACGGGCGCACCCTCGAGGTGGCGCTGGTCGACGTGTCGGGCAAGGGGCGCGAGGCCGGCACCCGCTCGCTGCTGCTCTCGGGGGCACTCGGCGGCCTCTTGGGGGAGATGAGCGAAGCAGGCTTCCTGACCTCGGCCAACAACCACATGCTCCGTCGGCGCTGGCCCGAGGGCTTCGCCACTGCGGTCCATGTCGCGATCGACCTCGAGAGCGGCAACTTCACCATCGGGTATGCCGGGCACCCCGCCGCCGCGCAGTTCACCGCAGGCTCCGGCCGGTGGCGGATGCTCGCAGGGGGACGTGGGCCGCTGCTCGGCGTCATCGAGCGCGCCGAGTACCCGCGCGAGAGTGGGACGATCCGCCGCGGCGACGCGCTCGTGCTCTACAGCGACGGTGTCATCGAGGCACGTGACAAGGCGCTCGTCGACGGGATCGACCGCATGCTCGGCCGAGCGGAGTCATTCATCCGGACCGGCTTCGAGGGCCTGGCCCAGCGACTGTGCGACCAGGCCGCAGCCGGCCTCGGTGACGACCGTGCGGTTGTCACGATCTGGCGCAGCTGAACGGCCTGGGACCCTGCTGGTCAGCTGATGTCGTCGTCCTGACCGTCGAGGTTGTCGAGGGCGTCCTTGGCGGCCGCCTGGCCCTGGTCGACCTTGTCGGCGTACTGCCCACCGGTCTTCTCGTCGATGAAGTCGCCGGCCTTGTCGACGCCCTCACCCACCTGCTCGCCGTGCTCGTCGACGAGGTCGCTGACCTTGTCCTTCATGTTGTCGAACATGCTCATGGGCGCCCCTTACGGTCAGCGGGGACCGCCGATGGCCCCCGACCCTCATCAACCTAGCGCCGTCGGTGGCGACCGCAACCCACTCAGCCCGTGAAGTTCGGGTGAACGCGTCCTCACTACGATGCGGTGGTGACCGACGAGCCCACGAGCGCCACGCCCCGTCCCCATCGCAAGGACCACGTCGTGCCCGAGCTCCCCGAGGGCGTGACCCCCACCCGCGTCCGCAGCTTCGTGCGGCGCGGTCGGCTGTCCGCGCTCACCGTCGACCGGGTGGAGCGGCTGGGACCAGGCCGGGCGCTGCCGGCCGGACCGTTCGACCCCGTCGCAACCTTCGGCCGCCAGGCCCCCGTCGTGCTCGAGATCGGCTGCGGTCACGGCCACGCCGCCATCGCGTATGCCGCTGCCTTCCCTGAGCACGACATCGTGGCGATGGACGTGCACACCCCCGGGCTCGCCCGCATGCTCGCCCGCGCCGACGAGGCGGGGGTGCCGAACCTGCGGATCGAACAGGGCGATGCGGTCGTCTTTCTCGAGGAGCGCGTGGTCGACGACACGTTCGAGGCCGTGCACCTGTTCTTCCCGGACCCGTGGCGAAAGAAGAAGCACACCAAGCGGCGGTTCGTCAGCCCGACCAACCTCGACCTGCTGGCCCGCGTCCTCAGACCTGGCGGCCGTGTGCTCATCGCGACCGACCAGGACTACTACGCCGAGCACGTCCTCGCCGAGGTCGCCGCGCACCCTCGCTTCGTCGCCTCCCGGACCGAGCGGCCGGTGTGGCGACCCCAGCAGGGCTTCGAGGCCAAGGGGCTCGCGGCGGGCCGAACCATCAACGAGCTACGTCTCGACCTCGTCGACTGAGTTCTGCAGCGGCGGGCTCGATGGCCGGTCATGGTACCGGTCATGTCGCCGGTCATGTCGTCCTTGATGCCGCTCCGGCAGCACCTACGACGACCTGACGGGCGACATGCCATGCGACCAGCTCGTTCCTCGCCGCGCCTGCTCGGCCTCCCTGCATCCTGTGGCTCCGACGAAGCGAGCCGGGGAAGGAGGGCCGACTCCGTCGGCTTCCTTCCCCGGCTCGCAAAGTCGGGGCAACAGGATTTGAACCTGCGACCTTCCGCTCCCAAAGCGGACGCGCTACCAAACTGCGCCATGCCCCGTCGTGTGACGTGCGCCCGAGGTGCACCGCACGAAGAGACCCGCGGGCGGGTCGATTTCGGCGGTCGGACGCGAACCAGTAGGCTAGCGCCTCGGATCGCCGGTCGTGCACAGATATCTGCGCACACGACCGGAGGCCTGCGGGCGTAGCTCAATGGTAGAGCCTCAGTCTTCCAAACTGATTACGCGAGTTCGATTCTCGTCGCCCGCTCCGATTTCTGAGCACGGCGGTGCGCCTTGGCGCGACCCACGTACACATCACGTACGCATCTGGGGTCGCCTGACGGCGCGTCGGGGAAGACGTCTGTCGACATCGCACGCATGGGTGACGCGTCTTGGTCGGTGAAGGTAGCGGCGTTCGCGCCCTTGGCCCGACGGGTCAAGGGTGACCGGTCGCTTGGGTCCCGACCACTGTTTGGAGGCGCGTGTGAGAAGAGCACATCGTTCGTGCAGGCGACTGCGGGTCGCCAGAGGTACTTCCCGCGGCGCGATGCGGCTGGTTCGGCAGGAGGGTCGGCTGTGACCGATGCGCGAAGGACACTGATCGGATCGGCACTGGGGCTTGGCGCGACCGCGCCAGGGCGGGAAGCGCTTCCGCAGGGACTGCAGGCGCTCAGAACTCCGCGCCGGATCTCCTCCACACTGGCCTGAGCAGGCAGGCGTGGCAGGCCATCCGGGGCTCGCTTCAGGCCTACTTCGATATGCGGGCGCAAGCTGTGGTGACTGGTGCGACGTCTTCGGCCGGCCATCGGCGCCTGCTTAACCAGGATGACCTCGCGGGGATTGCGCTGGGAGGGTGAACAACTGGGGCACCAACGGCGCTCAACGGGTCAGCACACGGGCCGAGTCGAACGGCTACGAGGCACGCTGGACCCACCCACAGTGACACCGGCATCAAGCTCACGATCGTTGAGACATGCAGCAAGGCTCAGTGCTCGATCGCGGGCGCCTCGACAGACTGCGTGACCACGGTTGAGGACGCGCGCGCCGCAGCGAAAGCGTCCAGCGCCTCGTCACGCCCGTCCGTCACCATCTGGCCGTAGACGTCGATCGCCCGGGCGCCACCACCGCCGGTCACCTGATCGGGGTGAGGCAACCGACCGCCGCCGACGCGAAGACTCTGAGGCTCAGGGGACTCATCGCCATCACAGCGGCGACGACCCGCCACACGAGCAGACGACGGGGACTCGGAGGAACGACGATGGCTGACACGGTGAGCAGCGCAAGCGCGGACGACATGGAACGGAGCCTGCAGGCCGTGAGCACGCCGAGCCGGGTCTCGACACCGCTCGGCGAGTACGAGCTCTTCGACGGGGTGCCGACGGACGACACCGTCGCGAAGCTCTATGCCTCGCTCGACTTCATGCGTGCTGTCGAAGTGTTCCTCAACACCGCGCCCGGTGCGTCCCTCGTCGCGATGAGGCGCGGGTTCCGGAGCATCGGGCTCACCGAGCCGACGCAGCTGGCGTACACCGACCCCCGAGCCAACTCGGGCGCCCTGTTCCTCACCCCGAACACCGAGACGACCTACGGGACGATGTTCATCGACCTCCGCTCCGGTCCGGTCGTGATCGAGCCGCCCAAGGAGTCGCTGTGCGTAGTCGACGACTTCTGGTTCCGCTATGTCGCGGACATGGGGATCGCCGGCCCCGACCGAGGCGAAGGGGGCCGGTACCTGTTCCTGCCCCCTGGCTATGACGGCGAGGTTCCGGAGGGGTACTTCGTCTACCGGACGCCGACCTTCACCAACTGGGTGGTGTTCCGCGCCCTCGGTGGTGTGCCCGCGCTGAAGCAGACCAAGGTGTACGCCCTGGCGGAGGCCGACAACCCACCCGCCATGGACTTCGTCAACGTCGCGGACCTTCAGTTCAACACGGTGCACGCCAACGACATCTCGTTCTTCGAGGAGGTCGACGAGCTGGTGCAGGAGGAGCCGGTCGAGTCTCTGGACCCGGAGCGGGCGGGACAGCTCGCCGCAATCGGGATCGTGCGCGGGCAGCCCTTCGCCCCGGACGACCGGCGGCGGGAGCTCCTCGAACAGGCAGCCCATGCGGGCGCGGCGATCAGCCGGGCCCTCGTCTTCGCGCCGCGTGACCCAGCGGCATACCTCTATGAGGGCTCGCGCTGGCTGCAGGCGTTCGTCGGCGGCAGCTACGAGTTCATGCGTGACGGCGCCCGGCTCCTCGACGCGCGCACCCAGTTCCACTACTTCGCAACGGTGATCACGCCCGCCATGGCGCACGCGCAGGTGGGCGCTGGCTCCGCCTACGCGTACCTCGTTCACGACGCCGAAGGCGCCATCCTCGACGGGAGCCACACATACCGCCTCACCCTCCCGCCGAACCCGCCCGCGAAGAACTTCTGGTCCGTCGACGTCTACGACACCCAGACGCGCTCCCTGCTCCAGACCGACAACCCGTACCCCAGCCTGATGAGCCTGAGCGGCACGGTGGTCAGCGAGGACGACGGCTCGGTCCACCTGTGGTTCGGGCCGGAGGCTCCGGAGGGCAGGGAGGCGAACTGGATCCAGACAGTGCCCGGGAAGAGCTGGTTCCCGATGCTTCGGCTGTACGGGCCGCTGGAGCCGTGGTTCGACAAGACGTGGCGACCCTCTGAGCTGGAGCGCGTCGACTGACCGGAATCCAGTTGGCGTGTGCCGAGTCGACGCCTAGCGTGGGCCGAATGTTCCGCCCTGACCTGCAGGACGCCCTGCGCGACAAGGACGCCGTGCTGCGAGCCTTCGTCGCGCCGGACGGCAGCCTGAAGAGCATCCCGACCAAGATCCGCAAGAGGCTCGTCATCCTCGACCACGTCGCCCAGGAGTTCGAGCCGGGGGAGAGGTACGACGAGACGAGCGTCAACAACCTGCTGCGGCCCTATCACCCGGACGTCGCCGCGCTGCGCAGGTACCTCGTCGAGGAAGGGTTCCTCGACCGTGCCGAGGGCGTCTACTGGCGCAGCGGCGGCACGGTCGAGTGACGAACGCCGGCCGCCCGCGTCAGCGGAAGCCGAGCGCCTCGCTGAGGTAGCTCTCGGCGCCATCGGCCTCGAGGCCCTCCTCGACGGCCGCGGCGGTGCGTGGGGACGGCCAGGCGTGCACCCAGAACAGGGCGATGCCGCCGGGCAGCGCGATGATCAGCGGCAGCCACGAGTGCGGCAGGAACGCGAACGACGCCGCGAACGCCACGAGGACCGGTGCCTCGGACAGCGCGCTGCGCAGGGTGGTGGTCGAGGTGAAGAAGCGCAGGCTGGTCGTCTCGGCGTTCTCGCGAGGCAGTCCGAGCGGGAGGGCCGGCACCGAGTAGCCCACCGCCCGGATGGCCATCGCCGACCCGACGAGCGCCACCAGCACGAGGGCGACCGCCCATGGGGAGGGCATCGGGGCCGTCGGGTCCACCAGGATCCGCACAGCCGACAGCATGATGGCTCCCATGCCGACGATGCCGCTGATCATCTGGACGGGGCGCAGCGCGGCCCGTTCGGGCGACGAGTTGGGGGTCAGCCACTGGCTCATGGCCACCGAGCATAGGGCCGCCTGCGCGATGCCCATTTAGCCTGCGGGCGCGTGGCCTATAGCATGGTGCGTCGGTCCGTCAATGTCCCGCCGACCGTCAGGTCGGCACCCCATCCCAAATGGAGTAACCCGCAGTGAAGAGCGCGCTCGAGACCCTCAGCCCGACCCGGGTCAAGATGACCGTCGAGGTCCCGTTCGAGGAGCTCAAGCCGAGCCTCGATGCGGCGATCAAGCACATCGGAGAGCACATCCAGGTGCCTGGCTTCCGCAAGGGCAAGGTCCCTGCCCGCATCATCGAGCAGCGTGTCGGCCGCGCCGCCGTGCTCGAGGAGGCCGTGAACAACGCCCTGCCCGACTTCTATGGCCAGGCCCTGGAGGCCAACGCCGTGCGCCCGCTCGGCCAGCCCGAGATCACCGATCTGCAGGTGCCCTCGAGCGACGGTGACGACTTCAGCTTCACGGCCGAGGTCGACACGCGCCCCGAGATCGACCTGCCCGACTTCTCCGACATCGAGCTGACCGTCGACGAGGCCACCGTCGCCGACGAGGACGTCGCCGCCCGCCTCGACGACCTGCGCGCCCGCTTCGGCACCCTCAAGGGCGTCGACCGTGCGGTTCAGGACGGCGACTTCGTCTCCATCGACCTGGCCGCCGAGATCGACGGCGAGGAGATCGACGCCGTCAAGGGCGTGTCCTACGAGGTCGGCAGCAAGAACATGCTCGAGGGCCTCGACGAGGCACTGGTCGGCATGAGCGCCGACGAGACCAAGACCTTCATGGCCCCGCTGGCCGGCGGCGACCGCGAGGGCCAGGACGCCGAGTGCGTTGTCACGGTGACCGCCGTCAAGGAGCGTGAGCTGCCCGAGCTGGACGACGAGTTCGCCCAGCTGGCCTCCGAGTTCGACACCCTGGAGGACCTCAAGGCGGACCTGGTGAAGAAGGCCGAGATCGACGCCAAGTTCGCTCAGGGCGTGGCGGCTCGCGACCAGCTCCTCGAGGCGATCCTCGACAAGGTCGAGGTGCCGATCCCCGAGGGCGTCGTCGAGGCGGAGGTCCACTCGCACCTCGAGGGCGAGGGCCGCCTGGAGGACGACGAGCACCGCGCCGAGGTCGACGAGAGCACCCGAAAGGGCCTCAAGACCCAGCTGCTGCTCGACGCGATCGCCGAGAAGGAGGAGGTCCAGGTCCAGCAGGCCGAGCTCATCGAGTTCCTCGTCATGAGCTCGCAGCAGTACGGCATGGACCCCAACGCCTTCGCCCAGCAGATCGACAAGGACGGCCAGATCCCCGCGATGGTGGCCGAGGTCGCCCGCCGCAAGGCGCTCGCGACGGTCCTCGAGAAGGTGTCGGTCAAGGACACGGCGGGCAACGTCGTCGACCTCAACGAGGCTGTCCCCGGCACCGAGGGTGACGACGAGCTCATCGCCCAGCTGTCCGACCAGGCGGAGCAGGGCGAGGCGGCCGACGAGGCCCCGCAGAAGGCCGACGCCTGACCTGATCACGCTGTATGCCGGGTGGCCGGCCTGGAGCTTGCCTCTGGGCCGGCCACTGGTGTGTCCAGGCGGGTTCGGTGGTGCCTTCGGGCCCTGACGGGGTACGAGTCTGATGGCCGTCGGCAGCTGGCGGACCGGGCCGACGGCCCTGACACCGTGTGTGAGGAGCACCGATGACGAGCTTCGACGACCTGACCGACTCGAGCCCCGAGGGACCTGTCGGCGTCCCGGAAGGGCTGACGGAGGACGAGTCGACGACAAGGGAGCGTGACCCGCGAGAGGACGCCGAGCGCGGCAACCTCGATGGCAGCACCGCCCACGACGACACGAGGGCCGACACCCTCGACGCGTCGCGGCAGGCCGTGCGCGACCCCTCGGGCGCCGGATCGCACCAGCGCGACCTCGGGTCCGATCCTGCCTACGACCCGCAGTCGGCCGACGCCGGCGAGTCGGGCCAGGACAACGGACGTAACGAGTAGTTGCGCAGTCTCGCAGACCACCACCGACACCGGTCCGCCCTGTAGGGAGACCGGTCGGGCACGAAGGGCACCGTGCCCGGGACCCCGCCGGACGGCATACCGGAACGAGGGGGAGACGGGGAGCACGCTCTCCGTCCCCGTTTCGGCTCCACCCGGCGGGGTCCTTGCGTCGCCCCGGCTCAGGTTTGTGCGCTCACGGCGAACACGACGCGGTTCGGGAAATCTGGTCCCCACGGCGGGCGTTAGGGTCAGTGACGAGCCAGCCGGCGACTCCCGACCCACAGCGGAGACCCGTGCGGCTGGACCACTTCGACGATGGAGACTTTGGTGATTTCGGAGACCTCCGCCAACGGCAACGGCGCACCTGGTGGTCTGGACGACCACATCTACAACCGTCTGCTCAAGGAGCGGATTATCTTCCTCGGCTCCGACGTGCGTGACGACAACGCGAACGCTATCTGCGCTCAGCTGCTGCTGCTGTCCGCCGAGGACTCGGAGAAGGACATCTGGCTTTACATCAACAGCCCCGGTGGCTCGATCTCGGCCGGAATGGCGATCTACGACACCATGAACTGGATCCCCAACGACGTCGCCACGGTCGCGATGGGCATGGCTGCCTCGATGGGCCAGTTCCTGCTGTCGGCGGGCACCCAGGGCAAGCGCTACGCCACGCCCCACGCGCGGGTCATGATGCACCAGCCGTCCGGCGGCATCGGCGGCACTGCGACTGACATCAAGATCCAGGCCGAGCAGATGCTCTACGTCAAGAACCAGATGGCAGAGCTGATCGCCGAGCACACCGGCCAGTCGATCGAGCAGATCACCAAGGACTCCGACCGCGACCGCTGGTTCAGCGCCGAGGAGGCCAAGGAGTACGGCTTCGTCGACCACGTCTTCACGCGCTCCGACCAGGCGGTCGAGGGCACCGGTGTCGGCAGTGCCGACGCCAAGGGCGACAAGTGACCACGGCGGCCTGACCAGGAGTTTGGAGACCCACCCATGATGATCGAACCCACCAGCCGGCTCGCTGTCCCGCAGCCCTCGAGCCGCTACATCCTGCCTCAGTTCGAGGAGCGCACGTCTTACGGCATGAAGCGCTCGGACCCGTACAACAAGCTGTTCGAGGACCGCATCATCTTCCTCGGCGTGCAGGTCGACGACGCATCCGCCGACGACATCATCGCCCAGCTGCTCGTGCTCGAGTCGCTGGACCCCGACCGCGACATCCTCATGTACATCAACAGCCCGGGCGGCTCGTTCACGGCGATGACGGCGATCTACGACACGATGCAGTTCGTGCGTCCCGACATCCAGACCTTCTGCATCGGCCAGGCGGCGTCAGCCGCGGCCGTGCTGCTCGGCGCCGGCGCACCCGGCAAGCGCTTCGCCCTGCCGAACTCTCGCATCCTCATCCACCAGCCGGCCCTGTCCGGCGGTGACTACGGCCAGGCCTCCGACATCGAGATCCAGGCCAACGAGGTGCTGCGCATGCGCACCTGGCTCGAGGAGACGATCGCGAGCCACACCGGCCGCACGGCCGACCAGGTCCGTGAGGACATCGAGCGCGACAAGATCCTGTCGGCCGAGGACTCCAGGGAGTACGGCCTCATCGACGAGGTGCTCGCCTCGCGCAAGGCCTCGCTCGAAGTCTGAGCCACAGCAGTATTCCGGAGGGCCGGGTTCCGCTGGGACCCGGCCCTCCGGCATACCGCCACTAGTCTGTGGGCATGGCCAGCGCACAGTTCGAATCGGCGGTCGAGGCGGTCAAGGGCCTCACCGATGACCCGGGCAACGACGTCAAGCTGCGGCTCTACGCCCTCTACAAGCAGGCGACCGAGGGCGATGTCGCCGGCTCGCGCCCGGGCATGATGAACCCTGTCGGACGCGCCAAGTACGACGCCTGGGCGAAGCTGTCGGGCACCTCGACTGACGCGGCCGAGGAACAGTACGTCGCGATCGTCTCCGACCTCACCGCCAGCTGAGGGTCGCGACAACTGACCAGTTGGTCGGCTGTGGTGGCCCCGAGCGGTGCCGGGCCACAACAAAGCGACAGCTGGTCGAATGTGGTGACGGCAAGAGGCTGTGGATAGCGACGGCGTCAGCACGTTGGTGTCGGCCAGCATCAGGCCATGGTTGCCTTCGGTCTGCGCCCATTCCGCGTACAGGTCCGCGTCGATTCCACCGGACGTCGCGAGCTCGTGCCGCCCGAAGGGCTGACGCCGTGGGACCTGCGATCGAGGCGCTACCGCCGCCTCTTCCATGGGGTCTACATCAGCGCCGCAGCTGCAGTAACACCATTGATCACGGCCGAAGCCGCCTTGCTCGTCGCCGGGGTGGGCGCTGTCGCCTCACACCAGTCGGCTGCGCGTATCTGGGGCGGGATCGTCCCGGACGACGGGCTGGCCCATGTCACCTGCGCGCGGCGGATCAGGGTCCAGGGACTCAAGTCACACCGGAGAAAGTCGGCGCAGCTCGGCACCACCCTGCGGGGTGTGAGAGTCACGACGCCGGCATCGACCTTCGTCGACCTGAGCGACGAGCTCGGTCTCGTCGACCTCGTCGTGCTTGGCGACTCGTTGGTCAAGGGCAGGCACGTCACACCAGGGCAGCTCGTGGAGGCGGCCGCGGCATACGACGGACGGTCGCGACGCCTGGCGCGGCGAGCGGCCGATCTCGTCCGGGCCGATGTCGACTCACCGATGGAGACGCGGCTTCGGCTGCTGATGGTGCTCGCCGGATTGCCCGAGCCCTGCGTGAACCACGTGGTCAGGTGGCCGGACGGTCGAGTGCGTTACCGGTTCGACCTCTGCTTTCCCGACTGCCGGGTCGTCGTCGAGTACGACGGGCGCCAGCACGCGGAGTCGGACGTGCAGTGGGGAGTCGACATCGACCGACGTGAGTGGATGGACAACAACCGCTGGCGCCGGGTAGTCGTGCGCTCCAAGGACATATTCCGGACGCCGGCCCGAACCCTGAGCCGCGTCGCGGGAGCGATGCGCGACCAGGGCATGCGTGTCCCGCGGCTGTCGGATGAGTGGCGACTGCACTTTCCGAGCCGGCACGATGACATCGCCGTTCCGACCTGACGCCGGCCCACCACCATCGGCCACATGGTCGGGTGTCGTGGTGTGACCTCGCTCAGGGCCACGACAGTTGACCGAGTGGTCGGAAGTTGCGGCCTAGGGTGGGATCTATGGATGCGGCGGTCGGCTTCGGGCCGCAGGTGTGGTCGCCTGCGTGGATCGTGCTCGTCATGCTCGGCGCGCTGGTCGTGCTGGTCGTCGGCGGCATCGCACTGGCAGTCCTGCTGGGCCTCTGGTCCGGGCGCTCAGGCGCGCAGGACGACCGCCGGAAGGCCCCTGACCAGCAGTGATTCGCTGGAACACGGTTCAAGTGACACCCGCGTCGTTTGTCAGCCATGAGCGGACAAACCGGCGTTGCGCGAGCGGTGGCGGGGCCGTCCGTCGTCTAATAGGAAGCGGCCCCCAGGTTGGGGCTCGAGCCGAACGCACCCCAGCGCTCGCTCGACGACGGACCAGGAGCTGATCGGTGGCACGCATCGGAGAAGGCGGAGACCTCCTCAAGTGCTCGTTCTGCGGAAAGAGCCAGAAGCAGGTCAAGAAGCTCATCGCCGGTCCGGGCGTCTACATCTGTGACGAGTGCATCGACCTGTGCAACGAGATCATCGAGGAGGAGCTCGCCGAGAGCAGCGAGCTGGGCCTTGACCACCTGCCCAAGCCACGGGAGATCTTCGAGTTCCTCGAGAACTACGTCGTCGGGCAGGACACCGCGAAGAAGTCCCTCGCCGTCGCCGTCTACAACCACTACAAGCGCATCCAGGCGGGTGAGGGCCCGAAGCGCGACGACGAGCATGTCGACATCGCGAAGTCCAACATCCTGCTCATCGGCCCGACGGGCTCGGGCAAGACCTACCTGGCCCAGACCCTGGCGAAGATGCTGAACGTCCCGTTCGCGATCGCTGATGCGACGGCGCTGACCGAGGCAGGCTATGTCGGCGAGGACGTCGAGAACATCCTGCTGAAGCTCATCCAGGCTGCCGACTACGACGTCAAGAAGGCCGAGACCGGGATCATCTACATCGACGAGGTCGACAAGATCGCCCGGAAGAGCGAGAACCCGTCGATCACGCGTGACGTCTCCGGCGAGGGCGTGCAGCAGGCGCTGTTGAAGATTCTCGAGGGCACCACTGCGTCTGTGCCGCCGCAGGGTGGGCGCAAGCACCCGCACCAGGAGTTCATCCAGATCGACACGACGAACGTGCTGTTCATCGTCGGTGGGGCGTTCGCCGGGCTCGAGAAGATCATCGAGTCACGCTCCGGGCGCAAGGGCCTCGGCTTCGGTGCCGCGCTGCACAGTCCCAAGGACCTCGCCGACACCTTCGCCGACGTCATGCCCGAGGACCTGCTGAAGTTCGGCCTGATCCCCGAGTTCATCGGCCGGCTCCCGGTCATCACGACGCTCGCCCCGCTGGACCAGCAGGCCCTGGTCAACATCCTCACGGCGCCGCGCAACGCGCTCGTGAAGCAGTACCAGAAGATGTTCCAGATCGACGGCGTCGAGCTCGAGTTCACCGACGACGCGCTCGAGTCGGTGGCCGACCAGGCCCTGCTGCGTGGCACCGGTGCTCGCGGTCTGCGGGCGATCATGGAGGAGGTCCTGCTCCCCGTGATGTTCGATGTGCCGAGCGACGACGAGATCGCCCGGGTTGTGGTCACACGCGAGGTCGTCCTCGACAACGTCAACCCCACCATCGTGCGCCGCGAGGCCGAGCCTCGTCCCAAGCGGCAGCGCAAGGAATCCGCCTGATCCAGCCAGATCCCGCCTGACGAGAGGCTGAGCCGTGGTCGCGCCGTTCGTTCTCCGGGCCGGTGACGCCGCCCCGACCCAGCAGTCGCGCACCACGTGCGGCTCAGCGTCCCTGACGATCGCCCGGATGCTCGTCAATCCGCAGTTCGCCGAGTGGATCCGTGACGGGGTGGACAAGGACGCCCGCGACGGCGACGTCCCCGACGCCGGCACCGAGACCCAGCGGTTCGCGGCATACGAGCAGGTCGTCGCTCGTCGCACCAACGGCGTCGTCGGCGCCGGCGGTCGACTCCAGCTGCCGTGGCCCCGCGCCCTCGGGACGCCCCCGTGGGGAGCGCTGCACGAGCTCGAGTTCGGCGCCGCGGACCCTTCGGCCGACTACGACGTCGCGTGGTTCCGGTTCGGCTCCAGCGGTGCTCTCGATGCGACCTATGCCGCCCTCCGCACCCGGGTGCGCGCCGGCCGTCCCGCACTCCTCTACATCGGCAACGCCTGGAGCCCGCGTCACGTCGTGCTGGTCATGCCCGCGACGGGTGCCCAGGAGCTGGACGTCTACGAGCCGTCGATCGGGCGCGTCGTCGACCTGCCGCACGACGCGTTCGTCGGTCGGCGCCTCCAGATGGCCGGCTGGGACGTGCCGTGGGCCGCGGTCTGGGACGGCTCTGCCGGCTGAGCGGACTGCGGAGAGCAGCCGGGCGACGCCGCAGCACTGCCGCGACCGGCCACTCGCGTGCGCTCGTGGGCCGCGCTACTCGCCGGTCGCCGGCGGGTTCGACCTGACGAGCCACAGGCCGAGCGCCAGACCGAGCAGCCCGATGACGAAGGCGACCGGGCCGATCGCGAGGTCGCGGTCTCGCACCGCCCCGACGAGCAGCGCGACGGGGATCGCCGCGGCATACGCGATGCCCGTATGCCGTGCCCACCGCAGGAGCGCCTCGCGCGCGATCTGCCCCTCGGGTGGGGTCGTCGCGGACAGCGCGCTGGCCGCATGGCCGAGGGCGACACCGGTCGCGCCGAGAAGCGACCACCACGAGAAGGCGCCAGTGGGGGACAGGTAGAACCAGATCGTCACGAGCAGACCCCAGAGCACCAGGGGCACCGCGGACCCCGCCCAGGACATCGTCAGCAGGGGGACGGTCGCGAGGGCCCAGATGATGCCGTCGAAGCCTCCCGTGGCCTGGCCCATCGCGACGAGAAACAGCACCACAGCGAGAATCTGCGCGCCAGTGAGGGCGAGCTGGCGGAGGGACCACTCCGGTCCCGCGCCGAAGTGGAAGGTCCACACGCGCCTCGGTCGGGTCGGGGTCGCACTCATCGGCTCACCGCCTCGACATTCGTGGCGCGGAGGCACGGCGCGCGATGTCGCGCAGCACCTGGTCGAGCGATCCCGGGCCACGCCACGGGACGACCGGCACCCCGCGCAGCCGCAGGCTGTTGACCTGAGCATCGCGGGACAGCAGCCGGATCCGCCAGGCCAGCGACTCGTAGAGGTTGGTCGCCGAGTCCGTCAGGTGCTCAGGGAAGGTGTCGACGACGACGACGGTCATGCCGCGCGCCGCAAGTGTGTGCGCGAGCGAGACGAGTGTGGGCTCCACGAGCGGGGACAGCACGAGGCACAGGGCCATCGGGTCGACGCCGCGGATTGCGTTCTCACCGGTGTCGCGCCGCTCGGTCGCAGGCGTGATGGTCGCCAGCGTCTCGAGGACCCGCCGCAGGTGGTTCGTGCCGGAGCCCATCCCGAGCGTGGGGACGTTCGCCGCGCCGACCGTGCGCAGGGTCAGCCGGTCGTTGCTGCGCAGGAAGTGCTCGCTGATCGCACCGGCGGCCCGCACGGTCACGTCCAGGCTCGTCGGTCTCCCGTCGACGCCCTCCCGGGGGCCGAGGTCACTGAACGCATCGACCAGCAGGAAGACGTGGGCGTCCTCGTCGGTGAACGTCGAGGTGACGTGGAGCTCGCCCGTCCGGGTCGAGACCGGCCAGTGGATCCGACGCAGCCGGTCGCCGGGGTGGAAGCGCCGGATGGTGTTGAACTCGCTGCCCGAACCCGGACGGTTGGACCGGTTGAGCCCGACGATGCCGCGCGGGTGTGGGGTCGGGGCCTTGGCGTCGAAGTAGGCAGGAACGGGCAACGTCCCGCACTCCAGGTCGGGAAGGTCCGTCGGGCCGACGCGGAACGCTCCCCATGCGCTGGTCAGCGCCACACTGATGGTGCCGATCCGGCGCCGGCCCCACCGGGTGCTGCGCAGGCCGATCCCGGCCCGCCCGTCGTCGAGGCTCACGATGCCGCTCGCGGGCTTGCGCTCGATCCACGGCACCCGGGCAAGCGTCACCACCCCGTGGACCTCGTGAAGCACCGGCTCTGTGCGAACGACGACGCCGGTCGCCTCACCCTCGCGCAGCGTCGGCGTGAGCAGCTCGGCCGTCGCGCTCACGTCGGCCTTTGGTCGGCCTAGGTGTCCCCACACGGCAGCGACGACGAGCGGCGCGGTGAGGACCAGCAGGTCGGGCCGGCGGCCGAGCACGGCGGCAAGTGCCGCGGCAGCGGGGAGCAGGATCGCGCGCTGGTGCGCGGCGGTGGGCTCCCAGCCGCCGAGTCGGCGGGAGCTCGTCCGGAGCGGGCCCTGAGACACAGCCGCTCAGCGATCCGTAGCCTGCGGCAGGTGCTCCCGGGCTGAGGGAGTGGCCACAGTGCGCAACAGGCTGGCCACGACGGCGGCACCGCTGATGTTGCTCATCCACAGTTCCGGCTTGACGGTGATCCGGTGCGCGAGAACGGCCTTGGCCACGGCCTTGACGTCCTCGGGGACCACGTAGTCACGGCCGTCGATGACGGCATACGCCCTGGAGCACAGCAACAGCCCGAGCGCGCCACGGGGCGACGCCCCCATGAGCACGTCTCCGTGAGTGCGGGTAGCAGCAGTCAGGGCGACGCAGTAGCGCCCGATCGACTCGTCGACCACGGTTGCCTCGATCGTCGCCTGCATCTCGAGGAGCCGCTCGGCAGTGACGATCGGGCGCAGCTGCTGCTCCTCGCGCTGCCGCGCCATCCGGTTCGACAGGATCTCCCACTCCTCGTCGAGCGTCGGGTACCCGAAGGACACCCGCATGAGGAATCGGTCGAGCTGTGCCTCGGGGAGGGGGTACGTGCCCTCGTACTCGACCGGGTTCGCGGTCGCGAGCACATGGAAGGGTCGTGGCAGCGGGAACGTGTGTCCCTCGACGGTGACCTGCTTCTCCTGCATGGCCTCGAGCAGCGCGGCCTGCGTCTTCGGCGGCGTGCGGTTGATCTCGTCGGCGAGCAGCATGCCGGCGAAGAGCGGGCCTGCGCGGAACTCGAACTCGTGGCTGCGCTGGTCGTAGACGAAGGACCCCGTGATGTCGCCGGGCAGCAGGTCCGGGGTGAACTGGGCTCGCTTGAAGTCCAGGCCGAGCGTCTGGGCGAAGCTGCGTGCGGCGAGGGTCTTGCCGAGCCCGGGAAAGTCCTCGAGCAGGACGTGGCCGCCGGCCAGGATGCCGGCGAGGACCAGCGTCAGCGCGTCCCGCTTGCCGACCACGGCGTGGTCGACCTCGTCGAGGACGGCCTGGCTGAGGTCGCTCACCTGGCGGATTTCCATATGCGTCACCACTGCTCGATTCGTCGGAGGATCGCGTCAAGTCGGTCGGGCCGGTAGAGGTCCGGAGGCGGAAGGGTCACGAGGAACTCCCAGAGCTCGGGAGGCATGGCGCGCTGCGCCCACGTCGGCTCCTCCTCGGCGAGGATGCCGTGCTTGGCGAAGAGCCGCTCGCGAATGATGACCTGAAGCTGCACCTGCAGGTCGTGCACGAGGGGCTCGCGGCCCTCGGCCCGCGTGTTGGCGGCGTCGAGCCGCACGGCAAGGTTGGCCACCCGGAAGTCGTTGCCGCGGCCACTGCGGCCGAGCTCGCCGTCGACCAGGGGCCACGTCGTGACGTGCTGCGACGCGGCGTGGTCCATGGCGTGCCAGATGAGCACGGCGCCCGCGATCAGGATCGCGAGAAGCGCCGGCACGTCGGGAGCCAGGCCCAGGGCGAAGGTCGCTCCGACCGCCGCGAGCCAGACGATGAGCAGCCATCCGAGGCGACGGCGCCAGGGTCGCAGGGACGCCCGGAGACTGGTGGTCGGGCCGGTCATCGCGGCTGCCCCTGGTCACGGAGCGGGTCGCGGACCTGGCCGGTCGGCCCGGCGGACTGGCCGGCGGACTGGCCGGCGGCGACACGGTCGAGATCGGCATGAAGGACGTGCAGGTCCGCGATCGCGCGACGTCGGTGGTCCTCGCCGAGCGGATGAAGCGAGAAGCGAGCCTCGCGATAGAGGCCGGCGAGGTCGTCGATGCGCACGGGGTCGATGTCCCACGTCGCGAGGACCCGCTCCGTGTACTCGGTCGAGGTCTCGGCGGGGTGACGGGGGAGTCCGGTGGCCCCCGCGGACGTCTCGAGGTTGAGCCAGGCGGCCACGATCGCGTTGCGGGGGTCGCCCGTCTCGAGCAGCCGGATCCGCTCCTGCGCCGAGGCGAGCAGCTCCTCGGGAACCGGCGGCACGGCGAATCCAGGCTCGTCATGATGCGAGATCTTGGGCTTGCGAACGAGAGCCAGCAGCAGCTGAGCGATCACCAGGACCACGACCACGAAGATGAGCACGAGGACGACCTGCAGGAGCAGGATGATGATCGGCGAGATCTCGGCGGGGCCGCCGGTGGCGCCCGTGGTCGTGGTCGTCGTCGGCGCGCTGGTCGGCGGGAGCGTGAAGGTGGGCAGGGCCGAGAACGTCTCCTGCGACCTGGGGCGTGTCAGGATCGCGACCGGTCGTCCGGATGCGGCGACGACCAAGGCCGCCATGACGACGGCGCCAGCGGCGGTGACCGCGTAGACCCCCCGTCTTGACATGCGGCAAACCCTATGTCAGCGGTGGCCTCCGCACCCGGCGGGGGCCGCGATCGTTGCCGTCCCGATAGGAACCTTCGGACGAACCCGACAACGACCGCGGCAACCGGGAGATCAGGCCTGCGCGGGCGGCTTCTCGACGGGCAGGAGCTCGGCTTCGCGGACCTCGATCCCGTCGCCGTCTGCATAGGTCAGCTCACCGATCCGACCGCTCGCCCTGAGGTCGGCCTCGGCCGCCCGGACGTGCTCGAGCTGGCGTGCCGGACCCACGAGCGTCATGGTGCGCACCTCGGCGCGCATCCCCAGCTTGGCCTCCGACTTGACCTTGCGCACCCCGGCCAGCGCCTCGGCGACCGACGCGAGCAGCGCCGGGTCGCCCCCGGCGGGCAGGCTGTCACGTTCGGGCCACGTCTGGCGATGGACCGAGCCCTCCCCGAACCACGACCAGACCTCCTCGGTGACGTACGGCACGAAGGGCGCCAGGAGCCGAAGCAGCGTGTCGAGGGCCAGCCGCAGGGCGGCCCTGGCGCTCGCCGCCTCGGCCTCGCCCTGGCCGCCGTAGGCGCGGTCCTTGACCAGCTCGAGGTAGTCGTCGCAGAAGGTCCAGAAGAAGGTCTCCGTGACCTCGAGCGAACGGGTGTAGTCCCAGGCCTCGAAGCCGTGGGTCGCCTTGTCGACGATGTCGCCGAGCGCCGAAAGCATCGACAGGTCAAGGGGATTGGTCACTGCTGCGCCGAGGTCGCCCGTCACCTCGCCGAAACCGAGTGCGAACTTCGAGGCGTTGAGGATCTTGATCGCGAGGCGACGGCCGACCTTCATCTGTCCGGTGTCGTATGCCGCGTCCGTGCCCAGGCGACCAGACGCCGCCCAGTAGCGCACCGCGTCCGCACCGTGGCTCTTGACGACGTCCTCGGGCGTCTCCGCGTTGCCCTTGGACTTGCTCATCTTCTTGCGGTCCGGGTCGAGGATCCAGCCGCTGATAGCCGCGTGCCGCCAGGGCACGGTGCCGTGCTCCAAGTGGGCCCGGGTCACCGTCGAGAAGAGCCAGGTGCGGATGATGTCGTGGGCCTGCGGGCGCATGTCCATCGGGAAGATCGCCTCGAAGAGCTTGGCGTCCGAGCCGTGCCCGGACCCGTCGGCCACCGGCCAGCCGGCCGCGATCTGGGGAGTCAGCGATGACGTCGCCCAGGTGTCCATGATGTCCGGGTCGGCCACGAAGCCGCCCGCCTGTCCGCGCTGCGACTCGTCGTAGCCCTCGGGCACGTCGATCTGGGGGTCGACCGGCAGCGCCGACTCCGGGGCGAAGACCGGGTGGTCGTAGTCGGTCTCGCCCTCGGCCGTGACCGGGTACCAGACCGGGAAGGGCACCCCGAAGAACCGCTGGCGGGAGATGAGCCAGTCGCCGTTGAGGCCCTCGACCCAGTTCTTGTAGCGCGAGCGCATGAAGGTCGGGTGGAAGTCGACCTCGTCGCCGCGGGCCACGAGAGCTGCGCGCAGGTCCGGCTCCCGGCCGCCGTTGCGGATGTACCACTGGCGGGACGTGACGATCTCGAGCGGCTTGTCGCCCTTCTCGTAGAAGTTCGCCTTGCGCTGGGTCTTCTGCGGCTCACCGTCGAGGTCGCCGGACTCGCGCAGCGCGGCGACCACAGCCTCACGAGCACTGAACGTCGTCTTGGTGGCGAGCTCGCCGACATACAGCTGCTCGCCGGGGCCACCCGCGATCCACTCAGGGGTCTCGGCCTGCAGGCGACCCGTGCGGGTGATCAGCGAGCGGATGGGCAGCCGGAGCTCACGCCACCACATGACGTCGGTCAGGTCGCCGAAGGTGCAGCACATCGCGATGCCCGCGCCCTTGTCCATCTCGGCCGCCGCATGGGCCAGCACGGGGATCTCGACGTCGAACAGCGGAGATCGCACGGTCGTGCCGAACAGCGGCTGGTAGCGCTCGTCGTCCGGGTGGGCGATCAGCGCGACCACGGACGGGATCAGCTCCGGGCGGGTCGTCTCGATGTAGACCGGCGCCGTGGTGCCGTCACCCGTCGCCCGGTGGAAGGCCACGCGATGGTATGCGCCGGGGTAGTCACGTGCCTCGAGCTCGGCCTGCGCGACCGCCGTCTGGAACGTGACGTCCCAGAGGCCCGGCGCCTCTGACTGGTACGCCTCGCCGCGGGCGCAGTTGCGCAGGAAGGCCTGCTGCGCGACGGCGCGGGACCGCTCGTCGATGGTGCGGTACGAGATGTCCCAGTCGAGCGAGAAGCCGAGGCGGCGGAAGAGCGACTCGAAGGTCACCTCGTCCTTGACCGTGAGCACGTCACAGAGCTCGATGAAGTTCTTGCGGCTGACCGGCTGCTGGTCGGCCGGCTTGATCGCCTTGCCGTTGGCGTCGACACCCTCGGTGAAGGGCGGCTCGTAGCCCTCGACATAGGGCAGCGTCGCGTCGCCCCGCACGCCGTAGTAGTTCTGCACCCGGCGTTCGGTGGGGAGCCCGTTGTCGTCCCATCCGATCGGGTAGAAGACCTCGAACCCCTGCATCCGCTTGTACCGCGCCATGCAGTCGGTGTGCGTGTAGGAGAACACGTGCCCGACGTGCAGGCTGCCGGATGCCGTGGGCGGCGGCGTGTCGATCGCGAAGACCTGCTCGCGCGGCAGGGACAGCGCCCGCTCGCGGTCGAACGCGTACGTGGTCGCGTCCTTCCATACCTGCATCCACTTCTCCTCGATACCGTCGAGCGTCGGGCGCTCGGGGATCCGAGAGTTCGCGGGTGCAGGTGCATCAGTCATGCGCCCAATCCTTCCAGACGCACGGCGGTGACCTCGACCGGCTTTCGGGCACGAGCCACGGCAGGGCAGAGTGTCCCCCATGGAGCCCGTCTACTCGTCGGTCATCGGCTTCGCGCGGGGCGTATTCGCCATGCAGGGCCTGCGGTTCACCATCCTCGGCGACGAGAACGTCCCCCGCACGGGCGGGGCGGTCATGACGGTCAACCACACCGGCTACTTCGACTTCGCGTATGCCGGCCTGGCCGCCCAGCGATCGCAGCGGCTCGTGCGCTTCATGGCCAAGGACGGCGTGTTCACCCACCCGGTCAGCGGGCCACTCATGCGGGGGATGCGGCACATCCCCGTCGACCGCACGGCGGGCGCGGCGTCGTATGCCGCCGCGGTCGAGGCGCTCAGGGCCGGCGAGATCGTCGGCGTCTTCCCGGAGGCGACGATCTCGCGGTCGTTCGAGCTCAAGGAGTTCAAGACCGGCGCCGCGCGGATGGCTGCCGAGGCCGGCGTGCCCATCCTGCCCGTGGTCATCTGGGGCTCGCAGCGGGTCTGGACCAAGGGTCTTCCCCGACGGCTCGGCCGCACGAACGTGCCGATCATCCTCAACGTGGGCGAGCCGATCCCGGTCGCGCCCGACGCCGACCCCGAAGCAGTGACCGAGCACTACAAGGGGGTCATGGCGGACCTGCTCCAGGTGGCCCGCGCGGCATACGAGCCCTTGACGGGGGCGGACCTCAAGTACCTCCCGGCGAGCCTCGGAGGCACCGCACCTACCCTCGCCGAGGCCACCCGCCTGGACGACGCGGAGGCGGCTGACCGCCAGCGACGGGCCGACGAGCGCCGCGTCGGCGACGCGACCTGACCTCAGGCGGCAGCCACCACGGCGACGTGCGAGGCGGCTCGACTGTAGCCTTCCGCGCATGGCTCGACAGGCACGTCAGCGCGTCCCCGAGGGACCGGCGCCGGACCCAGCGGTCCAGAAGCTGCGGATCCGCTACGCGAAGCGCGGTCGCCTCCGGTTCACCTCGAGCCGTGACTTCCAGCGGGCCCTCGAGCGTGCACTGCGCCGCGCAGACGTGCCCATGGCGTTCTCGGCCGGCTTCCATCCGCACCCCAAGATCAGCTACGCCAACGCAGCGGCCACCGGGACCGCGAGCGAGGCCGAGTACGTCGAGATCTCTGTCACACAGCGGGTGGACGCTGAGTCTGTGCGTATTGCTCTGGACGAGGCGCTGCCGTCCGGGATCGACATCGTCCAAGTGGTCGAGGCCGCGCCGGGGGCGCTCGCCGACAGGCTGGAGGCCAGCGACTGGCTGCTGGAGTTCGCAGGCGTCGAGCAGGAGAGGCTGGCGCACGCGGTCGAGGCGGTGCTCGCCCTGGACTCGGCCGAGGTGACCCGCATGACGAAGTCGGGTCCGCGGACCTTCGACGTGCGCGGAGCCATCGTGCGGGCAGTGGTCCAGGGACCCTCCGAATTGCCTGTCGACCTCGTGTCGGCTCACGTCATCGGGCCCGACTGTGCGATACTTCGCATGGTCGTACGGCACACCACACCTGCCGTACGCCCCGACGACATTCTGACCGCGCTGCGTGAGATTGCCGACCTGCAGCCTCCGCGTCCGCCCCTGGTGACGCGTCTGGCGCAGGGACCGCTCGACACCGCAACCGCGAGGGTGGCCGATCCGCTGGCATGACCAACCCGGCATGACAGCGAAATGGCTGCCGACAAGAACGCCGACGGCATTCGATCACGGGGCCGCGCCCAGCGCGAACCGTTTTCGGGTGTAGCTCAAACGACTTCCGTCCCGCCGCACACACGGCGCGACGAATGCAACCGCACTCGTGCGGTGTTGACGGCCCCGGCCGGTGTGGGTCTGCACCGCACCTGACGGGAGGCTGCCTGATGGCAACCAACGACGAGACCGCTGCGAACAACCAGGGCGAGCAGACCCTGTTCGAGCCAGCGGACCAGCCCACCTCACCGGCGACCGACGCCCCGGCCGACACTGCCGCGGATACTGCCGTGGACACCGCGGCTGCCGGCGACGAGACCCCGGCGCCGCGCAAGCGCGCCAGCAGGCGGACCGCCAAGAAGGCGGCCCCGCGGGCCGCTGCATCCGCCGCCACCGCGGACCCTGAGCTCGAGGCTCCGGAGCGACCCGTCCGCAAGCGGGCCACCCGCAAGAAGGCGGCCGACGGCCCGCCGGCCGCGACGACGAGCAAGCGGGCGCGAGCTCGCAAGGCGACCTCCGCCGGCGATGCAGAGCGGGCCGCAGCGGCCGTCGAGGAGCTCGTTGCCGAGGTCCAGGCTGCCGGGCCAGCCGCGCCGAGAAGGGCCAGCGAGGCGGGCGAGACGGTGGAGGTCGTCGAGACCCCTGAGGCCGCTGAGGCCGCTGAGATCGGTGAGGCCGCTGGCGACCTCAGTGTCGGCGCAGCCGTCGTCGACGACCTCGCCGAGGTCGACGAGGCCGATGAGGTCATCGGGGCTCAGGAGACCGAAGAGGCGAATGAGTCGGACGAGGCGCAGGAGGCCGACGAGGATGCACCCGTTGCGGTAGTCCGGAGCTTCAGCCTGCTGTTCCAGGCCCCTGACGCGAGCCATGTCGCACCGCGACGCCGCCGGGCTGCCGCCCTGACTCCCGTCGAGGAGCCGGAGCCCGAGCCCGAGGAGCAGCACGAGGAGGACGCCGGCGCCGAGCCGACGGACGAGGAGGCGGCACCGCGGCGTGCCCGCCGCCGCCGCGGAGGCAAGGGACGCCGCGGCCGAGCCGCCGACGAAGGCGCGGAGCCGGATACCGGCGAGGCATCAGAGGACGAGGAGCCGGCCGAGGAGCCGGCAGAGGCCGAGGACGCCGAGGCCGAGCAGGAGACGGACGAGGAGGCCGGCACGACGCGCCGGCGTCGCCGCCGTCGGCGTGCTGGATCGGCAGCGGACACCTCGGACGACGGCCCGAACGTGTCCACCCGGGTGCGCCAGCCGCGCAGCGACGAGCCGGTTGCCGTCAAGGGCTCGACCCGCCTCGAGGCGAAGAAGCAGCGCCGCCGCGAGGGGCGCGAGGCGGGCCGTCGCCGCACGATCATCACCGAGGCCGAGTTCCTCGCCCGGCGCGAGTCCGTCGACCGGGTCATGGTCGTCCGCAACAAGGACGGTCGCACCCAGATGGGTGTGCTCGAGGACGGTGTCCTCGTCGAGCACTACATCGACCAGGCCACCAACGTGTCGATGGCAGGCAACATCTACCTCGGCCGGGTCCAGAACGTGCTGCCCTCGATGGAGGCGGCATTCGTCGACATCGGCAAGGGACGCAACGCTGTGCTCTACGCCGGCGAGGTGAACTGGGACGCGGCAGGTCTGGAGGCCAACCAGCCCAAGCGCATCGAGAACGCCCTGACCTCTGGCCAGACGGTCCTGGTCCAGGTGACCAAGGACCCGATCGGTCACAAGGGGGCGCGCCTGACGTCGCAGATCTCGCTGCCGGGCCGTTACCTCGTCTACGTGCCGAACTCCTCGATGACCGGCATCAGCCGCAAGCTGCCCGACACCGAGCGCGCCCGGCTCAAGAAGATCCTGCGCGACGTCGTGCCGGACACAGCGGGCGTCATCGTCCGTACCGCGGCGGAGGGCGCCAGCGAGGAGGAGCTGCGCGCGGACGTCGAGCGCCTGACCCGCACCTGGGAGGACATCCAGGCCAAGGCCGAGGCCGGGTCGACCCCGCGAGCGGGCAAGAGCAAGGGCCGCAAGAAGAACGGCGGCACAGGTTCGGCCCCGGCAGGCTCGGCGCCGCTGCTGCTGCACGGTGAGCCGGACCTGACGGTCCGTGTGATCCGCGACGTGTTCAACGAGGACTTCAAGCAGCTCCTGGTCTCCGGAGAGCAGGCCTGGCAGGAGATCCACCCATACATCTCGTCCGTCGCCCCGGACCTCGCAGACCGGGTCACCAAGTGGACCTCGAACGAGGACCTGTTCACGCACCACCGCGTCGACGAGCAGCTGGCGAAGGCCATGGACCGCAAGGTCTGGCTCCCCAGTGGTGGATCGCTGGTCATCGACCGCACCGAGGCGATGACCGTCGTCGACGTCAACACCGGCAAGTTCGTCGGCTCGGGCGGCAACCTCGAGGAGACGGTCACCAAGAACAACATCGAGGCGGCCGAGGAGATCGTTCGCCAGCTGCGGCTGCGCGACATCGGCGGCATCATCGTCATCGACTTCATCGACATGGTCCTCGAGAGCAACCGCGACCTCGTCGTGCGGCGCCTGCTCGAGTGTCTCGGTCGTGACCGCACCAAGCACCAGGTCGCCGAGGTCACCTCGCTCGGGCTCGTGCAGATGACCCGCAAGCGGGTCGGGTCCGGTCTCATCGAGGTCTTCTCCGAGACGTGCGACCGTTGCAACGGACGCGGCTTCATCATCCATACGGACCCCGTCGACCGCGGCGCCCACCAGCACGAGACCCCGAGCGGCGGCGACTCGCGACGCCGTGGGGGTCGCGCATCGGGTGGCTCGGGTGCTCAGGGTTCGGCCGCTTCCAGCACCGGCGGCAACGGCACGGGCCATGGCTCGGGAGGCCACGCCGCAGGCGGCTCGGCTCACGCAGGTCAGGCCGGCTCGGCCCAGCCCGAGCACAAGCCGAGCGGTCCGACGGCCGCCCAGATCGCGGCCGCCGCCCACGCGGCGGCGATCAAGGGCAACGGACCGCACGTCTCAGGGAGCGACGGTCACCCGCACGCGTTCCCCGAGGACGCCGGGCCGTGGGCCGGTGACGACGTCCCGATCGAGGACGAGGAGCGCGACGGAGGCGCTGGTCCCGAGCTGGTCGAGCTCGAGTCCGACATCACCGACGCGGACACGGTCGAGGTCGAGTCCACGGCGTCCGACGCGGCAGAGTCAGAGGCCGCCGAGCCCGACGACACGCGGTCCGTTGTCGACGCCGGCGCCCCGGCTCCCGCCGACGCGACCGCCGACGCGACCGCCGACGCGACCGCCGACGCGACCGCCGACGCCCCCAGCGTCACAGGCGCGGCGACCGCCGATCAGGCGTCTCAGCACACGCCCGAGCCGGCTCCCCGCGGCCGGAGACGCCGGGGCCGCGTCGTCGCACCCGCCGGACCCCCGCGATCCAGCAGCGGGTCGGCGGAGACGTCCAAGCCCGCAGGCGAGCACGACGGCGCCTGACCTCGGTTTGGAGCTGGACCGTTCTGGCCGGTAATCTTGTTCCTTGGTGCGCCCACCGGGCCCGTGTTGACGGGCCGGTGCTGAAAGCGGCGCTCCATCCCTGATGAGAGAGTGAGTTTCACGTGTACGCGATTGTTCGCGCTGGCGGTCGCCAGGAGAAGGTGTCGGTGGGCGATGTCCTGCTCGTCGACAAGGTGACGGGTCAGCCCGGCGATGCCATTGAGCTCACGCCGTTGCTTCTCGTGGACGGCACGACCGTCACGTCCGACGCCGACAAGCTGGCGAAGGCCTCGGTCAAGGCTGAGGTCGTCAAGGCCGCCAAGGGCCCGAAGATCACGATTCTCAAGTACAAGAACAAGACGGGCTACCGCAAGCGTCAGGGTCACCGTCAGCCGCTGACCCAGGTCAAGATCACTGAAATCAACGCGTGATCGACGTCCGCGTCGCACGGCACACAGACCTCTGAAGGAGTAACAGACATGGCACACAAGAAGGGTGCGTCCTCGACTCGCAACGGTCGCGACTCGAACGCCCAGCGACTCGGCGTGAAGCGCTTCGGCGGCCAGCAGGTCAACGCGGGCGAGATCCTCGTCCGTCAGCGTGGCACGCACTTCCACCCGGGTGAGGGTGTCGGCCGCGGCGGCGACGACACGCTGTTCGCCCTCGTCGCCGGCGCCGTCAAGTTCGGCACCAAGCGCGGCCGCAAGACCGTCAACATCGAGCCGGCCGAGGCCGTCTCTGCGGAGTGACCGACTGGTCACCCACTGAACGTCGCGAAGGGGCGGGCCGCCTGGCCCGCCCCTTCGCACGTCCCGGGCGGACGGCATACCTGCTGGGTATGCCGTCCCGCCCGGCCGATCTGGAAGAGTGAAGTCCCATGGCAGTGAACTTCGTCGACCGCGTGGTGCTGAACCTCGCCGCCGGCAAGGGTGGCAACGGTGTCGCCTCTGTGCGCCGCGAGAAGTTCAAGCCGCTCGGTGGGCCCGACGGCGGCAACGGGGGACACGGCGGCTCGGTCGTGCTGCGGGTGGACCCGCAGTCCACGACGCTGCTCGAGTACCACCGGCATCCGCACCGGCGGGCCGCCAACGGCGCCCCTGGAGCGGGCGACGAGCGCAACGGCGCTGACGGCGACGACCTCGTGCTGCCCGTGCCCGAGGGGACGGTCGTCAAGGACTCGTCGGGCGCGATCGTCATCGACCTCGTCGGCATGGGCACCGAGCACGTGATCGCCCGCGGCGGGCGTGGCGGGCTCGGCAACAAGGCACTCGCGTCGCCGCGCCGCAAGGCACCGGGCTTCGCACTGCTCGGCGAGCCGGGGGAGGAGGTCGACGTCGTCCTCGAGCTGAAGACGCTCGCCGACGTCGCCCTGATCGGGTTCCCCAGCGCGGGCAAGTCCTCGCTCGTGTCGGTGCTGTCCGCGGCCCGTCCGAAGATCGCCGACTACCCCTTCACGACGCTCGTGCCGAACCTCGGCGTCGTCACCGCGGGCAGCAGCCGGTTCACCGTGGCCGACGTGCCGGGCCTCATCCCCGGCGCCCACGAGGGCAAGGGCCTCGGGCTCGAGTTCCTTCGGCATGTGGAGCGCTGCTCGGTCCTCGTGCACGTCATCGACTGCGCCACTCTGGAGGCGGGCCGCGACCCGATGACCGACCTCGACGTCATCGAGAACGAGCTGTCCCTGTACGTGCCCGACGCCGACCTCGGCGGCCGTCCGCTCTCCGATCGCACGCGGATCGTCGTGCTCAACAAGGCCGATGTGCCGGAGGCGCGCGAGCTCGCCGAGCTGGTCAAGCCGGATCTCGAGGCGCGTGGCCTCGAGGTCTTCATCGTCAGTGCTGTTGCCCACCAGGGGCTGCGTGAGCTGACGTACGCGATGGCCCGCCACGTCGAGACGGCGCGCCTGGAGGTCGAGCAGGTGGTCCCCAAACGGGTCGTGCTGCGGCCCAGGTCGGTCGACGACACGGGTTTCGTCGTCACCAAGGAGGCCGGCCCGGACGGGTCGTTCTACCGGGTCACCGGCGAGCGGCCGGTGCGATGGGTGCGCCAGACCGACTTCAGCAACGACGAGGCCGTCGGCTACCTTGCCGACCGGCTCGCGCGTCTCGGCGTCGAGGACCAGCTCTACAAGGTCGGGGCGCTCGCGGGCGACACCGTGGTGATCGGCGCGACCGACGACGCCGTCGTGTTCGACTGGGAGCCGACGCTCCAGTCGGGTGCCGAGCTGTTGGGTGTCCGAGGCACCGACCTGCGGCTCGACGAGCCGTCGCGCCCGACGCGCGACCAGAAACGCGAGTCGATGCGCGACCGGTACTCTGCCCGCGCCGCGACGCAGGAGGAGCTGGAGGCCGAGCGCCGCTCGGGTCTGTGGCATCTGCGCGACGAGGACGACGAGGACTGACGGCACGCTCTCGGGTGGAAGTTCCGGCTTTGCCGGGGTCGTCCCCTGAGTCAGGCACGATCGGGCAGCCTGGCGGCTGACGCGTTCCTAGGCTGGGAGGCGTGGATGAGTTCGACGAGCTCCAGTCCCACCTCGTCGACGTCTGGCCTGCGCTGACGTTGCGCACCACCGCGCCCCAGCTGCGCACGGTGATCATGCTGCACAGCGTTCCGACCGACATCGTGCCCGGTCACCTCGCACCGGTCTTCCCCGCCTATGAGGAGCGATTCCTCGCGGTCGTGCTCAGCCTGCTGCGGGCACCGGGGTCGCGGGTCATCTACCTGACGTCCCAGCCGATCTCGCCGCGAGTGGTCGACTACTGGTTCGGCCTGGTGCCCGGGGTCGACGCCGAAGAGGCGCGCAGCCGGCTCTACCTGATCACACCCTGCGACGGCTCGCCCCGGCCCCTGACCGACAAGCTCCTCGACCGTCCCCGCCTGCTCGACCGGATCCGCCGCCTCGTCATCGACCCGCGCCTGGCCGTGGTCGTTCCCTTCGTATGCCGTGAGGCCGAGGCCCGCTTCGCCCTCGAGCTCGGCGTCCCTGTCTACGGGTCCAACCCGCGGCTGTGGGAGCTCGGCGGCAAGTCTCGCTCGCGCCGCGTCTTCAAGCAGGCCGGCGTGCCCATCGCGGCCGGGGTCGAGGATGTGCGTTCCCGCGCCGATCTCCTCGCGGCGCTGTGCGAGCTCCGAGAGCGGGTCCCCGGCGTGCGACGCGTCATGGTCAAGCTCGACCAGGGCGTGAGCGGCTACGGCAACGCCGTCATCGACCTGACCGGCGTGAGCGCTGCTCCCGACGACCTGGCCGCCGCGATCGATCGGCTCGAGGTCGAGGACCCGGAGACGAGCGCCGGGGAGCTTCTCGACCGGCTCGCCGACGGGGCGTGCGTCGAGGTACTGCTCACCGGGGACGAGGTGCGCAGCCCGAGCGTGCAGCTTCGCAACAGCCCGACAGGTGAGGTCGAGGTGCTCTCGACCCACGACCAGATCCTCGGCGGTCCCAACGGCCTGAGCTTCCTCGGGTCTCGGTTCCCGTGCGACGCCGAGTACGGCCCCCTCGTCGCCGGCCTCGCGATGCGCGTCGGTCGGCTCCTCGCCGATGAGGGGGTACTCGGGCGGTACTCGCTCGACTTCGTCGTCGTGCGCGACTTCGGGGGGCCGTGGCGTGCGTACGCCATCGAGATCAACCTCAGGTGCGGTGGCACGACGCACCCTTTCATGGCGCTGCAGACGCTGACGGACGGCGAGTTCGACTCGGGGACAGGCATCTTCACCGACCCGAGGGGCCGACCCAAGTTCTATGCCGCGAGCGACCACCTCGAGGACCCGTCCTACGCCCGGCTGACGCCGGACGACCTGTTCGACATCCTCTCCGAGCGGCATATCGGCTGGGACGAGCGGACGATGACGGGCGTCGCGGTCCACATGGCCAGCGCGCTCGCCGTGTCCGGCCGGGCGGGAGCGACGGCCATCGCGGGCACGCCCGGGCATGCCGACGCGCTGCTCGCGGCGGTGCGCCACGCCCTCGACGTCGAGGCCGCCCGCGGCACCTGACCCTCTCGACTTGGACGCTCCTATGGGTGGTCAAGGGGGTTGAGAGGGTTCTCCAGGAGCCGGTAGAGGTCTCGGGCGATGTAGCGCTTGAGGCAGCGTCGGATCTCGCGGGGGGTTTTGCCGTCGGTGGTGCGGCGTTGGGTGTAGTCACGGGTGGGTTCGTGGTAGCGCTGGCGGCTCAGGACGATGGTGTGCAGGGCTCGGTTGAGCTGTCGGTCGCCGTGGCGGTTGAGCCGGTAGCGGGTGGTGGTCTGGCCGCTGTTGGCCGGGATCGGGGCGACGCCGGCGAGCATCGCGAACGCGGCCTCGGACCGGATCCGTCCCGGGTGGGACCAGGCGCATAGGACGGTCGCGGCCACGATCGGGCCGATGCCGGGCTGGGCCAGCACGTCGGGTCGCCAGCGGCGCACGATGGCCAGGATCTGGCGTTCGAGGTCGGCGGCCTCGGCGCCCAGGGTCTGGGCGCGGCGGGCCAGGGTGCGGAGCACGGTGGCGGTGATGGTGGTCTCGGTGTCCCAGCCGGGGTGTGCGGGGGTGATCCGGAGCCGGGCGGCGGTGCGGGTCATCTCGGTCAGGGTGCGGCCGCGGAACCGGGCGCGCAGCGTCTCGGGTGCGGCGATGACCAAGCTGAACAGCTGGCGTTGGGCCACCGCGGCGCCCTCGACCGCGGACCGGCGGGCCGCGACCAGCACCGACAGCGCCTGCCGGTCCCCGCCGGCCCGGGGGGTGCCCAGCACGGGCCGGGACAGGGCCTCGCGGGCGGCGCGGGCCGCGTCGAGGGAGTCGGACTTGGCGCCGTGGCGGCGTCTGGGGCGGTGCGGACGGTCCAGCTCGACAACGACCTCGTCGCGGCGCGCTAGGGCCCGGGTCAGGCCGGCGCCGTGGCCGCCGGTTCCCTCGACCGCCCAGATCCGCAGCGGCGAGTGCTGCTCGGCGAGCTCGACCAGCTCGTCGTACCCCTCGGGGGTGGTCGGCACGGTGAGCTCCTCGAGCACCCCGCCGGTGCGGGCATCAACCACGGCCGCCGTGTGGGTATCGACGTGGGTGTCCACCCCGATCACGACATCCACGACATCACCGAGCCGATCACCGGCTCGGTCGCCGATCACGAGCGGGTCGGTCACACTGGTCATGCGTTCCTCCTAAGCTCCGGATGGGACGAAGGGTCCGGTCCGGCAGGAGTCACGGCAGGACTGTGACGGGACACGCCGGCGACGTGAACGCCGGCGGTCAAGCTCCTGATCAGGCCAGTCGCTCCGACCGGGCCGGGTCCGATGACCCCGGGGCGGACAGGTCCGGGGAAAGGCACCGACGGCCAGTCGAGTGAAGAGTCACGCCCGGGATCATCGAGCACAGCCCATCAGCAACCGGGCCGCCACGCCATCCTCACAGTCGAGTGAGCGCGTGGTCCCACCAGCCACAGGCCGCCGTGTTGTGCCCGCGGTGTGGCGGGTGGGGCGCAGCGCTCACTCGACCTGAAGGTTGCCGCCGATGGCGCGCGGCTGCGCGCTGCGCGCGGCACGTGGCCTGGTCTCACCCTGATCGAGTGGGCGCTTGGTCCCACCAGCCACAGGCCGCCGTGTGTGCCCGCGTGTGACGGGTGGGACGCAGCCTCACTCGACGTAGGGCGGGGTGTGTAGTGCGGAACGGGGGGTGAACGGCATACGGCCGTCCGGGGTCGGGGGCGCGCATAGGGTGTCCCTCATGAGTTCGTGGGGCGCGCTGCTGCGCCGGGACCACCTGGGCACCCAGGCGGACCGGGCGACCTACCGCACGCTGCACACCGCGCTGCTGGCGTCGCCACCACTGCGGATGGGACTGACTGCGGCATCGGCCGAACGGTCGCTCAAGCACCTGCGCACCCTGCTCGGCGCGCCCGCGGCAGCGATGACCGACACCACGACCCTGCTCGCCTGGGAGGGCGGCAGGGCTCACCACTCAGGACAGCCGGCGACGATCGCCGCGGGCACGCTCACACACGGGCGCACCACGGTCGTCGACGGCGCCGACATCGCCTGCGCGGAGCCGTCGTGCATCGTCCGACAGGCGATCGTGGCGCCGCTCGACGTCGATGAGAAGGTCGTCGGAACGCTGCAGGTGTTCACCGATCGAGCATCGGCCGGTCTCGTGCGGGCGACCGACGAGGTCGCCCGCTGGGTCTCGGGACAGCTCGAGCTAGCCGAGCTCGACGCGTCCCGGACGCGCCTCATGGAGGCCGAGGTGCGCGCGCTGAGGGCACAGATCAGCCCGCATTTCATCTACAACTCGCTGACCGCCATCGCGTCCTTCACCCGCACCGACCCCGAACGGGCCCGCGAGCTGCTGCTCGACCTCGCCGAGTTCACGCGCTACTCCTTCCGCCGGCACGGTGAGTACACGACCCTCGCAGAGGAGCTGCGGTCGATCGAGGCCTACCTCGTCATCGAGAAGGCCCGGTTCGGCGACCGGCTGACGGTGACCCTGCGGGTGGCGCCGGAGGTGCTGCCCGTCGTCGTGCCGTTCCTCTGTCTCCAGCCGATCGTCGAGAACGCGGTCCGGCACGGCCTCGAGCGCAAGCCGGGCGCCGGAGAGATCAGCATCCTGGCCCAGGACGCCGATCACGAGTGCGTCGTCACCATCGAGGACAACGGCGTCGGAGAGGACCCCGAGCGGGTTCGACGAGTGCTCGCGGGCGAGCCGGGCTCCGACTCCGTGGGCCTGGCGAACGTCGACGAGCGACTGCGGGCGGCTTTCGGCGACGACTACGGCCTCGTCGTCGAGACGGCACAAGGCGCGGGGACCAAGGTCATCGTGCGGCTGCCGAAGTTCCGACCCGGGGTGCACGTATGACGGGGGTGATCGACGAGCAGCGGCTGTTGCGGGTCCTCGCCGTCGATGACGAGGCCCCCGCACTCGACGAGCTGGTCTGGATGCTCCAGCGGCACGAGTGCGTTCGCCAGGTCATCCCGGCCGGTTCCGGCGAGGACGCGCTCCGGGTGCTGCACGAGCAGCAGGTCGATGCGATCTTCATGGACGTCCAGATGCCGGGGCTCAGCGGCCTCGACCTCGCGCGGGTGCTCGCGCGGTTCTCGACCCAGCCGCCCGTCGTCTTCGTCACCGCTCATGAGCGCCACGCCGTCGACGCCTTCGAGCTCAACGTCGTCGACTATGTCCTCAAGCCCGTCCGTGACGAACGCCTCGGGCAGGCGGTCCGCCGCGTCCTGCGCCAGGTGCATGGGCGCGAGGCCGTCACGAGCCCGGAGGACGACACCATCCTGGTCGAGCTCGCCGGGGTGAGCCGGCTCGTCCCGCGGTCCGACGTGCTCTTCGTCGAGGCCCAGGGTGACTACGCGCGTCTGCACACGGCGACCGAGAGCCACCTGGTCCGGGTGCCACTGACCACCCTCGCCGACCAGTGGCGCGACTCCGGCTTCGTCCGCATCCATCGTTCGACACTGGTCGCGATCGGCCACATCAGCGAGTGGCGCACGGAGGGCGGCCGGACCACCGTGATCGTCGGCGGCCACGAGCTCGTCGTGAGCCGGCGGCATACCCGGGCTCTGCGCGACCTGCTCGCGCGGCGAGCCCAACCCCGCCGGGGAACCCCGTGAGCACCAACCCCTCCCGCCCCGACGAGGGCGTCGCACGCACGCAGCGGGTGCGCGTGACGAGCCCGAGGACCTCGGCATCCCGGACCAGAGCCGTCTCCATCGCGTCCGAGATCGACGAGCAGACCCGGCTGGGAGAGGTGTACATCACCTCGCTCATGCGCAGCCAGCTGCGGCTCGCCATCGGAGTGCTCGGGGTGGTCGCCCTGACGCTCGGGGCACTTCCGCTGCTCTTCTGGCTCGTGCCGGCGATCGGGACCCTCGATCTTCTCGGCATCCCAGTGCCGTGGCTGCTTCTCACCGTCGTCGCGTTCGCAGAGGTCATCGTGCTCGGCCGGCTGTACGTCCGGCAGGCCGAGCGCAACGAGGACAACTTCAGCGACCTGCTGGACGAGCGCTGAGCACCGAGCAATGAGCACCACGCGATGAGCACCGAGCGATGAGCACTGAGCGATGAACAACACCGCCAGCATCGTCGCGGTCGTCCTCGTGTCCATCACCTCGCTGGCGGTGGGCGCTTTCGGGCTGCGGCTGTCGCGGACGATGAGCGACTTCTATGTGGCCTCGCGCGGGGTGAGCCCGGTGCTCAACGCGTCGGCGATCAGTGGTGAGTACCTCTCGGCCGCATCCTTCCTGGGCGTCGCCGGGCTCATCCTTGCGCGCGGGGTGGACATGCTCTGGCTGCCGGTGGGGTGGACGGCCGGGTACCTGCTCCTGCTCGTCTTCGTCGCTGCGCCGCTGCGCCGGTCGGGGGCATACACGCTGCCCGACTTCGCCCAGCTGCGGCTCGAGTCGCTCACCGCGCGACGTGCCTCGAGCCTGCTCGTCGTGGCGATCGGCCTGCTCTACCTCATCCCGCAGTTCCAGGGCGCCGGCCTGACGCTGCGCACCTTGACCGGTGCGCCGTCCTGGGTGGGCCAGGCCGTGGTCGCGGTCGTCGTGTGTCTGAGCGTGCTGCCCGGTGGCATGCGCAGCGTCACCCTCGTGCAGGCTTTCCACTACTGGCTCAAGCTCTTCGCCCTGCTGCTGCCCGCTTTCTTCTTCCTCGGCGTCCTCGCGTCGCGCACGAACCATCCCGAGGTCGGTGCGGTCGACGTCACCGACTGGGTCCGCCCCCTCCAAGGCCCCAACGCCCTCTACCTGACGTACTCCCTGGTCCTGGCGACCTTCTTCGGCACGATGGGCCTGCCGCATGTGGTCGTCCGGTTCTACACCAACCCCGATGGCCGCGCGGCCCGTCGGACGACCCTTGTGGTCCTGGTCCTGCTGTCGGGGTTCTACCTGCTGCCGGTCCTCTACGGCGTCCTCGGCCGGTTCTTCGCCTCGGACCTCGTCGCCGCGGGGAGGGCGGACTCCGTCGTGCTCGAGCTGCCGAGTCGTGTCTTCGACGGCCCCCTCGCGCAGGGCCTCACGGCGGTGCTGGCGGCGGGTGCTTTCGCGGCGTTCCTGTCGACCTCGACCGGTCTCGTCGTCTCGGTGGCGGGGGTGCTCAGCCAGGACATCGTCCGGTGGGGGAGCGGCCGGCGGCAGGGCATCCGTGGCTTCCGCCTGTCCACGGTGATCGCCGTGGCGCTGGCCGTCGTGCTCACCTTCGCCTCTGCGGGGGTGCCGGTCGCGCACGCGGTCGAGCTCGCTTTCGCCGTGGCCGCGTCGACCTTCTGCCCGATGCTGCTCCTCGGCATCTGGTGGCGCGGGCTCACGGCGGCAGGCGCGATCTGCGGGCTTCTCGCCGGCGGTGGGCTGTCCATGTCCGCCGTCGTGTCGACGACGTTCGGGGTCCAGATGCCGGGCTGGCTCGGAGTGGTCATGACCCAACCCGCCGCGGTCAGCGTGCCGATCGCCTTCGCGACCATGGTGACTGTCTCGCTCGCCACGCGGTCACACGCGCCGGAGCACGTCGCGCAGACGATGGTGCGCCTGCACGCGCCCGAGCACATCGACCTCAACCGGGGGACGTTCCACCCCGAGCGGTGGGAGTCGTCCGAGCCCGCCGGACGGCATACCGCTCATCGTGCACGGGTGACCGCTCGTCGCAGCTGAGGCTGCGCACACCGACCAGTCGACGCCGCTGGGCGATGGGCCGTGGCGGCTACCTGCCGTGCGCGTCCCTCGGTCCCTACGGTGGCACGCAGCCGACCGCGTGGTCGGTGGCGCGGAGCAACAGGGGACGCCGGATCGCGCCGACCAACCAGGAGATCACGCACGACGAAACCGCCCCCGGAGGTGGCCCTAGTGAGCAAAGAAGCTCTCGAGCGCGTGGAAGACGATGCCAACGTCGCCATGCAGAACTCGCCCGAGTTCGCCGAGCTGAGAAACAAGTTCAGGCGATTCGTGTTCCCGCTGACCGCGCTGTTCCTGGCGTGGTACTTCCTCTACGTGTTCCTGTCGGTGTGGGCCAAGGACTTCATGGGCACCCGCGTCTTCGGGAACATCACGTGGGGCCTGATCCTCGGGCTCCTGCAGTTCGTCTCGACATTCGCCATCACGATGTACTACGCGCGGTGGGCCGACCGGGAGTTCGACCCGCGTGCCGAGGCCCTCGCCCAGAAGATGGGAGGGCACCACCAGTGAGCGCCGTCATCACCGCAGCGCCGTCGTTCGCACCCGCTGCCACCAGCGTCGGCAACCCGGCCATCAATATCGCGATCTTCGCCCTCTTCGTCGTCGTCACCCTGGCGATCGTCATCCGGGCCTCGCGCAACAACCGCACGGCGGCGGAGTACTACGCCGGCGGACGCGCGTTCACCGGGCGCCAGAACGGCATCGCCATCGCCGGCGACTACCTGTCGGCGGCCTCGTTCCTCGGCATCGCCGGGGCGATCGCCATCAACGGCTACGACGGGTTCCTCTACTCGATCGGCTTCCTCGTCGCGTGGCTCGTCGCGTTGCTCCTCGTCGCCGAGCTGCTCCGCAACGTTGGCAAGTACACGATGGCCGACGTGCTCAGCTTCCGGCTGCGTCAGCGGCCGGTCCGCATCGCAGCGGCGATCTCGACGCTCGTCGTGTCCTTCTTCTACCTGCTCGCGCAGATGTCGGGAGCCGGCGGCCTGGTCGCCCTGCTGCTCGGCGTCGAGGGCCAGGTCGGGCAGCGCGTCGTCATCGCGATCGTCGGCGTGCTCATGATCTTCTACGTCATCTACGGCGGCATGAAGGGCACGACCTGGGTCCAGATCATCAAGGCGGTGCTGCTCATCATCGGGGCCGGACTCATGACCATCTGGGTCCTGGCCAAGTTCGGCCTCAACCTCTCGAGCCTGCTCGGCGACGCGTCGACAGCGTCGCAGGAGGCCGGTGGCAAGGACCTGCTCCAGCCGGGCCTGCAGTACAAGAACCCGATCGACTTCATCTCGCTGTCGATGGCGCTGGTCCTCGGCACCGCCGGCCTGCCGCACGTTCTCATGCGCTTCTACACGGTGCCGACCTCGCGCGAGGCCCGCCGCTCCGTGGTCTGGGCGATCTGGCTCATCGGCATCTTCTACCTGTTCACCCTGGTCCTGGGCTTCGGCGCGGCCGAGCTCGTCGGTGCAAAGGAGATCAAGGGCGCACCGGGCGCGGTCAACTCGGCGGCGCCGCTGCTCGCCTTCCACCTGGGCGGTGAGATCCTCCTGGGGATCATCTCTGCGGTCGCGTTCGCGACGATCCTCGCGGTCGTCGCCGGCCTCACCATCACGGCGAGCGCCTCGCTGTCGCACGACATCTACAACACGGTCGTGCGGGGTGGGAACGCCACGCCGGAGGAGGAGGTCAAGGTCGCTCGGATCGCCGCGCTCGTCCTCGGAGCGTTCGCGATCGTCGGCGGCATCTTCGCCCTCGGCCAGAACATCGCGTTCCTCGTGGCCCTGGCGTTCGCGATCGCGGCGAGCGCGAACCTGCCCACGATCCTCTACTCGCTCTTCTGGAAGCGGTTCAACACCAGGGGTGCTCTGTGGAGCATCTACGGCGGCCTCATCAGCGCGATCACGCTGATCATCTTCAGCCCGGTCGTGTCGGGCAAGCCGGTGGACCCGGTGACGGGCAAGAGCCCGTCGATGCTCCAGGGTGTCGACTTCCACTGGTTCCCACTCGACAACCCGGGCATCATCTCGATCCCGCTCGGCTTCATCCTCGGCTACATCGGGACGGTGACGAGCAAGGAGTTCAACGCCGCCAAGTACGCCGAGATGGAGGTCCGCTCGCTCACCGGCCACGGCGCGGAGGTGGCGACCCACCACTGACGTCGCACAAGCACTAGCCCCATCGAGTGGCCACGCACCCTCCCGCGGGTGTGTGGCCACTCGCCTGCCAGGGACCTGGCAGCCGGGGCGGCTGCTGCTGCGTCGCAGGGTATGCCGCGGGGCGGCCCCACGCTCACGCCCGGGTATGCCGCGTGGCCGGGCCGGACGGCATACCGCGCGGGTGGGGCTGGGACTCGGGCTTGACCGGGGTCAGAGGATGACGAGGTCGTCGCGGTGGATGACCTCGCGCTCGTACTCGGGGCCGAGGTCGCGGGCGAGCTCACGCGTCGACCGGCCGAGCAGCGCAGGCAGCTCCGACGACGAGTAGTTGACCAGGCCCCGGGCGACGGGGAGGCCTGCGGGTGAGCACACGTCGACCGGATCGCCCTCGTGGAAGGTGCCCTCGACGGCGGTGATGCCTGCAGGCAGGAGTGACTTCTTACGGTGGACGAGCGCGGTGACGGCGCCGTCGTCGATCACGAGCCGACCGCGGGCTGTGGTGGCGTGCTCGAGCCAGAGGCGGCGAGAGCGGCCTCGCACGCCGATCGGCAGGAACACCGTGCCGACGTCCTTTCCGGCGAGCACGTCCGCGACACGGTCGGCGGCCGTGACCGAGGTGAGTACACCCGCAGCCGTGGCGATCCGGGCGGCCTCGATCTTCGTGGTCATGCCTCCGGTCCCGACCTTCGAGCCGCTCCCGCGGATCTCGACGTCGACAAGGTCCTGCGGCCCGCGGACAACGGGGATCCGCGTCGTGCCGGGCCGGCTCGGCGGCCCGTCGTAGAGCGCGTCGACATCGGACAGGAGCACGAGCGCCTCGGCGTCTATGAGATGCGCCACGAGGGCCGCCAACCGGTCGTTGTCGCCGAACCGGATCTCGGTCGTGGCGACCGTGTCGTTCTCGTTGACGATGGGCATCGCTCCGAGGTCGAGCAGACGCTCGAGGGTGCGGCGGGCGTTCGCGTAGTGCGTGCGGCGTGTCATGTCATCGGCCGTCAGCAGGACCTGGCCGACGACGATGTTGTGCGCCGCGAAGGCCTGGGTGTAGGCCGCCAGCAGGGCACCCTGCCCGACGGACGCCGCGGCCTGCTGGCTCGCGAGGTCTCGCGGGCGCGACGCGAGCCCGAGGGGGCGGAAGCCCGCGGCGATGGCGCCCGAGCTGACCAGGACGATCTGCGTGCCGGCCAGGTGCTGGTGTGCGAGCGCGTTGGCGAGCGCGACCAGGCGGGCGTGGTCGATGCCGCCGTCGGTGCCGGTCAGGGAGCTGGAACCGACCTTGACGACGAGGCGCCTGGCGCCGCTGATGACCGAACCCGGTGACACACCTCGACTCTAGTGAGCAGTGACGGGCCGCTGTGGACACGTCCACGCCCGGCTCGTCAGTCGGCGTGCCGACGGACATACGAAGTCGCCCGTGCGGTGGCCGACCATGCGTGGACGGTCGGTGATCGCGGGTTTGATGTGTCCGTAGGGACAGAGGGAGCTGCCGGCCCGACCTGCGAGACGACCGAGGGCTTGACCGAACCGCCCGAGTGATGTGCAATATATTGCATGCCAATCCCGCAGACCGACGCGCCGCCACGACGGGCCCTGCTTCGCGACGACGTCTACACCCGCCTGCGCGACGCGATCGTTGACGGGACCCTGACGCCGGGAGAGCAGCTGCGCGACCAGGAGGTCGCAGCGTGGTTGGGGGTGAGCCGGACGCCGGTGCGTGAGGCGCTGCTCCGGCTCGGCCAGGCTGGGCTGGTCAATGCCGCGCCGGGCCGGTCGACGACAGTCGCCACGCTCGACGCGCGTGCCATCCGCGATGCCCAGGCCGTCGTCGCGTCGATGCACCAGCTCGCCGTGGAGCTCGCCGCCCCCCAGCTCGGCGCGAGTGACATCTCCTCGATGCGGGAGGCGAACGACCGCTTTGCGACGGCCTTGCGGCGCGGCGACGCCGAGGCGGCGGTCGCCGCTGACGACGACTTCCATGCCGTTGCGGTCCGGGCCGCGGCGAACCATGCGATCGAGACGGTCCTCGAGCAGTTCACCCCGGTCCTGCGCCGACTCGAGCGGCTCCGTTTCTCGTCCCTGTCCGGCCGCGCGTCCGTCGCCCTGCACGACCGGCTCACCGACCTCTGCGAGGCGGGCGACACCGCTGCAGCGGCCGAGGTCGCCCACGAGACCTGGGAGACCCTGCGCCCGCTCATCGCGGCGCTCGAGGACGCCGACGAGGACCGACCCACCTGAACGGCATCCCCGATCAGCATCGGGATGCCGGGAACCCAGCACGCCGACCACGCACGCCACGAAGGAGACCCGCATGTCCATCCACGACTTCGAGCGCTACCCGCTCACGTTCGGCCCCAGCCCCGTGCACCGGCTCGACCGGCTGAGCGCGCACCTCGGCGGCGCCCAGGTCTGGGCCAAGCGGGAGGACGTCAGCTCCGGACTCGCCTTCGGCGGCAACAAGACCCGCAAGCTCGAGTACATCGTGCCCGACGTGCTCGCCCAAGGGGCCGACACCCTGGTGTCGATCGGCGGGTACCAGAGCAACCACACCAGGCAGGTCGCGGCGGTGGCCGCGAAGCTCGGCCTCAAGTGCCGCCTGGTCCAGGAGAAGTGGGTCGACTGGGACGACCCCGTGAACGACAGGGTCGGCAACATTCTCCTGTCGCGGATCATGGGCGCCGATGTGAGGCTCGACCCGGCCGGTTTCGACATCGGGATCCGAAGGTCCTGGGAGGACGCCCTTGCCGAGGTCGAGGCGTCCGGGGGCAGGCCCTACGCCATCCCGGCGGGCGCGTCCGAGCACCCGCTCGGCGGGCTCGGCTTTGCAGGCTGGGCGTACGAGGTGGCCGCCCAGGAGCAGGAGCTCGGCGTCTTCTTCGACACCATCGTCGTGTGCACCGTCACAGGGTCGACGCACGCCGGCATGATCGCCGGGTTCGCCGCGCTCGAGGACGCCGGAGGGCGCCAGCGACGGGTGCTGGGCATCGACGCCTCGGCCACGCTGGACAAGACCCGCGACCAGGTCGGCCGGATCGCCCGCAGCACCGCCCGCCTCATCGGGCTCGAGCGTGACGTGCGGGACGACGAGGTCACGGTGCTCGAAGGCTGGGCGGGCGACCTCTACGGCATCCCGGTCGAGTCGACCATCGAGGCGATCCGCCTGTCCGGGCGTCTCGAAGGCATGATCATCGACCCCGTCTACGAGGGAAAGTCGATGGCCGGGCTCGTCGACCTCGTCACTTCCGGCGAGATCGGCAGGGACTCCACCGTCCTCTTCGCCCACCTGGGCGGCCAGCCCGCCCTCAACGCCTACAGCGGGATCTTCGGCTGACGCCATCTCACGGTCCTGGGGTCGAATCCACGAGCCCGCGCTGCTGCGCGACGGGTCGTATGCCGGCCCTCGCGGTCCCAGCCCACGGAAAGGATGCGTGACCCGCCGCCACGCAGACCTACGCTGGTCGCATGACGCAAGCGATCGACCCTGCCGTCGTCGACTACGTGACCGGTCTCGCCGAGCGGGCGCGGGTCGCCTCGCGACGGCTCGCCCTGATGTCACGCGCCGAGAAGGACGCCGCCCTGCTCCACCTCGCCGACGCCGTCGAGGGCGCCGCACGCGCCGTCGTCGCGGCCAACGCGCAGGACATCGAGCGGGGCCAGGCCAACGGCATGACCGAGAGCCTCCAGGACCGGCTGCGTCTCGACGAGTCGCGCGTGCGCGCGGTGGCCCAGGCGCTGCGCGACGTGGCCGCCTTGCCGGACCCCGTCGGCGAGGTCGTCCGGGGGTCCACGCTCGCCAACGGCCTGCAGATCCGTCAGGTCCGGGTGCCGATGGGCGTCATCGGCATGATCTACGAGGCACGCCCCAACGTCACCGTCGACGCCGCGGGGCTAGCCCTGAAGTCCGGCAACGCGGTCATCCTCCGCGGCGGGTCGGCGGCAGCAAGCACCAACCACGCGCTCGTCACCGCCATGCGCGACTCCCTTGCCGCACAAGGTCTTCCGGTCGACGCTGTCGCCCTCCTCGAGGAAGGAGGCCGCGACGCTGCTCGTGCCCTCATGACCGCTCGCGGCTACGTCGACCTCGTCATCCCGCGTGGCGGAGCGGACCTCATCCAGACCGTCGTCCAGGAGTCGACCGTGCCGGTCATCGAGACCGGCATCGGTGTGTGCCACGTCTACGTCGACCGGCGGGCCGACCTCGACAAGGCGCAGGCCATCACGCTCAACGCGAAGACCCACCGCCCGAGCGTCTGCAACGCGGCGGAGTCGCTTCTCGTGCATCGCGACGTCGCGGCCGACTTCCTTCCCAAGGCTCTGACGGACCTTGCCGGGGCCGGGGTGAAACTGCACGTGGCACCGGAGGTCACCGAGTACGCCGAGGCTGCGGGTGCGGCATACGACCTCGCGAGCGAGGCCGACTTCGGCACCGAGTGGCACGGCCTCGAGATGAGCGTCGCTGTCGTCGACGACCTCGACGAGGCCATGGAGCGGATCCGCCGGTACGGCACGGGCCACACCGAGGCCATCGTCACCGAGGACCGTGCGGCCGCACGACGCTTCACTGCGGAGGTCGACGCGGCGGCCGTTATGGTCAACGCGAGCACGCGGTTCACCGATGGTGGCGAGTTCGGCTTCGGAGCCGAGATCGGCATCTCGACCCAGAAGCTGCACGCCCGTGGCCCGATGGCGCTGCCTGAGCTGACCACGACCAAGTGGGTCGTCGAGGGCGACGGACACGTGCGCTGACGGGCGCGCGGGGGGCACTCCGGACCTGATGGCATGATGTCCCACCATGGAAGGCACCGAGGTCCGCAAGCTCGCTGAGCTGGAGGACACCCACTGGTGGTACCGCGAGCGTCGTCACCTCCTTGCCAAGGCGATCGCCGGGATGACCCCCGGCCGCGCCATCGACATCGGAGCGGCCGGAGGTGGCAACACCCGGGTACTGCGTGAGCACGGCTGGGAGGCCGTCGCTCTGGAGTACGGCGCCGACGGCGCGGAGGTGGCCCACACGCGCGGCCTGGCCACGCTGCGAGGCGACGCCACGAGCCTGCCGCTCGCGGACGACTCTCTCGACCTGGTCATCGAGTTCGACCTTCTCGAGCACCTGCACGACGACGACGCCGCCGTGTCGGAGGTGCACCGCGTGCTCAAGCCGACCGGCACATACCTCGTCGCCGTTCCGGCCGACCCGCGGCTCTGGTCCAGCCACGACGAGGCGGTCGACCACGTCCGGCGGTACACCCGCGAGGGCCTGCTCGACCTGCTCGACCGTGGACGGTTCGAGGTGACGGACGTGCGCTCGTGGAACGTGCTGCTGAGGCCGGTGGTCGCGATGCACCGCCGGACGAGCAGTGGGTCGGACCTCGAGGACCTCAACCCGGTCGTCAACTTCGGGCTGCGCACCATCATCACGGCGGAGCGCTACCTGCCCGTCAAGTCCCTGCCGGGCGTCAGCCTTCTCGTGCGCGCACAGCCGCGCGGCCACGTGCAGGGCTGACCGCGCGGCCGCGTGCAGGGCTGACCGCACGGCCGCGTGCAGGGCTGACCGCCGGGCCCACCCCGTGGCACTGGGGCCGGACCCGAGGCTGCCGAGGAATCAGCCGAGCAGCTGGGTGTGCTCCGGCGTGCCGGCCGGTGCAGTGTCCGGCGTCGTGCCCTGGGTGCCCGGCGTCCGCTCGGGCGAGGTGGCGCCCGGGTGCCCGTTGGCGCTCGGGTTGCCGGGAGAGCCGGCGGCAACGAGCGGTGCGACCGGTCGCGCGACCGGCTCACCGGTCAGGTGGATCGGGGCCTGGGTCGGCTGCGCCGGAAGCGGCGTGTCGGTGGGTCCGTGCTCTCGGACCTCGGTGGTCATCGAGTCGTAGGCGATGAAGTACGTCGGGCGGCCCTGCATGTGGGCGTACATGCGACCGATGTACTCGCCGAGGATCCCCACGCAGACGAGCTGGACGGCCCCGACGCCCGCGACGATCGCCACCGTCGAGGTCCAGCCGGCGACGGTGTGCCCCTGCGAGCGGGCGACCAGCGTGTAGATGAGCAGGAGCAGCGCGAGCACCGCGCCGCCGAGGCCGGCGAACGTGGCCATCCGCAGCGGGGCCGTCGAGAAGCCGGTCAGGGAGTCCAGCGACAGCTTGACCATTTTCATCAGCGGGTACTTCGACGATCCCGCCGCGCGCTCCTCGCGCTTGTACTCGACGGTGTCGGACGGGAAGTTCAGCGCGGGGACGATGAAGCGGAGCACGCGGTTGTGCTCGGGGAGGCTGTTGACCGCGTCGACCGTGGCCCGCGACATGAGGCGGTAGTCACCCGCGTCGGCGTGCGCCTTCGTCGGCGACATGAGGCCGATGAGCCGATAGAACATCTGCGCGGAGAACCGCTTGAACCACGTGTCGGTGGACCGGTCGCTTCGTACGCCGTAGACGACGTCGACACCGTCGTCCTTCGCGGCGGCGAGCATCTGGGGGATGATCTCCGGCGGGTCCTGCAGGTCGGCGTCAAGGGTCACGACGTAGTCGCCGAGCGCGCACACGAGCCCTGCTGAGATGGCGGCCTGGTGGCCGGCGTTGGCGCGCAGCCGGACCACCCGCAGCTGGGGCCACTCGCGGTGGTAGCGCTGCAGCAGGGCCGCCGTGAGGTCCTTGCTCCCGTCGTCGACCGCGACGACCTCGTAGGTCCCACCCATCCCGTCGAGCAGGGGGCGCAGCCGGTCGACGAGCAGGGGGAGCACCTCCTCCTCGTTGAACATGGGGATGACGACGGAAAGCTCGGGAACCATGACATCTAGCCTACGGCCGCAGGTGGGCTCGAACTGTCACCGTGCTGGGAGCCCGCTGTGCCGTACCGTTCGGACGGTGACGTCGCCGAGACCAGAGGGCCGCGGGGACCGGACGCCGCGGGCCGGCCTGCCTTCCGTCGGAGGTATGCCGCCCGGAGGCCTCGCCGTCGGCACTTCCGTCGCAGGGCGCTTCACGAAGTGGGGCGGAGGGCCGCACTGGGAGTGGGCCGGTCGCTATCTCGGTGCGGACGTCCACGGCCACTGGTGGTATGCCCCGCCCGGCACTCGGTGCGTCCGCCCGGGGATGGACTTCGAGGAGGCGGTCGGCTGGGTCTCGATGGTGCCGCACATCGGGGCGTATGCCGCGGGCTTCTACCCGGACCCCAAGGAGATCAGCGTCTACGTCGACATGACGACCGAGCCCCGCTGGCAGCGCCGGACCCCGGGGTCTCAGCTGGGGGACGGCCCGGACGCCCCGCTGTGGGAGGTGGCCATGGTCGACCTCGACCTGGATGTCGTGCTGACCCGGGAGGGCGACCTGTACGTCGACGACGAGGACGAGTTCGAGCAACACCGCGTCGAGCTTGGCTACCCCGCCGAGGTCGTCGCGCTTGCGCAGCACTGGCGCGATGTGGTCCTCGACGCGGTCGCGGCAGGGGACGAGCCGTTCGGGTCAGTGGGGCCCGGGTGGCTCCGCCGGGCCGAGTCTGGAGCGCTCGGCGGTCTCCCGGCCCGCCGGACGGCATACGGGGGCTGGCGCTAGGCTGACGGCATGTCTGATCGTGTCTTCGCGCTCGTTGCCGAGGGGGAAGCCGCTCGCGAGCTCCCCATGCCCGTGATCGTCTACTTCTTCATCGTCTTCGCGATCTTCCTGGTCCTTCTCGGGATCACCTGGACGTTCCGCAACACCGCGTACAAGGTGCGGCGTCCGGCCGCGCAGGACCCGCGTCACCCGAGCGGACCTGACGGGTCCCACCACTGAGCATGCGCCTCGGCGTGATGGGTGGGACGTTCGACCCGATCCACCATGGCCACCTCGTCGCCGCCAGTGAGGTCCAGTCGCTCTTCGGCCTGGACGAGGTGGTCTTCGTCCCGACCGGCCAGCCCTGGCAGAAGGCCGAGCGCCGCGTCTCACCCGCCGAGGACCGCTACCTGATGACCGTCATCGCGACGGCCTCCAACCCGCGCTTCACCGTCAGCCGGGTCGACATCGACCGGCCGGGACTGACCTACACGATCGACACGCTGCGCGACATCAAGGCCGACCGCCCCGACGACGAGCTGTTCTTCATCACCGGCGCCGACGCGCTCGCCGAGATCCTGTCGTGGAAGGACGTCGAGCGGCTGTTCGAGCTCGCGCACTTCATCGGCGTCACCCGCCCGGGTCATGTCCTGTCCGACAAGGGCCTGCCCGAGGACCGCGTCACCCTCCAGGAGGTGCCGGCGATGGCGATCAGCTCGACCGACTGCCGCGCGCGGGTCGCCGACGGCGAGCCGGTCTGGTATCTCGTGCCCGACGGCGTCGTCCAGTACATCAACAAGTACCGCCTGTATGCCGCTGAGCCGGCCGAGGCGGGCAGCGTCCTGCACGACCCGTCGACCCGTCCGACGAGGACCACGCGGGCCGCGCTCGAGACCCATCTGTCCCAAGGAGACTCGTGACCGCTCCAGAACGTTCCCTCCAGCTGGCCAAGGCGGCGGCTGTCGCCGCCGACGAGAAGCTCGCCGAGAGGGTGATGGCCATCGATGTCAGCGACCAGATGCCGCTGACCGACGTGTTCGTCATCGCGTCGGCGCCGTCGGAGCGCCAGGTCGGGGCCATCGTCGACGAGGTCGAGGACCGCCTTCGTGAGCTCGGCAGCAAGCCGGTGCGGCGCGAAGGGGAGCGGGACGGCCGGTGGGTGCTGATGGACTTCGGCGACATCATCGTGCACGTGCAGCACGAGGAGGAGCGGCAGTACTACGCCCTGGAGCGCCTCTGGAAGGACTGCCCCGAGATCGACCTGTCGACGATCGACACGCCCGAGCGCCCCAGGTCGGAAGAGACCGAGGACGCCGAGGCGTGACCACCGGGCCCCACGCGCCGGGTCCGCGGCGGATCGTCATCATGCGGCACGCCGAGACGGTCGACAACGCGGCGCGCGTCTGGCAGGGGCACAAGGACACCGACCTGTCCGAGCGCGGGCGTGAACAGGTGCGCGAGGCCGCACCGCACCTCGCGGCATACGGCCCGGTGCTGCTGTTCTCCAGCGACCTGCGGCGCGCGGCCTCGACGGCTGACGCCATCGCCGAGCTGACCGGGCTTGACGTGCGCCTCGACGCACGCCTGCGGGAGGTGCACGTGGGGCAGTGGCAGGGGATGCATGCCGACCAGGTCAAGGAGCAGTACCCCGATCTCATCGCGGCGCTCGACCGAGGGGAGGACGTCCCCAAGGGCGTTACGGGGGAGACCCGCGCCGACGTGGCCGCACGGGTCGGCGCAGTGATGCGGGAGGTCGAGCGGGAGCTCCTGCCCGGCGAGACGGCGGTCGTGGTGGCCCACGGCGTCTCGGGCCGAGTGGCGGCGGCGGAGCTCGTCGGGATGTCGCAGGACCTGTCCGACCGGGTGCTCCGAGGGCTGGACAACTGTCACTGGGTGGAGCTCGTCGAGGCCGGGAAGAGCTTCTCCAACGAGAAGAGCTGGCGGATCGCCGGCTGGAACCTCGGCCCCTGGCGGAGCTGAGCTGACGCCGGCCGGAGCGCCTCCGGGGCGCCTGTGGCGGCGCCCGATCCGATTTGGGATCGAGCCGGACGACCCGCTATTGTTACGCAGTCGCTTCACCGAGGTGACACCCGTACGGGGCTGTGGCGCAGCTGGTAGCGCACCTCCATGGCATGGAGGGGGTCAGGGGTTCGAGTCCCCTCAGCTCCACCAGATGCAAGAAGGGCCGGACATGCTTTTTCGTCCGGCCCTTCTTGCTTCTAGGGATATGTATGGGGGACTCGGGAGGAGCGAGGCACGAGCGACGGCTCCCCTCAGCTCCACCAGATGCACGTAGGGCCGGACATGCTTTTTCGTCCGGCCCTTTCGGCATCTCGAGACGTGTCTAGGCAGGCCATTGCGCGACTGGGCCGCGGGACGTTCGCCTCTGGCGCCGCGATCGCTGCTCCGCGATGGTCGGACCAGGAGGTGCACGTCAATGGACAACGAGACGAACATCGAGCGCGTCGACGCGACGGTCGATCGCACGGGAGCACAGGGCGAGGACGGTTTGCGGGCACAGGCCATCGAGACGCTGAAGAAGAAGGCGGACTTCCGCGTGCACCTGCTGGTGTATGCGCTCGTCAACGGCATGATCGTCGCGATCTGGATGATGACCGGGAGCGGCTTCTTCTGGCCGATCTTCCCGATCGCCGGCTGGGGCGTCGGACTGGTGATGCATGCCTGGGATGTCTTCATGACGAGGCCCCCGACCGAGATCGAGGTCACTCGCGAGATGGACCGGCTGCGCGACCGCACCTGACCACGGCGGAAGCCGGGTGGACGGCGATGGGCCGGACGAGTCACGTCCGGCCCATCCTTGGGTTCCGCCACCGGTGCGCGCCTCAGGCGGCCACGCTCAAGCGGCCACGCTCAGGCGGTCGCTGCGGGCGGGGGAGTCGTTGCCGGGCTCGCGAGCTCAGCGGTCTCTGCGTGGTAGCGGCCCATGATGAGCAGCGTCACGCCCTCGATGAGTGCCTCGATGCCGACGAGAACCCCGAGCAGCGTCAGCGTCGCGGCCCAGATGTTGAACAGGACGATGAGGCCAAGGATGGTCGAGACGACGCCACCGATGATGAGCACGACGCGGTCCTCCTTGTTCGATGCCGACACGACGAGGCGGACGATGCCCGAGACGAGGAAGAGCGCACCGGCCATGAGAGTCAGGGACAGCGCCGCGACCGACGGGTTGCGCACCATGAACAGGCCGAGCACGAACATCAGCGCACCGGAGAGGGCAATGAGCCAGAATTGGCCGCCCTCACGGTGGAAGAACGAGGCGACGAACGCCACGATCCCCGACAGCAGCAGCATCCATCCGATGAACAGCACCGAGACGGCGGTCGCGATCACCGAGTGTGCGAGCACGATGACGCCGGCGAGCAGAAGCAGGATGCCAAGCACGATGTCCCACCCGGTGCGCTTGCGGGCGAGGAACACTTCAGACATGAGTTGTCCTTTCGACGTCGACCACAGGTCGACCACGGACGCCCGTGGCACCTCCATCGTCGTCACACCCGTCACTTTTGGGATCATCCGATTCAGGTGAGACAGACGACGCAGGCCCACGTATGCCGCTCGGGCCGGCTCAGCGCGGACGTGACGTGACGACGAACACCGAGTCGGTGCGCCAGTCCGCGACGGCCGCCGACGACGTGCTGGGACCGAGCCGGCGGGTCCGCGTGCCATCGAGGGCACGGTCGAGGTTGGACGCCTCGTCCAGGGACCGGTCGCCGTGACCGCCTGCTGAAAGGGCATCGGCGCCGCGGGTCGTCGTCGCCGGCGTGGTCGCCGGTGATGGGACGGCGGTGACGTCGAGCTCGGCCTGCTCGAGGGACCTGGGGTCGAACTCGATCGTGCCGGTCACCACCATGAGCTGGTCGCGCAGTGACACCGTCCCGGCCTGCCAGAGCTCGTCCGACACCTGGCCGACGAGGTCGACGCTGGTGGCCTCGCCGGGCCCCAGGGCGACCGACCCAGCCGGGAACGCGTCGGTGAAGATGCCGTAGGTCTCCGTCAGGTCGAGCAGCGCGGCCCAGAGGGGCTCGGGGGTCGTGTTGACGAGGCCCACGGTGAACTGCGGAGCGGTGTCACCGGCATAGGAGATGGTGACGGTGCCGCCTGCCCCGACCGCGCCCGAGGGTGTCTCGATGGTCAGCTGCACGGCCCCGGCGGGCAGCCGGGTGCCCGCGTTCGACAGTCCGGAGAGCCGCAGCCAGCGGGCCACGTGTTCGAGCGCGGCGATGGTCCGCTGCTCGCGGCCCTCGCCGGCCACGACGGGGACGAGCGGTCGAGTGACTCCGGGCCGCGTGATGACGAAGCCGCTGGGGGTCGCCTCGACGACCAGGTCGGCGACCTCGGTGCTGGTGCCCGAGGCAAGGTCGACGAGGGTCTCGTCGGCGTTGTCGGCCGCGGCGCGCAGGGCGGCAGTGCCCGCGTCGTCGCCGACGACGCAGACCGTCATGGGTCGCAGCGGGATCGACGTGACCACGGCGCGGTACACGAAACCGGGGTCGAGGTCCGGTGCGAGGGCCACGAGGCTGCGGTCGGGCAGGACCTTGGTCACCCGGGCGGTGGCGAGTGGAGAACCCGAGGTCGCCCCGGTCAGCGGGTACACGGCGAGCTCGGTTGTGTCGTCGCCGATCGGCTCCGGGACGCCATGGACGGCGCCCGAGTCGATGGACCAGCCGTCCGGCATACGGCTCAGGGTCAGGGGCCGCGGCGTCGCTGGGATCGCGCCGCCGAGGAACGGACGGTCGAGCTCGGTGGCGTCGGCCGACTCGAGCTGCGGGTGCTGGTCGGAGACGCGGCCCAGGACTTCGGAGGTCACCATCCGCAGGACATCCCGGTACGACGGCCGCCCGTCGCCGCCGAGCAGCGCCGTCTCGAGCGCCGCCGACAGTGCGCCCCGCTGGCGCCCGAGCACAGTCACTTCCTTGGCCCGCTCCGAGGACCGGCACGCCGCCAGCAGCACGTGACGGGCGATGGGCAGCGACCAGCGCGGGGCAGCATCCCAGCGCGAGGTCGAGGCCGCTGCTGCCGTCGGTCCCGTGGGTGCCATGTATGCCGTGGATGCCGTGGATGCCGTTGGTCCGGTGGGTGCCGTCGATGCCACCGGTGCCGTCGTTGCCGTCGCTGCCGTCGATGCCGTGGCCGCGAGCCCGGCTACGCCGTCGAGGAACGTCGTCACGGGACGAGGCCTCGGGTCGACCGGAGCGAGCCGTACGACCTCGTCGGCATCGCGCGTCCCACCACCGGAGTGGCAGCAGTCGAGCACGACGAGCACGTGGCAGCCGGAGGCCGCCACCCCGCCGACGAGAATGGCGAGCTCCTTGTCGGCAAGGTCCCAGCAGCCCGGCTGGCGGCTGTCGAAGCACACGATCGTCTCGTTGCGGTGGTCGGGCTCGATGGGCCACAGCTCCTCGGGCGTGGCCTGCTGGGAGCCGTGCCCGCTGTAGTAGAACAGCGCGACGTCCTCGGCGCTCGCGCGGCCGAGGTGCTCGGTGAAGTGCCGGGTGACCGCGCTCCGGGTGGCCTCGGCGTCGGTCAGAGTGAGCAGGTCGAGGTCGTCCGCGCCGACCCGCTGCCGCAGCACGTCGGCGAAGACCACGACGTCGTTGACGCATCCCTGCAGCTGCGGCACGGGTGACGGGTAGGCGTCGATGCCGACGAGGAGGGCGTAAAGGCGACCAGGCATGTCACGAGGCGTCCGACAGCATGGCGGTCTGCCAGGTGCCGGGACGGTTCTGGTTGTCGGAGGACCGGTCGGGGTTGCTGCTGAGCATCGACCGAAGCGCCCAGGAGTGGGGGAGTGGGAACGCGTCGCTGATGTTGAAGTTGACCCCGAGGACGGTCCCCCGCGAGGGTGCCAGGTCTCGGCCGATCGAGGTCCACGGCACCTTTGCCTCGAGCTCGTACCCGTCGGAGGTGTTTCGCCGGGCGACGGTGATCTCGGGATGGGCCTTGCCCTTGACGAAGACGAGCACGCCGCCCCGACCTGTGCCCACGGGGTTGATCGCGGCTGCGGCGCCACGGTCGTCGTTGTCGAGCAGACCGATGATGACGTGGAAGTCGCGGCCCGGACGCAGGGGCGCGCTGCTCTTGAGCTTGCTCGGGTCGGGACCGATCTCGAACGACACCCCGTCTCCCTGGAACCATGCCGACGCCGGAGTCTGCACCGGCCGAATGTTGTCGTCGGTGACGACGAAGTGCACGTAGAGGCCGTCGGCGTCCCAGAGCGCCTGCCACTGGCCGCGCAGGCCGGGCTGGCGGTCAGGCGACGGTGTGATGGTCGCGGTGATGTCGTGGAACGGGATGGACCGCCAGTCGTCGAAGGACCCGTCGATCGTCGGCGCGACCGGGGCGCAGCCGATGGTGAAGTCCGAGCCGGCCGTGCTGCCGAGCTGCTCCGACGATCCGCACGCGACGGAGACGAGGGGGCTCTTCTGCAGCAGGCTGGGCAGGAACCGCCAGGCGGCCAGCGCGGCGACGATGACGGCGAGGAGCAGGAGCGGCCGCACCAGCTTGCGGAAGCGGAAGCGGTGATCCGCCGGCTCCTCTGCCGAAGGAGTGGGCTCCTCTCTTCGGGACGGGCCCTCCGGGTGCGGCGGTTGCCGGCCCGTGAGCGGGAGGGCGATGGTCGGCGGCGCTCCGCCGCTGCCCGCGGCCAGGCTTTCCCCGTCCGGGACTGTGGTCGCTCCGACGTCATGAGTCCCGGACGGCCCGCCGCCGGTGGCCGAGGGCAGGTCCGGACCCGGCGCCCGTTCTGGACCGCCTTCGACGGTCGGCCGGACCCGCTCGATGAGCTCGGTGACGTCCTGGTAGTCCGGTCGCTCGGCCGCGATCTGCTCGAGCATCGGCAAGGCGGTGCCGGGCGCCTGCGCCGCCAGCGCCCCCTGGGCGGCGTCGTAGAGCGACTCGAGCCGAGACTCCGTGCGGCCGGTCGATGCGACCGCCTTCGCGGTGACGTTGAACGGCTGGTCGGCGCCGGACCTGAGCAGGACGGCGGTGCCCCATTCGGATGCCTCGTCGGACACGGCCATGGCCTTGCGGACCTCGCAGATGGCGGCGTCGATGCCGAGCCCACGGGACAGGAAGTAGTAGAACTCGTGGCTGAAGACGAGGGCGGCCCGGTCGGAGATCTCGGTCTGCATGGCCACCACCGCGGGCAGGCCCTGGCGCACGAGCGCCTGTCCGACGCCCGAGAAGGCATCGCGACCCGAGGTGCGAGCACCCTCGCAGGCGTTGAGAACGGCCAGCTGGAGGTCGCGCGCGTCGTGCAGCAGGGTGCCGAGGCGTGCGCCGCTGACCCGGTGGGCGGTGCCGTCCTCGCGCTCGAGGACGAGCACCCCTTCCTGGGCCTGCTGGTCGAACCCGCCGTGACCGATGAAGTGAAAGACGTGGTAGTCGTCGAGAAGGGCTCGTTGGAGCGAGGTGAGGGTCGCGTCCTCGAGCACGACGATCTCGAGCTGCCCGGCCTTGACCAGGTCACCTGTCGTCGCGCGCAGCAGCTGCTCCTCCCGCTCGACCGCGAGCTCGGGCATGTCGCTCGGGCTTGAGATCATCACCAGGACGCGCATCGGTGGCTCGACCTCGACGGCCGGAGGCCGGTCGGCAGAGTCGATGAGCCGCACGACCGGCGTTTCCTGCGACAGCGTGAGGAAGCGGTCGAGGCGCGTGTCGTAGAGGTACTCCCAGGGCACCGGGTCGAGGTCGGGCACCGCGTCGAGGCGAAGGCGCAGCCGCAGGTCCTTTCCCTGGCTCGTCGCCGTCGTCAGGCTCTCCCGGAAGGCCCTGGCCACCTCGCCGGCGAGCAGCGCGTCGCCGAGCCTGCGGCCATAGTCCTTGACGTCGACCACCCTCGCCTCGGCAGGCACGAGCCGGCGCGAGGAGACCCTCGGCGGCCCGACGGCATTCATGAACTGCGCGAGCTCGACGAGCGAGAAGGGGAGCGTGAAGGGCGCGGAGACCTGGCCGGCGGGCGACGCGACGACGCGTGCGGCATACCCCTGGCCCTCGCGGGTGACGGCGAGGTCGAAGTCGAGATAGTCACGGCTCATGGCAATCCTCGGTCTGCAGGAACCGCACCTGCACTCGACAGTACGCTCGGCCGCATCGGGTGATACACGATTTCTGCCGGACACGCCCGATTGGTACGATCGAGATGAGCACGCAGCAGTGCGTGCGCGGACGAGGGAGCCGTACCCGCCCAGCGACAAGACGGCCGGAACGGTTTGCCATGTTCTGGCTTGTGCTTGTCGTCTCCGGAGCGCTGGAGGCCGTGTGGGCCACCGCGCTCGCCGCGTCTGACGGCTTCCGCCGTCCTCGAGCGACGGCTTTGTTCGCCGTGTCGCTGCTGTTCAGCATGGTCGGCCTCGCCTGGGCGATGACCGGGCTGCCCGGCGGGACGGCATACGCCGTCTGGGTGGGCATCGGTGCCGTCGGCACCGTCCTGCTCGCAGTGGCCCGCGGCCAGGAGCGGCTCGGTGCCGCCCGCGCTGTGCTGCTCGTGCTGCTCGTGGCGTGCGTCGCCGGACTCAAGGCGGTGGCATGATGCCGTGGCTCGTCCTGATCGCGAGTGCCGTTCTCGAGGCAGTGTGGGCGTCCGCGCTCGCGGCCTCCGACGGGTTGTCCGTGCTCGTGCCGAGCGTGGTGTTCTTCGTCGCCGGGACCCTGAGCATGGTGGGCCTGGCCCGCGCGACGCGCTCGATCCCCATCGGCACCGCGTATGCCGTGTGGACAGGTGTTGGGGCAGCGCTCACCGTGGGCTGGGCGATGGCCTTCGGCGGCGAGGCGTTCTCCTGGGCGAAGGCGCTGCTGCTCGCCGGAATCGTCGCAGCGGTCATCGGCCTCAAGGTCGTGGGGCACGGGACGCGGACCGACGATCTTCCTCAACCAAACGGTTGACAAAGATGGAAGGCGAGTTCTAAAGTCGTTGTCAACCAATTGGTTGACGACGAAGGAGCGCATCGTGACCGACGACCGACTGTCGCGAGTGTTCGGTGCACTCGCCGACCCGACCCGCCGCGACATGGTCGCGCGCCTGACGGACGGCGACGCGACCGTCGGGCAGCTCGCCGAGCCGTACGGCATGACGGTTCAGGCCGTCTCGAAGCACCTCAAGGTGCTCGAGGAGGCCGGCCTGGTCACCCGCACCCGCGAGGCGCAACGCCGACCGGTCCATCTGGAGGCGGAGGTGTTCGACCTCATGACCAAGTGGATCGAGCGCTACCGCCGGCAGGCCCAGGAGCGGTTCACCCGCCTCGACGCCGTTCTCGCCGAGCTGCAGGACTCGGACACGGAACGCGCACAGAGCACCTCACACCGCACATCACAAGGAGAAGCATCATGACCATCCAGACCTACCCGCAGGGCACCCACGAGACGACCATCGAGGCCGACCCCAACGTGCCGACCGTCAAGATCGTCCGCGACTTCGACGCCAGTCCGGACACCGTGTTCACCGCCCTCACCGACCCCGACCTCGTCGCTCGCTGGCTGGGGCCCAAGGACACCCCGATGAACCTCAAGCAGTGGGAAGCGACGACCGGTGGCAGGTACCGCTACGACGCCGTCCGTGGCGGCGAGGTCATTGCGAGCTTCTACGGCTCGTTCCACGAGGTCCGGCGTCCGCAGCGGATCGTCCAGACCTTCACCTGGGAGGGCATGCCGGACGGCGTGAGTCTCGACTGCACGACCCTCGAGGACCTCGGCGACGGCCGCACCCGCGTTGTCGTCCTGTCGGTCGTCGACTCGTTCGAGATCCGCGACGCCATTCTCGCGAGCGGGATGGAGTCAGGGGTGCTCGCCGGATACGAGGAGCTCGACGCGATCTTCGCGGAGCAGGCCGAGGGCTGATCCGCTGCCGGGCCGACGAGGGATCCGGCGACCGAACCGGTCGCCGGACCCTCGACGGTTTCGGAGTCCACGCTCGGACCATCGACGTTCGCCGGGTCGAACCCATCGGCCCTCACTAGGCTCCCGGCATGGGTTCCTGGTGGCTCGAGGCGCTCGGCTGGGTCGGGTCCGCGGTGCTGGTCTGGTCGCTGCTGCAGACGCAGCTGCGGCGGCTGCGCGTGATCAACCTCGTCGGCTGCGTCATCCTCATCGTCTACAACGGCATCAACCACGTCTGGCCGATGGTCGGGCTCAACATCGTGCTCGGTGCGATCAACATCTGGTTCCTGGCACAGATGTCCCGCGAGCGCCACGACGCAGCGAAGTTCACGGTGCTCGAGGTCGAGGGTGACGACACCTACCTGCGTCACGTGCTGCGCCGACACGAGGCGGACATCCGCGAGACGCACCCCGAGTTCGTGCACGACCCGTTCACGGGCGACCCGGCGTTCCTCGTCCTCAAGGGCGACGAGACGGTCGGCGTCGTCGTCATGCGCGACGCAGGCGCTGCCACCGCACAACTGCTCGTCGACTGGGTTACCCCGCGCCACCGTGACCTCACGCCGGGGGAGTTCGTCTTCGGTCCCGACGGGCCGTTCCGGCGACGCGGCTACCATCGCGTCGTCATGCCGCCGGGGATGGTGGAGCCGTACTACGAGGCGCTGGGGTTCCGCCGCGAGGGTGACGCCTACGTGCTCTGATGTCGCCTGAGAGTGCTGTGGCGGTGGTGCGGCGCCGTGGGCTCAGACGAGCCGCTGGCACCTGGCCATGAAGCGGTCGGGGTCGACGACCGCCCGGTGCACCTCACCGCGGGCGACCTCCTCGCCGTCGACGTCCTTGACCGTGACGTGACAGACCAGGCGACGGCCGTCGTTGATCGGCTCGGCACAGAGCACCACGACCTCGGAGCCGACCGCGCTGCCCCGGATGTGCTCCATCTTGACCATGGTCCCGACCGTCGTGTGGTCCGCGTCGATGCTCTGCTTGCACACCTGGAACGCAGCGTTCTCGCACCACGTGATGAGGCGCGGGGTGGCCAGAACCTCGAGGTCACCGCTTCCGATCGAGGCTGACGTGTCGTCGGCGGTGACCGTGTGGTGGAACTTGCGCATCGGCATTGGACGAGTCTGACAGAGAACTCTGTACGTGCCGATCTCGTCTCCACTGGCGAGTCAGCGCGAGCCACGGACCCGGCTGGGAATCGGTCTGCGTGTCCCGCTGTGCACGGCCGCGCGCTGCTGCGAGTCTGGCCAGGTGACCACGCACCTGTGGGTCCTCGGCGTCGCGCTCGGCGTGACCGCCGTGATCAACTGGGGCTCGGTGCTTCGGGGCGACTACATCGTCGAGCGGATCACCAAGCCGCTGTTCGTGCTGCTCCTCATGGGCGTGGCATGGTCGCTGTACTGGGAAGGGCGGGTTCCCGGGTCTCCGACCCTTCTGCCCGTCATTGTCGCCCTCGCGTTCAGCCTCGTCGGAGACATCGCCCTGCTCAACGCGACGGAGGTCCGGTTCCTCGTCGGGGTCGGCGCGTTCCTGCTCACCCATGTCGCGTACGCCTGGGCCATCCTCGAGACACCGAGGGCGGCTGGATTTCCTTGGTGGTTCCTCGGAGCCGTGCCCGCCGTGCTGGTCGCCCACCAGCTCGTCGGCCGGGACATCGTGCGCCACGCCGGGCACAACCGGGGTCCGGTCTTCATCTACCAGCTGGTTCTCACGGCGCTGGTGCTCGTCGCCGCATGGAAAGGCGATCCGGTCGTGGTCATCGGCTGCGCCCTGTTCATGCTCTCGGACTCGATCCTCGGGCATGACCGGTTCGTGCACGAGCGCCGCTGGGCGCCGCTCGCCGTCATCGTCACGTACCACCTGGCTCAGGTGCTCATCGTCGTCGGGCTCTTCCGCTGACCGGCCCATACCGCCCCACCCCGTCGAGTGGCCGCGTCGTCGCGTCACCCGGGCCGGGGTATGCCGTCGAGTGGCCGCGTCGTCACGTCATCCAAGCCGGAGAGCTCTTGAGCGCCCTTGCATCTGGCGCTGGATCGCCAGATCCATGGCGTGGCTTGAGAAGAACCGGGGCTCAACCCTCGCCAGGTTGAGGTCGCCGATGTCGACATGGAGCAACTTCGCGAACCGGATCAGCGTCGTGCGCCGAGCGCCCGCACCGTTCAGATCGTCATTCCAGATCTCTTCCACCTTCCAGCCGTCGTCCCGCAGCCCGGTCGCTCGCCGGTGGTCGCGCCGCCGGCGCGCGACTCCAGAATGGAAGAGTCGTCCCTGGTACTCCCCGACGACCTTGACCGGCTGCCCATTACGGTCTTCCAGCTCCCAGACCAGATCACCCACACCAAGGAGTAGGTCAGGGTCCCACGAGGCGAAGATGGGTTCATTGAGCTTGGGCTCAGGCAACCCGCCCCGCGTAAGGACGAGGCGTGCGACGGACTCACGGGCAGAGGCAGATCCAACTCGGATCTCGCCATAAGCCTCGAGCAGGGTTCGCTTGCCGCGGGGGCGGACTCGCGAAAGAACACTTGTCAGGAGTGGTTGCCGGCTGCCGAGCCTGGTAGCACAGGCGTCCCCGAGGACGACCAGGTCGTCCAGTCCCACGGGCTTGCCGCTGCCTACGAGCTCTCCTAGGTCCGTCCAGGTATCGGCCAGGCCGACCACGGGTAGCCCGCCCACCATGACAACAGCTCGTGGATGGAGGGCGCGGTGCCCGACAAATCCGGAGATGCGAACTCGGTTCTTGGTGATCGGCCGAAGGACATGAAGCCGATCGTCGTCCGCCATCGCATACGAGATCGGCAGGTCCAAGAGGCGCGCAGCCGTGACATGAGAGAACGCGCTTCCGTCAGGCACAACCGATAGCGCCGCATGACAGGCGACGTGAAGGTCGTGTCGTGCCGCCGCTGCGAGGTGATCGATGACCCAGTGATCCGTCGACTGTGTTGAGAGCATGAGATGACCGTGGCCCCGCTGGATGTTCGGGGGTGATGCGGCGAGAGTTCTGTGGATAACGCGTGGGCGGCTGCCGGGGATGTTGAGCCGCGGCCGTGACCGCGGGGCCGCTCGACGGGGATTTGGGGCTGCCACGCGGTGTTGAGGGCGGGCCACTCGACGGGGATTGGGGCTGCCAGGGGGTGTGGCTTACCAGGCCACTCGACGGCATACCCCGGCTTGGTGTCGCGACCATGGGGCCACTCGACGGGGGTGGGGTGTGGCTACGGGGCCACTCGTCGGGATTGATCCGGGAGCCCTGCGCTAACCTTGGGCACATGGCTGGTCTGCTGCTCCTTCCGCAGCCGCGTTGACCAAAGCCGGGTTCCCGGCATCAACGCGGCTCCCCCTCCTGCGCGAGGGGTTTTCTTTTGCCCGAAGCACGCGATCACCCACGATGCGACGAAAGAGATCGACATGAGCGAGCAGACCCAGAGCGAGCAGACGCGCGGGAGCCGGGACGAGACCCCGTTCCGCTACACCGCGCAGCTGGCGCAGACCATCGAGAACGACTGGCAGGACCGCTGGGAGGAGGACGGGACGTTCAACGCGCCCAACCCCGCCGGTCCGTGGGCCGAGCCCGAGAAGGTCGCGCGCCTCGGCGAGAAGCTGATCGTCCTCGACATGTTCCCGTACCCCTCTGGTGCCGGACTGCACGTGGGACACCCGCTCGGGTACATCGCCACGGACGTCTACAGCCGGTACCACCGAATGCTGGGCAAGAACGTCCTGCACGCCCTGGGGTACGACGCGTTCGGCCTGCCGGCGGAGCAGTTTGCGGTCCAGACGGGCCAGCACCCTCGGAAGACGACCGAGGAGAACATGACGGTCATGAAGCGCCAGCTGCGGCGTCTCGGCCTCGGCTTCGACAACAGGCGCAGCTTCGCGACGATCGACGAGGACTACTACCGCTGGACGCAGTGGATCTTCCTGCAGATCTGGGATGCCTGGTACGACACCGAAGCGGTCCGTGCCGACGGCGGTCGCGGCAAGGCGCGCCCGATCTCGGAGCTGGTCGAGGAGTTCGAGTCCGGCCGGCGGACCGTGCTGAGCCAGGACGGCCGGGGGTGGGGTGAGCTCGGCTCGACCGAGCAGGCCAAGGTGCTGGACGGCTTCCGCCTGGCCTACCAGTCCGAGGCGCCGGTGAACTGGTGCCCAGGCCTCGGCACCGTGCTGTCCAACGAGGAGGTCACCAACGAGGGCCGCTCCGAGCGCGGCAACTTCCCGGTGTTCCGGCGCAACCTCTCGCAGTGGATGATGCGGATCACCGCGTATGCCGACCGGCTGGCCGACGACCTTGATGGGGTCGACTGGCCCGAGAAGGTCAAGCTGATGCAGCGCAACTGGATCGGCCGGTCCCAGGGTGCCCGGGTGACGTTCCCGGTCGAGACCGCCAGCGGGGAGACCGCGGGCATCGACGTCTTCACGACCCGCCCCGACACGATCTTCGGTGCGACGTTCATGGTCGTCGCGCCCGAGCACCCGATCGTGGACTCCCTGGTTCCTCAGGGCGACTGGCCCGACGGCTCGAAGGACTCCTGGAAGGGCGCCGACGGCGACGCGGGCGCGACCCCGAAGGCGGCGGTGGCGGCATACCAGCTGGCTGCCTCGCGCAAGGGCGACGTCGAGCGGCAGACGGAGGGACGCGACAAGACCGGCGTCTTCACCGGCTCGTGGGCGACGAACCCCGTTACGGGAGAGCGGATCCCGGTCTTCGTGGCCGACTATGTCCTGATGGGCTACGGCACCGGCGCGATCATGGCTGTGCCCGGGCAGGACGTCCGCGACTGGGAGTTCGCCGAGAAGTTCGATGTCCCGATCGTTCGCACGGTCCAGCCGGATGAGGGCCACCCGGACGACGAGCCCTTCCTGGGCGACGGGGTCGCGATCAACTCCGCCAACGACCGCGTCTCCCTCGACGGGCTCCATGTCGCGGATGCCAAGGCGCGCATCATCGCGTATCTCGAGGACGCCGGCATCGGCCATGGCACGGTGAACTACCGCATCCGGGACTGGCTCTTCAGCCGTCAGCGGTACTGGGGTGAGCCGTTCCCGGTCATGTTCGACGACGACGGGATCGGGTATGCCGTCCCGGACGACCAGCTGCCGCTGGCCTTGCCGGACGTGCCCGACTATTCGCCGAAGACGTTCGACCCCGACGACGCGACAAGCTCGCCGGAGCCGCCGCTGTCCCGGGTGCCCGAGTGGGTGAACGTCCAGGTCGACCTGGGCGACGGCCGCGGCCCGCGCCACTTCCGCCGCGAGACCAACACCATGCCGAACTGGGCCGGCTCGTGCTGGTACTACCTGCGCTACCTCGACCCGGCCAACCACGACGCGTTCGTCGACCCGGAGAACGAGCGGTACTGGCTGGCCCGCCACGGCACGCCCGTCGCCGGGGCGCCCGACGGCACGGTCGACCCCGGAGGCGTCGACCTCTACATCGGCGGCGTCGAGCACGCGGTCCTGCACCTGCTGTACGCCCGCTTCTGGCACAAGGTGCTGTTCGACCTCGGCCACGTCGCGAGCGAGGAGCCTTTCCGGAAGTACTTCTCACAGGGGTACATCCAGGCCTACGCCTTCACCGACAGCCGCGGGCAGTATGTCCCGGCCGCAGAGGTGCAGGAGCAGGCGGGCAGCCACGGCGACGAGGCGACGTTCGTCTGGAACGGCCAGCAGGTCAACCGTGAGTACGGCAAGATCGGCAAGTCCCTGAAGAACTCCGTGAGCCCGGACGAGATGTACGACGCCTACGGCGCCGACACCTTCCGCGTCTACGAGATGTCGATGGGACCGCTGGAGCTGAGCAAGCCGTGGGAGATCCGTGCCGTCGTCGGCAGCCAGCGCTTCCTGCAGCGACTGTGGCGCAACGTCGTCGACGAGGAGACGGGCGCGGTGCGAGTCGCCGATGTCGAGCCGGACCAGGCACTGACCACCCAGCTGCACCGCACCATCGCGGGTGTCCGTGAGGACTATGACGGGCTGCGGTTCAACACCGCCATCGCCAAGCTCATCGAGCTGAACAACGCCGTCACGAAGCTGGACGTCCCCCCGCGGGAGGTCGTCGAGGCGCTCGTGCTCATGATCGCCCCCATCGCTCCGCACATCGCGGAGGAGATGTGGCGGCGGCTCGGTCACGAGGGGGGCATCACCTATGCCGCTTTCCCGGTCAGCGACGCCACGAAGATCGTCGAAGAGCTCGTCACCTGCGTGGTGCAGATCAAGGGCAAGGTGCGCGACCGGATCGAGGTCGCCCCTGACATCACCGAGGACGAGCTGCGCGAGCTCGTGCTCGCGCGGGACAAGGTCCGCGCGGCGACCGAGAACGGCGTGCGCACGGTCATCGTGCGCGCACCGAAGCTGGCCAACGTCGTTCCGGCCTGAGCACCGACGGGCCGCGAACCACGCGCCACGGCTCGTCCCGTGGGAAGGTGCGTTCGTGGCCTGTCGACCTCTGGCGGGTCCTGCATCATCGACGTCCACCGGCGGAAGGAGCGAAAGATGACCATCCGGATCGTCACGGACTCGACGGCATACCTGCCCGATGAGATCGTGCGCAAGCACGGCATCGAGGTCGTGCCGCTGCACGTCATCGTCGGCGGGCGGGACCACATCGAGGGCCGCGACATCTCGGCCGCCGAGGTGGCCGCGGCCCTGCGCGAGTACACCATCGTCACGACGTCACGGCCGACCCCGCAGGTGTTCGCAGAGACCTACGCGCGGCTTGCAGACGAGGGCGCGACCCAGATCGTGTCGATCCACCTGTCGTCACAGATGTCGGGCACGGTGGAGGCAGCACGCCTCGCCGCTGCCGAGTCGCGGGTGCCGGTTGAGGTGATCGACAGCGAAACCATAGGAATGGCAATGGGATTCGCGGTTGTCACCGCAGCTGAGTCCGCGGGTGGCGGTGCAGACGTCAAGGCTGTCGTCGACTCCGCGTGGGCCCGCCTTTCGCCCTCCGGGGTGTTGTTCTACGTCGACACTCTCGAGCACCTGCGTCGCGGCGGCCGGATCGGAGCGGCGTCGGCGCTGCTCGGGTCGGCACTCGCCATCAAGCCGATCCTCGCGGTGCGAGGCGGGCGAATCGTGCCGGTCGAGAAGGTGCGCACCTCCGCCCGGGCGGTCGCGCGGATCGAGGCGATGGTCGTGGACCACGTCAGGACCGGCGCAAAGGTCGTCGACATCGCCGTCCACCATCTCGACGCCGCGGAGCGGGCCGACCAGATCGCAGCCGACCTGCGCACCATGGTGCCCGGATCTCCGAAGGTGTTCGTCGTCGAGCTCGGCGCCGTCGTCGGAGCGCATGTCGGCCCGGGCACGGTCGCCATTGCCGTCGCTCCCCATCCGTGCGAGCCCCTTCCCGGTGCATCGGAGGTCACCGGGTCGTGACGACGGGCACACTGCTCGGCTGGGTCGCTGCGGTTGTTGTCGCCTTCCTCATCGGCTCGGTCAACCCTGCCACGATGATCGCCAAGGTCCTCGGGAAGGACCTCGCGGCGTCCGGTTCAGGCAACCCCGGAGCGACCAACGCGGGGCGGGTGCTCGGGCGCAAGTGGGGTGTGCTCGTCGGCGTTCTCGACGTGCTCAAGGGCTTCGTGCCGACCTTCGCTGCCGCGCAGTGGTTCGGCCCACACGTCGCGTATGCCGTCGGCATCGCGGCCGTGCTAGGGCACGTCTGGTCCCCCTTCCTTCGCGGGCGCGGTGGAAAGGGCGTCGCGACGACGCTGGGCGCGATCCTCGGCGCGGCCCCGTGGGTGGCGCTCGTAGTCCTCGTCGTGTTCGCCGCCAGCGTGGCTCTCACCCGCTGGGTGGCGGCCGGCTCGATCTTCGGCGCTCTGTCGATCATCGTCGTGGCCGTGCTCGTGTGGACCGGTCACGCACCGGGTGACGTCTGGACGGGTGTCTGGCTCACGGCGGTCGCGGCGCTGATCATGTGGCGACACAAGAACAACGTCATCGGCTGGTGGCGCCAGCGGCACCTTCCCGACGCCTGACCGGACCCTGCGCCGCGAAGGACTGCTCGACCGCGCACCCCAGCACGAACGCGGCGTTCGGTCGCGAACACGCTGTCAGCACAGTGAGCTCGGCATCGAACGCCGCCTTCGGTGCGTCGGGGTGGGCTATCCGTTGCGGACGGTGCCTGCGCCGCCCGCCCCGTTGCGGACGGTGCCTGCGCCGCCCGCCCCGTTGCGGACGAAGCCGCCGCCACCGAGTCCACGCAGACCGGTGTTGTTCGTCGGGATGGCCGCCGAGACGTCGGCGATGACGACGACATCGCCCTGACTCAGGCCCGAGAGCACCTGGGCATAGCCTCCGCCGACAGCGCCGAGGACGACGTTGCGGGTCTCCGGCGTTCCGTTGACGATGACGCTGACGGTCCCCGAGCCGCCCGTTCGGCCACCCACCGCCGACACTGGAACGCGAAGTGTGTTCGCGCTGCCGCCGACGTCGACGGAGACCGTTGCCGAGGAGCCTGACGCGAGCGCGACCGACGGGTTCGGCACGACGACCTTGGCGGGGTAGGTCGGCGTTGAGCCGCTCGAGCTCGAGGCCGGCAGCAGGTCGACGGACGTCACCGAGCCGTCCTCCTGCCTGGTCCCGCCCGCAGCCGTGATCGTGGCCTTGAGCCCTGCGGTCACGAGCTTCACGTCCGCGAGCGGGACGTTGACGATGACCTGGGCCGCGCCGTCGCCGACGATCACGACGCCCTGGGACGAGGTCGCGGTCTGCCCGTGGACGAACGGGACCGAGGCGACGACACCGCTGATCGGCGCCTTGAGCGTCGCGCCGTCCAGGTCGGCCTGTGCCTGGTCGACGGAGGCCTGGGCCTCGAGGATCGTCACCCGGTCGGAGGCGATCCGGCTGCTCTGGCTCTGCGCCGAGCCGGCGCCCGACCCACCGGCACCGCCCGAGCCGCCCGAGCCGCCCGAGCCGGATCCGCCAGAGGGTCCGTTCCCGGCCGGTGAGCCCGACCCTCCGGTGCCGCCGTCACTCCCGCTACCGCCGGTACCGCCGGTGCTGCTGTTCGAGGACTGTGACGACGGACCGGACCCACCCTGGGCCGCCTGGGAGGCCGCCGCCGCCGCGGCCGCCGCGGCCACCTGCTGAGCCAGGTGGGTGACGCTGCCGGCCAGCTTGGTCAACTCGGCCGTCGCGGCCTGCTGAGCGTTCGCAACGGTACGGAGCGCAGCCGCACAGGTGGCCAGCTCGGCCTCCGAGGGGCCGGCCTGGGTCGTGCCGGTCGGTGCCGGCGTGCTCACAGTCGGGTCGGGGGTGTTCGTCGGCGTCTCGGTCGGTGGCTCGCTCGGCGCCGTGGTTGGCGAGCCGGCCGGCGGTGTCGGAGAAGCCGTCGACGAGCTGGTGCCGCTCGGCGTGGGGGCGCCGGTGGTCGTCGGGCTAGCCGAACCGGTCGGCTGGGGAGTGCCGGTCAGCGAGAACAAGGCCGGCCGTGCATTGCCGCGGCTGGGCGGGCCCGAGGTGCCCCTGCCCGTGCCGGTGTCGCCGAGGACAGGTGCGCAGGCCGTCTGCTGCTCAGCCATCGCCGTGTCGACCTTGCGCTGCGCCTGCCGGAGCCCGCTCAGGTCGATCGAGGTCCCGGAGCCACCGGCGGACGGGCGCGAGGTGGACCCGTGTGATCCAGACGGGGTGGACGTGGAACTGCCGCCGGGCGCGGAGGAGGTCCGCCCCGAGGACTGCTTGCCCGTCGAGGTCTTCGCACCCGAGCTCGACCCGCTGGGCGAGGAGCCGGAGCCGCCGGACCCCGATGAGGAGGACGCGGACGAGGATGTGGAGGAGGACGTGGAGGTCGAGCTCTCGTCAGCCTCGAGGCTCGCCTCGGCCTGGGCCAGGGTCGCCTCTGCGTCGAGGAGGGTCGCGCGCAGCGCGGTCGGGTCCATGGAAGCCAGGACGTCCCCGGCCTTGACCCGCTGACCGACCTGGACGGACACGGAGCTGACCGTGCCACTGGCGGGGAACGTCGCCGTCACCTGGTCGAGGCGGCTCACGGACCCGGTCAGGGTGAGGACGGAGTCGACCGGTCCGGTCGTGACGCGTACGGTGCGGTACTGACCGGTCTCGTCCGACGTCTGACCCAGCGCGACGGCATACCCGCTCGCCAGCACCAGCACGGCGGCGGCCGAGCCACCGACGACGAACCAGCGGCGGCGAGGCGTGCGACGGTCAGGCATTGGGAGTTCCCGTCGGGGTGGCACCCGGCCTGCCCCCGCCGCCACCGAGGCGGAACCCGGTCGTACACGACCCGTCGACCGGCTGGCTCAGCTGGATCGTGGTCGCCGTGACGGCCCCCGTGTCGTCAGCCTTCCCGAATGCGGTGAGGCACACGCCGACCTTCACCGCAGATGCGCTTGCCTTGCCAGCGGTCGTGAATGTCGTCGACGCCGCATAGGTGACGGTGACCGGGGACGTCGCGGCGCTCGTCGTGCCGTTCTGGTCTCGCCGCGCGATCGGCTGGACCGTGAACGAACCACCGTCGACGGCGGCCACCTTGCCTGTCGCACCGCGGAACTGGGCCCCGAAACCGTTGGCACCACCGGTGGGTGCCCCTGAACCTTGCGGCCGCGCCGTCGGCTGGGGTGCGCCGCTGCCGTTCCCGAAGCCACCGCCCCCAGGGCCTGCGCCGCCGGGGCCACCGAACCCACCGCCACCGGCCAGGCCGGTCGTCTCGCAGGTGCCGTTGGTCGCGGGGAAGATCTCGACCGTCGCTGCGGCCACCGTGGTGCCACCGGCCGAGCTGGCGCTCGGGGTGCTCGTGGGGGTCGATCCAGCTGTCCCGGCCGGTCGTGCGGGTCGGGCCGACACGCAGTCACCCACCCGCAGGCTCGAGGCGGTGGTCGCAGTCTGCGCGGTGAACTTGGTGCTCTTGGTCCACGTCACGGCGGTCTGCGACTGGGTGCTCTGCACCTGGGCCGTGTTGCCCGTGACGTCCGCGACGAGCCCCGACGTACCGGGGAAGCCGCGGCCGCCGCCGAACTGGCCCTGCCCGCCGCCGGCGCCGCCCTGGGCGCTGCCCTGGGCCGGCGCGGTGGCAGCGCCGGCGGGTGGAGTGGCACCGCTGCCACAGGCGGCCAGGGCGAGCACTGAGGCGAGCGTGGCGGCGGCGGCCAGGACGGTTCGGGTGCGTCGGTCGACGGAGTGGGTCATCTCAGTGCTCACTTCTGGTCAGGACGGGGTCGTCGGGTGGGTCGAGACGCTGGCTGCGCGCGGTCATTCGCTGCGGAGTGCGTCGATGGGGGCGAGTCGCGCGGCTCGGTTGGCGGGGTAGACGCCGGCGGCGACCCCGATGACGAGCGAGACGAGCAGCGCCGCGGCCGCGGCCTCGATCGAGAGCGATACGGGCTGGCTGATGAGGCTGGGGAGCACGACGGCCCCCACCAGCCCCAGAGCGAGGCCGAGCACGCCGCCGACGAGCCCGAGCAGGCTTGCTTCGACAAGGAACTGGCGCAGGATCACCCTCGGCGTGGCGCCGAGCGCCTTGCGCAGTCCGATCTCGCGGATCCGCTCGGTGACGGAGACGAGCATGATGTTCATGACGCCGATCCCGCCGACGAGCAGGGAGATGGCCGCGATGCCGGCGAGCAGAACGGTGAGGATGTGCGCGGTGTTCGTGGCCGTCTGCACGAGTGACTCTTGGCTGCTCAGCGTGAAGTCCGCCGTGGCGGCGGTGACGCCATGCGCGGTGAGCAGGGCGTTGTTCGCCTCCTGGTATGCCGCCGACAGGGTGTCCTGTCCCGCGGCTTCGAGGTAGATGGTCGAGACCGCGGTTCCTCCGCTCGAGAAGGAGTTCGCGTAGGTCGTCGCCGGCACGACCACCTGGTCGTCCTGGTCGCCGCCGATGGTCGATCCGGCGGTGTTGAGCACGCCGACGACGGTGAGCTCGACACCGCCGACCGTCATCGTCTCGCCCACCGGTGAGCGCAGCCCCCAGAGCTCCTGGGCCGTGGTCGAGCCGATGACGGCGAGCCGGCCGGCCGCCGTCTGCTCGGCCTCGGTGAAGAACCGGCCGACCTGCACCGTCCGGGCCCGCACGCCGAGCCAGGACGGAGTCGTGCCGACGATGTTCGTGGTCCAGTTCGTGCCGTTGGCGACCACGGTCTGCTGGGACGACGTCACCGGTGCCACCGCGGCGATGTCGGGTGCGATCGAGCGGTCTTTGAGCACAGCGACGTCGGCGCTCGTCAGGGTGCTCGCAGAGCCGAAGCCGCCGCGGACGCCGCTGCTGCTCGTCGAGCTGCCCGGCGAGACGATGAGCAGGTTCGAGCCGAGCGAGTTGATCTGGTTCGCGACCTGCGCCTGCGCGCCCTGCCCGAGGCCGACCGTGAGGATGACGGCGGCGATGCCGATGAGGATGCCGAGCACGGTGAGGGCCGAGCGCATCCGGCGGGTCCGGATCGCGTCGAGCGCGGTGCGCAGGGTCTCTACCCAGCTCATCGCAGCACCCCCGGCGTTGCCACACGTGAGCTGTCGCCCATGACCTGGCCGTCGAGAATGTCGAACCGCCGCTCGGCACGCTCGGCGACGTCGTGCTCGTGGGTGATGAGCATGATGGTCCGCCCCTGCGCGTGGAGCTCCTCGAACAGCGCCAGCACGTCGGACGAGGACGCTGTGTCGAGGTTGCCCGTCGGCTCGTCGGCGAGGATCAGGTCCGGGTTGGTCACGAGGGCTCGTGCGACGGACACCCGCTGCTGCTGGCCGCCGCTGAGCTCACCCGGCTTGTGGTCGACGCGCGTGGAGAGCCCGACTCGCCCGAGGGCTTCGATGGCTCGCGTCCGGCGCTCGTCGCGGGGCACACCGGCATACGTCAGCGGGAGCTCGACGTTGCGCCACGCGCTCAGCGTCTGCAGCAGGTTGAACTGCTGGAACACGAAGCCGATTCGCCGGTTGCGCACATCGGCGAGCTGGCGTTCGCCCATCGTGCTGACGTCCTCGCCCGCGAGACGGTAGCTCCCGGAGGTGGGCACGTCGAGGCAGCCGACGATGTGCATGAGCGTCGACTTGCCAGACCCGGACGGGCCCATGACCGCGACGTACTCACCCTCGTCCACCGAGAGCGAGACCCCGCGTAGGGCCTCGACGCTGATGCTGCCGGTCCGGTAGCTCTTGCGCACCTCGTGGAGCTCGATGATGCGTGGTCGTGTCATCACCGGCCCTGGCCACCTCCCGGAGCACCGCCCGGAGGTGCCCCGAGGCCGCCTCCGAAGCCGCCGCCGCCGAAGCCACCACCGAGGCCCGTGCCGCCGAAGCCGCCGGTCCCGGTACGTCCCCCGTTGGTGCCCGTACCGGTCCCGGCCCCCCGCTGGAAGGTGGCGACGTTCATCTCGACCTGGTCGCCCTCGGCCAGGCCCTTGGTGATCTGGGTCTGGGCTCCGAACACCTGGCCGACGGTGACCGGTGTCGTCACGGTGGCGCCGTTCCTCACGAGTGAGACGACGGTCTGCCCGTTCTCGGTGCGCACGGCGAGGGTGGGCACGGTGAGGACGTCGTTGAGCTGCTTGACGACGATCGACACGGACACCGAGGTGCCCGCGTAGAGCCCGGTGGGCTTGCCGGTCACCGCGATGGTCACCGGGAACTGCGCGACGCCGCTCGAGCTCGAGGACGCGACGATGCCGACGGTCTTGACCGTGCCGAACACGGGCGTCGCGGATCCGGTGGGGATGATCGTGGCCTGCAGGCCGGCCTTCACGTTGGGCAGGTCCGCGTTGGTGACCGACGCCGTGACGATCCACGAGCTGGTCGAGATCACGGTGACTGCCGCTGTCGAGGAGGACTGGGAGCTCGAGCTGTTGGCGCCGCTGGAGCCGTTGCCCGCGCCGCCGTTGCCGCCGCTGCCGCCCGAGGCTCCGGAACTACCTGTGCCGGAAGAGGATCCGCTGACACGATCGCCCACCTGGGTGTTCACGCTGGCGATCACCCCGTCGAACGGCGCCGTGAGGGTGGCGCCGGCCAGCGCCTCTTGCGCCGAAGAGAGCTTCGCCTTCGCCGACGCGAGCTGTGCGTTGGCGGCGGCGATCGCAGCGGTGGTTCCGGACGAGCTGTCGTCGACCTGGGTCTGGGCCTGGTCGACCTGGGACTGGGCGAGCTCGACCTGGCTCTGCAGCGACGTGTCGTCGATCGTCGCGAGACGCTGACCCTTGGTCACCTTCTGCCCGACTGTCGCATCGAGGGTGGTCACAGTCCCGGCCGCACTGAACGACAGGTCCGCCTGGTTGGCGGGCTCCAGAGTGCCCGTGGACGAGACGGTCTGCTGCAGCGTCGAGCGAGATGCCGTGACGGTCCGCGTCTGAGCGGCCGCGGCGTTCGGGTCCTGGCGCCGGCTCAGGGCGAACGCACCGGCAGCCCCCGCCACGAGTACGGCTACCGCGACGACGACCATCCATCGGCGCAGTCGCCCGCGCCTTCGCGGCCGGCGCCCGCTCGCGGCCGTCTCCGCCGCCTCGTCCATCTCAGCTGGGTCGGCGGCTGCCTCAGGCCCGGGTATCCCGGACCTGCCTGGAGGGAGTGGCTCATCCATGTGCGGCGGACGTTCTGGTGGGGCAGTCGTCACGGGTAATCCTCCGAAAAGTCCCCGGGTTTGAGTTGTTCTCAGGACGCTAGGGACCGCGGCTAGAAACCACCGATGGAATTGCTGTGCTGAGGCTGTGGGACCGGACAGTTCGGGCGTTCGGCCCAGGCCCGAACGCGCTGGGGTGGAAGCGTCCCGGGCCCGCCAGCCAACTCCCGCGCCCGGCCCGTCAGGACAAGTCCGGACCTGTCCTCGAGAGTTTTCGAAACTGCTACCGCGCGACTCGCGCGGGTCTACGTTGGCCTGGTCCGACAGGGTCAACGGCGACCCTCTCGGGGTCGCCCAGCCGAGGAGCGACATGAAGAGCACACGAATGCGCGCACGGCTGGTCTTGGCGGTGGTGGCCGTTGGGTCACTGCTGATCGGGGGGCAAGCCGCAGCTGCGCCGGGGGGAACGGGTTGGAACTCTGCCGGGGGTGACCGGCAGAACACGAGATTCGCGGCGAACGAGTCGAAGATCTCGCCTGAAACGGTCGGAAACCTCACGATGAAGTGGGTGCTCACGACCGGGGGTGACGTCTCGGCCACGCCGGCGGTCGACGGGCAGCAGGTGTACTTCCCGGACTGGTCCGGCAACCTGTACGCCGTCAGCCGCGCCACCGGCGCGGTGGTCTGGCAGAAGAAGATGTCCGACTACACCGGGGTGCCCGGCGACAAGGCCCGGGCGACGCCCGCCCTGTCCGACACGGCCCTCGTCATCGGCAACCAGGGTCCGTTCGGCGGTGGAGGCGCCGTCGTCGCGGTCGACAAGGCCACCGGTGCTCTGCTGTGGAAGACCCAGCTCGAGAGCCACCCGGCTGCGGTCATCACGCAGTCGGCGACGATCTTCGACGGCGTCGTCTACGTGGGGACGTCCTCGCAGGAGGAGGCGTACTCGGTGATCCCGGGCTATGTGTGCTGCACCTTCCGGGGCAGCATGGCAGCGCTCGACCTCCGGACCGGCAAGATCCTGTGGAAGACGTACATGACGCCTGGCTCGAACTACCCCGGCGGAGCGGTCTGGGGCAGCTCGCCGGCGGTCGACACGAAACGCGGGTCCGTCTACATCGCGACCGGCAACAACTACAACCTTCCTCAGAGCGTCCTGGACTGTGTCGCTGCTGCGCCCCCGGCGGACAAGAAGGCCTGTCTGCCGGCCAACGACTACTTCGACTCGATCCTCGCGCTCGACATGCGCACCGGTGCGGTCAAGTGGGCGACCTCCGCGATCTCCTTCGACGCGTGGACGGCCGACTGCATCCCCGGCATTGGAGACGGGTCTAACTGCCCTGAGCCCCAGGGCCCTGACTACGACTTCGCCCAGGCGCCGGCGCTGTTCAAGACCACGACTGGGCGTGAGCTCGTCGGCGTAGGCCAGAAGAGCGGACAGTACTGGGCACTCGACCCCGGTACCGGGCAGGTGGCCTGGGTGACGGTCACCGGCCCCGGGGGCACGGCCGGCGGCCTCCAGTGGGGATCAGCCGTCGATGGCAAGCGGGTCTACGCCGCCAACGCGAACAGCAACGGCAAGCCGTGGACGCTGCCCGATGGGTCGGTCACCAGTACGGGTCTCTGGTCCGCGCTCGACGCAGCGACGGGGCAGCTCCTGTGGCAGACCGTGCCAAAGCACGGCGGTGGTACGTCCGGACCAGTGACGACGGCCAACGGCGTCGTTTTCGGGTGCTCCCTCGACGATAACGGTTACATGTATGCCCTTGATGCGGCCAGCGGGGCGGAACTCTGGGAGTTCGCCAGCGGGGGGTCGTGCCTGTCCGGCGCGGCGATCTCCAACGGCACGGTCTACTGGGGCTCTGGTTACAGCAACTTCGGCTTCGGGACCCCGAACAACAAGCTGTACGCCTTCACCGTGAAGTGACCTTCGAGCCGGGGCTCGGCTCAGGGGGGAGGGGAGGGTCGGCGACGTGGGAGCCCCCGCGTCGCCGACCCTCGTTCGTGACGGTGGGTCGCGGCATACCGGAGCCGGGCTGGTGGCTCAGAAGACGATCGTGCGTCGACCCGAGAGGAACACGCGCGACTCGGCGTGGTCGCGCACCGCCCGCGAAAGCACCCGCCGCTCGACGTCACGCCCGATCGCGACGAGTCGCTCGGGCGACTCCGCGTGGGTGACCCGGACGACGTCCTGCTCGATGATCGGCCCCTCGTCCAGGTCCGCGGTGACGTAGTGGGCGGAGGCTCCGATCAGCTTCACGCCACGGTCGTGCGCCTGGTGGTACGGCTTGGCGCCCTTGAAGCCGGGGAGGAACGAGTGGTGGATGTTGATCGCCCGTCCCTCGAGAGCGATGCACAGGCTGTCGCTGAGGATCTGCATGTAGCGAGCGAGGACGACGAGACCCACGTCGTTGGCGTCGACCATGCGCAGCAGCTCCGCCTCTGCTTCGGCCTTCGTGTCCGAGCTGACCGGGATGACCGTGAACGGCAGTCCGTAGTACTCGACGAGCCCCCGGCAGTCCTCGTGGTTGGACACGACGCCGACGATGTCGATCGGCAGGTCGCCCGACCTCCAGCGGTAGAGGAGGTCGAGCAGGCAGTGGTCGAACTTGCTGACGAGGATGATGGTCCGGCAGTGCTCGTCAGCGGGCCGGACGGCCAGGTGCTGGTGGGCGACGGCGGGGCTCTGCCGGATCGCCTCGAGCACTGCGTCGACCTCGGCGGCGTCGGCGTCGAACACGGTGCGCATGAAGAACAGGCCGGTGGCCTCGTCGGAGTACTGCTGGTTCTCGACGATGTTGGCCGAGACCGCAAGCAGGGCCGACGATACGGCCGCGACGATCCCCGGCCGGTCGTCGCACGTGAGGGTCATGATGTGCCTGGCCATTGGAGCAGTCTGGACCAGTCGCGCCCAGAGGCCGAAATCGGGACTGGCGCCGTCTCGGGCTGTGACCGTTCGCAGATGTGTACGCCGTGGCCCGCGAGGTGGCGTCCACACCCCCTTGCCCGCGTATGCCGTTGTCCCCAGGCCGAGCTCGCGTGGCGGCGCGTGGGTCGCCCGGTTCCTAACGTCGCCGTATGCCGTTCCGTCGCCTTCGCCCACCGACCGACCTGGAGCGCGTCGCGCGGATCCTTCGGGATCAGCCGGTCGGTCCGGTCGCCGGCGAGGCAGCGGCAGCCGATCGACCCGGCTCGGAAACCGGCGGGCTTGTCGCACCGGGGCGAGACGGTGCTCCGGACGGGGGTGCTGCCGACGACGTTGACTCGGACCTGTCTTGGGTCCCCGACCTTCCAGAAGGGCGCGGTGCCGCGCTCACCGGCCGGCTGAGTCGCGCCATCGACGAGGCCGGACCGAGGTCCGACGACGCCACCCGCCTCGACGCCGCCCTCAGGCGGGCTCGGCGGCCAGCGTTCCTCACGTTGCCCGACAGCGTGCGCGAAGGTCGCCGGTCGGTGTCGAGCACCGCGATCGTGGCGCTGGTCGCGCTCGCCGTCGCTGTCGGATGCGCCTTCGTGCTGCGGGTGCTCTGGGCCGAGCGATCGGTCGGCCCGGCCATCGCCCCCGGCGGCACCGGCTCCGTGGTGGTCGGAGGCACGCCTGTCGCTGCCGCGGCAGGTTCGAGCGCGTTCGGTGCCGCGTCCGAGGACATCCGTCCCACGGATCGCTTCGCGGGTAGTGCCTCGGCCCAGCCGTCGTCGGCCGGGCTGCCGGCGGCCGGTCCTGCCGGAGAGGTGGTGGTCGACGTCGTGGGGAGGGTGGCGCGCCCAGGTCTGGTCCGGCTGAGGCCGGGCGCTCGCGTTGCCGACGCGATCACGAGTGCTGGTGGCGCGAGCCGCGGGGCGGACCTCGGCGCGCTGAACCTGGCCCGGCAACTTGTCGACGGCGAGCAGGTCCGGGTCCCGAAGGTCGGTGAGGCGTCCGTGGCGGCCCCCGGTTCAGCACTCGGTGGCTCGTCCCTGGGGTCGGCAGGCACGGGTGGCCCGTCGCCGGGGCCCGGGGCCGCCGGGACCGCAGACGCGCTGGCCGTGAGCCTGAACTCCGCGGACCTGGCATCGCTTGACTCCCTGCCCGGAGTCGGTCCCGTTCTGGCGCAGCGCATCCTCGACTGGCGCACAGCGCATGGTCGATTCACGTCGGTCGACGAGCTCGGCGAGGTCAGCGGGATCGGCGACAAGCTGATGGCCCGACTGCGGCCCCGGGTCACCCTGTGAACAGCCATCGCGCGAGCCGCCGCTCCGTGGTCGAGCGCCGCTCCGTGGTCGAGCCGGCAGGTCGTGACCCCGTCCCTCGAGTGCGGCCGAAGGTCGAGCGGAGGCTCGACCTTCGGCTGCTGCTCCCGGTCCTGGTCGCCTGGCCGGTGCTCGGGTTCTGGGGTCTGCTCGCGCCGATCCCGCTCGTCGGCGCGGCGGGGCTGTGCGCGCTGGCGGCGGCATCGGCCATCCTGCTCACCGCGCGACGTGGAGGGCGGGCCGGTCGCCCAGGTGGTCGACCTTCACACGGTGCGGGTGCCGAGCCGCAGGCGCGTCGACTGGTGGCCCGTCTATCGGCGGTCGGGTCGTGGCTGCGTCCGGCCGCCGCGGTCCTGGCCGTTGTCGCCCTGCTGCTGGTGGCCGGGGTCGGCCACCGGTTGCTGCGATCCGTCGGCCCTGTGGAGGCCCTGGCGGAACAGCGGGCGGTGGTGACGATCGCCGCACGCGTTGCCGGGCAGCCGCGTCCGGTCGCCCAGGGAGCCGGATCGGCCAGGCGGGCCACGTCGGCCGTCGTGCTCGAGGTCGAGCAGGTGCAGGGCCGGGGAGAGCGCATGTCAGTCCAGACACCGGTGCTCGTCGTCGCCTCGGGCGGGCAGTGGGCCGCGCTCCGCTGGGACGAGCATGTGGCGGCGGTCGTGCGGCTGGAGCCGGCCCAGCCGGGCGACGACGTCGTCGCGGTCGCACGCCCGAAGGGTGCGATGCGAGTGACGAGCGCTCCGGGTGCTGTGTACGCCGCGGCAGAGCACGTCCGGAGCAGGTTCCTTGCCGCGACCGGCGATGTCTGGTCCGACGCGCGCGGCCTGGTCCCGGCTCTTGTCGTCGGTGACACGACGCGAACCCCTCCAGATCTGACCGAGGCGATGCAGGCGACCGGGCTCAGCCATCTCAGCGCCGTGTCCGGGAGCAACGTGACGCTCGTGCTCGCGGCCGCGGTCGGGCTGTGTGGGCTCGCCGGGATCCGCAGGCGGTGGCGCGCATTCGTGTCTGTTGTCGTCCTGGCGGCCTTCGTCGTGCTCGCTCGCCCTGAGCCGAGCGTGGTGCGTGCCGCGGTGATGGGAGCCGTCGGCCTGGCCGGCCTGTCCATGTCCCGTCGACGGGCGGGCGTGCCCGCGCTGGCCGGGGCCGTGACTGTCCTGCTCGTGTGGGATCCATGGCTGTCGCGGTCCTACGGCTTCGCACTCTCGAGCGTGGCGACACTCGGGTTGCTCGTGTTCGCGAGGCCTTGGGGTCTGACGCTGGCCAGATGGCTCCCGCGCCGCCTGGGCTGGCTGGGACCGGTCGTCGCGGTGCCCGTGGCGGCGCAGGTGGTGTGTGCTCCGATCGTCGCGCCACTGCAGGGTTCGGTCTCTCTGGTCGCGATCGTCGCGAACCTGCTGGCCGCCCCGTTCGTCGCGCCGGCCACGGTCCTCGGCGTCGCGGTCGCAGCCCTGTCCGTCGTGTCCATCACCGCCGCCGGATGGCTGGCGTGGGCTGCGGCCGCACCTGCCCAGGCCATCGCCGCCGTAGCGAGGTGGTGCGCCCAGACGCCGGGCGGTGTCATCGCGTGGGGAGACTCCGCAGGGGCCGCAGTCGCTCTCGCGCTCGTGACGACGGCGGTGATTGCCCTTGCACCCTGGGCCTGGCACCGCAGCCGGCACCGTCCGACCGTGGCGACGGCTGTCGTGCTCCTCACAGTCGGGTTCCTCGCGCCCACTGCTGCGCTCGCCTGGCCGCCGCCTGGATGGGTGCTCATCGCGTGCGACGTCGGGCAGGGCGACGCACTGGTGGTGGACCTTGGGCAGGGCCACGTCATCGTGGTCGACACCGGCCCCGAGCCCCGCCTCATCCGTGGATGTCTCGATCGAGTCGGGGCGACATCGGTCGATCTCGTCGTCCTCACGCACTACCACGCCGATCATGCCGAGGGGTTTGCCGGGGTGCTGGATCGGCCGGTCGGCGAGGTCCTCGCATCACCGGTCCGCGACCCGCCCGCGGAGGCGTTGCACGTGGCGCGCCTCGCGGCCCAGGCACAGGTGCGGGTGTCCGACCTCAGGGCCGGGCAGAGCATCTCGGTCAGGGGAGTCACCGCTGACGTGTGGTGGCCCGCTCGTCGCATCGACGCCGGGTCGGTGCCCAACAACGCGTCCATCGTGCTGACCATGCATGTCCGTGGTGTGACGCTGCTGCTCGCGGGTGACATCGAGCGAGAGGCGGCCGCAGAGGTTCTGCACGAGGCGGCGCTCGAGCCGGCCAGATGGGGCCATGTCGATGTCCTCAAGGTCCCGCACCACGGGTCGAGCAACCGCGATGACCGGCTTCTCGACCGGGTGGAAGGCCGCCTGGCCGTCATCAGTGTCGGCAAGGACAACGACTACGGTCATCCGGCGCCGTCGACGCTGCATGCGCTCGAGTCGCGGGGTTTCGAGGTACACCGCACCGACCTCGAAGGCGACGTCGCTGTCGTCGAGGACGCATCCGGCATACGTGCGGTGTCGCGGTGACGCACCGTGACCGTGCGGGCGCTCTCCTGGTCGAGTGGGCGACCCGTCCCACCAGCCCCACGCGGTCCCGGCGGGCCGAGGTATGCCGTACGTCAGGGACGCCCGGCCCGCTCACGTCGCGGAGGCCAGGGGACGAAGCCGCTCGTGCGCCGGACATAGTCGGCGTAGCCGGGGCGCCGGTCGCCGATGTCCTTCTCCAGCAGCTTCTTCCCCGTCCCGTTGTAGAGGTTCCACGTCATGACGGCGGGCGACAGGATCGTCAGCACGCCGGGCCAGGCGCTCGCGGCCACAAGGAAGAGCCCCGTCCAGACGCAGGCGTCGCCGAAGTAGTTCGGGTGTCTCGTGTACCTCCACAGTCCCGTGTCCAGCACCTTGCCCGCCGTCGTCGGGTCGCCGCGGAATCGCGTGAGCTGAAGGTCGCCGATGGTCTCGAAGACGAAGCCGACCACCCAGATCGCGACCCCGAGCCAGAGAACCCAACCGATCCCGCCCCGCTCGAACATGGCAACCTGCACCGGGAGCGACACGAACCACATGACCGCGCCTTGCGGCACATAGATGTGCCTGACGGCGTAGCCCGTGCGGCCGTCCGGAGCACGGGCCAGCATCGCCTCGTACCTCGGGTCCTCGCCTCGACCGCGCGAACGCAGCCAGACGTGCGCTGCCAGGCGCAGCCCCCAGACGGCGGTCAACAACAGGCTCGTCCACCGGCGCAGGCCGTCGCCAGATCCCGACGACGTGCCGAACGCGGTCACGGCGATGGCGACGAAGCCGAGCCCCCAGGCGACGTCGACGACGGCGTGCCGGCCGAATCGCAACGCGATGCCAAGGGTCACGGCCAGGACGACAGCCACAGAGAGCACCGTCAAGGGCAGCGTCCGGCCGAACTCGCCCAGCTCGAACCCGCTACCGATGCCCCCGGCATCCGCCGCGCTCCAGATGGCTGTGCTGGCAACGCTCGGCTCGGCGGGGACGGTCATCTGGCCCGGACCATCGGCATGGCGCTGCGCCCGTCGCCGGTCGGTCGGATGGCGAGGATCTGGTCGACACCCATCCGGCCCTCCTCGAAGGCCAGGGCGCCGCCGACCAGGTAGAGCCGCCAGACCCGCGCCACCTCTGGGCCCACGAGACCGACCACGCGGTCAAAGCAGCGCTCGAACGTCGCGTACCACGCCGAGACGGTCTGCACATAGTGCTCGCGAAGAGCGTGCACGTCGCGCACCTCGAGGCCGGCGCGCTCGATCATCGCGACAGTGTCGCCGACCGGGCGCATCGACATGTCCGGGGCGATGAACGCCTCGATGAACGGGCCGCCTCCCGGGCGGGTCGAACGCGACATCTGCTGGACGAGCACGCGACCGCCCGGACGCACCAAGCGACCGAGCTGACGTGAGAACTCGGGATAGTTGGCGTCTCCCACGTGCTCGCCCATCTCGATCGCGGACACGGTGTCGAACGGCCCGTCCGGCACTTCTCGGTAGTCCTGCAGGCGGATCTCCACCCGGCCTTCGACCCCCCGCTCCCGGATGCGCCGGTCGGCGAACGCCTTCTGCTCGCTGGACACGGTCACGCCCACGACCGTCGCGCCGTAGCGTTCCGCCGCGTGCACGGCCAGCGCACCCCACCCGCACCCGATGTCGAGGTGGCGGCTCCCCGGGCGCAGGTCGAGCTTGCGGCAGATCAGGTCGAGCTTGTCGCGCTGGGCGTCCTCGAGCGTGTAGCCGGGGTCGTCGCTCGTCCAGTACGCGCACGAGTAGACGAGATCGGGGTCGAGGATGAGCGCGTAGAACTCGTTCGACAGGTTGTAGTGGTGCTCGATCGCCCTCCGGTCACGGGTGAGCGAGTGCAGGCGGCCCCGGAGCCGTGCCTGTGACGCCGGCGGTGGCGGAGGCCAGCCGAGGCCGCCGAGGTCGGCTGCGGTCCGCAGCGATCGCGCGACTGCGGGCACCGACCTGGCGGCTCGCGCCGCACGAGCGATGCCGCTCGCCGGGCGAGGCCTCACGGGCGCAGGCTCCCGCACGGCGCGACGGATCCGGCGGAAGCCGTCGAGCAGGTCTCCCTCGACGTCGAGCTCGCCGGTGACGTAGGCCTGCGCGATGCCCAGCTCGCCTGGGTGCCGCAGCACGCGCCGGAGCGCGGCTGGGTCCAGCACCACGACGGTCGGCGCGTCATCCGGCCCGGTGGCGCTCCCGTCCCAGGCACGGACGCGAACTGGAAGCGGTTCGAGCCACGGACTCACGAGCTCGGCGAGCCGCTCGGCGACACTGGATCGGTGGCCGGCAGCAGTTGACGTCAGGCCGTCGGTGGTGGTCATGGCCGCTCCGTCCGCACTCAGACCACTCCGTCACGCCGACAAGCCGACTGCGGCCTCGCGGCGCGCATCGCCTGCGGCGACGAGTCCACGCTCCGCCAGCTCAGCCGCGCCGACACCGCCGAAATACATGTGCGGGCTCGGATAGGCATGTGAGACAAGGCCGCTCGCTGAGACGGCGGCTTGAAGCTCGTCCGACGGCTCGAGCTCGACTCGCGGCGACCCGTCCTCCATGAACCGCACATGGAGCCGCGGTGCGTCGACCGCCGCCTGAAGCGGTTCGCCCCGCAGCAGCACGCGAGCCAGCACCTGGAGGAGCGCGGTCGTGATCCGGTCCGCGCCGGGCGAGCCGATCGCGAGGGCGCCACCGGACGCGCTTCGAGCGGTCGTGGGTGCCATGTTCGATGCGAGTCGGGTCCCTGGCGGGACGGCGTGCAGGCCGAGGCGGTTGAGCTCCGGCTCACCGAGTGAGTTGTTGAGCAGGATGCCGGTACCGGGTATCACCATGCCGGCCCCGTACCCGCTCGACGTCGTCACGGCACAGGCCGTGCCGTGCTCGTCGACCGCAGACACGTGGGCGGTCGAGGCCGAGCTGGGCAGGCCAGCGAGTCCGTACCTCTCGACCGACGTCAGCAGGGCGTGCCCGTCGGCGTGCAGGTCGCGCGACCGGTCATGCACCCCGAGGCGATACGAGAGCACTCGCCGCTGGATGTCGATGACGTCCGTCCACGACCAGTCGTCGAGCCCGGCCAGCTCGCCGAGCATGACCGCGAGCATGGGTCCTCCCACCGACGGCGGGGGGTTGAAGGCGACGGTCCAGTCCCCGATGGCTCGCGTCGTCGGAGTGCGCAGGACAGCCTCGTATGCCGTCAGGTCGGCATGAGTGATCAGCCCTCCGTTCGCGGCCATGTCGTCAACGAGGACACGCGCCACGGCTCCGGTCGTCACGAGCGAGATCCCCTGTACCGCAAGGAGGTCGAGAACGTCGGCGAGATCGATGTTGGTTGACGTCTCGCCCGGCTGGAGCGCACCGCCGTCGGCTCCGGTCACGAGCGCGTGGGCCTCAGGGTCGTCGCCGAACAGGCTGTCGCGGACGATGCCGAGGTAGAGCGCTGCGGCGGCGCCGACGGGGTAACCCTGGCGGCAGGCTCGGGCAGCGGGCTCGACCAGCCGTCGCCAAGGAAGCCTCGCATATCGCTGCTGCGTGATCGAAAGTGCTTGCAGCGCGCCGGAGTTCGCCACGGAGCCGTGTCCGGCTCCAAGGTCGACACCGCCGCCGTAGTCCGTGTGCACCTGGCGGACGCCGCGGCCGAAGGCGGCCCGGTCCAGGCCGCGGCCGGGCATCTCGACGTTGCCGTCGATGACGACCGGATCGGCGCCGGCAGGCCAGATGTTGACGAAGGCGCCGCCCATGAGGCTGACGACACCGGGCTCGGTGCTCATCGCCGCGATGGCCGCCGCCACAGCGGCGTCGACGGCGTTGCCTCCCTCGGCGGCTGCCTCCAGCCCGGCCTCCAGCGCAACGGTTCCGGTGGCGGCGAGCGCGACCCGTGTCATGACGGCATTCTGGCCGAGATCGGCCCGCACGGCACGGACCGGCGGTGGGGACGGCATACGTCGTCGGAGCGAGCGTGACCCGCGAACGCCCGCGGCGGCGCCCACGAGCGGCCCTACACCGATCCGCCGCAGCCCTTGAGGGCGGTCGGTCGAAGGGCGCTCAGGCGCGCGCGGCGACGAGCTCGGCCGCCGAGACCCTCGGGTCGGCGCCGGCGGCCTGGCAGAGCGCGTCGAGCGCGGCGGCGACGGCGGGCACCCGCTGCAGGTCGGGCGTGGTGACCGCGAGGATCTGCCGGCGGGAGGCGGGGGACAGGGGCAGCGTGGCCACGTGGTCGTGCTTGGCCGCGTTGAGGATGAGGTCGGGAACCAGCGCCACCCCGAGGCCGGCCGTCACGAGGCCGAGCTGGGCGACATAGTCCTCGGTCTCGAACGCGACGTTGGGGCGGAAACCCTCGTGGTCGGCGAGGGACAGGAGATGGCCGCGGCATCGCGGACAGCCCGCGATCCACTCCTCGCCCGAGAAGTCGGAGAGCCGGGCCGTCCCAGCGCCGGCGAGCGGGTGCGCCGCGGGGACGACGAGCCGCACCTCGTCGTCCATGAGGCGGCGGGTGACGAGCAGAGACAGGTCCTCCTCGAGCTCGCCGAGGTCGGCGCCCTCGTAGGCGAACGCGACCGCGACGTCGCAGTCGCCGTTGCGCAGCGCCGCGAGCGACTCGGGCGGCTCAGCCTCGGTGAAGGTGACGGTGATGTCGGGGTGCTTGGCCTTGAGGATCGCCAGGGTCTTCGGCACGAGCGTGGCCGACGAGCTGGGGAAAGCCTGGAGCCGCACCCGACCGGCGCGCAGTCCGGCGATCGCGGTGATCTCCTCCTCGGCAGCGTCGAGCGCGGCGAGCACACCAACGGCGTGGCGCGCGAGCACCTGGCCGGCCTCGGTGAGTCGGACCTGCCGGCCGTAGCGCTCGACAAGCACGGTGCCAGTGCGCTGCTCGAGCCGGCGGACCATCTGCGAGATGGCGGGCTGGGTGAAGCCGAGCGCGTTGGCGGCGCTCGTGAAGCTTCCCTCGTCGGCAATGGCCTTCATGACCCTCAGGCCGGCAGCGTCGATCATGAACTCATCATAACCGATGATTATGCATTTCCCTCGTTCTCACACGTGGAGTGAGTGCAGACCTGCGCCCAGAGGCGCGCTCAGTCCATCCGGAACCGCTCGGAGAGCGCGTAGCGGAGCAGGACGACGTCGCCGATCTGGCGCACCTGGGCCAGGGTCGCCCGCCGCTCGGGGTTCCACGGGAAGCGCCCGTCGCCGACGAACCGACGCGCGCCAGAGTCGCCCACGAAGAACGGAGCCACGACCAGCTGCAGCTCGTCCGCGAGATCCGCGGTGAGCAGCTGCGTGTGCACCGTCCCGCCGCCCTCGACCATGAGCCGACGCACTCCACGGCGGTGCAGGTCCTCGCAGACCCGCTGCATCGTCACCGGCTGTCCGCCGTCGACGACTGTTGCGACCGCCCCGAGGTCCTGCCGCGCTGCGGACAGGGAGCCCGTCGCGCAGTAGACCAGCCTGTCGACATCGCCTGCGGTGAAGAACCGTGCGGTGCACTCGAGCTGCCCCGAGCCGGTGACGGTCACCTTGGTCGGCGACGCCGGAAGCCCTCGCGACACCCGCTCTGCCCGTCGGTCGGCTGACCGGACGAGCAGGCGAGGGTTGTCCTTCCGGATCGTCGTGGCGCCCACGAGGATCGCGTCGGACGCGGCCCGCTCGGCGTCGACCCGGTCGAAGTCCTCGTCGTTCGACAGCAGCAGACGTGTGGACGAGCACGTGTCGAGATACCCGTCGATGGACATGCCACAGCTGAGCAGGGTGTAGGGGCGCTCAGCCATGCGCCGCCCTGCGGTGGTCGGGTGCTGCCGCGGCCTCGGAGGCCCGCACGGGCTCCCTGACCGCCTCGCGGCCTCGGCGTCCCCACCGGCCTGCAAGGAGCAGCCCGGCCCCCGGCAGGCTGGCCACGAGCACCATGACACCGTAGATCACCGCCACCGCGACGCCCTGGTTCACGCCCAGCCCGGCGGCACCGAACGCCCATGCCGTGGCCCCCTCGCGGGGTCCCCAGCCGGCCAGGCTGAGCGGCACGGCCATCGCGATCATGACGACGAGTCCGAGCGGCAGCAGGCGCGCCGGCGACACCGCGACCCCAGCGCTGTGGGCGGCGATCCCGAAGGTCATGACGTTGCCGGCCACGGCCCCCACCGACGCGACGACGACGAGGACGGTATGCCGCCCGACCACCCCAGCGCGTAGGTCGTCGACCACTGTGCGCCCGACCCGCGAGAGCGCGGGATGGCCCAGCCTGCTGCCGGCGAGCGCTGCGACCGCGAGCACGATCGCGGCCACGACGAGGAGAAGGGCGGCGATCTGGACCGGGGCCCGCATGGGCGACGGCAGCCAGAGCACGGCGCCCAGGGCGACGATGACGAGCACGACCTGTCCGGCGGTTCGTTCCCAGACGACCGAGCGGAGCCCGCGCCCGACGTCGCCGGCGTCGCGGCCGCGGCGGACGCCTCGGCGAACGTCGCCGACGACGCCGCCGGGCAGCGTCACGTTGAGGAACTGGGAGCGGTAGTACTCCGCGACGGCCGAGCGCAGGGGCAGGGACACGCCGAGCCCGCGGGCCACGAGCGCCCACCGCCAGGCGCAGCACAGGGTGGTCAGCGCTGCGAGGACGGCCGCCGCCGACAGCGACCATCCGTCCACGCGGCGCAGGGCGTCGAGGAAGGGACCTGTGCCGATCCGCCAGGCCAGCGCGCCGAGGATCGCGGCACCAGCCAGGGGCCGCAGCCACCACATCTCGCGACGCATGCTCCTCCGGCCTTCCGCTGTGGACGTCCCACCCGGAGGACGTCTACGACCCGCCACGGGTTCAGCAGTCGCGGGTTCAGCAGTCGCGGCGGCAGCAGTCGCGGCGGCAGCCGCGTGTGCAGCCGGAGACGACGGCATGTCAGCCCGCCAGTCGCGCCAGGACGTTTGACACACGATGAGCCGTGGCGGTCCAGTCGGGCAACGTGCTTCGCCGCTCCCTGGCAGCCGTGCGCAGCCGCTCTCGCAGTTGGGCATCCGTCAACCACCTCCGCATTCCCTGAGCGAGTGCTTCGTAGTCCTCCGGTCGCACCAGCAGTCCAGGCGTCGAGTCCGACTCGGCGTGCGCGGCGGCGTGCGGGTTGGTGTGAGGAGATCCCGGGCCACCGTCCAGCGGGGCGAAGTCCGGACGCGCGCCCAGGGCCTCGGGCAGTCCACCCACGGCAGTTGCCAGCACAGGGAGCCCCCTCGCCAGCGCCTCGGTGACCACCATGCCGTAGGTCTCAGCGCGCGAGGCGAGCACGACCAGGTCGGCGGCGGCATAGGCGCGGTCGAGGTCGACGCGAGAGAGGGGCCCGACGAGGCGCACTCGGTCGTCGAGGCCGAGTCTCGCGGCCTGCTGCCGAAGGTCGGCCACGAAAGGCGGCTCGATCTCGAGCGAACCGGCGCACATGCAGCTCCAGGGCAGGTCGTCCACCAGGCCGAGTGCGTCCACGAGCAGGTCGTGCCCTTTTCCCGGCGTGACGGCCGCGACGCACAGCAGGCGGCCGCCGCCGTCCGTGCCCGGAGCCACGTCGGCGCGGTCGACTCCGGGCACGGCGACATGCAGACGATCGGGGTCGATTTCATAGAGCTCCCGCAGCCTCCGTCGCGTCCACTCGCTGGTGGTCACGATTCCTGCGGCCGTCGTGAGCACGTGACGCTCTCCGTCGTCGCCGGTGCCGTCCTGGCCCAACGGCATATGGACCAGGATCACAAGTCGCAGCCGATGTGCTTGCGGCACAAGCACATCCGCACAACCTGACGCGACGAGACCATCGACGAGGACAACCGCTCCCGTGGGCACCGCATCCAGCACACGGGCGAGCGCGGCGCGGGCCGCCTGGTCCGGGCGGGGCCACGTGCCCCCGACCAGGTGCTCTCGGATGGTCCAGCCGAGCGTGGCCAGCGCGTCACAGAGCCGACGGTCGTAGACGTTGCCGCCACTGGGCCGGTCGGCGCGGTGGACCGTGTCCGGGAGGACGGCGTGAACGTCGGTCACAGCGGGCGGTCGTACGACGCCCATGCCACGTGAGACTCGTGGAGGGTCACGGCGATCTCGGTGACGTGGTCCGCGGCCCGGCCCAGCCGGCCTGCGTGGACACGCTCTGCGAGCCGGTCGGCGACGAAGCGGGCCAGTGCCTCCGTCGTCGTGTTCGTGCCGACGAGCTCGGGCAGCTCGTCGAGGTTGCGGTACGACAGGCCCGCCATGACCTCGTTCACCTGCTGGGTAGCCAGCCCGATGTCGACGAGGATGTTGTCAGGGTCGAGCTCGGGGCCGCGGAATGTCGCGTCGACGACGTACGTGGCGCCGTGCAGCGCCTGAGCGGGTCCGAAGACCTCCCCTCGGAAGCTGTGGGCGATCATCATGTGGTCACGCACGGTCACGCTGAACATCCGCATTCACCCCTGTTCGTAGCTGATGGTGTGACAGATCGCCGCCATGGAACCGTCCGCGAGGCCGGCCATCACCTCGGGCAGGTCCTCGAACCGTGACCGGCCGGTGAGAAGGGCGTCGAACGCCGGGTCGCGGAGCAGGTCGAGTGCCAGTGCCAGCCGGTCGGCGGGCGTCCGCCGGACACGCCGTGACGTGGCGACCATCCCGACCTGGCTGGCCCGGACGGCGAGGCGGGACGAGTGGAACGACCCACCCAGGCGGAGCTGCACGGGCGAGTCGCCGTACCAGCTGAGGTCGATCACATTGCCTTCCATACCCAGCAGGTCCAGGGAAAGCTGCAGGCCTGCCGACGACGCGCTCGTATGCACCACGAGGTCGTGATCCGGCACCCAGCCCGCCGCGTCGTCGGGGCGGGCGAAGTCGACCCCGAGCCGTTGCGCGACCTCGGCGCGGGATTCGTCGATGTCGACGAGGGTCACGTGCACCCCGGGATAGCGCGCGAGCAGCGTGGCGACGGAGCAGCCCACCATGCCGGCGCCGACAACGGCGACGCGGTCCCCTACGAGGGGTGCGGCGTCCCAGAGCGCATTCACCGCCGTCTCGACCGTGCCCGCGAGGACCGCGCGGGCCGCGGGGACGTCGTCAGGGACGACGACGACCGACTCCGACCCGACGACGTATGCCGTCTGGTGAGGGTAGAGGCTGAACACCGTGCGCCCCGTGAGGTGGCTCGGGCCCTGTTCGACGATGCCCACGTTGAGGTACCCGTACTTCACCGGAGCGGGAAACTCGCCCTCCTGGTGCGGAGCTCGCATCGCGGCATACTGGCTCGGCGGTACCCGACCAGCGAAGACGAGCGACTCGGTGCCTCGGCTGATCCCGGTGTACAGGGTGCGGACGAGCACCTCACCCGGCGCCGGGTCCGGCAGGTCGGCCAGGCGGATCTCACCCCGGCCCGGCTCGGTGAGCCAGAACGCACGCGCACCCCTCGTCACGGGCCTAGCGTAGAGCCCGGGTGAACTCCGGCACCGGGCTCGTCGTCCTTGGTGCAAATCCCGAAGTGGCGGAGGCAGGATGCGTGCGGTAGTCCCCGGCGGGGCGGTGATCGGCTTCATCGGCGCCGCAGGCCTCCTCGGCACGCTCCACGCAACCGTGGGTCTCGGCACGGCGGGTTGGACTGTAGGGCTCGCCTCCAGCGTCGCACTGTGTCTGCTGCTGGCAGCCGGCCTCATCCACCGGTCCCAGCCTCGGCTGGGCCCGGCAGACCGCATCACGCTGACCCGCGCCGTGCTGGCGTGCGCAGTGGCTGCCCTCACCGCCGACGCGTTCGATGCGCCGCCTCCTGTCGGGACTCTCGTCGGGCTCGCCGCGCTGGCACTCGTCCTCGATGCGGTGGACGGCCGAGTTGCCCGGCGCACCGGGACCGTCAGCCCACTCGGCGCGCGTTTCGACATGGAGTCGGACGCGTTCCTCATCCTCGTGCTGAGTGTGTTCGTGTCCCAGCAGCTCGGCTGGTGGGTCCTGCTGGGCGGCGCGGCCAGGTACGCCCTGCTCGTCGCAGCGTGGCTGGCTCCGTGGCTGGCCCGGCCGATCCCCCCGAGGCGCTGGCGCAAGGCCGTGGCAGGCGTCCAGGGTGTCGTACTCACGGTCGCTGCTGCCGGGGTACTGGCTCCGACCGGCAACGCTCTGGTGCTCCTGACCGGTCTCGGCCTCCTCGCTGCCTCTTTCGGCACGCAGGTCGCCACCCTGTGGCGGACCCGGTCGCACCATGCGGTCGACGATGTCCAGGTCGGGGCGCCGGACGTCGCGCACGACGTCGCGCACGACATCGCACCGGGCGCCGCCCTGGCCGCTGCCCAGGTGAAGGCCTCATGACGGACGTGACGCCTGCGGAAGCACCAGAGCCTGGCGCGGCCGAGCTGGCCTCCCCAGCAGCCGGGCCGGCGCGCGCCAGGACCGTTGTGCGCTGGGTCGCGACGGTCCTTGCCGGTCTGCTCGTCTGGTTCGCGCTCGTTGCGCCTGAGGGCGGCAGACCGCTGACTCCGTTGGCCTTCCTTCGGGTTCCCGTCGAGGGGATCGTGCTGATCGGACTCGTGCTCGTCCTGCCGCGAGCACCACGACGCTGGCTCGAAGTGGTCGTGGGTGTCGTCCTCGGGCTGCTCGTCCTGGTGCGGATCCTCGACCTGGCCTTCCTGGCAGCGCTCTACCGTCGCTTCAACCCCGTGACCGACTGGCGGTATGCCGGCTCCGCGAAAGACCTCCTCGGCGACTCGGCCGGCGCTGGTGTCGCGGTGCTCGCGACCGCGGGGATCGGCCTGCTTGTCCTCGCTCTGCTCGTCCTCACGCCGCTGGCGATGGTGCGCCTCGGGACCGTCGTCGACCGCCATCGCGCCGGCGCTGTTCGCGTGGCGGCGGCCCTCGCGGCCGTCTGGGTCGCGGCTGCGGTCCTGAGCCTCCACCTGGTTCCGAGCTCGCCGCTGGCGTCCTCGAGCGCGGCGGCACTGGTCGCCGACGAGGTCGGCACGGTGCGGGCCAACCTGCACGACCGCGAGGTCTTTGCCCGGGCCATTCCAGTCGACCGGTTCCACGACGCCGCAGGCCCGGACCTGCTGACGGCCCTGCGCGGCAAGGATGTCGTGTTCGTGTTCGTCGAGAGCTACGGCAAGGTGGCGGTCGACAGGTCGCCCGACGTGGCTGCCGCGCTCGACGCCGGGAACAGCGCGCTGAGAGGCGCGGGATACGGGTCGGCGAGCGCCTGGCTGACCTCGCCGACCTTCGGCGGCATCAGCTGGCTCGCGCACTCCACGTTCCAGTCCGGTCTGTGGGTCAACAGCCAGCAGCGCTACGACCAGCTCCTCGACGCCCAGCGGTTCACCCTGAGCAGGGCCTTCGCCCGCGGCGGCTGGCGGACCGTCGACGTCATCCCTGCCAACCGCAGCGACTGGCCGGAGGGCAAGGCCTTCTACGGCTACGACCAGGTCTACGACTCGCGCACCCTCGGATATGCCGGGGAGGGCTGGGGCTACGCCCCGATGCCCGACCAGTTCACCCTCGCGGCGTTCGACCGCCTCGAGCTGACCCCTCGGGACCGGCCGCCCGTCATGGCCGAGATCGACCTCGTGTCGAGCCACATCCCCTGGGCACCGCTGCCCCGGCTGGTCGACTGGAACGCCATCGGCGACGGCTCGATCTTCTGGCAGCAGGCCGGCAAGGCCACACCACGTGAGGTGGTCTGGCAGACCCCCGCCGGCGTGCGGACGGCATACGGGCAGAGCATCGCCTACTCGCTCCGCAGCGTCGTGTCGTTCCTCGAGAGGACGCGTGACCGCAACCTCGTTGCTGTCGTCCTCGGCGACCATCAGCCCGTGAGCATCGTCTCGGGTGACGGAGCGAGCCACGACGTGCCGGTCTCGATCATCTCTCGCGACCCCTCTGTGCTCGACCGGATCTCCTCCTGGGGCTGGGCGTCGGGGGTGCGGCCCGGGCCGGACGCTCCGGTCTGGCCGATGGACCGGTTCCGGGACCGGTTCCTCACAGCCTTCGGCTCCACCTCGGCCAACGCCATGGCGGCACCCGCCTCGAGCACACAACCGACACCGGTCACTGAACCGTCGAGCCCCGCGGCTCGTCTTCCTCGGCAGGTAGTCCAACGCCGTGACGTCACACGTCGTCGCGGTGCGACCCGGACGATGGGAACATCATGAGAAGCCTCCGATATCTCGGTGCAGCAGCACTGCTCGTGTCCGCAGCGGTGCACCTGTACCTGTGGTTCAACGGTGTGCGCAACCAGTCGGTGGGGCCGATGTTCCTCATCAACGTCGTGGCGGGCGTCGTGATCGCCGTCCTGCTCGTGCGGTGGACGCACTGGATCCCGGCGTTCCTCACCCTCGGGTTCGGCGTGGCGACCCTGGGCGCCTTCACCATCGCGGCGACCGTCGGGCTGCTCGGTGTGCACACGACGTGGCAGGGGTGGGACGTGTTCACCGCCGCGGCGGCGGAGGTCGTCTGCATCGTCGTCGGTGGTGTCCTGCTCGTCGGCGAGCTCGGCGGCGCCAGGGCGCCGGCGCAGGGGGCGCAGACGCGCGGACGCCACGCGGCCTGACCCGCTCGGCCGGGCTGTTGCAGTCCGAGGACCCCAGGGCCGCACGAGGCGCCACGTAGGCTGTCCGAGTGCGGTCGCTGAGTGTCAACCGGGTGCTCCCGGAGCCTGTCGACCTCGGGACGTTCGACGACCTCGTCGACCTCGTCTCGGGGGGCGGGGTCCTCGTCCTGTCCGGTGCGGGGCTCTCCACCGAGTCAGGGATCCCCGACTACCGCGGACCCGACGGCACGCGACGCGTCCAGCCGATGACTTTCGGGGAGTTCAAGGGGTCGAGCGAGGCGCGTCGTCGGTACTGGGCGCGCAGCTACATCGGGTGGCAGCGCTTCAAGGCGGCGGAGCCCAACGACGGTCATCGCGTCGTGACCGACCTTCAGCGGGCCGGCTACGTCGGTCCCGTCATCACCCAGAACGTCGACGGTCTGCACCAGGCCGCGGGTGCCCGGGACGTCGTCGAGCTGCACGGGTCGCTCGAGCGTGCGGTCTGTCTCATCTGCGGGGAGATCACGACCCGGCTGGGTCTGCACGAGCGGATGACCGAGGCCAACCCCGGCTTCATGGCACGCTTCTCCGAGGCCGCGGCACGCGTCGGGTCCCAATGGGGCGAGCAGGTGCGCCCCGACGGCGACATCGTGCTCGCCGACGAGCTGGTCGACTCCTTCCACACACCCCGATGCCTGGTCTGCGGCAACGACACCGTCAAGCCGGACGTCGTCTTCTTCGGAGAGTCCGTGCCAAAGGCGTTGGTGGACAGGTGTTTTCGACTTGTCGACGACGCAGGTGCCGTGTTGGTGCTCGGTTCTTCGTTGTCGGTCATGAGCGGCTACCGCTTCGTCCGGCATGCCCATCAACGCGGCATACCGGTGGCGATCGTCACGCGGTCGGCCACCCGTGGCGACGCCCAGGCCACCACGAGAGTCCACGAGAGGCTCGGCCCCACGCTGCGCCGCCTCTGGAGTGCCCTTGAGCACTGACCCGCGGTGGTATGCCGCCCTGCCGGAGTCGGGCCCCGGCCCGTCCGAGCGCTGGACGTCCGCCGACTTCGCGGCCGAGCTGCAGGCGTGGGTGGGAGGCGCGCTGGGATCTCTCGGGCACGAGCTCGTCGGCCTCGAGCCGGTGCACCAGCGACCCTGGTCTACGGTGTGGCGCGCCCGGGCCGACGACGGCGGACTGTTCTGGGCCAAGCAGAACTGCGCACACCAGAGCTTCGAGGCGCACCTGCTCGTCGTGCTCGACCGCCTGGCCGGGGATCGGGTGGTCCCGGTGGCCGCGGCGGACATCGAGCGTGGCCTACACCTCGTGCCCGACCAAGGGCCGGTCTATGCCGAAATGGTGCCAGAGGACGACATCGACGCATGGTGCACGGTCGCCGTCGAGGCGATGCACCTGCAGCGCGAGCTCTTGGGGCGCGAGGCTGAGCTCGCCGCTGCCGGGCTCACGAGAATCCGCACGGCGGATGCTGCCGACTACGTGACCGCCCGGGCCGCGTCGCTCGCGGGCCTGCCAGCCGGTGACCCTCGACGGATGCCTGCGGACGAGGCCGCCACGGTGTGCGCACTCGATCCTGTGATCCGTGGCTGGGCGGCCCAGGTCGAGGCGCTCGACCTACCGGACACGTTGGTGCACAACGACCTTCACGAGCACAACGTCTTTGCGACAGACGGGCAGCTGCGCTTCTTCGACTTCGGAGACGCCGTGATCGCGAACCCGCTCTGGTCACTGCTCATCCCCCTGCGGGTGATGTCGAGCCGGCTGGAGGCCGGGGTGGATGACCCACGGTTGCGCCGGGTGGCGGACGCCGCAACGGAGGTGTGGGGTGACCTTCGGCCCGTCGGTGAGCTCCGGGCGGCCCTGCCGGCGGCCTTGCAGCTGGCGCGACTGGGTCGGGTCGAGGCGTGGCTTCGGGTCGTGGCGACGATGACGCCGTCCGAGCTGGCCGACTTCGGTGACTCGCCCAGCTGGTGGCTGGCATCGCTGCAGGAGGAACCGCCGCTGAGCTGACCGGTGACGGCTCAGACGCGGCGCAGGACGGCGGTGACCTTGCCGAGGATCGTCGCGTCGTCGCCGTCGATCGGCTCGAAAGCCTGGTTGTGGGGGAGCAGCCAGACGTGGCCGTCCTTGCGCTTGAACGTCTTGACCGTGGCCTCGTTGTCGAGCAGGGCCGCGACGATGTCGCCGTTGTCGGCTGTCTGCTGTCGTGACACCACGACCCAGTCGCCGTCGCAGATCGCGGCGTCGATCATCGAGTCTCCGACGACCTTGAGCAGGAAGAGCTCGCCCTCGCCGACAATCTGCTTCGGCAGCGGGAAGACGTCGTCGACGAGCTCCTCAGCAGTGATCGGCACTCCCGCGGCGATCCGACCCAGGACCGGGACGTATGCCGCCTGGGGACGCGAGTCGCCGCTGTCGGTCTCGAGGTCGTGGCGCTGCACGCTGAGGTCGATGTCGCCACGGCGCTGCGACGGGCGGGCGTCGGGCGAGACGACCTCGATCGCGCGCGGACGGTTGGGGTCGCGACGGACGTAGCCCTTCGTCACGAGGGCGTTGAGCTGGTGCGAGACGCTGGACGGGCTGGCCAGGCCGACCGCGTCACCGATCTCACGCATGCTCGGCGGGTATCCACGCCGGTCCACGGAGTTGCGGATGACCTCGAGCACACGCCGCTGGCGCACGGTCAGCCCGTCGCCCTTGTCGCGGTCGGGAAACTCGGTCACGCCCATGATGTCCCCTTCGTCGTGCTCGTCAGACCCCGATGTCCGGCTTGCGGTGAGCGCCGCTCGAGCGCTCGTGAGGGCCAGTGTCAGTGGTGACTGGTGTGGTTGGTGGTGTGAGAACAGCGTACGAGGTTCGAACACAGTTGCCAAACACCTGTTCGATGCGTGTCTCGACTTCGTCGAACAGACGTGCTACAACTCGTACAGACGTTCTATCGAACACCTGTTCGTTCGGCAGCAAGGGGAGGTCATCATGAGCGCCATCGTCGTCGAGGCAGCGCACCGGCAGCAGGCTCAGGGGGCCCTGTGCGACCCGCTCCCGTCCCCGCGCGGGCGTGGCCATCTCGTGCTCGTGCCCACCGGTCCGGATGCGCTCGGTCCGGCATCTAGGGCGCACTCACGTCTTCGTCTGACCCGGCGCGGGCGGCTCGTCATCGCGCTCCTCGTCGCCGCCGTTGTTGCCGTGCTCGGGGTGGCAGCGGCCGTCCAGCGCGCCGGCGCCGTCAGCGAGCCGCGGGTCATCACCGTGCAGCCGGGCCAGACCCTGTGGGGCATCGCCTCGCGGGAGCTGCCGGACCTGCCGGTCACCAGCGGCATCGTCGAGCTTCAGCTCGCCAACAGCCTGTCGACCTCGCAGATCCACATCGGTCAGCGGCTCGTCATCCCGACGCCCTGACGCCGCGCCGCCGGGCCCTCTTCTGGTGACAGGCCCGGCTCCATGGCAGCCGCGTTGGCTCCACCTTCAGCGGCTGGCGGTAGCGGCGCTTCGACCCCGCCGCTCTCGCCCGGACGCCGCACCCCAGATCGGGGTGCGGCGTTCTGCCATGCCTGGGCGGTGTTGAGTGAGCGCCGCGCCCCGCCTGTCACACGATGGGCCGGGCTGTTTGACGCGCGGGACGGAGCGCTCGCTCGACCCGGAACTGAGCAAGACGGCATTCCTCGCCGGCGATGGTGCGTCGCCCTGTGGACGGCCTCTTACGCCGTGCGCATCCCTGTGGATGACGCGATGCGACCGATCCCCTTGCCTCCATAGCCTGTTCGCTCCGACGAAGGGAGTGCAGGTATGCGGTATGCGGTGGACACCGACGCGCTGCAAGACAGCGCCGCTGCCCTTGACCTGGCGCTGCAGCGACTCGAACGGCTCGGCATCGTGCCAGTGATGGGCTCGGTCGCGACGGGTCTGCCCGGAGGCCGCGTGGCCGGCGCCGCGGCACGGCTCGCCTCGGTCTGGGAGTCGCGGGTGTCCGACACGAGGTGGATGCTGCGAAGCCTGGGCGGCGAGCTCGTCGCGGCCGCCGAGTCGTACGACGCGGTCGAGCGGGCTGTGGGGCGTGCCGTGGCCGACCGCGTGGTGGCCGACCGAGGGGCTGTGGCCGACCGAGGACGGGTTGGTGGCCCATGACGATCAGTGTGGGTGCCATCAGGTCCAGCCGGCCCGAGCTGCTCTCGGCCACGAGCCGCCGGCTGGAGGAGCAGCGCGAGCAGGTGCGCCAGATCGTCCAGACGGTCCTGCTCGGCGGCCAACAGGAACGCCGGTGGTCCGGCCTTGCGTCGGCCGCCGCGACCAACCGGTCGGCCCTGGTCGTCGGCAGGCTGGCCGGGCTCGCAGCCAGCATCGGGGCAAGCGGTCAGGCACTGAGCCACGCGGCTCTACGGCTCGCGGCGGCGGCCGAGCTGGTCCACCAGGCCGACCGCCGAGCAGCCGCGGCGGGCGCATGGGTCGACCACGAGGGGCAGATCTTCCTCCCCGTGCGTGGCACGTCGGGCGATCCCGTGCTCGACGCCCACGTGGCGCGCGAGGACGAGCTGATGCGCGCGGAGGTCACGGCCGCCCTATCCGAGGCGGTGCGCGTCGCGGCGCTGACCGACCTCCAGCTGGCGCAGGGCCTGCTGGCAGCAGCGCTGGAGAGCCCAGCGAGCACGCCCTGGATGCGACAGACACCAGGGACGCAGAGCGGCCCCCCTGGCGCGTCCGTGATGTCGGGCACCGGTGTGCTTACGGTGGTGCCACCCCCGCCGCTGGGGCGTGACGCCAGGAGCGTCTACGCATCCTCGGCCTGGTGGCGGTCGCTGACGGACGAGGAGTGTGGTCGCGTCATCGCCGATCATCCCGAGTGGGTGGGTCCGCGAGACGGGATCCCGGCCTCGGATCGCCACGCCGCCAATCTGGTCCTGCTCGCTCGGGCGGAGCGAGATGCCCAGGATGGGGCGCGCCGAGCAGACGAGGGCGCCCCTCTGTGGAACGGGAGCGAGCGGACGCGGGCCCACGACCGGCTCGAGGATCTTCGGGCCATCAGAGAGGTGCTCAGCCGGCGCGACGGCGTGCAGCGACGGCTGCTCCTCGTCGATGCGACCGACACCAACGTCAAGGCCGTGGTCGCGCTGGGTGACCCGGACCGGGCCCGCCACGTCGTCACCTACGTCGGTGGGCTGTCCACGACGGCCCGAGGGGACCTTCGCCGGTACGACGACGACCTCAAGCGGCTGCGGGCGCAGGCGCTGACGGTCGCACGCGGGGACGACGTCGCGGCCGTGACCTGGATGGGGTACAACGCGCCCCAGGTCGGCGAGATCGTCACCTCGATCGACCGTAACGTACTGAACGCCAAGCTCGCCCGCGACAATGCCGACGCGCTGGCCGACTTTGTCACCGGACTCGACGCGGCGCGGGACCGACCCGCCCACCAGGTCGTCTGGGCGCACTCGTACGGTGCGGTGCTCGCCGGTTTCGCGGTGCTGCGCACGAGCGCGATCGACGACGTGGCGGTCTTCGGTGCCCCTGGGCTGCCCTTCTCCAGCGTGGCAGAGACTGGCCTGAAGCCGGGCGCTCTCAACGTCCTGCACGCGATCGGCGACGATGTCGCTGACTACGGCTGGATCGTCCACGGCACCAAGGCCGCTGACGTTCTTGGGGCGACTCGGCTCTCGACGTTCGCCCTCGAGAAGCCCGGCTCGGGGTGCAACCACTGGCTGCGGCCACGGTCCGACTTCGTCGACCTGCGGCGGACCGCGGTCGGCCATTCGGACTACATGCGCGACGGCACCGACAGCGCCCGCAACCTCGTGGCCGTCCTTGCCGGTCGGCATGACCTGCTCTCCCCTGAGAGCAGCGACGAGCGAGCGTGCACCACGATCGGGCCCGGCTCGGGGCCGTTCGACCCGATGCGGTGGCCGGTGCTGGTCCCCGAACGTTGAGAGGCCCCCTTTGGGGTCATTGCCCTCCCGTTCGCGGGCTGCGAGGTCTACCGTCTGGGGCAGCGCCTCAACGTGGCGGACAGGAGGAGAGACGGATGAGTCTCAAGGAATCGCTCTGCGCGGTCGAGCTCTTCTGTGAGCTGCCCGACGACCTGGTCGACGAGATGATCGCGCGCGGCTCGACCGTCGAGGTCGGTCCCGGGGTCGAGATGGTCACCCAGGGAGACAACAGCACGGGGATGTACCTCATCATCGGCGGCAGCGCCGCGGTCAGCGTCGACGGCCATCAGGTGGGGCAGCTCGCGCGGGGGGACTACTTCGGCGAGATGTCGCTCATCGACGGCGCGACGCGGTCGGCCACGGTCACGAGCGGTCCCGAGGGTGCCACCGCCTTCCGGCTCTCGGCAGTCGCCTTCTCCGACCTGATCGAGGAGCACCCGCACACGGCCCTGCTTCTGCTCAAGGGCCTCGCGGGCCGGGTCCGCGCGCTCGAGGCGAACCGGCTCTGATCCGTCGGGAGCGCCCGGGCGGCTGTTGAGCCCGGGCGGTCTGTCATGCCCGCGGACGTCCGGCCCGGAAACGCAGATGGGGGAGTCAGGCCGCACTATGACCCCCACATCTGGGGTTCGCGTCTCGCGACACGCCGGGACGAATGGGACTGGTGTGGCGTTTGTGCAGGTCAGCGGGGTGGCACGCCGCAGACGCCGGAGATGCTTGCGAGGCGGGCGACGACAGGCCTACAGTTACCCCTACATCTAGTAGTTACATCGATGTAAGACATCCACATGTAGTCCCCAGCCCAACCGGGGTTACACACAGGTCATCCCCACGTCGTCCCCAGCGTCATCCCCAGGAGGCCGGTCCACGGTCTCGGCCGGTCCACGAACCCGGCCGAGACGGTGCGGCCCATGGGGGCCGCGGGACGGCATACGGGCGGCTTGGGCGATGTTGGACGACTGCACTGTGGGACGACCGGTAGGGAAGGGGGTGACGGCACGTGCACTGTCCGTTCTGCCGCCACACCGACTCGCGGGTCATCGACTCGCGCACCACTGACGACGGGACCTGCATCCGCCGTCGTCGGCAGTGCCCCGAGTGCAACCGCCGCTTCACGACGCTCGAGACCTCGAGCCTCAACGTCATCAAGCGGTCCGGTGCCTCGGAGCCGTTCAGCCGAGCCAAGGTGCTCTCGGGCGTGCGCAAGGCCTGTCAGGGCCGCCCCGTCACCGAGGACGACCTGGCCCTGCTCGCCCAGCGGGTCGAGGAGACCATCCGGTCGCAAGGAAACGCCGAGATCGAGGCGCACGAGGTCGGCATGGCCGTCCTCGAGCCGCTCCGCGAGCTCGACGAGGTCGCTTTCCTGAGGTTCGCCAGCGTCTACCAGGCGTGGGAGAGCCTCGAGGACTTCGAAGGAGCCATCGCGCTCCTTCGAGCCGAACGTGACGCGCTCGGGCAGGAGCCAGGTGCTCGGCCCGAGATCGGCGCGAAGCGGTAACCACCCCTCCACGAAGTCGCCGTCGCAAGGAACCTGGGCGAGCCCGGGCTGGCCGTGCGGCAGTGGGGACTGTCAGACCCCGGCGAGAGACTGGCAGAGAGCACAGAGACGAAGACGAACAGGTACGCGGCTCCGCGACGGGGCCACCACGGTCAGGGAGGCCGTACGACATGACGGAGATCGGTAACCGCACCTCTCGCTCGAAGGCTGGCGCCAAGGGCGTCAAGATCGAGCGCATCTACACCACGCCCGGCGTGCACCCGTACGACGAGGTGACGTGGGAGAAGCGCGACGTCGTCCAGACGAACTGGAAGACGGGCGAGACGATCTTCGAGCAGCACGGGGTCGAGTTCCCCGACTTCTGGTCGATCAACGCCAGCACGATCGTCACGACGAAGTACTTCCGCGGCGCGGTCGGCACGGACGCCCGCGAGTCGTCGTTGCGCCAGCTCGTCGACCGCGTCGTGCTGACCTACGTGGCGGCAGGCAAGCAGCACGGCTACTTCGCGACCCCGGCCGATGCGGAGGTCTTCGAGCACGAGCTGACCTGGGCCCTGGTGCACCAGGTGTTCTCGTTCAACTCGCCGGTGTGGTTCAACGTCGGCACCAAGTCACCGCAGCAGGTCTCGGCCTGCTTCATCCTCTCGGTCGACGACTCGATGGACTCCATCCTCAACTGGTACAAAGAGGAGGGAAAGATCTTCCAGGGCGGTTCCGGCGCGGGCCTCAACCTCTCGCGCATCCGGTCCTCCAAGGAGCTGCTCTCCTCCGGTGGAACGGCCTCCGGCCCGGTGTCCTTCATGCGGGGCGCCGACGCGTCAGCCGGCACGATCAAGTCCGGCGGAGCCACCCGCCGCGCCGCCAAGATGGTCGTCCTCGACGTCGACCACCCCGACATCGAGGAGTTCGTCGAGACCAAGGCGCGTGAGGAGGACAAGATCCGCGCGCTGCGCGACGCCGGCTTCGACATGGACCTCGGCGGCAAGGACATCGTGTCCGTGCAGTACCAGAACGCCAACAACTCGGTCCGGGTCACCGACGAGTTCATGCGTGCCGTCGAGGACGGCGCCGAGTTCGGCCTGCGCTCCCGACTCACCGGTGAGGTCATCGAGAAGGTCGACGCCCGTACGCTCTTCGAGAAGATCGCCAAGGCCGCGTGGGAGTGCGCCGACCCGGGCCTGCAGTACGACGACACCATCAACGCCTGGCACACCAACCCCGAGACCGGTCGCATCACCGCGTCCAACCCCTGCTCGGAGTACATGTCGCTGGACAACAGCTCGTGCAACCTCGCCTCGCTCAACCTGCTGAAGTTCCTGCGCGATGACGAGACGTTCGACGCTGTGACGTTCCAGAAGGTCGTCGAGCTCGTCATCACGGCGATGGACATCTCGATCTGCTTCGCGGACTTCCCGACCGAGCCGATCGGGGAGACCACGCGCAACTACCGCCAGCTCGGCATCGGCTACGCCAACCTCGGCGCGCTGCTCATGGCCACCGGTCACGGGTACGACTCGGAGGGTGGCCGGTCGCTCGCCGCGGCCATCACCTCGCTGCTCACCGGCGTGGCCTACAAGCGCTCCGCGGAGCTGGCCGCGGTCGTCGGGCCGTATGCCGGGTACGCGCGCAATGCCGATGCCCACAAGCGGGTCATGCGCAAGCACCAGGCGGCCAACGACAGCATCAGGACGCTGGACGCGATGGACCTGTCCGTCCACAAGCTCGCGACGAAGGCGTGGGACGACGTCGTCAAGCTCGGTGAGAAGAACGGGTACCGCAACGCCCAGGCTTCGGTGCTGGCGCCCACCGGGACCATCGGCTTCATGATGGACTGCGACACCACCGGTATCGAGCCGGACTTCTCCCTGGTGAAGTTCAAGAAGCTCGTGGGCGGCGGCTCGATGCAGATCGTCAACCTCACGATCCCGCGGGCGCTGAAGAAGCTCGGATACCAGCAGGAGCAGATCGAGGCGATCGTCGAGTACATCGCCGACAAGGGGCACGTCATCGACGCCCCTGGGCTCAAGCCCGAGCACTACGAGGTCTTCGACACCGCCATGGGCGCGCGCGCCATCTCCCCGATGGGCCACGTGCGGATGATGGCTGCGACGCAGCCGTTCCTCTCCGGCGCCATCAGCAAGACGGTCAACCTCCCCGAGTCGGCGACGGTCGAGGAGATCGAGGATGTCTACCTGCAGGGCTGGAAGCTCGGCCTGAAGGCGCTCGCGGTCTACCGCGACAACTGCAAGGTCGGCCAGCCGCTGTCCGATGCGGGGTCCACGGCCAAGGAGGCCAAGGCGTCGGGCGACGCGGCCGCCGAGGTGAAGGTCGAGAAGGTCATCGAGTACCGCCCCGTCCGTCGGCGGCTGCCCAAGCGGCGCACCTCGCAGACGACGTCGTTCGCCGTCGGCGGTGCCGAGGGCTACCTCACGGCCGGCACGTACGACGACGGGCAGCTCGGCGAGATCTTCCTGAAGTTCGGCAAGCAGGGCTCGACCCTTGCCGGCGTGATGGACGCGTTCTCGATCGCAGTCTCCGTCGGTCTGCAGTACGGCGTGCCGCTCGAGACGTTCGTCGAGAAGTTCACGAACCTGCGGTTCGAGCCGGCCGGCATGACCGACGACCCGGACGTGCGGATGGCGCAGTCGCTCATGGACTACGTCTTCCGGCGGCTTGCTCTGGACTACCTCGACTTCGACACCCGGTCGTTCATGGGCATCCACACCGCGGCCGAGCGGGCGCGCCAGGTCGAGACCGGCTCGTACGAGGCGATCGAGTCCGACGACTCCGACGACGGCGAAGAGCTGGCGGAGGAGCTTGCCTCCCTGCAGCAGTCGACGCCGGTGACGAAGAAGCCTGAGCCGAAGGCGGACCCGAAGCCCGAGGCCAAGGCGGAGCAGGCCGGACAGGTCGAGATCAAGTTCGGCGCGGGTGCCGCGTCGGCTCGCGAGGTGTCCGGCGAGGTCCACTCGTCGGCGGAGCTCTTGGAGAAGTTCTCCGGCCAGTCCGCCGACGCACCGATCTGCCTGACCTGCGGGACGAAGATGCGCCCGGCCGGATCGTGCTACGTCTGCGAGGGCTGCGGAAGCACGAGCGGCTGCAGCTGAGAGTCGTTGGACGAAAGGTCATCACGGTCGGCCGGCTGACCTAGCGACGACTGGGGCGGCACCTAGGAAAGGTGCCGCCCCAGTGTGCGTTCCGGGAATGCGCGCGGCGTCGTCCTGGTTGCGCGATACATACCCTGTGGGGGTATGTTGGAAGCGACTCAGGAGAGGACGCCATGTCACCGACCACCGAGCCCGGACACACTGAGACCTTTGCCGGCGACCAGCACGATCCCAGCATCGATGTCGAGCAGCACCACCACGGCGGCCACGAGGCCCACGCCGGTCACGAGGCCCACGCCGGTCACGAGGCCCACGCCGGTCACGAGGCCCACGCCGGTCACGAGGCCCACGCCGGTCACGAGGCCCACGCCGGTCACGAGGCCCACGCCGGTCACGAGGCCCACGCCGGCCATGGCGGCCATGGCGACCACGTCGGTCAGTTCCGTCGGCTCTTCTGGCTGATGCTGGTGCTGGCGGTGCCGACGGTGGCCCTGTCCAGCACCTTCGCGATGCTTCTTGGCTACGACCTGCCGCACGGTGGCTGGGTCGAGTGGGTGTCGCCGATCCTGGGCACCGTCATGTACGTGTGGGGCGGCCGGCCGTTCCTCACGGGAGCCGTGTCGGAGATCCGGTCCCGTCAACCGGGGATGATGCTGCTCATCGCGCTCGCGATCACCGTCGCGTTCGTCGCGTCGTGGGGCGCCAGCCTGGGCCTCCTGCACCACCAGCTCGACTTCTGGTGGGAGCTGGCCCTGCTCATCGTCATCATGCTGCTCGGTCACTGGATCGAGATGCGGTCGCTCGCCCAGACGACGTCCGCACTCGACTCCCTCGCCGCGCTCCTGCCCGACGAGGCGGAACGGATCGAGGCCGGCGCGGTGGTCACGGTTGCGCAGTCCGAGCTGCGCCGTGGGGATGTCGTCCTCGTCCGTCCAGGTGGAAGTGTCCCCGCGGACGGGCGGGTCGTCGACGGTCGTGCAGCGATGGACGAGTCGATGATCACAGGGGAGTCCCGCACCGTCACCCGGACCGTCGGCGACCCGGTGACTGCGGGCACGGTGGCGACCGACTCGGGCCTTCGGGTCGAGGTGACCGCCACCGGTGACGACACCGCCCTCGCGGGGATCCAGCGCCTGGTCGCCGAGGCGCAGGCCTCGACCTCTCGCGCGCAGCGGATCGCCGACGTGGCAGCGGGCTGGCTGTTCTGGTTCGCTCTCGGCTCGGGCCTGCTGACGGCGATCGTCTGGACCGTCATCGGACAGCCCGACGAGGCAGTCGTGCGGACCATCACGGTCCTGGTCATCGCGTGCCCTCACGCCCTGGGCCTTGCCATCCCGCTCGTGGTGTCGATCGCCACGGAGCGCGCCGCGCGCGGAGGGGTCCTCGTCAAGGACCGGCTCGCCCTGGAGCAGATGCGTGTGGTCGACGCGGTGCTCTTCGACAAGACCGGCACCCTGACCAAGGGCGAGCCGACTGTCGCTCACATCGCCACCGCCGACGGCGTCGGGACAGACGTCCTGCTCGCCGTAGCGGCAGCTGCGGAGGCCGACAGCGAGCACCCGCTCGCCCGGGCCGTCGTTCGCGCCGCGGCGGGCCGCGAGCTCACGGTGCCGACGGCATACGACTTCAGCTCCTCGCCCGCGGTTGGCGTCACGGCGACGGTCGACGGTGCCGAAGTGCACGTCGGAGGCCCTCGCCTGCTCGAGCAGCTCGGCCTCGACGAGGTTCCCGAGGCCGAGCAGTGGCAGCGCGAGGGCGCGACGATCCTGCACGTCGTGCGCGACGGCCACGTCCTCGGGGGCCTGGCTCTCGCCGACGAGGTCCGACCCGAGTCTCGCGAGGCGGTCGCGGCCCTGCGGCGACTGGGCATCCAGGTCGTGATGATCACCGGCGACGCGGAAGCCGTGGCCGCCTCGGTGGCCGGCGAGCTGGGGATCGAACGATACTTCGCGGGAGTTCGACCGGAGGACAAGGCCGCCCGTGTCCGCCAGCTGCAGCAGGAGGGGCTCACGGTCGCCATGGTCGGCGACGGCGTCAACGATGCGCCGGCGTTGGCGCAGGCGGACGTCGGACTGGCCATCGGGGCCGGCACGGATGTGGCCATCGCCTCGGCGGGCGTCATCCTCGTCAGCGACGACCCGCGTTCGGTGCTGTCGGTCATCCAGCTGTCGCGTGCGAGCTATCGCAAGATGAAGCAGAACCTGTGGTGGGCTGCGGGGTACAACCTCATCTCGGTGCCCCTTGCTGCAGGCGTGCTCGCACCGGTCGGGTTCGTCATGCCGATGTCGGTCGGCGCCATCCTCATGTCGCTGTCAACCGTCGTCGTCGCGCTCAACGCACAGCTGCTCCGCCGCCTCGACCTCGACCCGGCCACGAGCGCCCGAGCAGTCCTCGGCGGATGACCAGTTGCGCAACGCACACTCCAGCGCGGCGGCTCACTCATCGGGCTGGGCGGTCACCCTCTCGGCTCGCCGTCGTCGCAGCTGCCAGATGACCAGCGCGACCACGGCCAGCCCGAGCACGATGATGGCGGCGTCCTTGCCGAGGGCCTGCTCGACGGCGGTGTAGGACGCACCGGCGATATACCCGGCAAGGACGACGGCGGTGCCCCAGAGCACGCCGCCCGCGACGTTGAACGTCAGGAAGGTCCGGTACCTCATGTCGGACGTGCCCGCGAGGGCGGGCATGACCGCCCTGAAGAACGCGATCCAGCGGCCGAGCAACACGGCCCAGCCACCCCTGCGGGTGAGGAACGCTCGAGCATCGTCGATGCGGCTCCCATGGCGTGAAAGCACGCGCAGACCCAGGATCCTCGGTCCCAGATGTCGGCCGACCTCGAAGCCGACCGAGTCTCCGACGACCGCAGCGACGATCACGACCGCCAGGACGGCCGGCAGCGCGACGTGGCCGCGGTTCGCGGCAACTCCGCCCAGGATGGCCACGGTCTCCCCGGGCAGGACGAAACCGACGAAGAGCGCGTCCTCGGCGAAGACGATCGCCCCGGCGACAGCCAGCACCCACGGTGCGGGAGCGTTGAGGATCTTGTCCAGGAGGTCGCCGAGCATGGTGTTCAGACGCTGGGACGGGGGTGTTCAGGGCGAGGTGCGCACCACGCGTCGATCTGCGGGACGCGCCGCAGCCTCGCGGTGAGCAGCGTGAGGGGCACGCGCAGTGCGTACCAGCCGAGCCCCGCCACGAGAGCACCGAAGAGGAGGCCGGCCACGACGTCCTGCGGGTAGTGCGCGCCGACGTAGACGCGTGCGGCGGCCATGAGGACGGCTGCCACGGCTGCGATCACGCCGAGGCGTCGCGCCGCGATGAGCAGACCGACCGCGCACGCACCGGCCATGACGGAGTGGTCGGAGGGGAATGACCAGTCGGTGCTGCGGGCGACGAGCACGAGGGCGTCCGGGTGGACCATGAAGGGGCGTCGCTCGGCCACGAGGGAGACGATGGGCTGGTTCAGCGCCACGGCGAGGAGAGTCGCGACGCCGGCCCAGGCAGCCGCGGCGAGCCGGGCGTGGGGGGCATGCCTGGCACGCCACACGGCGAGCAGGATCAGAGCCCCGAAGAGGACCACGCCGTACGTGGCGAAGGCGGTCACGACGCCCTGCAGCCACGGCGTCGCGCGGGCGAAGTCGTTGATCGAGGCGAAGAGGTTCTCGTTCAGGTCCATGGGGCTTGTCACCATTGTCCTTCGTCGTGGCGCAGCGGCGCCGGGCTGGAGGCTGCCTCACGGGTGGTGGGCGATGAGTCGAAGGTCGAGGTGTCGGCGGAGACCGGTCCGGCCGCGGAGCTCATCGTCGACCGGGTCGCCCGTGATGTGGATACGCGGCGGCGGTGGCGCAGCCACTCGATGGCCACCGGGACGACGGACAGCACGACGAGTCCGACCACGACCAGGTCGATGCGGCTCTGAAGTCCAGGAAACACGCGGCCGAGGTAGTAGCCGAGCAGCGTGAGAGCCGTGACCCAGACCGCCGCCCCGACGGCCGACCACGTCAGGAAGTGGCGCCGGCTCATCCGGCTGGCTCCGGCGACGACGGTGATGAAGGTGCGCACGATGGGCACGAAGCGGCCGAGCACCAGGGCCTTGCTGCCGTGGCGTTCGAAGAACGCATGCGACCGGTTCAGGTGCTCGGCGTTGACGAAGCGGCCGTCGCGGCGGTAGAGCGCGGGGCCGGCGGCGCGGCCGATCTCGTACCCCGCCGCGTTGCCGGCGATCGCTGCCACGAACAGCACCGGCAGCACCACGCCGAGCGGCAGGTGCAGCTGACCGTTGGAGACGAACAGCCCGATCGCGAACAGCAGCGAGTCCCCGGGCAGGAACGGGAACAGCAAGCCGCACTCGATGAAGACGAACGCGACGCTGACCCACAGGAAGGCGGTGCCGAACCGGGTGAGGAGCGTCGCCGGGTCCAGCCAGCTCGCAGCATTGGCATGCATGGGGCGGGTCTCCTTCGGGGTGGTGCGACGTGGGCCATGAGGTCGGCCAGGTCGCGGAGCACGGGATTGGGTCAGGCCCGCCCTTCACGTGCATGATGGTCGTGACGAGTTCTGACTACTATCATCTTTGTAGTAGTTATGGCCACGGAAGGCAAGTTCATGGCAGTCGGTGACCGTGCGTCGCGTGCTCGCGGCGCACTGGAGCGAGACGTTCTCGCGGCCGTAGCCGCCTCGGCGACGCCGGTCTCGACGGGCGACGTGCACGCCGAGCTGGGCCCTGACCTCGCCTACACGACGGTGATGACGACCCTCGTGCGGCTGCACGACAAGGGCGTCCTGCGCCGCTACAAACGCGGCCGTGCCTTCGTCTACGAGCTGGCGACCCCGGTCGAGGACGTCGACGCCTCCATGGCCGCCCATCGCATGCACCGTCTCCTCGAGGGCGAGTCTGACCGCGCCGGGGTGCTCGCCCGCTTCGTCGCGGACCTGTCCACCGAGGACGGGGCACTGCTGGCCAGCCTGCTGACCGGTGGCGCGAACGACGCCGACGCAACCGCGTCAGGTTCCGGTATCCGCCCGACCCCGCCGCCGCCCGGCGATCCGCGGCAGGTCTGAGGGAGGGCGCGCGGTGACGACGTCGCTGCTCTGGCTGACACCGCTGCTTGCCGGGGTCCTGCTGGCTCACGTGTCGAAGCGTGTCGCGACCCTGTTGCCACCCGCCGTCGCGGTGCCCATCCTGACGACCGCGGCGCTGCTCACCGCCATCGCGACCGGATTCGCCCTCGCGGTCGCGGCCTTCGTCGCGGCCGCTGCCGTCCCAGCCGTGTCACGGGCCGCCATGTGGTCGCCCGACGTGGGCGTGGGCGCACCACCCCTGTGGCTCGGCGTCGCGGCGGCGGTCCTGGTCGGGTGGCTCGCGGTCGCCGCGCTGCGGCGCTTCGTGGTCGCCGGCCGGTCCATGGCCGACGCCGGACTGGCTTGCCACCGTCTGCCGGGGGCTGACCGCCTGGTCGTGCTGGACGACGAGCGGCCCGACGCCTTCGCCGTCCAGGGTCTGCCAGGCCTGCCGGGTCGCGCCGTGGTGTCGACGGGGATGCTGCGGGCTCTCACCCCTGCGCAGCGACGCGTGCTGCTCGCTCATGAGGACGCCCACGTGAGGGGCCATCACCAGCTGTACATCCAGGCCAGCGAGCTGGCAGCAGCCGCTAACCCGCTCCTTCGCCCAGCCGTGGCAACCGTGAGGGACACGGTCGAGCGATGGGCCGACGAGTCCGCAGCTCGCGAGGTGGGCGACCGCACGCTGGTCGCGCAGGCGCTGGCGCACGCCGCCGCTGCGAAGTCCACGAAGCCGCTGCGGCCGGGCAGCCGATGGACCGCGGTGCTCGAGATGAGCGGCGGACCCGTCGTCGCTCGGGCGCGGGCGATGCTGGCGCCGCCGCCGCGCTCGCGATGGCTGCTTGCGGCCGCACTCGCATGCCTGGCCCTGTCGCCTGCCCTCAGTGCGCTCGGGATCGGGCTCGCCGCGGAGGACCATTTCGAGCAGGCCCATGCCGAGTGTGTCGCTCTTGCCGTGTCGCCCTGCGGATCCCGGCCGTAGACGGCGCCCTGCAGCCACGAACCGCACCACAATTGCCGCGACCTCGGGCCCGGTCTCGGACACAATGTGCCGGTGCTGCTCACACTGACCGCGACCTCGGCACCCGGGTTTCCGGTGGCCTCGGACCTCGGCTTCCTGCTGCACAAGCATCCAGACCGAGTGCAGTCCTTCGAGTCCTCGGTCGGTGTCGCCCACGTGTTCTACCCGGAGTCGACGGCGCAGCGGTGCTCGGTCGCACTGCTCCTCGAGGTCGACCCGGTCGGCCTGGTGCGCAACAAGCGGTTCGGTGCGGACGGCTTCGCTCTGGCGCAGTACGTCAACGACAGGCCGTATGCCGCGTCCTCCCTGCTCGCTGTCGCGCTGGGTCGGGTGTTCGGCACAGCCATGAAGGGCCGGTGCTCGGCGCGTCCCGATCTCGAAGGAGCCCGCCTGACCCTGGAGGTGAAGGTGCCCGCAGTGCCGGCCCGCCGCGGCGGGCCCGACCTCGTCAGGGCCCTCTTCGAGCCGCTCGGGTGGGACGTCGAGGCGCGGCCGATCCCGCTCGACCGGGCGCGACCCGAGTGGGGGCTCTCGGAGTACGTGGACCTGACCCTGCGAGGCGAGCAGGTGCTCGCGGACGCGCTCGGGCACCTGTACGTCCTGCTGCCCGTCCTCGACGGCGCGAAGCACTACTGGGTGAGCCCCGACGAGGTGGACAAGCTGGTCCGCACGGGTGGCGGTTGGCTGGGTGATCACCCGGAGCGCGATCTCATCGTTCACCGCTACCTGGCCCGCCAGAGCTCGCTGGCCCGCGAGGCCACCGAGCGTCTCGAGGAGATCGACGACCGGCCGGCCGGTGATGGTGCGCTCGTTGACCCCAGCCTCGATCGGCGAGCCGCGGACGGCTCGGACGATGGGTCAGGAGACTCCTTCGGCGGCGCCGAAGGAGTCACCGGAGCCGGCGCGCGGGCAGGTGCCGTCGTCGCCGGTGTGCCGCTCGTGCGCCTTCGCCGCGAGGCGGTGCTGTCGGCGCTGCGGCGGCTCGGGGCCCGACGCGTTGTCGACCTCGGCTGTGGTGAGGGCGCCCTGCTGGCCGATCTCGTGGCCGATCCGTCCTTCTCCGATGTTCTCGGCATCGACGTGTCGTCGCGAGCGCTCGCCAAGGCGGAGAAGCGCCTGCGGCTGGACCGACTGCCCGACAGCCAGCGGGCCAGGGTCCGGCTCCGGCTGTCGTCGGTCACCTATCGCGACCAGGAGATCGCAGGAGCCGACGCGGTCGTGCTCATGGAGGTCATCGAGCACGTCGACCCGGACCGGCTGCCGGATGTCTCGAGGGCCGTCTTCGGGCACGCGCGGCCCGCGCACGCCGTGCTGACGACGCCGAACGCCGACTACAACGTTCTGTTCACGTCGCTGCCCGCCGGAGACCGGCGCCACCCCGACCACCGCTTCGAGTGGTCCCGCGCCGAGCTCGCGGCGTGGGCGGGTCACGTCGGGAATGCGTTCGGGTATGCCGTCGAGCTGGGCGGCATCGGCCCAGAGCACCCGGACCATGGGTGCCCGACGCAGCTCGCGGTCTTCTCGCGGGTGGACGTGACGGGCTCCGGCACGCCGACGGACGCGCCCTCCGAGCGGGCCGGCACCGCACCCCGGTCGGCTGCTGAGGGGGTGTCGACATGACACGCCGGATCGCGGTCCCCGAGCTGAGCCTCGTCGTCCTGGTCGGGGCGTCGGGCTCGGGTAAGTCGACGTTCGCGGCGCGGCACTTCGGCCGTTACGAGATCGTCTCGAGCGACGTCTGCCGCGGCATGGTCGCCGACGACGAGAACGACCAGTCAGCCTCGAAAGACGCGTTCGACGTCCTGGGCTACATCGTCGGGCGGCGGCTGGCCCGCGGGCGCCTGACCGTCGTCGACGCGACGAACGTGGCGCGCGACGCGCGCCGCCAGCTGCTCGACATCGCCAAGGAGCACGACGTGCTCCCCGTCGCGATCGTCTTGGACGTGCCGGTGGCGGTGGCCGTGGATCGGAACCGCTCGCGGCCCGACCGCGACTTCGGCGCCCGCGTGGTCCAGCGGCACCACGACCAGCTCCGCCGTTCGCTGCGCGGACTGGAGCGCGAGGGTTTTCGCAAGGTGCACGTCCTACGCGGTGTGGAGGAGGTCGAGGCGGCCGAGGTGGTCAGGGAGCGGCTCCTCAACGACCTCCGTCACGAGCACGGCCCGTTCGACGTCATCGGCGACGTGCACGGCTGCCTCGGTGAGCTGGTCGGGCTCCTCGAAGAGCTGGGGTACGTCGTTGCGCGAGACGGCCAGGGCCGGCCCGTCGACGCAGACCACCCGCAGGGCCGACAGGTCGTCTTCGTGGGCGACCTGGTCGACCGCGGACCGGACACACCCGGTGTGCTGCGCCTCGCCATGGGGATGCACGGAGCTGGACACGCGCTGGCCGTGCCGGGCAACCACGAGCACAAGCTCGTCAGGGCCCTGCGGGGCAACAAGGTCACCGTGAGTCACGGCCTCGAGACCACGCTGGCCCAGCTCGCCGGCGAGTCGGAGGAGTTCCGGACCGAGGTCGAGAAGTGGTGCTACGACCTCGTCTCGCACCTCGTCCTCGACGACGGACGCCTCGTCGTGGCTCACGCCGGGCTGAAGGAGGCCTACCACGGCCGTACCTCCGGCCGGGTGCGCTCGTTCGCGCTCTACGGCGACACGACCGGGGAGACCGACGAGTTCGGCCTACCCGTGCGGTACCCCTGGGCCCAGGACTACCGCGGCGCCGCGATGGTCCTCTACGGGCACACGCCGACACCCGACCCCGAGTGGGTCAACAACACGATGTGCCTGGATACCGGCTGCGTCTTCGGTGGTCATCTGACCGCGCTCCGCTACCCCGAGCGCGAGGTCGTCCAGGTCGCCGCGGAGCGAGTGTGGTACGAGCCGGCGAAGCCGTTTCCCGTCGCCGGGGCGGTGGACCCTGCAGCGGCCGGCGGGCCCACCCGCTCTGACGACGACCTGCACCTGTCCGATGTCCTTGGACGACGCGTCGTCGAGACGGCGCACCATGGCCGCATCAGCGTTCGCGGAGACCACGCCGCCGGCGCCCTCGAAGTCATGAGCCGGTTCGCGATGCACCCCCGGTGGGTGCCCTATCTGCCGCCGACGATGGCTCCCGTCGCGACCTCCACCGAGCCGGGGCTGCTCGAGCACCCGAACGAGGCGTTCGCGGCATACATCGCGGCAGGCGTGGACCGTGTCGTCTGCGAGGAGAAGCACATGGGCTCGCGTGCGGTCCTCGTGCTGACGCGCGACGCCGCAATGGCGGCAAGCCGTTTCGGGGCGGGGCCGGGGGAGACCGGCGCCGTCTACTCGCGCACCGGGCGGGCGCTGTTCGACCGGCCGACCACCGAGGTGCTGCTGTCCCGCCTGGGGCGGGCGATGGACGCAGCAGGCGTCTGGGACGAGCTCGGCACGTCCTGGGTCGTGGTCGATGCCGAGGTGCTGCCGTGGTCGCTCAAGGCCGGTGCGCTGCTGAGGCAGCAGTATGCCGCTGTCGGCGCAGCGGCCGGATCGTCGCTGCCCATCGCTCTCGAGGCTCTGGGTGGCGCCGCCAGCCGCGGCCTGCAGGTCGTGGAGCTGCTCGACCGTACCCGTCGACGTGAGGACGACGTGCGGCGATACGTCGAGGCGTACGGTCGGTATGTCTGGCCGACCCACGGCCTCGAGGGCGTCTCGTTCGCCCCGTTCCAGCTCCTCGCGTGGGAGGGCGGAGTCGGTGTCGAGCATGACCACCTCTGGCATCTGGACGTGGCGGACCGGCTGGTGGCAGCAGATCCTGACCTCTGGCGCTCGACTCGGCGGATGGTCGTCGACCTCGCAGACGAAGGCTCCCGCAGCGACGGGACTCGTTGGTGGCACGACCTGACCGACGCCGGCGGGGAGGGCATGGTCGTCAAGCCGCTCGCGAACCTCGTCCGCACCGCCAAGGGCCTGGCCCAGCCTGGGCTCAAGGTCCGTGGCCGCGAGTACCTCCGCATCATCTACGGCCCCGAGTACACCGAACCGGCCAACCTCGAGCGCCTGCGTGAGCGCAACCTCGGGCTGAAACGGTCGCTCGCCCTACGGGAGTACGCGCTCGGTCTCGAGTCGCTCGACCGGTTCGTGCGTGGCGAGCCCCTGTGGCGCGTCCACGAGGCCGTCTTCGCGGTGCTCGCGATGGAGTCGGAGCCCGCCGACCCACGGCTGTAGGCGGGCCGGCGGCATACTCCGTCGGTGCGGTCAGGCGGCCGCGCGACCGCCCGGCCCGGCGCGGCGGACCACCGCATCGTCGGCGATGGTCAGGTCGCCGTCGAGGACGACCCGGTCCCAGATGCGAGCGCGTGCGCCCACCTTGGTCCGGGGCCCGATCTTCGCACCGCGCCCGACCACGGCCTCCGGCCCGATGTGGGCACGGGTGCCGATCACGGCGTGCTCGTGCACAACGGCGCCGTGGTCGACCCACGCACCACTGCCGACTCGCACTCCGGCGCCGATGTGGGCGCCGCCGTCGACGTATGCCGACTTGTCGACGAAGGCCGTCGGGTCGACGGAGGCCGACCGCTCGACGAGCCCGTCGCCGTTCTCGTGGTGGAAGTACCGCAGGACACTCCCGTTGTCTTCCTCGATCTCCACGTACTTCTTCCGCTTCTGCATGACGTTCCACCTTCTCTCCGCGTTGAAGGCGCACGGCCAAGACGCGGCCGTGCGCACTTCGTACAACGTTCGAGTGAACTTGAGGATTCCGCGCTAGAGGCTCGGCCACCGAACGACAGACCGGTGCGCAGAGCCCACACCGCTCGGAGGCCTGTCGCGGCCTGTCGTGCTCACTCGACCTGTGATGCCTGGCGCTCCCTCGCGCCGCGTCGCAGCAGCACGACGCTCACCGCGACCACCCATACCCAGTAGCCCGTGTACGGCACCAGCCACGCGTTGGCGAACCCGATGTTCGCGGCATCGAAGGCGAAGTCCGCGAGGTCTCCTGAGATCCCACCGCGCGCGGTGGCCGTCGCCCCGGTCAAGACACCGTTCACGGCTGCGCAGGGCTGGTCCGGACCGGGACGCCGAGCAATTCCCGCACCCATCGCGCGGCCGGCCCTAGCATCAGGCACATGGGCGCATCCGACGTCCTCGCACCCGCGCCACGGCCCGAGTCGCATGGAGCGCTCCAGCGCCTGCTCGAGCGGCTCTCGACCATCGGCGCTCGCGAGGGGCGCACCGATGACGAAGGCCTGCGTCAGGGCACGCTGATCCTCGCCTCGGTGCTCATCGCGCTGCTGTCCTTCGTGTGGGTCGGCACGTACCTGGCGTTCGGGTACCCGCGGTCCGCCGCGATCCCGGCCGCGTACCAGCTGATCACCCTGGTGGGGCTCCTCGTCCTGTCGCGGACGAGCAACTTCGCGGTCTTCAGGACCACCCAGTTCGTCACCTTCCTCGTGCTCCCTGCGCTCCTGCAGGCATCGCTCGGCGGGTTCGTCGCCTCCAGCGGGATCGTGCTGTGGTCGCTTGTCGTCCCCTTGGCAGCGCTCGCGCTGGTCGGCCTGCGGCGCTCGCTGCTCTCCCTTGCGGCCTTCTTCGTCGTGGTCCTCGCCCTTGCCGTGCTCGACCCGTACCTGTCGCAGCACGCCGCACGACTGCCGAGCGGCGTGATCATCGCGTTCTTCGTGCTCAACGTCATCGGCGTCACGGTGAGCGCCTACATGATGCTGGGCTACTTCGTGGAGGAGCGCGAGAAGGCGCTGGCCGCGCTCCAGGTCGAGCAGGCGCGGTCCGAGCGGCTGCTGCTCAACGTCCTGCCGGCGCCGATCGCCCGGCGGCTCAAGACGAGCGACGGGGTCATCGCCGAGCACTACGACTCCGTCAGCGTGCTCTTCGCCGACCTCGTCGGCTTCACCGAGCAGTCCCAGGTCATGGCGCCCGGCGAGCTCGTCGAGCTGCTCGACCGCATCTTCTCCGCCTTCGACCGGCACGCCGACGCCGAGGGCATCGAGAAGATCAAGACGATCGGCGACTCCTACATGGTTGCCGGCGGGCTGCCTGAGCCGAGGCCGGACCATCTCGCGGCCGTCGCCCGGACGGCGCTGGCGATGCGGCATGAGATCGCCGACATCTCGAGCGAGCCCGGCTGTGAGTGGCTCGCGGTGCGGATCGGCATCGACACGGGGCCGGCCGTGGCCGGGGTCATCGGGCGGCGCAAGTTCATCTACGACCTGTGGGGCGACACCGTCAACACGGCGAGCCGGATGGAATCCCATGGTGTGCCAGGGCAGATCCAGGTGACCGAGCGAGTAGCGGCCGCGCTCGGCGACGCCTTCGCGGTCCGTCCCCGCGGGACGATCGAGGTCAAGGGCAAGGGCCTCATGACGACGTTCCTGCTCGACGGCTGAGACACCGGGCGTCCGCTGACCGGGCCGATGGGGCCCCCTCGGCGGCGCGGCATACGGTGGTGGTCATGAACTTCCGATACCTCGGCAACAGTGGACTCAAGATCTCCGAGATCACGTACGGCAACTGGCTGACCCACGGCTCGCAGGTGGAGAACGACGTTGCGGCCCAGTGCGTCCGTGCGGCCCTCGACGCCGGCATCAGCACGTTCGACACGGCCGACGTCTACGCGAACACCGCCGCGGAGACCGTCCTGGGCGAGGCCCTCAAGGGCGAGCGCCGCGAGGGCCTGGAGATCTTCACGAAGGTCTACTGGCCCACCGGACCCGGCGGCAAGAACGACACGGGCCTGTCCCGCAAGCACATCATGGAGTCGATCAACGGCTCGCTCCAGCGCCTCCAGACCGACTACGTCGACCTCTACCAGGCGCACCGCTACGACACCGAGACCCCGCTCGAGGAGACGATGCAGGCGTTCGCCGACATCGTCCGTCAAGGCAAGGCGCTCTACATCGGCGTCAGCGAATGGACGGCCGACCAGATCCGTGACGGCCACAAGCTCGCGAAAGACCTTGGCTTCCAGCTGATCTCGAGCCAGCCACAGTACTCCATGCTGTGGCGGGTCATCGAGGGCGAGGTCGTCCCCACCTGCGAGGAGCTCGGCATCAGCCAGATCGTGTGGAGCCCGGTCGCGCAGGGCGTGCTCACGGGCAAGTACCTCCCGGGCCAGCCGCTGCCCGAGGGGTCGCGCGCGACGGACGAGAAGGGCGGCGCCAGCTTCATCAGCCGGTTCCTCAACGACGACGTGCTCACGCGCGTGCAGGCGCTCAAGCCGGTCGCCGACGAGGCCGGCCTGACGATGGCGCAGCTCGCGGTCGCCTGGGTCCTGCAGAACGACAACGTGGCCGCGGCCCTGGTCGGGGCCTCGCGCCCGGAGCAGGTCGCCGAGAACGTCAAGGCTGCGGGCGTGAAGCTGGAGCCGGAGCTCATGGCCAAGATCGACGAGGTCCTCGGCGACATCGTGGTGCGCGACCCCGGCAAGACCTCCGAGACCGCACCCAAGACGCGCGTCGCCTGACGGCGCGAGTGCACCGGGTGGCGGCAGGAGCTGCCGTCACCCGGTCCCCTCACCCGGCTGTGCGTTGCAGGTCTTCGGGGCTCAGGCCCCTTCCTGCACCTGGTAGATGCGGTCGGCGACGAGGCCGTGCGCCTCGCGGTGCACGGTGTTCGCAGCCTCTGCATCCGGCGCCTCGACGAGGCAGAAGATCTGCCCCTTGTCCTCGTCGACCCAGTAGCGCAGGTAGTTGACGTCGTGTGAGCCCTGGGTCGCCAGGTCGGCCTGGTGCGCCTTGGCGACGTCGTTCATCGTGACCCCGTCGCCCAGCGAGTGGACGTCCATGAACAGTGGCATTTCCGGTCCTTTCGTGAAGTCGTTGACGGGTAAAGCGTCCGTCGTCGGCGCCACGTCGTCATGGGTGGCCGCTACCCATTCGTCGTCGCCAGGCCACCCATCTCGACCAGCTCGCGCCGGCTGCTGGCGCCGAGCTTGGCCAGGATCGAGGCCACGTGGTGCTCGGCGGTGCGGCGGGAGATGACGAGCCGCTCGGCGATGCCTGCGTCCGACAGGCCACGGCGGACCAGGTCGAGCACCTCCGCCTCCCGGGCCGTGAGGCCGTTCGGGTGATCGCGCGTCGTCGGGCGTGGCAGCCTGGGCGCCGGCCAGCCCCGGGCACGAAGCTGCGCCCGGGCGCGCGCCGCGGCCGCATGAGCGCCGATGCTCTCGAAGACCGCCACCGCCTCCGTGAGCGACTCGCGGTCGTCGCTGCGCGCGAGGGCGAGGCCCTGGTCGAAGGGGGAGTCGAGTGCAGCCCACAGCGTCGCGGCCTCGCGCCACCGCCCGGCGAGCTCGGCGGCATACGGCGGTGCGATGTGGTCCACCTCGCCGCTGTCCGCCGGGCCGAGCCACCGAGCGATCATGCCGCGGTTCCATGGGCAGTCAGACATCTGCGCGATCGGCCACGTCTCGGCTGCATGTCTCGCTGGCGAGTCGAGATCGCCTGCAAGCCAAGCGATCTCGCAGCGGGCCGCGACGACCGGGGCAACACGCTGGACCTCGCGCATCCCCTCGGCGAGCGCTGCCGCCCGATCGAGGAAGGCGTCGGAGCCGGGCTCGCCTGCCCGAGCGCGGGTCTGCGCCTGCGTGACCAGCGGCTCGACCGCTCCGACCGACGCGACGTCGGCGTGCTGGAGCACCGTCTCAGCAGCCATGGTCGCCTCCGCGTGCTCGCCTCGGTCGAGGTGGAACCGTGACCGCCATCCATGCAGGTACAGGGTCCATGAGTCGAGGTCGCGATCAGTGCAGTAGTCGATGCCCTCGTCGAGGTAGTGCCGTGCGTCGGCGTTCCGGTGCTGAAGCACGGCACTCGACGCGAGGTTGCAGTAGGCACGGGCGGCATGCTCGTGCAGGTCGGTTGCCCGTGCCTGGGCCAGGCTCTGGGTCAGCAGGTCCGTGCCCGCAACGTAGTCTCCCGCGCTGATCTCCATGGTGCCGAGGTTGTTCAGCGCGTGCACGCGCACCTCCGTCCTGCCTGGGCTGTCGGGCAGCCGCTCGACGAGCTGCAGGGTGCGGTCCCCCCATACGCGGGTTCCGGCCAGGTCCGCAGAGAGCATGCGAAGCTGCGTCGCGTTGCTGTAGGCGTAAGCGAGCTCGACGGTGGGGGAGCCTGGTTCCAGGACCTCGATCGCGAGGCGTGACTGCTCGACGGCGGCATCGTTGTCGCCGGCGAACCACTGGAGCCGCGACAGGCAGCGCCAGGCGTCCCCGACCCGCACGGTCTCGCCGAGCCCCTCCCAGATGGTCCGGGCCGCCTCCACCGCCTCGATCGCGCCCTCGATTGCGTCGGTCAGGTACAGCTCGTAGCCGAGGGCCCACAGCAGGTCGGCGCGCCGCGTCTCCGGGACGGCGCCGGGCGGCATACCGTCCGCGAACCGGAGGGCGCGGCGGTACTGCTCGACCGCTTCGCGATGCGCGCCGAGTGCAGCGGCACGGGCTCCCGCCTCGGGCGCGAACTCCAGCACGGCCTCGGCGTCGCCCGCGGCGTCGGCGTGGTGTGCGAGCCTGGCCGGGTCCGCACTGCGCTGTCGCAACGCCTTGAGCAGCCTGCGGTGTACATGGATCCGGCGCCCCGCCGGCACCTCGTCTGCGACGGCAAGACGCCCCAGCTCGTGCCGGAAGGTGATGTCGCCATCGCTCTGGTGGAGGAGTCCCCGGCTGAGCGGCTCGTCGAGCGTCAGCAGCCCGTCGTGGAGCAGCTCGTCCAACAGGTCGGTCTCAGCCCGGGACCCTGCGAGAGCCACGACCTCGAGGGCCCGCTGGGCAGGCTCGCTCAGGCGTGCGACGCGTGCGAGCACCGCGTCACGGACCGTCGGCGGGACCAGCGCCGCCCCGCCGGAAAGGACCTCGGTCACGAAGAATGCGTTCCCACCCGTCACCGCGTGCAGACGCGCGGCGTCCACGGGCGCATCGGCCGGGAACTCCTGGGCGTGCTCGCGGGTCATGGCCGCGACGGCCTTGGAGGTCAGCGCGGGCAGGTCGATCCGGCGCGTGCCGTTCGCGGAGGCGGTGTCCCCGAGCACCATCCGCAGCCCGCTCCCCGCGCCGAGGTCCTCGGGCCGGTACGTGACCACGACCAGTGTGTTGCAGCCGTGGACGCGGCGGGCCAGGTGCCGCACGAGGTCGAGCGTCGCCTCGTCCGCCCAGTGCGCGTCCTCGACGACGAGCAGATACGGCTCGCTCCCCGGCGGAGTGCGCAGCGCTTCGACCAGCCGCCCGAACACCTCGTGCCGCGAGGAGTCGCCCTGCCACACCCCTGCCGGGAGGCGTGGAAGCATCTCGACGAGAGGACCGAGCGGGGCCGGGGTCGCCGATCCGTCACAGGTGCCGACCGCCACCCGCGCCCGGTCGGCCGCGTCGGTGGCCACCTGGGCGACGAATGTCGACTTGCCGATTCCCGCCTCACCTGACACGTAGACGAGCCGTCCATGGCCCGCGGCCGCATCGTCGAGGTACCCAGCCATTGCGCGCAGCTGCTCGGCGCGCTCGTGGAGCGTCACCCGTCGATGCTACGAGCGGTCCCTGTATGCCGCCCGCGACTTCGCCCGGACGCCAACGGTCGGCGACGCCATTCCTCGCGGTGGGGGCCCATATCCCGGCGCGTGAGCACGCGAACCCCCGGACCGCAAAACCTGACGAAGGCCGCAAGTCTCCACCGGGCTTGCGACGATTGCTTCCGCGTGCCTGCGGTCGGGTCTACGTTCGGCAGCATGACCGCCAATGGGGACGGTCAGTCGACGGAGCGCGTCGCGCGCGACCGTCGTGGAAGTGAGGATCAATGTCCGTCTTTGCTTCTCGGGGAAGAACTCGGATGCTCGTCGCCGCGGCCGCCATCACGGCCGGAGCTCTTGCCCTCGCAGGCGTCGGCCCCACCACGGGTGCGTCGGCTGCGGACACGTCCCAGACCGGGACCGCCACCTACGTCGTCGTCTACCAGACAGGGGTATCGACGTCCGGCGCCGCCCAGGCCGTCGGCGCAGCCGGTGGCCAGGTAGTGGCCAACTACTCACAGATCGGCGTCGTCATCGCCAGATCGTCCAACGCGAGCTTCGCGAGCACCATGCGCGCGACAACCGGCGTCGAAGGGGCCTCTGCCACTGCGAAGTTCGCCACTCGCGTCGACGGCGGCAGCACCGACTCCGGCGCCGCAGACACGCCGGTCGGCAACGCGCCAGTGACCGACAACGACACCTTCTCGGGCCTCCAATGGGACATGGCACAGATCCACGTCCCCGAGGCCCACACGATCACGGGTGGGAGCCCGAACGTCGTCGTCGCCGACATCGACACCGGCCTCGACTTCACCCACCCCGACCTCGCGCCCAACTACGACGCGGCCGCAAGCGCCAACTGCACGAGCGGGACACCGACGGCGCTCGGTCCCACCAATGACGACAACGGCCACGGCACCCACACGGCCGGCACGATCGCCGCCGCGGCCAACGGCATCGGCATCGTCGGCGTGGCCCCCAACGTGAAGATCGCGGGCGTCAAGGCCGGCGACGCTGCCGGGTTCTTCTTCCCGGAGGCCGTCATCTGCTCCTACATGTGGGTGGCCGATCACGGTGTGGCCCTCACGAACAACAGCTACTTCGCCGACCCGTGGCTCTTCAACTGCAAGAACGACCCCGACCAGCGCGCCATCTGGCTGGCCGAGCAGCGTGCCCTCAAGCGCGCCCAGTCCAAGGGTGTCGTCTTCGTCGCGGCGGAGGGCAACCAGGCCGACGACCTGTCGCACCCCACGCAGGACGTCACGAGTCCCGACGACACCACGCCGGTGACCCGAGCCGTCACCAACGCCTGCGCGGTCATGCCGGTCGAGGTGTCGGGTGTCGTAGGTGTCTCGGCCACGGGCAACCTGGGCCTCAAGTCGTTCTACTCGTCGTACGGCTCGTCCAGCGTCGATGTGGCCGCCCCCGGGGGCGACTCGATCCTGCAGCGCACGGCCGCCGCACCGAACGGTCGTGTGCTGTCTGCCTGGCCGATGCAGGACATCGCCAACTGCCTGCCGGCGCGGCGTCTGTTCGACAGCTCCACCAACCCGCCGACGCTCTACTGCTACCAGCAGGGCACCTCGATGGCCTCGCCGCACGCCGTGGGGGTTGGAGCACTCATCGCGAGCGTCACCGGCAAGCGGGGCGGCGCCCTCGCGGCGGCGCTACAGAACGCCGTGGACCCGATCGCGTGCCCGTCGGACACGTCGGCCTACGACTTCTTCCCGGCCGTCGACAACGGCGCGCCGCAGACCTGTCAGGGCGGCACGGGACACAACAGCTGGTACGGGGCAGGGCAGGTGAACGCCCTCACGGCCGTTGGCGGCTGACCCTCTGTCGACGACCAGCGCGGATGCCGTCCGGCGGGCTCACGAGCCCACCGGACGGCATACGCCGGCCCGCTCCTGTCAGCCGTCGGCTCCTGGATCGGCGTCGACGACGTCACCCCGGTGGTACTCGTCGTCCATCTCGAGGTCGTCGATCTCGACCGGCCTCTCTGCCGGAGGCGCGGGCGGGGGCGCGTCCTGCTCGGCCTGGTCCCGGCGGTCGTCATCGATGAGGGGCACTCGAGTGTCGTCCGTCTGGTCAGTCATGCATCCAGGCCTACCCAAGGTCCGGGTGCGGCACAACCCCTGAGCCCGGCACAGAGTGCGAGCGGGATCACCCGCAGGGAATGACCTGTCGTCCGCAGGTCAGGGGCACGATGATCGTGAGGGATCGCTCCAATGGCGCCCGCACAGGAGGAGGACTCACACATGGACGGCAAGGACGGCACCCGAACGATCGTCGTCGGCTTCGACGGCTCGCCGGGCTCTGGGCAGGCTCTGGACTGGGCGGCCGCGACGGCCAAGGACCTCAGTGCGAAGCTCACAATCGTCCACGCGGTCAACCTCGGGATGATCCCGGGGTTCTCGATGTTCGACGGGAACGAGTACGAGAACACCGTCGACGACGCGTCGAAGTCGGTCCTCGACGACGCTCGCGCCCGTGCGCGGCTGCACCTCGACGACGCCGCGATCTCGACGTCCAACGACATGGGAACGCCGGCCGGGGCCCTGGTGGAGCTCTCAGCGACCGCAGATCTTGTCGTCACGGGCACGCGTGCCCGCGGTCGCCTCGCCGGCGGTCTGCTTGGCTCGACATCGTATTCGGTTGCGGCACATGCGAAGTGCCCAGTTGTCGTGGTCCGCGCGATGCACGGTGACGACGCTGCGCCGCCTCGGCCCGGTCCCGACCGCGCCGTCGTCGTGGGAGTCGACGACTCCGACCCCGCCAGCCGAGCGGTCGTCGCCGCCGCCGAGGTCGCCGCCTTGTCCGGGGCACCGCTACGGATCGCGTATGTCGCCCACGCACCCTCGATGGAGAGCTGGGCGTACGTCGAGACCTCGAAGGCCGGCAGTGACGCGACCCACCGGGTGCGCCAGCACGCCGACACCACGCTGGAGGCGGCCGCCGACCACGCCAAGGCTGCGAACCCCGACCTCGACGTGTCGACGGAGGTTCTCTACGGCGAACCGGGGCCGGTCCTGGCCGAGCTTGCGTCGACAGCGGGCCTGGTCGTCGTCGGGTCGCGCGGGCGTGGCGGCTTCGCGGGGATGTTGCTGGGCTCGACGAGCCACCGGCTCATCCACGACGCCACCTGCCCCGTCATGGTCGTGCGCTGACCGCACCACTCTGAGGTGGCGGATGCCGTCAGGGGCGCGTATGCAGCTCGGCCGCGATCGCCTCGGCGGCTGCATGCAAGGGCTCGATCGCAGTCTCGACCACGGCGTCGCCCATCCGCGGGAGTGGACCGGACATCGAGATGGCCAGACGGTCGTCGCCCGGCACGGCGACGGCGACACACCGCACGCCGAGCTCCTGCTCTTCGTTGTCGAGGGCGTAGCCGCGCCCGCGGGTGCGCTCGAGCTCGGCGATGAACTCATCGGGCGTGGTGATGGTGTGGGTGGTTCGTGTCGCCATGCCGGTGCGCGACAGCAGGGCCCGCACCGTGGCGTCGTCGGTCTTGGCCAGTATCGCCTTGCCGACCGCCGTCGTGTGCGGGTCGACCCGCCGGCCCACCTCGGTGAACATCCGCATGGAGTTCTGGGACGGCATGACCTGGCCGACGTAGACGACCTGGTCGCCGTCGAGCATCGCGAGGTTCACCGACTCGCCGAGCCGCGAGACAACCTGCGACAGGTGCGGCCGGGCCCAGGTTGCGAGTCGGCGAGAGGTCGTCTCGCCGAGACGGATCAGGCGCGGGCCCAGAGAGTACTGTCGCGAGGGCTCCTGCCGGACGTAGCCGAGGTCGACGAGCGTGCGCACCAGCCGATGGATCGTCGGCAGCGGCAGCCCGGTGTCATGGGCGAGCTGGGAGAGGCTGATGACCCCACCCGCGTCGGCGATCGTCTCGAGGATCGTGAACGCCCGGTCGAGCGACTGCACCCCGCCGGACCCCTTGGCCCCGCCGTCGCCAGCGCCGGAGCGGCCACCGGACCCGGCACTCGAGCGCGCACTGGACCGCGCGCTCGACTGGGCGCTCGAGCCGCTGGAGCCGCCGCCCGACGTCGCTCTGCCGGTCGAGGTGCGTGCGGGCATCGGTCCTGCCTCTCCTGGTCGGCCTCACCGAGAAGACTCTCGTTTGTGAGAAGTATTTTCCGTATGATGAAATCATACTCACGCGGGGCCGTGCGAGCAGCCTCGTGACGCAAGTCTTGCAGGCCGACCGGTGCCGTCGCCGACGCGACGTGCGCGTGTCCAGTCCCACCCGAGTCGCGAAGGAGCGAGCATGGCTGCCACCGGGTCCATCACCGTCCACGGCCCCACCGTCGAACGACAGGACGAGATTCTCACCCCGGAGGCGCTCGACCTCGTCGCCGACCTCCAGAGCCGGTTCGGCGCGCGTCGCGACGAGCTGCTCGCAGCCCGGGTCGCACGGCGGGCGGCGCTCGCGGGTGGGAGGACACTGGACTTCCTGCCCGAGACGCGCGGGGTGCGTGAGGGCGACTGGAAGGTGCCGCCGCCCCCCGATGCGCTGAAGGACCGCCGCGTCGAGATCACCGGCCCGACCGACCGCAAGATGGCGATCAACGCGCTCAACTCGGGCGCGAAGGTCTGGCTGGCCGATCTCGAGGACGCCAACACCCCCCACTGGCGTAACGTCGTCGGCGGTCAGGTGAGCCTTTATGACGCCGTCCGGGGGACGATCACGTTCACCAGCGTCGACGGCAAGGAGTACGCCGTGCGGGAGACCGGCTCGACGCCGGTGATCCTGCCCCGTCCGAGGGGTTGGCACTTCGACGAGGACCACCTGCGCATCGACGGCCGTCCGGTGGTGGCGGCGTTCGTCGACTTCGGGCTCTTCATGCTCCACAACGCCCAGGTGCTCGCGCGCCAGGGACGGGGGCCCTACTTCTACCTGCCCAAGATGGAGTCGCACCTCGAAGCGCGCCTCTGGAACGACGTCTTCACGCACGCGGAGCAGGTGCTGGGTCTGGAGCCAGGCACGGTCCGGGCCACGGTGCTCATCGAGACGATCACGGCCGCCTTCGAGATGGACGAGATCCTCTGGGAGCTGCGGGAGCACGCGGCCGGGCTCAACGCCGGCCGCTGGGACTACCTCTTCTCGATCATCAAGAACTTCCGCGACGCGGGGCCGGCCTTCACGCTGCCCGACCGCAACGACGTGACGATGAACGCGCCGATGATGAAGGCATACAGCGACCTGCTCGTGGCCACCTGCCACCGGCGGGGCGCCATGGCGATCGGAGGGATGGCGGCGTTCATCCCCAGCCGCCGCGACCCGGAGGTCAACGAGCGGGCGTTCGCCAAGGTGCGCGAGGACAAGACTCGCGAGGTGACGGCGGGCTTCGACGGCTCGTGGGTCGCTCATCCCGACCTGGTGCCGTTGTGTGCGGAGCTGTTCACCGCGACGCTGGGCGAGCGGCCCAACCAGCTCGAGCGGCAGCGCGACGACGTGTCCGTCGCCGGTGCCGACCTGCTTGCCGTGGACAAGACGCCGGGCGCGCGGACGATCGAGGGCCTGCGGGGCAACGTCGCCGTCGGGATCCAGTACGTCCACGCCTGGCTCTCGGGCAACGGAGCCGCCGGCATCAACAACCTCATGGAGGACGCCGCCACGGCGGAGATCTCCCGCTCCCAGGTCTGGCAGTGGGTCCACAACGACGTCGCGCTCGACTCGGGTGAGACGGTGACGCGTGAGCTCGTCGAGGACGTCGTGGAGCAGGAGTATGCCGGCCTGCGCGGTCGCATCGGGTCGGACGTTTTCGACGCAGATCCCTTGTGGGACAAGGCCCGTCAGCTCTTCGCCGACACGGCGCTCGCCGACATCTTCCCCGACTTCCTCACGCTGCCGGCATACGAGGTGGTTCTCGCCGACGGCGAGTGACCGACTACCCCTTGAGGCGGTCGCCGCCGACCCAGACACCGGCGACGTCAGCCGGGCACGCCAGGGCAAAGGCCTTGGCAAGGGCGTCCTCGGGAGAGCGGGCCTGTCGCAGGCCGACCTCGAGCGGGTCGCCGTCGACCGGCCGCACCCACAAGGCGTCGAACTGCTTGCCCACCGACAGGTCACCCACCTCGGAGTCCAGCCCGAGCGCCAGCGCCCCGGCGCGCGTCGCCAGGAACAGCAGGTCGGGGGAGGCGAGCGGAAGGCCCTGGTCACCGAGCAGCTGCTGGATGAAGTACGCCTGCAGCCCCTCCTTGAAGAGCGAGAACCCCGTGCCCGCCCCGACGTCGGAGCCCAGAGCGACCCGCGTGCCATGCTCGATGTGAGTGCGCAGCGGGAACAGGCCGCTCCCGAGGGCCGAGTTGCTCGTGGGACAGTGGGCGACGGAGGCCCCTTGGGATGCCAGCAGGTCCAGCTCCCGGGCCGTCGGGTGCACGTTGTGGGCGAGGACGGTGTTCGGACCGACGAGGCCATGCCGGTCGTAGGTGTCGCAGTAGTCCTGTGCGTCGACGAAAAGCCTTGCCACCTCTGCGATCTCGGCCGCGTTCTCGTTGACGTGCGACGTGAACCACGTGCCTGGGACGTCCTTGAGGACCGACCGACAGGCGTCGAGCATGTCGTCGCTGGCGGAGTACGAGAAGCGCGGTGTCACGGCATACCTCGCCCGTCCGCGACCGTGCCATCGGCGCGCCAGGGCGACCGCCTCGTCGTAGGTGCGCTCTGGACTGCTGAGGAGGGGCTCAGGGAGCGAGCGGTCGCTGACGACGAGTCCCGCCGTGACGCGTACGCCGACACGCTCGACCTCCTCGAACAGGACGTCGACCGCGCTTGCGAAGTGCGAGCCGAAGACGAGCGCGGTCGTCGTGCCCGCTGACACCAGGCCGCTGACGAACTCCGTCGCCACGGCGCGGGCGTAGTCGACCGACGCGAGCCGGGCCTCCTCGGGAAGCGCGCAATCGTCGAGCCACTGGAGAAGCGGCATACCGAGGGCGCCGATGATCCGCACTTGGGGGAAGTGCACGTGGGTGTCGACCATCCCAGGGAGCACGAGGCCGTCCCTGAGGTCGACGACGTCGTCGTCGCGATGCCGCCCGCTGACCTCGGCGAACGTGCCGCGCTCGGCGATGGTGCCGTCGACGACGCGCAGGGCGATGTCGGGGTCGGCCCGGAGGCGGATGCCCGAGGCGTGCTCCCCGCTGGGCGTGTCGAGAAAGGTGCCCCGGTAGATGGTCACCGGACGACCTCCGCGTCGGCGCGTGCGGTGGCAAAGCGCCGCAGGAGGTCCCCGGCGACGCTCACGGCGATGGTCGCGGGGTCCTTGCCCGGGATCTCGGGCAGGCCGATGGGTGTCGTGATGCGCGCCAGGGCGGCGTCGTCGTGACCCTCGCGCCGGAGCAGCACCTCGAAGCGCCGCCACTTGGAGGACGACCCGATCAGGCCGATCGATGCGAGGTGTCCGGAGCGCAGCGCCATGTCGCAGAGCGCCGCGTCCTCGGCGTGGTCGTGAGTCATGACCAGGACGTGTGTGCCGGCGGGCACCTGCCCGAGGACGACCTCGGGCACGGGGGAGTGGTGCACATGGATGCGGGCGACCGCATCGTTGAGCGGCAGGAGCCGGGCGGGCTCGACGTGAGCGGCGCGGGAGTCGACCAGGTGCAGCTCGATGTCGTGACGGGCGAGGATCCGGGCGAGCTCCAGCCCGACGTGTCCGATGCCGAAGATGGCGACGGCGGGCACCACCGCGAGCGGCTCGAGCAGGACCGTCACCTCCCCTCCGCAGCACTGCTGGCCGTGCTCGCTGGGAGCCTTGTCGCTCAACGACATCGTGAAGGTCTCGGGCGATGTCGCACCAGACTCGATCAGGGCACGGGCCCGCTCGACGGCCGTCGCCTCGAGGTTGCCGCCGCCGATGGTGTCCCACTCGGCGTCGGCTGCCACGACCATCTTCGCCCCGGCCTCGCGGGGCGCATGTCCCCGCACAGCTGTCACGGTGACGAGGACGCCGGCCAGGCGCTGCTCCCGCAGCGCCTCGACGGCGCGAACCCAGTTCATCGCCCGGCTCCGACCGACTCGGCAGACGTGACGGCGTCGCCGGCGTTCGGCGCCGGCACACCGTTGGACACCGAGGCGTCCTGCGCGGCGGAATGACCGGCCGCGAGACCGGCCCGCGAGGCACGCGTCGGCTCGTCGGCACCCGACTGCGACCGCGCCGCCTCGACAGCCCAGAAGACCGCCTCGGGTGTCGCTGGCGAGGCGAGGTCGACGCTGGTCCCCTCGGGCCCGAAGGCCGCCGCGGCCTGGCGCAGCGCCTCGCGAACGGAGAACGCCAGCATGAGGGGTGGTTCACCGACCGCCTTGGACCCGTAGACGACGCCCTCCTCGTGCGCATGCTCCAGGAGCGACACGTTGAAGACCTCCGGCATCTCGGAGAACGACGGCAGCTTGTAGGTGCTCGCGGCCTGGGTCGCGAGGCGGCCCCGGGTCGGACCGTCGCTCTCGTCCCACCGGAGGTCTTCGAGCGTGAGCCACCCTGCGCCCTGGACGAACCCACCCTCGATCTGGCCGATGTCGACCAGCGGGGACAGGCTCTCCCCGACGTCGTGGACGATGTCCACGCGGCGGGTGCGATAGGCGCCCGTGTAGCCGTCGACCTCGACCTCGGTCGCGGCGACGCCGTAGGCGAAGTACTTGAAGGGGGAGCCGTGCATCCGCGAGGAGTCCCAGTGCAGGCCCTCGGTGCGGTAGAAGCCTGCTGCCCACAGCTGGATCCGCTGGAAGTAGGCCTGGCTCACCAGGTCGTCCCAGGCGATCGGCTCGCCGCCTCCCAGCCCGCTGACGGCGCCGTCGGCGAAGCGCACGTCGTTCGAGTGCACGCCGAGACGCCCGGCGGCGACCTGGGCCAGCCGCCCCTTGATCTGCTCGCAGGCGTTCTTGACAGCGCCGCCGTTGAGGTCCGCACCTGAGCTGGCCGCGGTGGCCGACGTGTTGGGGACCTTGTCGGTGCGGGTCGGGGCGAGCCGCACTCGGCTCAGCGGGACGCCGAGGGTCGTCGCAGCGACCTGGAGCATCTTCGTGTGCAGCCCCTGGCCCATCTCGGTGCCGCCGTGGTTGATCAGCACCGAGCCGTCCTTGTAGACGTGCACGAGGGCGCCGGCCTGGTTGAAAGCCGTGAGGTTGAAGGAGATCCCGAACTTCACCGGTGTCAGCGCGACAGCCCGCTTGACGTCGTCGTGGGCCGCGTTGAAGACCGCGATCTCGGCGCGGCGCCGCTCGACGTCCCCGTTGGCGAGCACGCCGTCCCAGGCAGTGACGAGCCGCTCGGGGTGGCGCACCGGCTGGCCGTACGGCGTGGCCTGGCCCTCGACGTAGAAGTTGCGCCGGCGCAGCTCGATCGGGTCGAGTCCGAGCAGCGGCGCGCACCGGCCGAGGATGTCCTCGATGACGAGCATGCCCTGAGGACCGCCGAACCCCCGAAACGCCGTCTGCGACGTCTTGTTGGTCCTGGCGATTCGGCCCTGCACCCGGACGTCGGGGATCCAGTAGGCGTTGTCGATGTGGCAGAGGGCGCGCGCGAGCACGGGCTCGGACAGGTCGAGGCTCCACCCGCCGTCGGCGGTCAGCGTCGCGTCGAGCGCTTGGAGCCGACCCTCGTCGTCGAAGCCGACTCGCCAGGTGGCGTGGAAGCCGTGCCGCTTGCCGGTCATCGTGAGGTCCTGGGTTCGGTTGAGCCGCAGTCGAACCGGCCGACCCGTCAGGGTTGCCCCGAGGGCGGCGATGGCGGCGAGACCGTGCGGCTGCATCTCCTTGCCGCCGAAGCCGCCACCCATCCGCAGGCACTGCACCGTCACGTGGTGGCTCGCGAGCCCGAGGACGTGCGCGATGATCTCCTGCGTCTCGCTCGGGTGCTGCGTGCTCGACTGGGCGAAGATCTGCCCGTTCTCGTCGACCATGGCCAAGGCGCAGTGTGTCTCGAGGTAGAAGTGCTCCTGGCCGGCGAACTCGAGCTCGCCCGAGAACGTGCGGGTCGACCGCGTCAGGCCGGCCTCGACATCGCCGCGCTCGAGGCGCGGCCGTGCACCCTGGTAGGAGTCCGCCGCGATGGCCTCCGTCACTGTCACGAGGGCCGGGTGCGGGTCATAGTCGACCTCCACAGCGGCGGCGCCGAGCCGCGCGGCTTCGAGCGTCTCGCCGAGGACCCAGCACACCGCGTGACCGAAGTACATCACCTCCGTGGGGAACAGTGGCTCGTCGTGCTTGACCCCTGCGTCGTTGATGCCGGGCACGTCGGCAGCCGTGAGGACGCGCACCACGCCGGGCACGACGTATGCCGGCTCGACCCGCAGGTCGGTCACCGTGGCCCGCGCGTGGGGGGCCTGGACCGGCCACGCGTGCAGCACGCCGGCGGTCCGGCCCACGAGGTCGTCGGTGTAGAGCGCGGTGCCGGTGACGTGCAGGGCCGCGGACTCGTGCGGGACCTCCAGCCCGACGACGGGGTTCGCGGGTCGTTCGGAGAGCTGGCTCATGCTCCCACCTCCTGCTGGGTCGCGTTCTGGGCGTGGAGCTTGAGCAGCGCGGTGCCGAGCATCGTGCTCCGGTATGCCGCGCTGGCCCGATGGTCGTCCATGGGCGTCCCTTCGCGGCGCATCACGGCTGCTGCCGCCCGGACGACATCCTTTGTCCATGGCCGACCCTCCAGGGCGGCCTCGGTCGCCAGGGCTCGGACCGGGGTAGCGGCAACTCCGCCGAGGCCGATCCGGGCCTTCTCGACGACACCGTCCGAGATGGTCAGGGCGAAGCCGACCGCGACGCTGCTGATGTCGTCGAAGCGCCGCTTGGCGATCTTGTGGAATGCCACCACCGGGCTGAGGGGCAACGGGATGCGCACCGCCCGGATGACCTCGTCGGGCCTCCGCTGGGTCTGGCGGTAACCCGTGAAGTATTCCGCCAGCGGCACCTCGCGCTCGCCGCGCGCCGAGGCCAGGACCACGCCTGCCTCGAGCGCGAGCAATGCGGGCGGTGTGTCGCCGATGGGTGAACCGGTGCCGAGGTTGCCGCCGATGGTGGCGCCGTTGCGGATGAGGCGTGACGCGAACTGTGGAAACACCTCGTCCAGCAAGGGGACCCGGCCTTCGAGACGCGCCTCGATCTCGGACAGGGTGAGAGCCGCGCCGATCTCGATCGTGTCCTCGCCGATCGTGAGACCACGGAGCTGCTCGACGCGGTCGATCCCGATCACGTGACCGGCTCGGGTCCCTCGGAGGTTGACCTCCACGCCCCAGTCGGTCGAGCCGGCCAGCAGGACCGGGTCGGGGTGCTGGGCCATCAGGTCAAAGACGTCAGTCAGGTCGGCCGCGCGCGAGTAGCTGCCCGCCGTCGTGTCGAGGCGAGTGGCTACGGCGGCCGGGGGCGCCTGGTGGAGCCGGACCGCGAACGGGTCCGTCTCGTCCGGTGCTCCGAGGGCGTAGGCGGCGTCGCGGATCGGCCGGTAGCCCGTGCACCTGCAGAGGTTGCCGGACAGCGCGTGCAGGTCGAAGCCGTTGGGGCCATGCTCCACGTCGTGCTCCTGGACCCCCTCCACTCGGCCGGGGCGGTAGTACTCGGCGGCCATGCTGCAGACGAAGCCGGGCGTGCAGTAGCCGCACTGCGACCCGCCGCGCAGCGCCATCTCGCGCTGCACCGGGTGCAGGGCGGCCGCGGTGCCGAGGCCCTCTGCGGTGACGACCTCCTGGCCGTCGAGCGAGGCAGCGGGGATGAGACACGCGTTGATCGCCGTCCACTGGGTGCCTTCGGGCGAGCCGTCCGGCGCGAAGCCGGGCCGCGCGACGAGCACCGAGCACGCCCCGCACTCGCCCTCGGCGCAGCCTTCCTTGGCACCCGTGAGCCCGCAGGCGCGCAGCAGGTCGAGCGCACTCGTCCAGGCCGGCAGGGCCGCGAGGTCGAGCGCCTCGCCGTTGACCGTGACCGACGGTCCGCCGGCCGACGCGCCGGGTGCTTCAGGTGCCCCAGATGCTCCGGTGGTGGGGAAAAGGGAAGACGCCATTGTCCACTCCTCGTGGTGCAGGACTGCACCGCTCGGACCGATCAGCGAGGGATCAGCCGCATGGTTGAGGGTGAACCGAACCGCTGGTTATCCATGCCGAACAACGGTCGGGCGCTGCATCGATGGTACGCGGGGGGTCGCGCCAGGGGAAGGGTTCACCCAGGATTATTTCCGCTATGTGGATAGATGATTCCGATCAGAGGAACTGCCTCGACAGCTTCGCGTGCCGGTTGACGTCCTTGTAGAGCAGGTACCGGAACCGTCCCGGCCCACCGGCGTAGCAGGCCTGCGGGCAGAAGGCGCGCAGCCACATGAAGTCGCCCGCCTGCACCTCGACCCAGTCGTTGTTGAGCAGGTAGACGGCCTTGCCCTCGAGCACGTAGAGCCCGTGCTCCATGACATGGGTCTCCGGGAAGGGGATCACGCCGCCCGGCTCGAAGGTCACGATGGTGACGTGCATGTCGTGCCGCACGTCGAGCGGGTCGACGAACCGCTTCGTCGTCCAGGCGCCGTTCGTGTCAGGCATGGGCGAGGCGTCGATCTCCCTCTCGTGCGTGACGAAGAGCTCGGGCGGCTGGATGCCCTCCACCGGCTCGTACGCCTTGCGGACCCAGTGGAACGTTGCCGGCTCGCTCGCCGCCTCGTCGACCGACACCGTCCACTGCCACCCGGGCGGCAGGTAGGCGTATCCGCCAGCCTCCATGACGTGCTCGTCGAGGCCCGCCTTGAGCCGCAGGGTCCCGCTGACGACGAAGATGACGCCCTCGGCCCCGGGGTCGAGCTCGGGACGGTCGCTGCCGCCGCCGGGTGAGACCTCGACGATGTACTGCGAGAACGTCTCGGCGAAGCCGGACAGGGGTCGCGCGATGATCCACGTCCGGGTGCGCTCCCAGAAGGGCAGCACGCTCGTGACGATGTCGCGCATCGTCCCCCGCGGCAGGACGGCATATGCCTCGGTGAAGACCGCGCGGTCGGTCGTGAGGTCGGTCTGGGCCGGCAGCCCGCCGGTCGGGGCGTAGTAGCTCGGGGTGCTCATGCGTCTCCTCTCCGCAGCAGCCGCCCGCGCGGCTGAGCGTCGACGTCAAGGGGTATGCCGGCAAGCCAGGTCTGGCGCACGACGCCGGTCAGGGTGCGGCCGGCATACGCCGACACGGGGTTCTTGTGGGCCAGGGCGGCGGCGTCGACGACGAGCTCCTCGTCCGGGGCGAAGACAGCAAGGTCAGCGGCGAAGCCTTCCGCGATCCGCCCCTTCGTGGCCAAGCCAACCTGGCGTGCGGGCGCCTCGGCCATCCATCGCACGACATCGGGCAGGGCGAGGCCCCTCTCGCGGGCCCCGGTCCAGGTGGCGGCCAGCCCGACCTGCAGCCCGGCGATGCCGCCCCAGGCCTCGCCGAAGTCGCCGCTGTCGAACGCCTTGAGGTCGGCTGTGCAGGGAGAGTGGTCGGTCACGACGAGGTCGATGTCCCCGTCGACCAGTCCGTCCCAGAGCCGGTCTCGGTTCGTCGCCTCTCGGATCGGCGGGCAGCACTTGAACTCCGTTGCCCCGTCAGGGATCTCCTCGGCCGCGAAGGTGAGGTAGTGCGGGCAGGTCTCGGCACTCAGGGCGACGCCGTCCTCGCGGGCGCTGTGGATCATCGGGAGCGCGTCGGAGCTCGACAGGTGAAGGATGTGGGCCCTCGCGCCGGTCCATCGGGCCAGCTCGATGACCCCGGCGATGGCGAGGTTCTCGGCGCCTCGGGGCCGTGACCGCAGGAAGCCCGCGTACGCCGGCCCGGCGGCAGCGTGTGCGCGCTCGATCGCGTGCGAGTCCTCGGCGTGGACGATGAGCAGGGCCCCCAGGCGGGCCGTCTCGCGCATCGCATCCTCGAGCTCGTCCGGCTCGAGGTGCGGGAACTCGTCGACGCCGGAGTGGAGCAGGAAGCACTTGAAGCCGAAGACGCCCTCGTCGTGCAGCGGCTCCAGGTCGGCGACATTGCCGGGAACCGCGCCTCCCCAGAACCCGACGTCGACGAACGCCTGGTCGCGCGCCACGGCTAGCTTGGCCTCCAGCGCGGCGACGTCCGTCGTCGGGGGGATCGAGTTGAGCGGCATGTCGACGATCGTGGTGACGCCACCGAGGGCCGCCGCGCGAGTGGCGCTGGCGAAGCCCTCCCACTCGGTGCGACCCGGCTCGTTGACGTGCACGTGGGTGTCGACGAGGCCGGGCAGGAGCACCTCGTCCGCGGCGAGCTCGACGACGACGCTGGCGTCGAGCCCTCCCCCGGCGGACGTGGCCGCGAGGTCATCGAGGGCGGCGGCGGTGCGCAGCTGCACGATCCGGCCGTCGGCGATGCCGACGAGCGCCGCCTTGACGGTGCCGTCGACGACCGCGCGAGGCGCGCGGATCAGGGTGTCGAGAGCCATGCGGCGGACTCCTTCGTCGTACCTTCGAGTCCGACCGTATGCCGTGTGGCCGCCTCGGGCGAGCGATCGCCGAGCTCTGCAGTGGTGCCGGACGGGCCCGTGCCCAGCCGTCGTCGGAGCCGCTCGCCGATGCGCTCGCCGATCCGCTCCAGCGCCGGACCGGGAGCCGCGATCGACGCCTCGACCGAGCCCGCCTCGTCCGTCGTGGTGAGGACCGTCGCGAACCCCGCCGACTCCCACGTGGCCTGGTCGATGAGGCACCTCCCGGCAACCCCGACAACGGGCACGCCGGCGGCTCGCGCCGCCTCGGCGACCGCGGCCGGAGCCTTGCCGTGCAGCGTCTGCTCGTCGATCGACCCCTCACCGGTCACGACCAGGTCGGCGCCGGCGACCGCGTCTCGCAGCCCCGTGAGCTCGAAGACGATGTCGGCGCCTCGTCGCGATGTCGCACCGAGGGCCGCGATGAGGGCGAAGCCGACGCCACCGGCCGCACCCGCTCCGGGCGCGTCACGCAGGTCGCGGCCGGTCGCGTCCGCCACGAGGTCAGCCCAGTGGACGAGAGCCGCGTCAAGCAGCTCCACCTCGGCGGGGGATGCGCCTTTCTGCGGTCCGTAGACCGCCGCCGCGCCGCGCTGCCCGTTCAGCGGGTTGTCGACATCGCAAGCGACCACGAGCTCGACCTCGCGCAGCCGAGGGTGCAGCCCATCGAGGTCGAGGCTCGTCGCCTCGGCAAGCGGAGCACCGCCATCGGCGACGGAGCCGCCGTGGCGGTCCGTGATGCGCGCGCCCAGGGCGCCGAGCAGGCCGGCACCGCCGTCGGTGCTCGCGCTGCCACCGATGCCGACGACGATGCGCGTGCACCCCGCGTCGAGGGCGGACCGGACGACCTCTCCGGTGCCGCGGCTCGTCGCCGTGAGGGGGGCCGGTCGGCCCTGGGGGAGCAGGGCGAGCCCGCTTGCGGCGGCTAGCTCGACCACGGCGTCACCGCCCCGTCGCGCCCACGACGCCTCGACCGGCATACCTGTGGGTCCGGTGACGCGCACGGTCTCGCGGCGGAAGCCTGCCGCTACCGCTGCGTCGACCGTCCCGTCGCCACCGTCCGCGACGGGGATCATGACGACGTCGGCGTCCGGGCAGCCGGCGCGGATGCCCGCGGCGAGGTGTCCGGCGACGGCAGCCGCTCCGAGCGAGCCCTTGAACTTGTCGGGTGCGACGACGACACGTGGCATGGCGGACCTCAGTCGAGGTTGGCGTAGAGGGCTGTCGGTGCGTCGAGGTCGCTGACGGCGAGCTCCTCGAACTCGGTGACGGCCGCGATCGAGGTGCCCATGGACACGTTGGTCACCCGTTCCAGGATCACCTCCACGATGACCGGCACGCGGTGCTCGACGAGCAGCTTCTTCGCCTCCTCGAGAGCGGGCAGGATGTCGTCAGGCTCGTGAACGCGAATCGCCTTGCAGCCCAGCCCTTCTGCCACCTTGACGTGGTCGACGCCGTAGCCGTTGAGCTCAGGTGCGTTGATGTTGTCGAAGGACAGCTGCACGCAGTAGTCCATGTCGAAGCCTCGCTGCGCCTGACGGATCAGGCCGAGGTAGGCGTTGTTCACCAGCACGTGGATGTAGGGGATGTTGAACTGCGCCCCGACCGCGAGCTCCTCGATCATGAACTGGAAGTCGTAGTCGCCGGAGAGTGCGACGACGGTCGCTTCGGGGTCGGCCGTGGCCACTCCGAGCGCGGCAGGCACCGTCCAGCCGAGCGGCCCCGCCTGGCCGGCGTTGATCCAGTGACGCGGTTCGTACACGTGCAGCAGCTGGGCCGCCTGGATCTGGGACAGGCCGATGGTGCTGACGTAGCGGACGTCGCGGCTGAAAGCCTTGTTCATCTCCTGGTAGACGCGCTGCGGCTTGATCGGCACGACGTCGAAGTTCGTCTTGCGCCACAGCGTCCTCTTGCGCTCCGTGCAGTCGGCCAGCCAGGCGCTCCGGTCGGGAAGCACGCCCGCGGCACGGCGGGCGCGGGCCGCCTCGACGAGCAGGACGAGGGCCGCCTTCGCGTCGGACACGATGCCGTAGTCGGGTGCGAAGACTCGCCCGATCTGGGTGGGCTCGATGTCGACATGCACGAACGTGCGTCCCTGCGTGTACGTCTCGAGGTCGCCCGTGTGGCGGTTCGCCCAGCGGTTGCCGATGCCGAGCACGAAGTCGGACGCGAGCATCGTCGCGTTGCCGTAGCGGTGGCTCGTCTGGAGCCCGACCATGCCGACATTGAGCTCGTGGTCGTCCGGGATGGTGCCCCAGCCCATCAGGGTCGGCACGACGGGCACCCCGGTCAGCTCGGCGAGCTCGACGAGCAGGTCCGCCGCGTCGGCGTTGATGATGCCGCCTCCAGCCACGATGAGCGGACGCTCGGCGGCGGCGAGCATGTCCAGAGCCTTGTCGACCTGGGCGCGCGTCGCGGCCGGCTTGTACACCGGCAGCGGCTCGTAGGTTTCGATGTCGAACTCGATCTCGGCCATCTGGACGTCGATCGGCAGGTCGATGAGCACCGGACCAGGACGCCCGGACCGCATGAGGTGGAAGGCCTGCTGGAAGGTGCCGGGCACCTGCGCCGGCTCGAGGACCGTCACGGCCATCTTCGTCAGTGGCTTGGCGATCGACGCGATGTCGACGGCCTGGAAGTCCTCCTTGTGGAGCTTGGCGACCGGCGCCTGGCCGGTGATCGCGAGGATCGGCACCGAGTCGGCGCTCGCCGAGTAGAGGCCGGTGATCATGTCCGTGCCCGCCGGGCCGCTCGTGCCGATGCACACGCCGATGTTGCCGGCCCTGGTGCGGGTCCATCCCTCGGCCATGTGCGAGGCACCCTCGACGTGCCGGGCGAGCGTGTGGTGCAGTCCGCCCTGGGTCTGCATCGCCTTGTAGAACGGGTTGATCGCCGCTCCGGGCAGGCCGAACACGTGGGTGATCCCTTCCTTCTTCAGGATCTCCACTGCTGCCTGTGCTGCTGTCATGCGTGCCATGTCAGGTGTCCTTGAGTGAGGTCACCCCGCGGCATCCCTGCGTCTGTCGTGAGGATGGGTATGCCGTCCGGGTGGGGAGGTGGGTCAGGCGGGCCGCTGGCCCGATAGGCGCTGCACGCCGCGGAGCAGGCCGGAGTGGTCGAGGGCGCCGTCACCGTTGGCGCGGGCGGATGCCATCAGAGTCGCGATGAGGCTGCCCAGTGGGAGCACTACGCCGGCCTCGCGCGCTGCCGAGGTGACGATGCCCATGTCCTTGTGGTGCAGGTCGATCCGGAATCCGGGCTCGAACGAGTCCTGCAGCATGTTGTCGCGCTTCTGGTCGAGCACCTTCGAGCCCGCGAGGCCGCCACCGAGGACGGTGAGCGCGGCGTCGAGGTCGACGTCGTAGGCACGCAGGAAGACGACGGCCTCGGCGAGGGCCTCGATGTTCGCCGCGACGACGAGCTGGTTGGCCGCCTTGACGGTCTGGCCGGCGCCGTTGCCGCCGACGTGGACGACCGTGCGGCCGACCGTCTCGAGGACCGGCCGGGCCTGCTCGAAGTCCTCCGTCGCGCCGCCCACCATGATGGACAGCGAGGCGTTCTGGGCGCCCGCCTGGCCGCCCGACACGGGGGCGTCGAGGAGCCGGAAGCCCTTGCTCTTGGCCTCGGTGGCGAGCTCGGCGGTGACGTCCGGGCGGATCGACGAGAAGTCGATGACCAGTGTCCCCGGCTGCGCGTTCGCGAAGACGCCGTCGTCGGCGGCGAGGACGGTGCGGACGTCGGGGGAGTCCGGGACCATGACGGCCACGATGTCGGCCGCCTTGACCGCCTCGGCGATGGAGTCGGCTGCCCGGCCGCCGGCCTCGAGAAGGGGGTCGTAGCGGTTCGGCGTGATGTTGTAGCCGACGACGTCGTAGCCGGCGCGGGCCAGGTGGACGGACATCGGGCTGCCCATGATGCCGAGTCCGATGAAGGCGATGGTGGTCATGTCGATCTCTCCTCGATGCTGTGGTGCTGGTCGTGCAGGTCGTGCTTGCGTCGCTGGGGAGGCGGCCGGGTGGGACGCCGCTGGCCGGTGCCTCAGATGCGGCGAGCGGCGGTGAGCCAGGTGAGGCTCTCGGTGGTGGTGGTCGAGGGCTTGTACTCGAGGCCGACCCATCCGGTGTAGCCGCCGTCGGCGAGGCGCCCCAGGTAGTGGTCGAGGTCGAGCTCGCCGCTGCCGGGCTCGCCGCGCCCGGGCCAGTCGGCCACCTGGACATGAGCGATGGTGTCCCCGTAGGCCGTGACGGCGCGGTCGAGGTCGTCGCCGTTGTTGGCGAGGTGGAACAGGTCGAGCAGGAAGCCGACGTTGGCTGCGCCGGCGGCCCGGACGTCCCGGACGACGGCGTCGGCGTCAGCGGCGGTGCGCAGCGGGTACGGCTTGGGTCCGCTCACGGCCTCGACGAGGACGGTGGCGCCGATCCGGTCGGCGGCGTGAGCAGCGGCGATGAGGCTCTCTCGGCCCAGCGCGTCCTGCTCCTCAGGCGCCGACTCGTCGACCCGGTTGCCGTAGAGGGCGTTGAACGCGCCCGTGCCGAGGCGCTCGCCGATGCCAACGGTGACCTCGATGTTGTCGCGGAACTGCTGGACCCGGCCCGGGATCGAGAGCACTCCGCAGTCGGGCCCGGCCAGGTCGCCGGCGAAGAAGTTGAGCCCGGCGAGGCGCACCCCGGCGTCCTCGACCGACCGGACGAGCGCGTCGACGTCGCGGTCGGACGGCACCGGCTGGTCGGGCCAGGGCCACCAGAGCTCGATGGTGTCGAAGCCGGCGGCCTTGGCGGCTGCGGGGCGTTCGAGCAGCGGCAGCTCGGTGAACAGCATCGAGCAGTTGGCGAGGTAACGCAGACCTCCAGGTCCGCTGGGCGTCCGGTCTGCCATCTCATCACTTCCGTAATGTGGAAATAGATTTCCGATATGCAAAACTGTAAGGGGATGCCGATGGGCTGGTCAAGATCCAGAGCCCACCACGTGAGACGCCCGAGGAGCGCCTCAGGCGAGGACGGACGCCTTGCGCAGCAGCGATGTGCTCGCGGCCCGGAGAGCGGCGGCGAGAGTCTCCTGCTCGACTCTGACGAGCCGGTCGCGTTCGACGACGGGCCGGCCGCCGACGAGAAGCAGCTCGAGTGGTGGCCGGTCACCGAGCACGAGGCCGGCGACCGGGTCGGCGATGTCACCGTGGGCGAGCCCATCCACCCGCCACAGGGCGATGTCGGCGAGCTTGCCTGCTTCGAGCGAGCCGATCTGGTCGTCCCAGCCGAGCACCCGCGCGCCGCCGATCGTCGCGAGCTCGAGCGAGTCCCGAACGGTGAGCGCGGTGGGGCCGCCGACGGCGCGGGCGAACAGCAGCGCGTGCCGCGCCTCCTCGAGCATGGACGATGCCTCGTTTGACGCCGGTCCGTCGACGCCGAGGCCGACGGGCACACCGGCATCGCGCAGGGCACGAGCTCGGGCGATGCCTGCGCCGAGCCGGGCGTTCGACGACGGGCAGTGGGCCACGCCGGTGCCCGACCCCGCGAGCGTCCCGATCGCCTTGTCGTCCAGGTGGATGCCGTGGGCGAACCAGACGTCGTCCCCCAGCCAGCCGAGCGACTCCATGTACTCGACCGGCGTGCGGCCGAAGTGCTCCCGGCAGAACGCCGCCTCGTCGGTCGTCTCCGCCAGATGCGTGTGCAGGCGAACCCCCTTGTCGCGAGCCAGCGCTGCCGCCTCGCGCAGGAGGTCGCCCGTGACGGAGAAGGGCGAGCAGGGTGCGACACCGATGCGGGTCATGCTGTCGGGCGTCGCGTCGTGATGCCGGTCGACAGCGTCCGCGGTCGCCCGGAGGATGCGGTCGAGGTCCTCGACGACCTGGTCCGGCGGCAGGCCGCCCTGCGAGTGTCCGAGGTCCATGGAGCCACGGGTGGCCAGGAAGCGCAGGCCCACGTCCGCCGCGGCCGCGATCTCGGCGCCGAGAAGGTCACCTCCGCTGTGCGGGAAGACGTAGTGGTGGTCCATGCTCGTCGTGCATCCGGTGCGAGCGAGCCACCCCAGCCCGCCGGCGGCTGCCGCCTGGGTGATGTCCTCGTCGAGACCTGCCCAGACCGGGTAGAGGGTCGTCAGCCACTCGAAGAGGGTTGAGTCACAAGCGATTCCACGGGTCGCCCACTGATAGAGATGGTTGTGCGTGTCGACGAGGCCGGGCGTGGCGACGCAACCTCTGGCATCGACGACCCGGAGGGCGCGGTCCGTCGCAGTCTGCACGAACTGGCCGGACGCCACCCGCGCGATGCGCGAGCCGTCGATGACCACGTGCCCCACGGCATACTCGGTGCGGCCGGGATCCATCGTGACGACGGTGCAGCCATCGAGGACGACCCGCGCTCCCCGCAGCTCAGCTGCCACGGTAGGTGGAGTAGCCGAAGGGGTTGAGCAGCAGGGGCACGTGGTAGTGCTGTTCGGCATCGGCGATCGTGAAGGAGATCGTCACTTCGGGATAGAACCCGGCCCGGCCGGTTGCCCCGAAGTAGGCGGCGGTGTCGAAGCGCAGCCGGTAGACACCGGGGTCGAGCAGGTCCGGCCCGATGACGCCCACCCGGCCGTCGGCGTCCGTGGACGCCGACCCGAGCTCATGACCATCTGCGGTCTCCAGGGTGACCGGCACCCCGGCCGCCGGGACCCCACGGCTCGTGTCGAGGACGTGCGTGCTCAGGGTGCCCACTAGACCACGGCCTCGAGCCGGAGCAGAGCGATCTGCCGAAGCTGGTCGACCGTCTCGGCACGCTCCGACTCCTCGTCGTTGCGGAGGCGACGCCGCAGCTCGGCCAGGATCTCCTGCGCAGAACGGCCCGCCGCCCTGATGAGGAACACCCGGTCGAAGCGGTCCTCGTATGCCGTGTTGCCGGCCGCCAGCGCCGCCGCGACCTCGGCGTCGGACCGATCGACCCCCGACTGCTCCTGCGCCGAGCGGACGGCATCGTGCTCGGGCTCGCTCGCTCGCTCGCCGATGCGTGGATGTCCGGCAAGAGCCGACTTGAGCTCCTGGTCGTCGAGCTGCCGGGCCGCCCGGTCGGCCGTGTCGAACACGGCCGACCGGGCGGCATACGGCCTGCCGGCGAGGACCTCATCGGCCCAACGGCCGACTCCGAGGCACGCCAGGAGGCGCGGCCGCAGTGACTCGTTCGCCTCCGAGTTGAACTCCTCGAGCCTGAGGGTGGAGCGCAGGTCCGATGGGTTGCTCACGCGACACCACCATCCCGGGTGCGCCGCGCCGCCGGCATTGCCTGGACGCAGCGCAGCCGCGGCGCCGGCGTTGCCTGGTCGCAGCGCAGCCGCGGCGCCGGCGTTGCCTGGACGCAGCGCAGCGAGCTGGGTCCCACGCTCTGCGTGGGAGGAACGAGCAAGCGGAGCGGAGGAAGGGAACGCCCGATAGGCGCTGCGGCGCGCGCCGCAGCGATGCGAGGCGGCAAGTGATGGTGGCTCATGCCAGCTGGTCCACGTCGACGATGCGCTGGCGGGCACTGTGGATCGGGTTGGCGTCGGCGACGAGGTCGTCGAAGCGGTATGCCGCGATCTTGCTGATCTCGACGAGGGCGGCGGCATGCTCCTGGCTCGGGGAGTTGCCCAGCCGCTGCCACCCATGGCGCAGCACCTGCTTGAACGAGTCACGGTCGCGCACGCACGTGACGAGCGGGAAGCCGAAGCGCTCGCGGTACTGGTTGTCCAGGTCGGACAGCTCGAGATGGTCCTTCTCGTCGAGTCGGGTCAGGCCGAGCGACGACTGGTCACGCAGTGATCCCTCACCCTCCTCGCCACCGGCGACGCTCTCGGCGCCGAGGTCGGGGTAGGAGCTGATCAGCTCGAGCTGCTCCTCGCTGGTGGCGGCGAAGAGCGCCTCCTGGAAGGCCCGGCGAAGGTCGTTCGTGTCGGCGAACGGGCGCTGGTCATATGCCCGCTCGACGACCCAGTCCGGGCCCTGGAACAGGCCGCGGAAGGTGTCGACGAACTCGTCTCGGCTCATCTCGTTGACCTGGCTCAGCCGGATCAGCGCGCCCGGCGTGCCGGCGACGGCGGGTCCCCGCCTGCTCCCGACGTGGTGGAAGACGAGGTTGAGCAGGATCGCGGTGATGCTGCCCAGCGTGATGCCGGAGCCGAGGATGATCTGGGCCCACTCGGGCACGGCCTGAGAGACCTCCGGCTGGGCGGTGACATACATCGCCAGGCCCACGCTGGTCCCGACGATGACGACGTTCCGGTGGTCGTGGAAGTCGACTCGCGAAAGGGTCTGGATGCCGACGACCGCAACGGTCGCGAACATCGCCAGGGCCGCGCCGCCGAGCACCGGGTGCGGGATCCCGGCCACGATCGCTCCCGCCTTCGGGATGAGGCCGATGACGATCATGATCAAGCCGGCCGTCGCCACGACGTAGCGGCTCTTGACCCTGGTCAGCCGGACCAGGCCGACGTTCTCGGCGAAGCAGGTGTAGGGGAAGGAGTTGAAGACGCCGCCGATGGTCGTGGACACACCGTCGGCGCGCAGCGCCCGCGCGATGTCCTCGCGCTCGATGCGCTTCTCGACGATCTCGCCGGTGGCGAAGACGTCGCCGGTCGTCTCGACAGCGGTGATGAGCATGACGACGACCATCGAGATGATCGCGGCGATCGAGAACTTCGGCCAGCCGAAGTAGAACGGCGTCGTCACGCCGAACCAGCTCGAGGAGGAGACGTTGTCGAAATGGGCGTCCCCGAGAATCCAGGCCAGGGTCGTGCCGGCGACGAGGCCGACGAGCACGGCGATCGTGGCCATGAAGCCCTTGAAGACGCGCTGGATGATGACGATGAGGAAGAGCGTGCCGAGAGCGTAGGCCATGTTGCGCCCGCTCGACGGGTCTCCCTCGGGGCCGGCCCCGCCGACCGCGTCAGCGGCTGCCACGGGGAGCAGGGCGATGCCGATGATGAGGATCACCGAGCCGGTGACGACCGGCGGGAAGAAGCGAATGAGCCTGCTGAAGTACGGCGCGATGAAGAAGGTGAACAGGCCGGCGATGATCACCGCGCCGTAGATGACGAGCAGGCCCTCCGTGCCGCCCCCGGCCGCCAGGCCGATGGCGATCATGGGGGACACGGCCGTGAACGTGACGCCCTGAAGGAGCGGGAGCCGGACGCCGACCTTCCAGAAGCCGATCGACTGGATGATCGAGGCGATTCCGCAGGTGAACAGGTCGGCGTTGATGAGGTGGATGAGCTCTTCGGTGCTCAGGTGGATCGCGCTCGCGAGCAGGATCGGGACGATGACCGCGCCGGCGTAGAAGGCGAGGACGTGCTGGAAGCCGTAGACGAAGAGCTTCGGGGCGGGCAGCACCTCGTCGACGGGGTGCCGCGAGCGGCGCTGTGCGGGAGGCTGTTCGACGGTGGTCGTGCTCATGGTGGTGGTCCTTTCCGAGTCCGTCAGCAGAAGCCGGGCGTGGCGAGCCATGCCTGGGGGGCTGCCGGCACGTCGTCACGCAGGACGGTGGCTTCGATGAGGCCGTACGGCCGGTCGGCGGCGATGAAGACCTCGCCGTGGTTCTCGACGTCGGGGAAGCGGGAGAAGTCGACGAGGAAGTGGTGCTTGTTCGGGGCCGAGAACCTGATCTCGGCGATGTCCGGGTGCCGCTCGAGCACGGTCTGGCCCATGGCGTAGAGGGTCTCCTGCAGGGCCCGGCTGTACGTCGTGGCGAATACCTCGAGGAGCGAGTCGCGGACGCTGTCGTACGACTTGTTCCAGTCGACGTCGGTGCCGAGGTACCTCCAACGGGCTACGAGCGAGGTCGCGAGGATGCGGTCGTCGGTCTCGGCGAGGGTCGTGTACTCGTCTCTGAGATAGCCCTTGAACTCCGAGCCGGTCGACTTGAGCACGACGAGGTCCTTGAGCCCCGAGATGACGTGGGCGGTCCGATCTGCGGCCTGGGCGCCTCGGTCCAGGGTGACCACAGTGGTGCGGACGTCGCCGCCGCGCCGGACGAATGCGTGGTCGTGCCCGTTCTCGCCGACCGGGATCCGGTCCCAGGCGTACTGCTCGACCTCGATGCGCGCGCCGGTTGCGGCCGGGGCGGCGTCGAGGAAGCGGCCGGCGAGGGCCAACGCGTAGTCCTCCGGCGAGCTCACGCCGTGCTTCTTGGCGTACGCGAAGGCGGTGTTCTTCTGGGTGTCGGTGGGAAGGACCTTGGACTGGTCGCCCGTCACATGGGCGTCGGCGAAGTCACCCCGGAGCGAGGTCGACACGTTGAGGTCGGTGATCTCGTGGCGAGCCGTGTCGCGCGTGATGCGGACGACGCGGTTCTCTGCCTTGCCGTACTGGTTCGGTCCCAGAACGATGCTCATGTTTCAACTCCATTGTCGATGCGTGGCGGTTCTGCTCGCGACGGTGCTTCCCATCAGGGTGCCGTGGTCGGGGTCGCGTGGGGAGGGGTTCGGCCCTGGTGTTCTAGTTTCCGAGATGCGGAATTAAGTTATCGAATAACGGAAGGATATGGCTGGGCTCGCCGGGCGTCAACGGTCTGTCCGAGCCGGGTCGAGTGGAATCCCGGGTCGTATGCCGTCTCGCCGGCTCTCGGGGAGGGTGCCGTCAGGTGCGTCTGGCGAGGGCGGCCAGCTCGTCGCGGGAGAGTCCGGTGCGCGACATGGCGAGGGCCGGGTCGACGGCGCCGCAGTCGAGACCGCGCAGCACGAAGTCGGCGAGAGCGCGGGCGGTCGCCGGCTCGTCCATGAACTCGGACGCTCGGCGCGCGACGTAGTTGCCGAGCCTCGTCGCCGCCGCGTCGAATCCCTTGCGGTAGAAGGCGAAGACGGCCGCGTACCTCGTCGGCAGCTGAGCCGGGTGAAGGTCCCATCCCTGGTAGAAGCCGCGTGCCAGGGACCGCCCGACCAGCCGGTGGTGAAGGGCCCAGGCGTGGGCGAGGGCCTCCGGGCTGCCGACGGGGATGACGTTCGTGGACCCGTCGGAGAGGCGCACGCCCGTCTCTGCGGCGGCCACCTGCATGACGGCCTTGGCGTGGTCGGCAGCAGGGTGGTCCATCGCCTGGAACTCGGCGGCGATGCCGAGGGAGGCGGAGTAGTCGTACGTGCCGTAGTGCAGGCCCGTGCACCGGCCGGCGGAGACGTGGATCATGCGGGCCACCAGCGCGGTGCCGTCGGGACCGAGGATCGACTGTGGGGTCTCGACCTGGATCTCGAAGCCGATGGGGGTGCCGAGGGCGAGGTCGTGCTCCAGGCGGTCGGCGGCGTGGACCATCGCCTCCACCTGTGCGACGCTCGTCACCTTGGGTAGCGTGACCACGAACCCGCTTGGGAGAGAACCGTCTTCGGCGACCGCCTCGAGGAAGCGGGCCAGAGTGCGCAGGCCCCGGCGACGGGTCGGCGCCTCGAACGACTTGAACCGGATGCCCGTGAACGGTGGGGCCGTGCCATCGGCCAGGGAGTCGCGCAGCAGGGCCGCGGCGCGGTCGACGGCCGCGTCTTCGTCGGCGTCCGCGTGGTTGCCGTAGCCGTCCTCGAAGTCGATGCGAAGGTCTTCGATGGGCTCGGTCGCGAGCTTGCGGCGCACAGCCTCCTCGATCTCCGGGTCACCGACCAGCTCGGAGAACGTGTCGGCGTGGAAGTCGAGACTCTCCGCCGCAGCCGCACCCCACGCGGCCACCAGGTCAGGCTCGAGGCGGTCGGCCGGGACGTAGACGGTGTGAACCGGCTGCCGTCCGGCGCGAAGGCCCGGGTAGCGGGACGCGAGATCGCGGTCGGCCTCGAGCAGGAGGTCGTCGAGGGCGTCGGCCAGAGAGCCGATGTCCAGACGATCGCGCTGGTGAGTCGGGGTGGGCTGGTCGTTCCCAGGCATGGCGGCACTCCCTTGTGCAGAAATTCTGTTCTGCGGATAGTAACTTCTGCAATGCGGAAGTCAACGAGCGCGCCATGCCACGGACAGGGAGGCGGGCGCTTCACCCGCCGGACGGCATACGGCCCCGCGTCAGGCCGTCGTCAGATCCTCAGCGGTGTCAGGGCGTCAGGGAGGAGGCGAACCGGCCGAGCGCGTCGTCCCAGCGGTGCTTGTCGTTCGCGCCGTCTTCGGCGATGCCGAGGCCCTCGTGGTAGAGGTCGACGCGCGTGCTCTCCCCGTCGGGTTTGAGCTGGAGGTCGACGATGCTCAGCGGGCCGTCCTCGTGCGGATGCCAGGACACGCGGATCTGCTCGAGCGGGTGGTAGCTGCGCACGACACCGCACGGTCCCTCCGCGCTGTGCCACGACTCACCCTTGCTCCCGAGCACCACGCCGGTCCCGAGCAGGGCCTGCGTCCCACCGGGACTGACCAGGTGCCGCCAGACCTGGTCGACGGGCGCAGGCACGCTGACGCTCGCGTGCACGCCCGCGGGTGATCCCTCGAGCTCGGCGTCCTCAGGGATCGACTGCGTTGAACTGCTCATGGGCACCTCCGGGTCACGCGGCCGGCCCCTGATGGGCCGGACCCACCACAGACAGTCGACCAAAGGTTGGCGCCGATGACAATGCCCAAATGTCCTGACCCCGTCGCCCGTCGGCGTGTCGTCTGGAACGTCCCGTTCGAGGTGTTCGGTTCGAGGTGTGACGTCGGTCGATGCGGCGACTCTGTACCTCGATCCGAATACCTCGAGTCCGGCTCAGCCGGTGAAGCCGGCTCGTCGCAGGGCGTCGGCCATCGCGCCGTCGTACGGCCCGTCATCGCCTCGACGCCCGCGCTGGCCGCCCTGCTGCCCTTCCTGCTGCCCGCCACGTCCGCCCTGCTGCCCACCGTGCTGGCTGCCGCGGCCTCGTCGCGTGCCCTGGTCGCCGGCCCGCGACGCAGCCGACCCGCCCGAACCCGTCGCACCCGTCGCACCCGTCGAGTCGGGCGAGGCGGCACCAGGCACCTCGTCGTCGAGGCGCAGCGTGAGTGAGATCCGCTTGCGGGCGACGTCGACGGCGAGCACCTTGCAGGTCACCACGTCGCCGGGCTTGACGACCTCCCGCGGGTCCGACACGAACCGACGGGACAGCGCCGAGACATGGGCCAGGCCGTCCTGGTGCACCCCCACGTCGATGAAGGCGCCGAAGGCAGCGACGTTGGTGACGACACCCTCCAGCGTCATCCCGGGCCGGAGATCCTTCAGCTCCTCGACGCCGTCCCGAAAGGTCGCCGTGCGGAACGCCGGGCGCGGGTCACGGCCCGGCTTGTCGAGCTCGGACAGGATGTCGGTCACGGTGGGTAGCCCGAAGGTCTCGTCGACGAAGGTGGCCGGCCGGATCGCCTGCAGCGCAACGGTGTTGCCGATCAGCTGCTTCAGCTCGAAGCCGGTGTCAGCGAGAATGCGCCGCACGACCGGGTAGGCCTCAGGGTGCACCGCCGAGGAGTCGAGGGGGTCGTCGCCGTCCGCGATCCGCAGGAAGCCCGCAGCCTGCTCGAAGGCCTTGGCCCCGAGCCGCGGCACATCCTTGAGCGCGGCACGGGTGCGGAACGGGCCGTTCGCGTCCCGGTGCGCGACGATATGGTCCGCCAGACCCGCCGTGATGCCCGAGACCCGTGTGAGCAGGGGAGCGGAGGCCGTGTTGACGTCGACCCCCACCGCGTTCACACAGTCCTCGACGACGGCGTCGAGGGACCGTGACAGGGCGGTCTGCGGCAGGTCGTGCTGGTACTGGCCGACACCGATCGACCTGGGGTCGATCTTGACGAGCTCGGCGAGCGGGTCCTGCAGGCGCCTTGCGATGGAGACCGCCCCGCGCAGCGATACGTCGAGGCCGGGCAGCTCCTCCGAGGCATACGCGGACGCCGAGTAGACCGAGGCTCCGGCCTCGGACACGACGGCTGTCGTGAGACGAAGCTCGGGGCGGCGCTTGACGAGGTCGGACGCGAGCCGATCGGTCTCGCGTGATGCGGTGCCGTTGCCGATCGCGACCAGCTCGACCGAGTGGGCGGCACAGAGCTTCGCCAGGGTGTCGATGGAGCGGTCCCACTGGTTCTGCGGGACGTGCGGGTAGATCACATCGGTTGCCACGACCTTGCCGGTGGCGTCGACGACCGCCACCTTGACGCCGGTGCGAAAGCCCGGGTCGAGACCCATGGTCGCGCGGCTTCCGGCCGGGGCCGCGAGCAGCAGGTCGCGCAGGTTGGCGGCGAACACTCGCACCGCCTCGTCCTCGGCGGCCTTCCTCAGCCGCATCCGGACGTCGATGCCGAGGTGGACGAGGATCTTGGTCCGCCAGGCCCATCGGACGGTCTCGCCGAGCCACCGGTCGGCCGGACGGCCCTGGTCGGCGATCCCGAACCGGGCAGCGACGGCCCGCTCGTACGTGGTCGCGAGGGTGCCGGGCGTCGGTGCCAGCGTGGCCGCCGCGTCGCCGGGCTCGGGCGTCGGGTCCACGCTGACCGTGAGCACGTCCTCCTTCTCGCCGCGGAACATCGCCAGCACCCGGTGGGACGGCATACGGGACAGGGGCTCGGAGAAGCTGAAGTAGTCCGCGAACTTCGCGCCCTCGGTCTCCTTGCCGTCGCGCACGGTCGCGGCGAGGTGGCCGCTCTTCCAGAGCCGCTCGCGCAGCTCGCCGACGAGGTCGGCGTCCTCGGCGAACCGTTCGACGAGGATCGCGCGGGCGCCGTCGAGCGCCGCACCGGTGTCGGAGACGCCCGTGGCCCCGTCGACGTATGCCGCTGCCGCCTCCGCCGGGGTCAGGGCCGGGTCCGCGAGCAGGGCGTCGGCGAGCGGCTCGAGGCCGGCCTCACGGGCGATCTGGGCCTTGGTGCGGCGCTTGGGCTTGTACGGCAGGTAGATGTCCTCGAGGCGGGCCTTGGTCTCGGCCGCGAGCACCTGGGCGCGCAGCTCGTCGGTCAGCTTGCCCTGGTCGTCGATCGACGACAGGACGCTGGCTCGGCGTTCCTCGAGCTCGCGTAGGTAACCGAGCCGCTCCTCGAGCGTGCGCAGCTGAGCGTCGTCGAGACCTCCGGTGACCTCTTTGCGGTATCGGGCGACAAAGGGGACAGTCGACCCTCCGTCGAGCAGCCCCACGGCTGCCCGCACCTGGCCGTCACGGACACCGAGCTCCTCGGCGATCCGGTGCTCGATCGACTGCACTGCCACATCTGCTCCTTGCGACGACTACGCGAGACCCGCATTCTGCCGGGGCCGCTGCTGCGGCCGACCGGCGGGCCCGCGGGGATGGACAGCGTAGGCCGGGCGCTCAGCCGATGATGGGCCACCGCGGGGTGGTGCGAGGGTCACGGTGCTGCTCGAACCAGTCGAGCGCCCGGAGCACGCCGACGTCGTCGAAACGCCGGCCCGAGACCTGCAGACCGATCGTGCGACCGTCAGCGGTGAAGCCGCAGTTGGTCGTGCCTGCGGGTTGGCCGGACAGGTTGAATGGGGCGGTGAAGCCGATGTGCGACATGGCCTCGTCACCCTCGCCCCAGGGCATCGGCCACTCGGCGGGAAAGGCGACCATCGGGGCGACCGGAGACAGGACGATGTCGAACCGCTCGGTCCGGGCCGTGGTCGCCTGCTGGATCGCCATGATGCTCGAGTAGTCGCGCAGGACCGTACGGCCGTCGACGTCCCGCGCGGCCTCGACCCACCTACGGATGAAGGGCAGCACGAGTTCGCGCGCCTGCGGGTCGAGCGACTCCAGCTCGACAAGGGATCTGACCCGCCAGAACTGGTCGAGGTCCTCGAGCCACTCCTGCCGCATGAACGGCGCGACCGGCATGACGGTCGCCCCGGCATTCTCGAAGACCCCCGCCGCGGCCTCGACCGCAGACCGGATCTGCGGGTCGACGGGGCGTCCGCACCCGGCGTCGAGGTGCAGGCCCACCGTCAACGTGGCCGGGTCGAGGTCCTCGGTGTGCAGGACCGGGTCGAGGTGCTCCGGCGGCAGGCTCGTCCAGTCGCGGGCATCCGGCCGGCTGAGCACCGACAGGAGCAGCGCGGCGTCCGGCGCCGACCTCGTGATCGGTCCGGCGACGCGACCGAGGTAGGGGGTCTCGAGGGGCACACGGCCGGCGCTGGGCTTGAGGGTGGTCAGCCCGAGCCAGGTGCCGGGGAGGCGGATCGAGCCGCCGATGTCGGTGCCGACGTGCAGGGGCCCGTAGCCCGCAGCCGCGGCGGCCCCAGCGCCGGAGCTCGAGCCACCGGTCGTGAGCATCGGGTCCCACGGTGAACGGGTGATGCCATGCAGGCTCGAGACCCCGGAGCTCAACATGCCCCAGTCGGGCATGACGGTCGAGCCCAGGATGATGCCGCCCGCCTCCTCGAGTCGTTCGACGACAGGACTGCTGCGCGTCGGGACGGTGGCCGTCACTCCCGCGTTGCCGGACGGCATCGGGACACCGGCGCGCGCGAGGTTCTCCTTCACCGTGACCGGAACGCCGTCGAGCAGCCCACGCGGTATGCCGTCGTGCCAGCGGCGCTCGCTGGCGACCGCTGCCTCGACAGCGGCCCGCAGGTCGTGGACCCAGAAGGCGTTGAGGTCGGGCTCGCGTGCGGTAACGATGTCGGCTACGTCCCTGACCACCTCGACAGGGGACAGCGACCCTTCCGCGAAGCGCTCGAGGAGCTCCGTGGCGGGGAGAGCGGCGGGGCGGAGGTCGGGCAACGGCACTCCTCTCGTCGCTGCGGACTCGGCGACCTGCCTGGTCCCGGCACCGGACCCGTGGGGGATGACGGGTCTCCCACGCTACCCGTGTGGATAACGCGCCCGGACTGTCACCGCTCGCCGCCATCCTCGACTCATGCGATTCGCCGACCTTCCGAACGACTGGGCCCAGCGGCCGATCACCGACCCCGAGATCCTCGAAGGGGTCGTCGACCTCATCGCCACCGAGGAGTCGCGGTCCGACGGCGCGACCTACGTCCTGCTGTGCCATGAGAACCAGCGGCTGCTCCAGCCCATCTGCCTGCCCGACGAGCCCCGCCGGATGGAGCCGGTGGAGGTGCTCGAGGGCCTGACGAAGCTTCTGGCGGAGGCGGCAAGGCAGGATGTCCACGACGTCGTCATGGTGATCGCACGGCCTGGGCGGGCGGTTCCGACGCCTCGTGATCTTGACCGGCGCGCCGCCTTCGAGGGCGCGTGCCGAAGCACCGGCTTCGTGCTGCACGCGGTCGCCGTCGCGGCTCCTGGCGAGGTGTTCACCCTCCCGCCCGACGACGGGCGCGCCGCAGCCTGACCGGCACGGACGTCGCCGCCTTGACGGCAGCCACGGACGTGAGGCCTGTGGGACGAGGTCTGGCCAACTTCGTCGACTCCAAGCCACCAACCGCTCGACGGTCGCGGGTAGCGTCCGACGCGATGGCCGCCGCCCGGTGTCCATGTGTCGGCACAGGGAGACCCGATGGCTGAGCAGACCCGAAGAGCTCGTACGGTCATGCGTCGTTATCGCGCAGACATCGGCGGGTCCTGGTGGGGCGCGCTCGTCGTCGTGACCGTGGTCCTCGGCTTCGTGGGGCGCGGCGACGGTGGGTTCTGGGGCGCGTTCCTGTGGAGCGTCGTCGGGTTCGTCGTCGGCACGCTCATCGCCATCGCGATGTCCTCACGAGTGGTCGGTGCTCGGAGCGAGGCGGAGGCCTTCGCCGATGTCGACGTCGCCTCCGGCGATGGGACCGCGCGATGAGGTGGCTGATGATGTGCGTGGCCATCGTGCTCGGCGCCGGGATCACCTGGCTGTTGACGGTGCGGCGAGTCACCCGCCAGGTGACTCTGTCGTCCGCCACGGCCAACGGATCAGGGGAACGCCCGCCTCGAGCCGACGTGCTGGGCAACGAGGCGGCGATGGACGAGGCAGCGACGGACGAGGCAGCGACGGACGAGGCAGAGGGCTTCGGCGGCGCCACGACGCAAGAGAGCTCGTCGCGCATGGGATGGGACCGGACCTCTCAGGACGAGGACGCACTCTTCCCTCATGACCTCCATGCCGGCGACCGCGGGGTGACGGGCGTGCCCCCGATCCAGGGGGCGACACCGAACGGCGATCTTGCCGGGGTCACGGCTCCAGGCGCCGGCGCAGATCCTTCGCTGACGCCCGTCGACGAGGGCCCGACTGTGGGCGACCTCGGCCCAGAGCTCGGCGCCCCGGAGCGGGACGATCCCGAGGCCGCTGCAGGCGAGCCAGAGAGCGGCGGAGCGCACGTCACCGAGTCCGCGACGCCCGCAGCTAACGACGATCCACCTGTCCCCGGCCCCGCAGGCGTCCGCTGAGCCCGGGTCGTCACCGGTGTCTGCTGGAGTCCACGGCGACGGCCGGGCGGCTCTCAGCGCTGGACCAGCACGGCCCTCGCCTCGCGAACCGTGACAGGCGTAGCCGGCTGTCGCACGGTCACCGTGTCAGGGACAGCCACCCACTGCCCGTTGTCGATGCGGAACTCGCCGCCGAAGGTGACGTCGACTCGGGAGCTGAACCGGCCCGGTCGTGTGTAGGTGTGGACGATGTCACCGCCTGGATAGGTCCCGCCTGAGGAGTCGGTGGGACCGAGGGTCTCTCCGTCGCCGAACGAGTAGACGAAGCCCTTCAGAGTCGGGCGGATCTCGACGCGGTACCCGAACATGGTTGCCGGGTCTATGACGTCGACCTCTCCAGGTTGGTAACCATCGGCCTCCCACTGGACCCGGAAGAAGGTCCTGAGGTTCACCAACGTCGTATCGCCCTCGGGCTGCGACCGAACCCTCGCCTTCGCCCATACCGTGTTGTGGAATGCCTTCAGGATCATCGCGACGGTCGGCATCGTCGCGGCTCCGGGCACCATCTCAGGAAGACAGGTGGTTCCGATGTGGATCCAGCCCGCCAGATCCGAGTTGCCTGCAGGGGGACGCAGGGGCTTCCCGGCCGGGTCGACCCACATTCTGAAGACGTCGACAAGCGGTCCGGTGCCCTGGGCCACGGAGTTGCCCGCGCACGCGTCTACGGCCGCCTGGTAACAGATGCCGGATGACCCGAGGCCACCGATGTCGCACGCTGCGATGGCTGTGCGGTACGTCCATCGAGGGGAGCGGTCCGCCAACGCAGTGTCGTATTCGTCTCGGAGAGACCGGAGCTCATGCAGAGACAGCGTTGCGCTTGCCCCTCCCTTGTCGACCGCCCCTCCGATATCACCCGCCCACACTAGGTGTGGGACCAAGCAGGCAAGGCAGCTGAGCACGAAGACGAGGATCGTTCGCCGCGCCGCTCGCAAGCTTGGTGTCATGACACCGGACGGATGTCGATGAGCAGCCACCCGGAGTTGGTCCAGGAGAGAAAGTAGATCAAGCTCAGTCGCTTCTCCGAGTACGACTCATGGATCTGCCTCTGTTTGTCGATGACGTGACGCGTGTGCTGTTGAACCCGGGCAAAGACTCGTTGCAGCCCGTCTTGGGAGTTGAGGGCATGGACCATCGACGTCGACCCAGGTATGCCGTCGTATCGCCAGCCCTTCGTGAGGTACGCCGCGGCGTCTTTGACGGCACTTGCGCAGGCCTTCGCCCGTGCCAGATCGCACAGGGGTCTCAGGACCGCAGGGTCGGGGATCGTCCAGGCGCGGTTCCACTGGTCCATGAAGTACTCGACGAAGGCTTCGGCACCGTCTGCGCTGTGTTGGCGGGCCGCCGTCGGGAGCCCGTCGGGAAACGTCGGCGCCGGCCGTGCTGCTGGAACGGCCGCAGAGGCCAGGCTTGTCGGCCCGGCTGCGGTCGTGGTTGTCGCCGTCGCATCGGCGGTCACCCGTGTGATGCCGACGGGGCCGGTTGGACTCTCTGGGCCGGATGCGGAGCACGCGGCAAGCGCGACCAGCGCCACGAGCGCGGCGAAGGTGACGGCATACCTCCTCGGTGGCCGGCCTGGGCTGGTCCCGGATGCGCGCATCTGTGTCCCCTGACTCGTTCGCGTGGCGAAGCGTGTGGTTGCGATGGTATGAGATAATTTGTCGCTGGATGCCAACGTCTCACGATCTTCCCCGATCACCGCGTTACGCCGCGGACCTGGTCCACAGCCCTGCCCTCAGTCCTAGTAACCTGACAGCGCGAGTCAGGGCACTGGATCGCGACAAACAGGGGGCGTCGGACGACGGGATCCGAAGTCCGCACGGGCGACACACCCGTGAGTTCGGATCATCGCCGACCGGCAGGTAACCTTTTCCGCGGTCCTGTGCGCACCTCCACGCGTGCAGTAGCTATATCGCCCGTCACATGGGCGTTGCGAGGGAGCCCCATGACACGCACCGACAGTGTCGACGTCAAGCGTTGGCGCGCGAAGTACGCGCTCATCGAGCGTGCCGCCGAGGCGGACAAGGACGCCCAAGCACTGTTCGCCGAGCTCGACACCGAACGGTCCTCGCGCAACAACGAGCTGCGAGAGATCCTCGCCGACCTCACCGCGTCCAACGACCTGCTCGCCTTCAAGGAGTCGATGAACCACTGGGCCCGCAAGGACGGCCCGTACGTCGGCTTCGCAGCGATCGGCGGCCCGTGGCTCGCCGCGCTCGTGCGTCGCGCCGAGGAGGACTACGCCGAGGTCGTGGGCCTGCTCAAGCTCACCCTCCAGACGCCCGCCTCGCCGCAGGACGCCTCGGACAAGCTCCAGGCGGTCGACGCGTTCCTCGCGCGTGGCGGCGCGCGGGGCCAGCGGGCCCCCGGCCCGGGGGCGACGGCATACGTCCTCTCGCTCTTCTGGTCGACAGACGACGCGGGCGCCTGGCCGCTGATGTGGGAGAACGCGCCCCACACGCTCCAGCGCCTCGGCTGGCTCGAGCGGGGCCTGAGCCACGCCGAGCGGTACGTCGCGTTCGCTGACCTGTGCGCAGCGCTGCGCCCCGAGGACCCGCGTTATGCCGCACGCATCCTCTGGTACTTCAAGGAGACCGAGGCGTTCGTGGGCATCGCGCCCAAGGCGCTCGACATGTGCGTGGAGGCCGCGGAGATCGCGGCGGACTTCCGCCCCGCGACCGGCTACTCCAGCGGCAAGCGCGAGGACCGCGCCGGCGACCTTGCCCGCCAGCTGCGCGGCGAGGCCGACCACATCTCCGACAGCCTCATCGAGCGGCTCTCGAGCGAGACGGGGCTCTATCTGGAGGCGCCGACGCTGGCGCTGCAGCAGTACGCCAGCGAGGACTCGGCCTACCGCTCCGACCTGTATGCCGCGTGGATCCTCGTCGGCGGCGCCGGCGCGCCCGGCTTCCGCCTGTGGGTCACCCCGTCGGGCGTCGCGTTCGGCCTGCACGGGGGCTGGGAGGGCGAGTCCGACGAGCAGCACCGCGAGGTGGGCCTGCTCGTCCAGCAGCACCTCCCGCGGGGGCTCAACTTCATCAAGGTGCACGACGACGGCCGCACCGACCGCCTCGAGGTCGTGGGCCGGGACTACCCGTCGGGCGAGGCCTTCGTCGGCCGCTGGTGGAAGGGCGACACCGCGATCGGCCGGGCGGACTTCGCCGACGACATCATCTCCACCGCCCGCGCACTCACGCCGCTCCTTCGGTTCATGACCTCCAGCCAGCGCGGTGGCGCCGACGACCCGAGCCTCGAGCTGTCGGCGATCATCGACCTCGAGACCGAGCTCGAGATCTTCACCGCCGAGCGGCCGTACCCGACCGAGCGCGACGCGTGGCACCAGGAGCAGCGGCGGATCTTCGCGGCGTGCCTGTCGCGCGAGGGTCTCGAGGACTTCGACCTGCCCACGTTCAAGCGCATCGTGTCGACGCGCGGCTACGGCGACATCGGCGCCCAGTCGGTCCTCATCAGCTCGATCAACGCCCTCGACGCCGCGGGCATCGATGAGCTGCGGCTCGTGGTGCGCGAGCTGCTCTGGGGCGAGGGCCGGGACGAGGAGCGGATCAACCGGGTCCTCGGCACCGACGACATGCCCGTGCAGGGGTTCGGCGAGAGCGTCGTGCTCAAGCTGTTCGCCATCGCCCACCCCGAGCACTGGCTGCCACTGTTCACACTGGGTGGTGACTCCGGCAAGGTCGCGATGCTGACCCGCCTCGGCGGCCCGGCGCGCTGGACCGAGGGCAAGTCGCGCGGGCGCATGCACGTCGAGACGAACGCGCTGCTGCGCCAGATGTTCGACCCGCTGCTGCCCGAGGACCCGTGGGGCCAGGCTCAGCTGGCTCACTGGCTCATGCGCCGCTCCGACAAGGCGCTCATGCCCGACCACGACGCGCTGGGTGACGCCGCGTCCGACCTGCTCATCGGCGAGGAGTTCCTGCGCGAGATCAAGTCGCTGCTCGAGGAGAAGAAGCAGGTCATCTTCTACGGTCCGCCGGGCACCGGCAAGACGTACCTCGCGCAGCGGTTCGCGGCAGCCCTGCAGCCCGACCCGGCCAAGCGCGACATCGTCCAGTTCCACCCGAGCAGCTCCTACGAGGACTTCTTCGAGGGGTTCCGGCCGCAGATCGACCACCAGGGCCAGATGGTCTACGAGCTGCGCAAGGGCCCGCTGGCGCTGCTCGCCGAGGCGGCGGAGGCCGACCCGCTCACGCCGCACATCATGATCATCGACGAGATCAACCGCGCGAACCTCCCGCGTGTCTTCGGCGAGCTGCTGTTCCTGCTCGAGTACCGCTCGCACTCGGTGAAGACCTCCTACCGCCCGGACGAGGGCTTCGAGCTGCCCCCGAACCTCTACTTCATCGGGACGATGAACACCGCAGACCGGTCGATCGCGCTCGTCGACGCGGCCCTGCGCCGGCGCTTCGACTTCGTGCCGTTCATGCCGCACGACGGGCCCATGGAGGGCCTGCTGCGCCGCTGGCTGGAAGCGCACGGTGGACCGGTATGGGTCGCAGACCTGGTCGACCGGGTCAACGAGGATCTCCGGCGAGCCCTTCGCGGACCGCACCTGCAGATCGGGCACTCTTACTTCATGCGACCGGGCCTCGACGACGACGAGACGACGCTGCGTCGCATCTGGGACTACAACGTCTACCCGTTCATCGAGGACCAGCTGTACGGCCGGGAGCACGAGCTGGCGCAGTTCCGCTGGGAGAACGTCCGTGCCCGCTATGGCCAGTTCGACCTGACGCGCCCGTGACGCCGGCCGCCGACTCGCCGGTTGCGTTGCGATGAGCACGATCGAGCTGCCCCCGATCCCCGAGCACGGCCGCTCGGGGGCGGTTCGGCTGTCCCACGAGACGCGCGCCGCGCTCGTGGCCGCTGCCGGCGACCGGCTGATCATCCATGCCACGGCCGACCCGGACGTCGTGACGATCGGCGCGACCAGCTGGGTCGGTGCCCTCGCGGTCCCGGGCCTGGTCGTGCGGGTCATGCCGAGGGTCTCGGTCACGAACTTCTTCGCGATGCTCAGCGCGGGGGTGTCGCCCGAGTCGTTCGAGCACGAGCAAGTGACGTGGAGCGACACGGACGAGCTCATCGACGGCGTCGCCTACTTCGCGATCCGGCTCATCGACAACGCGACGATGCGGGGCCTCGTGCACGGCTACGTCGCCCGTGACGAGCGGATGAAGACCATCCGGGGCCGCCTTCTCGTCGAGGAGTTCGCCCGGCGCCCGTGGAGTGCTGCGGAGCCTCAGTGCCGGTATGACGACTTCACCTCCGACATCTCCGAGAACCAGCTCTTCCGGTGCACCCTGCAGGCCATGCTTGCCTGGCCGCAGCTGGCCCCTGAGGTCCGCCGCGAGGCCCTGCGCCTGCTCGGGCGCTTCGACGGTGTCAGCGACACGCCCGCGACCAAGCATCAGGTCCCGGTCCCGATCACGAGGCTCAACGAGCACTACGCCGACGCGATCCGCTTGTCGCGCATGGTGCTTCAGGCCATGTCGCTGAGCCACGAGGCGGGCGACCAGCAGGCCAACAGCCTCATGGTCGACATGGACGACCTGTTCCGTCGCTGGATCGTGCAGGAGCTGGACTTCCGGCTGGCGCCCGAGCTGCGCATCGAGAGCGACGAGGACGTGTGGCTCGACGAGGGCCGCGCGGTCACCATGGCCCCCGACCTCATCGTGCGGCGGGGGACCGAGGTCGTCCTCGTCGGCGACGCCACCTACTCGATGGGAGCCGACGGCTACCTGGCCTCCCGCGACTACGTGTCCCTCGTCGCCTACACGACGGCGATGGGCCTGCCCACAGGCCTGCTCGTGCATTGCAACAGCGACCGCACGCCGGAGTCCGAGATCGTCATCCGCAACGCCGGCACCCGCATCCTGTGCCGGCCGATCCGCCTCGACGGGTCGTATGCCGCTGTGCGCAAGTCGCTGGACTCGCTGGCCGACCTGGTGCGCGAGCTTGCCGACGCGCCAGGGGAGTTCGAGATCCCGACCCTGATCCGCGCGCGCCGCTGACCCGGGGTCGGGCTGTCTCACAGATCACACTCCTACGGGTTGTAGTAGATCTGCGTCGACTACTACGCTCTGTAGTACCGACAGAGAAGCTGCCGGAACCAATATCGAGTTCTGGAGTTGAGCACCATGGCCACCATCCACCGAGACACCCCCACACGGGGTAGCGCGAACGTCCCTGCCGCCGACCCGACCAAGGGCGTCGTCACGTTCCAGGAAGAGGTGGTCCGCTCGCGCGTGGCCCGTCGCTTCCTCGCCGGCCTGCGACTCGTCCTCGGCTTCACCTTCCTGTGGGCCTTCGTGGACAAGCTGTTCGGCCTCGGCTACGCCACACCGTCGGCCAGGGCCTGGATCAACGGCGGCACCCCGGCCCAGGGCTTCATGAAGCACGCTGAAGGCCCCTTCGGCCAGTTCTTCGCGAACATCGCCGGCCCGTGGGCCGACTGGCTGTTCATGGCCGGCCTGCTCGGCATCGGCGTCGCGCTGATGACCGGCGCGGGCCTCAAGATCGCCGCCTGGACCGGCGCCCTGCTCCTCGCCCTCATGTACCTGGCCGAGTTCCCCCTCGGTGCAGAGGGCATGACCAACCCGCTCGTCGACAGCCACTGGATTGAGGCCCTCGGCATCGCAGTCGTCGCCGCGACCTACGCAGGCGACACCTGGGGCCTCGGGAAGTGGTGGGGCCGCCACGTCGGTAACGGCTTCCTGAGGTGAGTGGGTCCGGTGGCCGCGAGATCCCCTGACCACGGCCACCCCGCACGGGCCCGACCGACCGGCCGGCCGGCCGGGCCCGAGCACACAGCGAAGGCGGTCCTCTCGGAGGACCGCCTTCCTGCATGCCCGGATCCGCTGCAGGTGCCGCCAGGGGCTCAGTCGGGCGTGAACGCGCAGAACTCGTTGCCCTCGGGGTCCTCCAGGACGGTCCAGCCGATCCCGCCGTCGCCCTTGTCGCGCACCACCGTCGCGCCGGCGGCGACGAGCCCCGCGAGGTCATCGGTGCTGACGTCGATGTGGATCCGGTTCTTCGTCGTCTTGGCCTCCGGTACCGTCCCGAACACGATCGTCTCGCAGGGGAGGCCCGGCACGCCCTCGAGGTAGCTGTAGCCGTCTGCTCGAGCGACATCCGCGCCGAGCACGCCGCCCCACCACAGGGCGAGCCGATGCGCGTCGTCCACCTCGCCTGCGACATCCCACACGAGCTCGTAGAAGCGGTTGGTGACCGGCTCGGCGCGGACGAAGACGCAGAACTCCTGCCCGTCGGGGTCCTGAAGGACCGTCCATCGCGGCTGCTCGTCGAAGACGACGGCGCCCGACCGCAGGGCGGGCTCGAGCGACTCGGCGTTGATGTCGATGTGCAGCCGGTTCTTCACGGTCTTGGGCTCGGGCACCCTGTTGAACCACACCATGACATGCTCGCCGACCCGCAGGCACGCGTCGCCGTCGTCATGGGGGTGTGACTCCCAGCCGAGCAGGGGGGCCCAGAAGTCCGACAGCGAAGGTGGGTCGGCGGCGTCGATGCAGAGGTCCTTGTACGTCGCGAGTGGCATTCTCCGACCGTAACGTCCCATCCGCGGGCCGGCCGCCCACGAGACCAGGGGGCGCAGCCTCCCGGGCGATGTCGGAGCCGGACGGCATACTCGCCACATGCAGCGCATCGACGGCCACCTCGTCCTCAGCCCCACGGACCTGACCAAGCACGTCGCGTGCGCGCACATCACCACGCTGGACCTTGACGCGCTCGACCACGGCACCGGCCCTGAGGTCGCCGTCGACGACTCGCTCAACCTCGTCTTCGCCAAGGGGCTCGAGCACGAGCGCGCGTATCTCGCGCAGCTGCGAGCCGACGGCCTCGACGTCGAGGACATCGCGCAGCTCGGCCTCAAAGGCCCGGCCGCTGAGGAGGCCACGCTCGAAGCGATGCACCGCGGCGTCGACGTGGTCTACCAGGCCACGTTCTTCGACGGTCACTGGGTGGGCCTGGCCGACTTCCTGCTGCGCGTCGACCTTCCGGACGGCGAGCGGAGCCTGCTCGGCCCGTGGCGCTACGACATCGCCGACACCAAGCTCGCCCGTCGGCTCAAGGTGCCCGCCCTGCTGCAGATGGCGACGTATGCCGCCCGGCTGGAGACGCTCCAGGGTGTGCCTCCGCAGTGGCTGACGGTCGTGACCGGCGACCAGCAGGCCCACCCGTGGCGGCTCGTCGATGTGGCGCCCTATGCGCGCCGGCGGCGGGCCGAGCTGCTCGACGCCATCGACCACCCGGCCCCCACGGAGGCCGTGCGCGTCCAGCACTGTGGCCAGTGCCGGTGGAAGGAGCGCTGTGCGAGCGAGTGGCTCGACCGGGACGACCTCATCCAGGTGGCTGGCATGCGCGCCGACCATCGGGCGCGCCTCATCGAGCTCGGCATCCCGACGGTTCGCGCGCTCGCTGAGTCTTCGGAGGTGCAGCTCGCCGGGGGGCTGTCGGTAGCCACTCGACGGCGGCTGCTCCAGCAGGCACGGCTGCAGGTGGCCGAGCGAGACTCGGGCGTGGCTCAGTTCGAGCTCCTCGATCCCGAGCCGGAGCGCGGCCTGCAGATGCTGCCGGCGCCCGACGAGGGTGATGTCTACCTCGACTTCGAGGGAGACCCGTGGGCCCAGGGCGGCGCCGGCCGGGAGTACCTCGCGGGCATCTGGACCCGGCAGGGGGAGTTCGTCGACTTCTGGGCGCACGACTTCGCCGAGGAGGGCCGGCTCACGACCGACCTCGTGGACTGGCTGACTGCGCGCTGGCAGCAGCACCCGTCGATGCACGTCTACCACTACGCGCCCTACGAGACGACGGCGCTCAAGCGTCTCGTCGGTCAGCACGCGACGCGTGAGGCCGAGTTGGACCAGCTGCTACGGCACGAGGTCTTCGTCGACCTGTACGCCGTGGTGCGACAGGGCGTCCGCATCAGCAAGGGCTCCTACTCCATCAAGAAGCTCGAGGAGTTCTACTGGGGTCACACCCGCTCCGCCGACGGCTCAGGAGTCGCGGACGGCCTGTCGTCCGTCGTCGAGTACGAACGCTGGCTCGCGGGCCGCGAAGACGGGGCACCCGACCAGGCGATCCTCGACGACATCCGGCGGTACAACGAGGAGGATGTCCGCTCGACGCTCGCCCTGCACGACTGGCTCGAGGACCGGCGGTCCGACCTGCAGGCCCGGGGGCACTCACTGACGCGGCCCGTTCCGGAGCCCCTGCGAGAGATCAGCGAGGAGGAGCGCGCCGAGATTCTCCTGGCTGAACGCCTCGTCGAGGCCGGTCACGAGCTGCTCGCCGGCTGCGTCGGCTGGCACCGCCGGGAGAAGCGGCCGGAGTGGTGGGACTTCTTCCACTACAAGGAGCTCGACACGGCTGAGCTCGTCGAGGACGGGACCGCGATCGGCGACCTCGGAGAGCCCGTCGAGGTCGGTCAGGTCAAGCTCTCACGGATCTGGCGCTACCCGTTCCCGCCGCAGGACTGTTCGGTCTCGATCGGCAAGTATGTCCCCGACGTCGACACCCACGTGCCTGTCGGCAAGGTGGTGGGCATCGACCCCGTGGCGGGCTGGATCGACCTGTCGATGAAGCGGACTCTCGACCCGCCCCGCCCGCGAGGGGTCGGCGGCCCGAGCCCGATCATGGATGCCGTCCTGCGCCAGTCCATCGCGCGGACCGGCGAGACCGTCCTGACGGGCGGGAGCAACCTCCCGGCGAGGCTCCTCGAGCGCGTCGTGCCTCCCGCCGAGGTGTTGGCCGTCCGGCCGGGAGAGACACCGAAGGACGCGGTGGTCCGGGTCGGGCTGTCGCTCGACGGCGAGGTGCTGGCGGTCCAAGGGCCACCGGGCACCGGAAAGACCTTCGCGGGGTCGGCGCTGGTTCGCGAGCTGCTCGACGCCGGTCTGCGTGTCGGCGTCACGGCCCAGTCCCACGCGGTCGTGCTCAACCTGCTCGACGAGGTCGCCCGACCCGCGTGGCACAAGGACGGCACGAACGCCGAGGAGGGTGAGGAGCCCGACGACCCGAACACCCTGATCCGGCACACGAAAGACAATGGCGCGATCGTCGAGGCTCTCCGGTCCGGTGAGGCGACCCTCGTGGGTGGCACCGCCTGGCTGTGGTCGCGCGAGGACCTGCAGGACTCGGTCGACGTGCTGGTGATCGACGAGGCGGGGCAGTTCTCGCTCGCCAACGCGGTGGCGGTGTCATCGGCGGCGAGGTCCCTTGTCCTGCTTGGAGATCCGCAGCAGCTGACCCAGCCGACGAAGGCCGTGCACCCCTATGGCTCCGGGGTCTCCGCCCTCGATCACCTCCGCATCGAGGGCGACGACGTCCACGACGTGATCCCGGCCGACCGAGGCATCTTCCTCGACCGCACGTACCGGATGCACCCCAGCCTCACGGCGTTCGTCTCAGAGCTCGCCTATGAAGGTCTGCTCGAGTCCGCCCCGGACCGCGGGCGGCTCGGTGTCGAGGCGCCGGGAGCTCTGTCGGGCAGCGGCCTGCGCTGGGCGCCCGTCGAGCACGCCATGGTTTCCGACCAGTCGAGCGACGACGAGGCGGTGGTCGTCCGCGACCTGGTGGCCGACCTGATCCAGGGCACCTGGACCTCTGCCGCGGGCGTGACCGCACCTGTCGGCCTCGACGACATCCTCGTCGTCGCCCCGTACAACGCCCAGGTCGCGACCTTGGCCAGGGCCTTGCCCGAGGGCAGCCGCATCGGCACCGTCGACAAGTTCCAGGGCCAGCAGGGCGCCGTCGTCATCTACTCGATGGCGAGCACGACCGCCTCGGCCGCGCCGCGCGGCGTGTCCTTCCTCTATGACCTGCACCGGCTCAACGTCGCGATCTCACGGGCCAAGGCGATGGCCGTCGTCGTCGGGAGCCCGCTGCTCATGGACGCCGCGGTCCACACGCCTGAGGAGCTGCGCGCAGTCAACGCCCTGTGCCGATTCGTCGACGAGGCCAAGCTCGTCTAGCCCCGCTGTTCAGGCGCCGTGCGCGGCCACGTGCCAGAGGCGTCCTTCGCCGCGGATGCCGGGCATCGCGGCGCGGATCGACCGCTCGGCCAGCTCGGGAGCGATCCCCAGGTCGACGGCATACCGGAGCGCGACGGCAGGGGTGCGCTGACCGCCGAAGTGGCAGTGGACGAGCACCCGCTTGCCCTCGGCCCGGAACTGTCGCAGCGCCGACGAGGCGTCGTCGAGGATGAAGTCGAGATGCGGGTTCGACTCCTCCTCGTCGTCCTCGTTGATCCAGAACTCGATGTGGTCACGTGCCGACATGCCTTCGGCCGGGATGTCCCGAAGCCCGAGCGGACAGAGCGAGACCACGGCCTGCACGTCGAGCTCACTCACACGTGCGAGGTCGGTGATGGTGCCCAGGATGATGTCGGGGTCGATCGGGTGGGGGACGCCGGTCGCCGGGATCGACGGGTCGGCCATCGTCTCGACGCTGGGCCATTCGCCAACGCGGCGCCCCCGCAAGGACGCCGACACGGCGATCTCGACGAGGTCGTGGGCCCGTAGGCCCGGCCAGCCGTGCACCATGCGGCGCCACTGGGTCGGCACCGCGGAGGCGCCGTAGCGAGCGCCGAGGAGCGAGCCGGCAATCGCTGCAACGGTGTCCGTGTCGTGTCCGGCTCGCACCGCCGCCTGGAGCCCGCGCTGCAGGTGCATCGCCGAGCCGTCACCCCGGTCGGTCGAGGTGATCGCAGCCCAGGCGTCCTGCAACGCCGTCACGGTGTATCCGTTGTCGCCGAACCCGCCCGGGTCGGCTCCCGTGGCCGCCTCGATCCAGTCGCCCCAGCGGCCCGTGTGGCACTGGCTCACGAGGTCGAGACCGGCAGTGAGGTCGAGACGGCCCTCGGTGACCGCAACCCGGATCGCCTCGGACCACAGCACAGCAGAGTCGCCGGCCAGCGGGTCGGCGTGCGTGAGCTCGGCCACCGCACGCGCGGCTCGAGCGGTGCCCTCGCGGTCGTCGAGGGTCGAGATCCCGACGATCGAGGTCCGCATCAGGGCGCCGTTGCCGGCGGTGAGGCCGGTGCGCGCGTGCAGCGCCTTGCTGGCCGCCGTCAGGCGCTCATGGGACGAGCCAGGCAGCTGCCTCGCCTCGGTGAGCACCGTTCGCGTCTGGATGCCGACGTCCGTGGCCCCTCGGTCGAGCCAGGCGGTGAAGGCGTCGGCGACCGCGTCGAGTGCGGACGGCGACGCGAGGTCCACTCCCTGGGCCGCCACCAGGGCCACGCACAGCGTCATCTGGGTGTCGTCGCTCCACTCGCCCGGCTGGTAGGGCCCGAGGCCTCCCCCCTTCATGACCGCTTCGCCGACTGGTGGCGCGGACATCTCGTAGGGCACCCCGAGTGCGTCGCCACAGGCCAGGCCGAGCAGGACCCCGGCGGCTCGGTCGACGGCGATCGGGCGGATGGACAACGGTGCTCCTCGCTGGGCGGCATACCTGGGCTGCCGGACGGGCAGCTGTCGGGTTTGGGACCTGGCAGACGTCATGGGCGCCGGGCAGCAGTCGCGCATGCCCGACGGCACCCGAAAGGACACCAGGCGTGAGCAGCAAACTACAGCGAGTTGCCGTCACGCCTGTGCACGGCCGCCCACCACGCCGTGCGTCAGCCGCTCCCACGCCGACCAAGTAGGCTTCCGCGCGTGCTTCAACCGCTCACCATCGTGCTGCTCGTGGGCTGCGCCGTCTTCGGGCTCATCGCCGCACACCACCTGCTGCGCAAGCGGCTTGTCGACGACCCGCTGATCCTGACCGGTGGCGCGCTCGAGGTGGCCCTGGTCGTCCAGCTCGTCGTCGGACTCTCCAGGTCGTCGGCCATCGCGGACGGGGCGGAGCGAGCGACCTTCATCGCGTACCTCTTCACCGTGCTCGTCGTCGTCCCGGCGGCGCTGTTCATCGCGATCAAGGAGAAGACGCAGTGGGCCATGGCAGTCGTCCTCGGCGGCGCGGTCGTCGTGGCGATCCTGGTTGCCCGCCTTCAGCAGGTCTGGAGCACCAATGTCTGACGCCGCGTCACGTCCCGAGCGGCGCCGTGAGCCCGCCCAGCAGCCGGAGCAGCCGGAGCAGCCGGAGCAGCCGGAGCAGCCGGAGCAGCCGGAGCAGCCGGAGCAGCCGGAGCAGCCGGAGCAGCCGGAGCAGCCGGAGCAGCCGGAGCAGCCGGAGCAGCCGGAGCAGCCGGAGCAGCCGGAGCAGCCGGAGCAGCCGGAGCAGCCGGAGCAGCCGGAGCAGCCGGAGCAGCCGGAGCAGCCGGAGCAGCCGGAGCAGCCGGAGCAGCCGGAGCAGCCGGAGCAGCCGGAGCAGCCGGAGCAGCCGGAGCAGCCGGAGCAGCCGGAGCAGCCGGAGCAGCCGGAGCAGCCGGAGCAGCCGGAGCAGCCGGAGCAGCCGGAGCAGCCGGAGCAGCCGGAGCAGCCGGAGCAGCCGGAGCAGCCGGAGCAGCCGGAGCAGCCGGAGCAGCCGGAGCAGCCGGAGCAGCCGGAGCAGCCGGAGCAGCCGGAGCAGCCGGAGCAGCCGGAGCAGCCGGAGCAGCCGCACACCGGTCACGGCTTCGGCCGGCTCCTGGTGGCCGTCTACGGCCTGCTGGCCCTGGCCGCGACAGGCCGCTCGATCCTGCAGATCACCGAGTACTACCACCGCGCTCCGGTGTCCTACATCCTCTCGGCGGTGGCCGCCGTCATCTACATCGTGGCCACGATCGGCCTCGCTCGCGGCGACCGTGCCTCGGTACGGCTGGCGCGGATCGCCCTGACCGTCGAGCTCGTCGGCGTCCTCGTCGTCGGGGTCATCTCGTATGCAGTCCCGTCGGCGTTCCCCGACAAGACGGTGTGGTCGCACTTCGGCTCGGGCTACGGCTACGTCCCGCTGCTGCTGCCCATCGTCGGCCTCTGGTGGATCCACCACACCACCGCGCGTGCGGACGCGGCCACCCCGCCAGACCCGGCGCGCTCGGCCGGGTGAGCAGCGCCGATAAGGTTTCGGCCATGACTGAGCCGACCCCTGCCACCGCTGCGCCGACGATCGCGGGCCCGCTGACGGTCCGGCCGATCACCGGCGACGAGGCCGTCGAGACCCTGCTCGAGGTCGGCGGGAGCTTCCTACAGACCCCGGCCTGGGCGCGGGCGAAGCAGGGCTGGCGGGCGACCCACCTCGGGTGGTTCGACGCCTCGGGTGCGCGGGTCGGCGCCGGCACGGTGCTGTCGCGGACCATTCCTCGCCTGCGGCGCACCTACGCCTACCTCCCCGAGGGCCCGGGGCTGCCGTGGGCCGGCGTCGCCGACGCCCCGTCCGCCTGGCTCGACCCGCTCGTGACGTGGGCTCGCTCTTCCGGCGCCTTCGCGCTGCGCCTCGGCTTCCCGGTGGCGTCGCGGGTGTGGGACCGCGAGCCGGTCAAGAAGCAGGTCGCGGAGGGTGGACTGCTCAGCTTCACCACGCTGCCGCCAGCGGTCGACAACCCCGTCGCCCGACGCCTGGAGGCGCATCTGGACGCGAACCAATGGCTGCCGCTCGGTGCCGACGGCGTCGCGGTCGGGCAGCCACGCCTGCTGTGCATCGTCGATCTCCGGGGCCGCACCAAGGACGAGCTGCTGTCCTCGATGAACCAGCAGTGGCGACGCAACGTCAAGAAGGCTGCGAAGGCCGGGGTGCAGGTGCGCGCCGTGGGCCCGGAGGGTCTGGACACCTTCCACGCGCTCTACGTCGAGTCCGCGGAACGTGACAACTTCCTCCCGCGGCCCAAGGCCTACTTCGACCTCATGGCACGGTCCTTCTCGGCGCAGGACGGCCAGGTCTGGGCCAGGTTCTACGAGGCGCACATCGACGGCGACGTGCTCGCCTCGGCACTGATGATCCGGTTCGGCAGAACCTTCTCCTACCTCTACGGGGGCTCGACCGAGCGCAACCGCGACGCCCGCGCCTCCAACGCGCTGCAGTGGCAGGCGATTCAGGATGCTGCGGACGCTGGCTGTGATGCGTATGACCTCAGGGGCTTCAACACGTCCCTCGGCGCGACGAGCCCGCTCACCGGTCTGTTGCTGTTCAAGCTCGGTGCGGGTGCCGACGTCGTCGAGATGGTCGGCGAGCGCGAGCTGGTCATCAGCCGCTTCTGGCACTTCGCGTTCGCGCGGGCCATGGCGTTGCGGATCGCGATCAACAAGCGGCGCAAGGCTGCCCGGGCGACCGCCGACGCAGCCGACATCTGAGCGCCGGGCGCCAGACCGCCCGACGTCGAATATCGGTTCGGTCGGCGATGGAGGGCACGCCTATCCTGACGGGCATGCCCGACGAGCCTCCCACCGCGACCCCGACGTCGCGGCAGCCTCGCAGGCGCGGTGGCCGCCGCCGGCCGGGCGGGAACGGCGCGCAGGGCCAGAGGCAGGCCACCCAGGCGGGCCGGTCGGGACGTATGCCGCTCACCCCCGAGCAGCGTGAAGCACGCCGTTCCGCTCGGGCCGCCACGGTTCCCGAGATCACCTACCCCGAGCATCTGCCGGTCGTCGACCGCCGCGACGACATCGCTGCCGCGATCCGGGACCACCAGGTCGTCGTCATCGCAGGCGAGACCGGGTCGGGCAAGACGACCCAGATCCCCAAGATCTGCCTCGAGCTCGGCCGGGGGCTCGACGGCACGATCGGGCACACTCAGCCGCGGCGGATCGCCGCGCGAGCCGTTGCCGAGCGGCTCGCGGAGGAGCTCGGGGTCGAGCTGGGCAGCGCGGTCGGGTACCAGGTGCGCTTCACGGACCAGTCGAGCCGCGACACGCTCGTCAAGGTGATGACCGACGGCATCCTCCTGGCGGAGCTGCAGCGCGACCGCGACCTGCGCCGCTACGACACGATCATCATCGACGAGGCCCACGAGCGGAGCCTCAACATCGACTTCATCCTCGGCTATCTCAAGCAGCTGCTCCCTCGCCGACCCGACCTCAAGGTCGTCATCACCTCGGCCACGATCGACCCCGAGAAGTTCGCGGCCCACTTCGCCGACCCCAGGACGGGGGAGCCGGCTCCGATCGTCGAGGTATCGGGTCGCACCTACCCGGTCGAGATCCGCTACCGCCCCCTGGTCGACCCGGATCGTCCGCAGGACGACGAGAAGGACATGATCACCGGCATCTGCGAAGCCGTCGAGGAGCTGTGGACCGAGCGACACACGGGCTCGTCGTCCGACATCCTCGTGTTCCTCTCGGGTGAGCGCGAGATCCGCGACGCGGCCGACGCGCTGAACGGGATGAAGCTGCCGGTCACCGAGGTCGTGCCGCTCTTCGCGCGCCTGTCCGCGGCGGAGCAGCACCGGGTCTTCCAGGCGCACACGGGACGCCGGATCATCTTGGCCACGAACGTGGCCGAGACCTCGCTGACCGTCCCCGGGATCCGGTACGTGATCGACACCGGCACGGCACGGATCTCGCGCTACAGCCAGCGCACCAAGGTGCAGCGGCTGCCCATCGAGCCGGTCAGCCAGGCGAGCGCGAACCAGCGTTCGGGCCGCTGCGGCCGCGTGTCCGAGGGTGTCGCGATCAGGCTGTACAGCGAGCTCGACTACGACAGCCGGCCAGAGTTCACCGACCCCGAGGTCCTGCGGACGAACCTCGCCTCGGTCATCCTCCAGATGACCTCTCTCGGGCTCGGCGACATCGCGCGCTTCCCCTTCGTCGACGCGCCGGACTCACGCCAGATCACCGACGGGGTCCGCCTCCTCGAGGAGCTCCAGGCCTTCGCGCCCGACTCCGAGGAGGACTCCGGAGACGCAAGCGGGCCCGGCGGGCGGGGTCGGCGACGTCCGGGACGCCGCCTGACGGCATACGGCCGCACGATCGCGTCGCTGCCTATCGACCCGCGACACGCCCGCATGGTCCTCGAGGCCGACAAGCGGGGCGTGCTGCGCGAGGTGCTCGTCATCGTCGCGGCACTGTCGATCCAGGACCCACGCGAGCGCCCCCTGGAGAAGCAGGAGCTGGCCAACGCCGCCCACAAGCGGTTCGCTGACGAGACGAGCGACTTCGTATCGTGGCTCAACCTGTGGTCGTACCTCCGCGAGCAACAGAAGGCCCTGAGCTCCAGCGCATTCCGCCGGATGTGCAAGGCCGAGTTCCTCCACTACCTCCGGGTGCGGGAATGGCAGGACCTCCATACGCAGGTCAAGCAGGCCGCGAAGCAGGCGGGCCTCGACGTGACCCGGGGGAGCGTGCACGGCGAGCCCGACACCGACGCCATCCACCAGTCGCTGCTGTCCGGACTGCTGTCGCACGTGGGCGTCCGTGACGAGCAGAAGCGTGAGTATGCCGGCGCGCGAGGTGCCCGTTTCGGCATCAGTCCCGGGTCGGCGCTGTTCCGCAAGCAGCCACAGTTCGTCATGGCCGAGGAGCTCGTGGAGACCACGCGCCTGTGGGCCCGGGTCAACGCCCGCATCGAGCCGGAGTGGGCCGAGCAGCTCGGCGCGCACCTGGTCAAGCGGCAGTACAGCGAACCCCGCTGGTCGGCACGACGGGGCTCGGCCGTGGCAACCGAACGGGTGACGCTCTATGGCGTCCCGCTCGTGGTCGGACGCGTCGTGGGTCTGGGTCGGGTCGACGCTGAGCTGGCCCGGGACCTGTTCATCCGGAACGCGCTCGTGGAGGGCGACTGGAACACCGAGCACCGATTCCTGCGCGACAACGCCGCGCTGGTCGAGCGGCTCGGCGAGCTCGAGGCGCGGACCAGGCGACGCGACATCGTCGTCGACGACAGCGCGCTGGTCGCGTTCTACGACAAGCGGGTCCCGGCCGAGGTCGTCTCGGGGCGTCACTTCGACACCTGGTGGAAGAAGGCACGGCGGGAGCAGCCTGACCTGCTCACATTCACCGAGCACCTGCTCCTACGGGACACCGCAGGCAGCATCGCCGACGCGGACCACCCGACGACCTGGACCCAGGGCGAGAACGTGCTGCCCGTGACGTACCAGTTCGAGCCGGGTGCCGAGCTCGACGGTGTCACGGTGCACATCCCGGTGGACCGGCTCAACCAGGTCACCTCCGACGGCTTCGACTGGCAGGTGCCCGGCTTTCGTGAGGAGCTCGTGACCGCGTTGATCCGGTCCCTGCCGAAGGGGATCCGGCGCAACATCGTGCCGGCGCCGGACCATGCGCGGGCGGTCCTGCCGGACCTCGACCCGGGGTCAGGGCCGCTGCTGCCCGCACTGGCGACCGCGCTGCGCCGACGGGCGGGGGTCGCTGTGGCCGCAGACGACTTCGACTGGGCTCGGGTGCCGAGTCACCTCACCGTGACCTTCAGCGTCGACGGGCCGGACGGCCGGCCGGTGGCGGCCGGCAAGGACCTCGAGGACGTCCGTGACCGGGCGACCCCGCAGCTGCGCCGGCAGGTGCGGCGGGCCGGCTCGGACATCGAGCGCACGGGACTCACGTCGTTCCCGGACGAAGGTGTGGCCGAGACCTTCGAGAGCGCGTCGGGCGTGCACGGCTTCCCCGCGCTCGTCGACACGGGCTCGGCCGTCGACCTGCGGGTGCTCCCGACCCGCCCGGAGGCCGAGGCCGAGCATCGGCTGGCCGTTCGCCGACTGCTGCTGCTCGGTATCACCCCACCGTGGCGCCAGATCCTCGCTCGGCTCACGAACACCCAGAAGCTCGCACTCGGCCACAACCCGCACGGCAGCGTGCCGGCACTCCTGGACGACTGCCTCGCAGCCGCGGTCGACGCCATCAGCGAGGATGCCGTCGCCGGGCGGGTCGACCACACGATCCGGGCGCGCGAGGACTTCGAGTGGACCCTGACGGCCGTTCGCACCCATACCACCGCCAAGGTCGTGCAGGTCGTCGGCCTCGTCGAGCCGATCCTCGCCAAGCACCTCACCCTGACCAACCGGCTCGCCGAGCTCGACCGGTCGGCGAGCCAGGCGATCCGGCCGATGCTGGCCGATGTGCGGGCCCAGCTGCGTGAGCTGGTGCGGCCCGGGTTCGTCGCCGACACCGGGTTCACGAGGCTGCCCGACCTCGACCGCTACCTCCGCGCGATCATGCACCGTCTCGACAGGGCGCCGGAGAACCTCGCGCGAGACACCCAGGCCCTCGAGCAGGTGGATCTCGTCGAGGGACGCTACGCAGACCTGCTCGAGTCGCTCCGCCCGGCACAACGTGGGTCCGCAGAGGTCGTCGAGATCGGCTGGATGATCGAGGAGCTGCGGGTCTCGCTGTTCGCGCAGTCGATCGGGACGGCATACTCCGTCTCCCCGCAGCGCATCCTCAAGGCGATCGCGCGGATCCTGCGCTGACCGCGCGGCAAGGGGTCCTCGGCGGGCCGGCAGGGAATCATGGGGTGCTGCCGGGCGTTGACCAACTCAACCGCGAGAGACGAAAGGCCAAACCGTGCAGGACCCGACTGAGCTCTTCCAGTTCGAGAGCGACACGTCACCGAGCATGCTGCAGGAGATGCAGGCCTCGGTGCTCGTGGTTGCCCTCGGCGGATTCATCGACGCCGGCCACACGCAGCGGCTGATGGCCGAGCAGATGCTGGAGGCGCACGAGTCGCGGGTCATCGCGTCGTTCGACGTCGACCAGCTCCTCGACTACCGCGGGCGGCGCCCGATCATGGTGTTCGACCGCGACCACTGGGCCAGCTACGACGACCCCAGCCTGCTGCTGCACCGAGTCGTCGATCGCGAAGGCGTGCCCTTCCTGCTGCTTGTCGGTCCCGAGCCGGACTACCAGTGGGCCCGGATGGTCGAGGCGGTCACCGCGCTCATCAAGGGGTTCGGCGTCAGCCTCACTGTCAGCGTCCACGGCATCCCCATGGCTGTGCCACACACGCGCCCGCTCGGGGTCACGGCTCACGGCACCAACCCGCGGCTGCTCACGGTCAACGAGCCGGCCTTCGGGCAGGTGCAGGTGCCGGCAAGCTTCTCGTCCCTGCTCGAGCTCCGGCTCGGCGAGTCGGGGCATGACGCGATCGGCTTCGCCGTGCATGTGCCGCACTACCTCGGCCAGAGCGAGTACGCCGACGCTGCCCTGCTCGGGCTGGAGCGCGTGCGTGCAGCGACGGGGCTCGACCTCGACCTGCGTGAGCTTGCCGCGACTGCCGGGCTCAACCGGGCCGAGATCACCCGCCAGATGGAGGAGTCCGACGAGATCACGGCCGTGGTCAGGGCGCTCGAGCAGCAGTACGACACCTTCCTCGAGGGCCGCCGGCAGCCCAGCCTGCTCGCCACGGACCTCACGGACCTGCCGACGGCCGACGAGATCGGGGCGGAGTTCGAGGCCTTCCTCAAGGACGTGACGGAGGACGACCGTGGTGGCTCGGACCGATCCTTCGGGGACGGGTCGGACGGCCCTGACGGTACGGACGGCACCGACTCCGACGGCCACGCGTCCGGCGGCGACCCCGCGAGCGGTCCCCAGGCCTGACCGGGCCTCGTGAGGAGGACGCGAAGCGTCGCCTCAGATCGCCGCGCCGAGGGTGGCTCGGACCTCAGGCCTTGGCGTCGCTCCACCGTCGCACGACCGACGTGTCGGCGACGAACCGCACCTGGTCCGTGCCGGCCCAGGTGCGGGACGCACTCGTGAGTGACCGCTCCACCGCGGCCACCGCCGCGCCCGCCTGATTCTCGGGCACGTGCACCAGCAGCTCGTCGTGCAGACACAGCACGATCTGCCCGCCGAGCGGCCGGACGGCGTGGCGGACGGTGGCCGCCCAGGCCTTGAACAGCTCGGCCGCGGATCCCTGGATGATCGCGTTGCGTGCATAGCGGCCCCGTGCCCCCTCGGCGCCCGACCACTCCGACATGGCCTCGGGTATGCCGTCCCGCGGCGTTCCGGGTGAGCTGTCCTGCGCCATCGGGCTGGTCAGAGCCTCCGGGCCGCTCGGCTGGGGCGGTGCGGATCCGAAGCGGATGAGCCGGCCGCCGTAGGTGCGGACCGGGCGGCGCGCCACGCCGTCTGCGTACGCGCGGTCGAGCAGTCCCATCGCGACGGGGTACGCGCGCTCGAGGTCCTTCAGGGCCTCGCCAGCAGGACCCGAGCGCTGGCCGTACATCGCGGCAAGGACCGCAACCTTCGCGGTGGGCCGGTCTGCCCCGAGCTTGGCCGCAACGGGCGCATAGAGGTCGTCGCTGCGGGTGGCTTCTGCGAACGCCCGGTCGGCACTGACCACCGCGAGCACGCGCGGCTCGATCTGGCCGAGGTCCGCCCGCACGAAGACGTGACCCGGGGCGGCGCGCACGGCGGCCCGCAGCGGTGCGGGCAGGTTGTGCAGGCCGTTCCCCGCGGTCATCCGGCCGGCGGCGCCGTCGCAGGCGGTCCACTCTCCTCGCAGCCGGTCGTCGGTGCCCACGCACTCGTCCAGCCACCGGTAGCCGTAGGTCGTGGCGATCCGCTCGTCCTTGCGCCAGCGGAGCAGGGCGTCGACGAGAGGATGAGTCTGGCGGTACGGCTCCAGCACGAAGGCCCTGGTGTTGGGAACCTCGACACCCACGGACTGAAGCAGCTCGCGCACCTGGCTTGGGTTGCGCAGGTCAGTCCGCTCGCGGCCGGGAGCGTGGCGCAGCACGTCGCGGTCACGTGCCGCCCGGATGCGGGCTGCGTCGGTGTCGTCGACCGGGCGCGGGCCCGCGGAGAGCGCGATGAAGTCCTCCGCCGCAGCGCGGTCGACAGGGAGGCCGTCCCGTTCCAGCTCGAGACACAGCACCGCGGCCGCGGACTCGGACCAGACTGTGCGCTGCGCTCGGGCGGCATCGGTCCCACTGGTCGACGCCAGCGAACTGGCCTGTGCCGCTTGGCATTCCAATGCGAGCTGTGCGAGCTCGCGGAGGCGGGTGGCGTCCGTTGCCCACGCTGCAGCGTCAGGTCTCAGGTGTCCCTCGGGGGTGTACAACGAGGTGTCGTCGCGCTCCGCGACGTCGAAGAGGTCGCCGTCGAAGCCGCTCAGCCGATGGGCCCGGGGTGTCGGCACGTCCGCCTCCGGGAGTCCTCGGCACCCCGCAACCACGTGTCCGGGCGTGGCCCACCAGCCGCCGTGGATGATCCGGTGCGCCTCGGCGAGGTCCCACGACCGGGAGACATCGACGCCTGCGCGCACGACCTCTCGCAGGGCCGATCCCGCCGCCCAGACGACCCAGCGTGGCGAGACCCGCCGGTCGAGATCGGTGACGAGCTGGGCAAGTCGCTCGCGTGGGGCCGTCTCCTCGACACCCGCGCCCAGGGCACAGACCTCGTCGGGCCCAGCGACCAGCGCGGCGAGCGGCGGGCCAGACGCCTTGTCACTCAAGGGATCTCGCGATCCGCGTCACAGCCTCGCGAAGGATCTCAGGTGACGTCGCGTAGTTGAGCCGGGCGTGCCCGGCACCGCCGGAGCCGTACATCGGTCCGTCGGAGAGGGCCACCCCGGCACGCTCCACGAGCTCCGTGCCCGGATGGTCGCCCAGTCCGAGCGGCCGGAGGTCCAGCCAGGCGAGATAGGTCGCCTCGGGCATCGTCAGCTCGGCGCCGGGCAGCTCGGTCTCAACGAGCTCGCCGAGGAGCCGACGGTTGGCGTCCAGCTCCGCGACCAGCCGGTGCACCCAGTCGCGGCCGTCGGAGTAGGCGGCCGTCTGGGCGATGACGCCTATATGGCTGGCCCCGAACGTGACGAACATGTGCAGCCGGCGCAGGTCGTCGACAGCGCGCTCGCCGGGCACGAGCACTCCAGCCTTGAGGCCGGCAAGGTTCCATGCCTTCGACGCGGAGGTCACCGTGACGCCGCGCTCCGCGCCCGGGACGGTGAGGTACGGCGTGAAGGTGCTCGTCGAGAAGACGAGCGCCCCGTGGATCTCGTCGGAGATGACCTGCACCGAGTGTTCGTCGGCGAGCTCTGCCAGGGCCTGAAGCTCGTCGGGGGAGTGCACAGTGCCGAGCGGGTTGTGCGGGTTGGACAGCAGGTATGCCGCACGCTCGGACCGCGCGGTCAGGTCGGCGAAGGTCTTTGCGAGACAGTCGATGTCGAGTCGGCCGGCTGCGTCGAGCGGCGCCTCCACGACTCGCCGGCCAGCTGCCTCGACCACCTCGTAGAAGGCGTTGTACACCGGCGGGCTGACGATGACCGGTCCGCCGACATCGGTGAACAGGCCGAGCAGGTGGGTGATGCCGGTGAGCACGTCGGCGACGCGCGTCGTCGTCGTCGGGTCGAAGGTCCAGCTCCACTCCGCCTCCGCGAACGAGGCGAGCGCAGCGGCATACGCGTCGGTCATGGCGTAGCCCGTGTCACCCCTGCGCACTGCCGCGGACACCGCGTCGACCACAGCAGGGCAGGGCGCGGAGTCCATCTCGGCGATCCACAGCGGGATCACGTCCGGGCCGTAGCGCCGCCACTTCACCGACGTTCGGTCGCGCCGGAGGCCATCGAGGCTGGCGCCGAGGATCCTTTCGCCCATGCCCCGACCTTACGAGAGCCGTCCGACGGTGTGCTGCGGGAGGGCGGCAGCCTCGTGAAGCGGGGCGCCGGGGAGGATTGGCCGACATCGTCGATGGCTTCCGCTGCCACGGGCCGGGCATCCGGCATACGGTGACGTGGTGGCCGTTCGTCGGCCCGATGACGCGACTTCGTGCAAGGGGTGGAGCCGGTGGGCATGTTCGGGGACAGCAACGCGGCGGTCAAGGCATCGGATGCCGCGGCCGAGGAGGCCCGCAAGCTGGCTGAGGAGACCGCGCAGGTTCGTGCGAAGGGCTCGTCCCAAGGAGGTCTGACCGCTGCTGCCACCCGTCTCGTCGAGCGGCTGGCCGACGTCGGGATCGACGGCAAGGGGCCGTTCGACTCGGCGCACCAGGTCGCAGCGACGGCCCTCAAGCATGCGCGCGGCGACACGGAGCAGGCGCTCAAGATCATCCGGCACGACCACCGCCAGATCGGCGCGGTGGGCGGCTTCGTCACTGGGCTCGGTGGCTTCTTCACGATGCCGATCTCCTTGCCCGCCAACGTGCTCGAGTTCTATCTCGTGGCCACGCGCTTGACCGCGGCGACCGCGAGGGTCCGCGGCTACGACATCGACCAGCCCGAGATCCGCTCGGCGATCCTGCTCACGCTGGTCGGCGCGGACCGCAACGACCTGCTCAAGAGGGCGGGGCTGCAGGCCGGCACCGGCAAGCTCTCGGCGCTCGCCACCGACCGCTTGCCCGCTCCCGCGCTGATGGTCCTCAACAAGGCCATCGGGTTCCGGCTGCTCGGCCGGATCAGCCAGAGCACCTTCGCCCGTCTCGGCCGCCTCCTGCCTGTCATCGGCGGGGTCGTCGGCGCGACGATCGACGTCTACCTCCTCAACCGGATCGGGCGGCAGGCCGCCAACGAGTTCCCGCCCGTCGTCCCGTTCGGGCACGCATGAGGTCTGGGCTCATGGGAATCCGCTCGCACCGTCGGTCGTTGGGTCGGGCATGAAGACCGCCTCGCGAATCAAGCTGGCAGCGACCGTCGCCTCCGTCGTGCGCGCGTCGACGCGCCCGGGCTCGCCGTCGCTCACCGAGCGCGCGCAGGCCGTGCCCCGCCTCGTGCGAGCGACGGTCGAACGCAGGTATGCCGGCGTGACCCTCGGCAAGCTCGGCCTCGTCGCCGGGGCCGTGGCCTACGTGGCGTCGCCGGTCGACCTGATACCCGAGGCGCTGCTGCCGGTTCTCGGAGCGGCCGACGACGCCGTGGTGATCACGTGGGCGATCAAGGTGTTCTTCGAGGAGACCGACCGCTTCATCGCCTGGGAGATCGGCCAGGGCCTGCATCGCCCCAGGGCCTCGACCCGACGCGGGCTCGCGGCCTGGTCGCGCTACGCATCGCCGGCGGGGTCCGAGGCATCCTCGGCCACGGTCCCCGGCGCCGCGACAGGACCGACCGTCCCGCGGCGAGACCGAGACTTCACCGGGGCGGCGGCGCCCGGACTCGCGGAAGGTGCGGGCACCCGCGGATCCGACTGGGCCCGAGGTGGTCCTCCTGGCGCCGGACGGACGGATGCAGGGGCTGGGCGTGGTTCGACGGGCACGACCGGTGCCACGGCTGGCGCCGGTGCCACAGCTGGCACCGGTGCCAGCGGCGGTCGCTCGGCGCGCACGCGCCTGCCCGAAGGCATGCGCGGAGCGGCCACGGACTACGTCATGGAGTCGGTGCGCAAGCGCCTCGAGCGCTGACTTTCCACATCCCCTCGCGCAGGCGCTGCTTCGTCCACAGGCGTCGTCCGAGGGGCGGCGCGGTGCCGCCCGGGCCGCCAGGCTCGGGGAATGCCGAAGATCTCGTTGTCGGGTGCTGCCGACCTGTTGAGCATCATCCCGTTCCAGCTGGGGTTCCACCCGTCACGGAGCGTCGTGGTCAGCTGCTTCCACGGCAAGCGGATCGGGCTGGTCGCTCGCCTGGACTTACCTCACGACGACCCTCGACAGGGCAGCCTGCAGCAGGCCGTGACCGAGGCGGTGGCCGTGCTCCTGAGCGAGAAGCCGTCAGCTGTGGCGCTTGTCGGCTTCGAGGACGAGGCCGGTGAAGCCAGCCCACTGATCGATGCGCTCAGTGATGCCATCGAGGCGGACCGCGTCATCGTCCGCGAGCGGGTGGTCGTGCGGGATGGCCGCTGGTTCGACCTACTCAGGGGCTGCTGCCCGGAGGAGGGGCATCCCGTGCCTGATCCGAGCGATGTGCCCGCGGTCGCTTCCTTCGTCGCCTTGGGGCACGCCCCGCTCCGCGGTCGCGACGACCTGTGGCAGGTCTTCGGGCCGCTGGACCAGTCCGATGCCCGGCACGAGCCGATCTCGTCCGGGATCGAGCAGTGGCAGCAGCGGTACGTCGAGGCGGGCGGACGGTGCGACCGGCGCGGTCTCCCAGACGGGTCCGGAGCGGTCTCGGGGCAGCCTGACGGTGGCAGGGATGTCGGCCTGGGCGACGGTTCGGACGAGGGCCTTGTTGACGGTTGGGACAACAGCCGGGACGACGAGTCCGTTGACGTTTGGGACGACGTTTGGGACGACGTTTGGGACGACGGGTCCGTTGACAGTTGGGACGACGGCTGGGACGGGTGGGGCGACGGCTGGGACGCCTGGGACGACGCCTGGGACGACGACTGGGGCGACGGCATGGGCGAAGCTCCCTCGGACGATGCCGAGCGTCTCGCTGCCCTCGAGCGACTCGTGAAGGAGACGCTGGAGGCGTGGGCAGGGCTGCTGCGAGGCGACCTCGAGGGCGCCGCCCTCGAGGACCGGCTCCCAACGATCGTCGGACCACTGCGCGACCCCTGGGTGCGCGGGCTGATCCTTGCGTGGCTCAGGTGTGACCCGGCGCTGCTCGACTCGTGGCCCACAGACCCGGCACAGTCTCTTGCTCTCCTCGTCGAGGCCGTCTCGCAGCCCACGTCCCCGATCGACCCGGGCGTTGCCCTGCTCGAGGGGGTGCAGCCCGGGCCGGGTCGCTCGCGCGCTTCCGTCCACGGCCATGAGCCGTCCGCCGGGGTCGGTAGGGTGCGACGCCCACGGCGCGGCAAGCGCAAGCGGGGCCGGCGACAACGCCGGGCGAGGTCCGGGGCAGCCGGCCAGGAGCTGGGGCCGGCCCGCGCGGCGGCACCCAGCACGGGGAGTGACCTCGGCTGGGATGACTGGGGTGCGGCCGCCGCCTCTCAGGCGATCCAGGCGCGGCTCGAAGCGGTCTGTCGCCTGACTCCGGCGCCACACGCGGCGCCGCTGCTTGCCCTGGTCGCGTCATATGCATGGTGGGGTGGCGACGGAGCGCGCGCCGGGATCGCGGCGGATCGGGCCCTCGAGGCCGAGCCTGACCACGCCCTCAGCCTGCTCATCCGCGAGGCCCTGATCTGTGGCTTGCGGGCCCAGACCGCCGTTGAGTCGTCGTGACTCGGCTCGGCGGCCTCGCCCGAGGCCCGCGGAGCCGCACGAGGATGCGCGCTCCGCACGTGTCGCCTGCCCTGGCCGACGACATGGCTTCGAGTCCATGTCGTGGACCGTGAGGTAAACGGCAGGCGGACGCTCGCGTATGGTGGTCCAAGGTCATGAGCACCAGTGACAAGCCCCGGCTCGCTGGTCGGCAACCCTCCTTCGCGGTGGGGTGCCCCGGGTGAGGACCTGGCCACGCCCGTCCCGGGTGTGTGCAAGCGCGAGCACCTAGGAGCAATCCGCCATGACAGTCACCGACCGGCAGCCGGTCCGAACGCGGCGTCCCGCGCGTCAGGTCGCTTCTGCGGGCCCTGACACGGCCGGGGCCGCGACACCTGTGTTGACGGCCCCAGCTGTGGTGCCGGCGGCCGCATCGGCAACCGTGGATGGCGCCGCCAGGCTGGACGGGGCCTGGCGCCAGGGCGACCCGGTCGGGAACCGGCAGTTCGTCGACATCGGTCCCGTCGAGCTCGAGCGCGGGGGAGTGATCCCCGAGGTCCGGATCGCCTACGAGACCTGGGGCACGCTGAACGAGGCGGCCGACAACGTCATCCTTGTCGAGCATGCCCTGACCGGAGACAGTCACGTCGTGGGCGAGGCGGGTGATGGCCATCTCTCACCGGGCTGGTGGAACAGCCTCATCGGTCCCGGGAGGCCCGTCGACCCCGCTCAGTGGTTCGTCGTGGCGGCGAACGTCCTCGGCGGCTGCCAGGGCACGACCGGTCCGTCCAGCACCTCCACCGACGGCCGATCGTGGGGGAGTCGCTTCCCGTACGTCACCGTTCGCGACCAGGTCGCCGCCGAGCGCGCACTGCTCAACACGCTCGGCGTGCACCGGCTCGCGGCCGTGGTCGGCGGCTCGATGGGCGGGATGCGCGCCATCGAGTGGGCGGTGACCTACCCCGACATCGTCGAGCGGTGCATCGTGCTGGCCTCGACGGCATACGCCACGGCCGACCAGATCGCGTGGTGCCAGCCGCAGCTCCTCGCGATCCGCAACGACCCGCACTTCGCCGAAGGCGACTACTACGACTCGCCCCGGCGTCCGGAGGCCGGGCTTGGTCTCGCGCGCCGGATCGCACACATCACCTACCGCACGGAGACCGAGCTGAGCGCGCGCTTCGGCCGTGAGGCACAGCTCGGGGAGGACCCGCTGCGCGCGGGCGACCGGGGCCGCTTCGCGGTCGAGTCCTACCTCGACCACCACGCCGGCAAGCTTGCGCGACGGTTCGACGCCAACTCCTACCTCGTGCTCACCGAGGCGATGAACTCCCACGACGTGGGTCGCGACCGCGGTGGGGTCGCGGCCGCGCTGGCGAGGGTCACGGCTGACTGCACCGTGGTCTCGGTCGACACAGACCGCCTCTACCCGCCGCGGCTCTCGGACGAGCTCCATATGGCCCTGCCCCGGTCTTACCGCAGGCACATCCGGTCCGACTTCGGACACGACGGCTTCCTCATCGAGGAGGAGCAGGTCGGCCGGATCGTCGCCGAGGCCCTTTCCCGGTCGGCTGGCTGACCAGCAGGCGGAGCAGCCCGCTGTTCGGTCGATGAGCGGCCGCCGGAGCGGCCGGCTCCGCGGTCGCTCGCGGGCTGGTCACAGTCACTCTGCGAGCACCGCCGCGCCGCGCGCCGCGGACCCCGATTTCGGGTACGGTTCGAGCACTGGTTGTTTCCGTCCCAAGGAGGTCCGGGGAAGTGGCCATCGTCGTTGGTTATGTCGCAACCAAGGAAGGTCGCGCGGCGCTCAAGCGAGCGGCCGAGGAGTGCGTCCTTCGAGGTACGAAGCTTGTCGTCATCAGCTCCCACCGGGGCGGCAAGGACTTCGACGCCGACGAGGCCAGCATGTTCGAGGGCGAGCTCTCACGCGTTCAGGCGATGCTCGAGGAGCAGGGGCTGCAGCACGAGGTGCGCCAGCTCGTGCGCGGCAACGACCCCGCCGAGGACCTCATCAGCGTCGCTGAGGAGGAGAACGCCGATTTCATCGTCATCGGCCTGCGCCGCCGTAGCCCGGTCGGCAAGCTGATCCTCGGCTCCAACGCCCAGCGCATCCTGCTCGACGCGAGCTGTCCCGTCCTGGCCGTCAAGGCCCTCTGAGCCCTTTCACGACGAGGCCGACCCAGGGCCAAGATCGCGGGAGGGCGCCCTGGGATCGGGTGGTCGAGAACCGTCGTCCAGCCGGTGTTGCGGTCGATCGTCGCCATGTGTGGGCGCGCGGATGCGTCGTGCGTTCGCCCGGATGCCGAACAGCGCTTTATAATGTCGGAGTACCGGAATGCACGAGGCGCGACCGAGAGATCGACTCAGGGATCGACTCCGACTGGCCAAGCTCCCCCGGCACGAACCCCCATTCTCGTTCGTTGTGATGATGCATGCCCGGAGTCGGAGCGATCATCTGACGAGACCCGCGACGAAAGGCGACTGCATCCGTGCCGAAAGCAACAACCGCTGGAGCTCCCAAGACCCTGCCGAAGGTGTTCCAGCACGAGGCGATCATGCAGCTCCTGGTCAAGGGGACCAGCAACGGGACCATCACCGGCACGGAGATCGCGCGCGCCCAGGCCGAGGCCGACCTCGACCTGAAGCAGATGAAGCCGGTACTGACGACGCTCGAGGCACACGACATCGAGATCGTCGTCGACGCGCCGCACTCCAGCACGAAGAAGACCCGCACTGGGACCAAGGGAGGCACAGTGGCCACCGCACGCAGCACCACGGCCGCGGCTACGAAGACCGCGACCAGCCGGACGACCGCACCCACGAAGGCCGCCGCCAAGAAGACCACGGCGAAGGCGACGGCCGCTCCTGCGACCAAGAGCGCGGCCGCGGCTGACGAGGCCGAGGTCAGCAAGACTGCGACCAAGTCGGCAGCGAAGGCAACGCCTGCCGCCAAGAGGGCCGCGACGAACGCCGGCGTCGCCAAGGCGGCCGCCAAGCCCGCGGTCAGGAAGACCGCGGCGAAGAAGGCGGCGACCAAGGCCGCCGCCAAGACCACCGATGCGGTTGACGCGACGGGCGACGCCGAGGACGAGGTCGAGGCCGGCGAGGCCGAGCCTGACGACGCGCCGGACGGTGAGCTCGAGGACGTCGAGGTCACCGACGAGGCGGTAGAGGCGGAGGAGCCCGAGGCGGAGGCAGAGGACCGCGAGGAAGGCGACGACGAGGACCGGCCTGCAGCGAGCGCTCCCGCGGCGGAGGAGTCCGAGGAGTCGGGCTTCGTCATCCGCGACGACGACGAGGACGACGCTCCCGCCCAGCAGGTCGTCACCGCTGGCGCGACCGCCGACCCGGTCAAGGACTACCTCAAGCAGATCGGCAAGGTGGCGCTGCTCAACGCCGAGCAGGAGGTCGAGCTCGCGAAGCGCATCGAGGCCGGGCTGTTCGCGGAGGAGAAGCTCAACTCCGGCGAGAAGTTCGACATGAAGCTCAAGCGCGAGCTGTGGTGGATCGCCCAGGACGGCAAGAAGGCGAAGAACCACCTGCTCGAGGCCAACCTGCGCCTCGTCGTGTCGCTCGCGAAGCGCTACACCGGCCGCGGCATGCTCTTCCTCGACCTCATCCAGGAGGGCAACCTGGGCCTGATCCGCGCGGTCGAGAAGTTCGACTACACCAAGGGCTACAAGTTCTCGACCTACGCGACGTGGTGGATCCGGCAGGCGATCACGCGCGCGATGGCCGACCAGGCGCGTACGATCCGCATCCCGGTCCACATGGTCGAGGTCATCAACAAGCTGGCCCGGGTCCAGCGGCAGATGCTTCAGGACCTCGGTCGGGAGCCCACTCCGGAGGAGCTCGCGAAGGAGCTCGACATGACGCCGGAGAAGGTCATCGAGGTGCAGAAGTACGGCCGCGAGCCGATCTCCCTGCACACGCCGCTCGGCGAGGACGGCGACAGCGAGTTCGGCGACCTCATCGAGGACTCCGAGGCGGTCGTGCCGGCCGACGCCGTCAGCTTCACGCTGCTGCAGGAGCAGCTGCACTCGGTGCTCGACACGCTGTCCGAGCGTGAGGCGGGTGTCGTCTCGATGCGGTTCGGCCTGACCGACGGCCAGCCGAAGACGCTCGACGAGATCGGCAAGGTTTATGGCGTGACCCGTGAGCGGATCCGCCAGATCGAGTCCAAGACGATGAGCAAGCTGCGTCACCCGAGCCGCTCTCAGGTGCTGCGCGACTACCTCGACTGAGACCCAAGAGTTCGCTCGACTCTTCGCAGGCCAGGTGCCCTTCATGGGCTCCTGGCCTGCGGCGCGTCTTGGGGCCTCCGATCCTCATTCAGGACGACGACGCGGAGTCATCCGCGCCCGGCGGGCCGAGTAGTCGTCGCAGACCATCTCGGTCGGCCCGAGATGACCCGGTCCGTCCTTGGCCTCGTGGCAACCGCTGTCCTGTTCCAGGCCCTCATGGGCCACACATCACCCGGGCCGCTGCTGACCGGGCTCGTTGGATACCACGGCCTCGCTCTTCTCGGCGCGGCCATGCTCGGTGGATTTGGGCCCGTCCTCAGTGCACTCTTCGCGCTCGCCGTCGCCGTGGTCGGGGTCAACGGTGCGAACGAACCCGCCTGGTGGGCCTGGCCGCTCGAGCCGGACGTCTCGACCCAGGCTGCAGCGGCCGCGGCGATCTGGCTGGTCGGCCTCGCGGCATACCTGCTCGGTCAGCGCCGGTCAGCCACCTGGAGCCGCGCCTGACCGGGCCTTACCCGCGAACCGACGCGAGCAGCCCGACCACCACACTCGATGGCCTACCCCCTGCGGCGGAACCGGTCCGGCAGGTCGCGCCACACCGTCACACCGGCCTCGGGCCACAGGAAGGACCGCAGCCGGATCTGCCACGCACGGGTGCGCCCGACCTGCCGCCGGATCGTCCGGATGTCGTGGTGCAGCCGGATCGCCTCTTGCGGTGTGGTGCGCTCGGGCAGGTCGTATCGCGCCTTCTCGAGGGTCGCTGTGACGCGCTGCATCGCAGTGGCGTTCGCCTCGTCGAGGTGGCCGTCGTGGACGTACCGGTTGCTCAGCTGCCGCAGCGTCGATCCCGGTGGAGGTCTGAGGCCGAGGTCGCGCAGGTGGGCTGTCAGGTCGAGCCACTCGGCCTCGATGAGGTCCTGCTGAGTCACTGCCGCGCGTCGGCGCCGGAGCCTGATGAACCACGCGGTGAGCGGCATGATGAACGCCGCGAGCAGACCGATGAGCACCGCGAGCACGGTCACGACGTTGCGGACGCTGAACACCGACCCGATCGTCTCGACGATGTTCTTGGGCGCGGCGGCGACGGTGTCGCTCTCCTTCGTCGTGCGGGTCACGTGCGGGCTGTTCGCGCCGCCGGAGGCGGTCTCGTCGACGGACCGCCCACCGCCGGTCGCGCCGGCGCCGGCGCCGGCGACGGCATACGGCGGGGGCGTGCCGGAGCGGGCGCCGGGGGTCGGCTCGAACCGGAGCCAGCCGTAGCCCTGGAAGTACAGCTCGGGCCACGCGTGTGCGTCGCTGGCCTTGACGATGTACTTGTCACCGGATCGCACGCCGGGCAGGAAGCCGATGGCCATCCGGCTGGGGATGCCCTGCGCGCGCGCCATCATGATCATCGCCGTCGCGAACTGGACACAGTAGCCGCGCTTGGTCTTCGCGAAGTTCTCGATCGGGTCGAGCAGGCGACCGTTCTCGTCACGCAGTGTCTCGCCGAGGTCGAGCGAGTACGTGTAGATCGACGTGTCGCGCAGGTGGTCCTGGATCGCGATCGCCTTGTCGAGCTCGTTCGTCTTCCCCGCGGTGACCCGGTCGGACCACTGCTGGATGAACTCGCGGGTGCGGTCCGGGATGGAGAGGTCGTCGGGGGTGATGTCGGGGGAGTCCGGGGCTCCGACCTGCTGCAGCAGCGGTGCGGCGGGGGCGACATCGGAATAGGTGATGCGGTAGCTGCTCACGGGCTGGGCGACCCGCACATCGCGTGTGATCGGGTCGATGGACCACGCGGTGCCCTCCATGGCGACGGCCACGACGGGGTACGGTGCCGCGACGTGCGGCGCCGCCAGCGTGTTGTCGGTGACGGACATGACGTAGTCGCGCCGGCTCGACGGCGGGGGTAGGGGCGCCGGGGCTTCGGGCTTGGGACCTGCTGACCCCACCACCGTCCACGCACCACGTGAGTAGTACGACGTGGCCAGGACGCGCAACGGCGGCCGCGTGAACGCTGTCGTCGTGTAGCTCAGCACGGGGGTCTGGTCGGCGTTGGTGAGGCTGCGGGCGAGGTCGAGTGTGTCGTTGAAGCCGACGGACCCCTCGCCGCCGCTGCCGGCCGTGCGGCCGAGGCCTTCGGTAAGGTACCGCGGCGGGAAGTGCGGCACGACCGCCGGGACGATCATGGCGATGAGCACGCCGACCGCGCCGAGCTTGAAAGCAGCAGCAGAGAAGGAGCGCATGGCAGCGCGGTCGTGCGCGACCTCGTCGACCTCGCTGTGCTCGGCCGCGCTTGCGGTGGCCCACCGGCCGAACGATGCCCGCGCAGTCGTGTGCAGCATGAGCAGCCACAGCGCCACGGGCACGATGAAGTAGCGCAGTGCCAGCGCCTCCTGGCCGTTGGCCGCGGTGATGAGGTATGCCGTCAGCAGCGGCAGGCCGGCCGCCGCGGGAGAGCGCCACGTGGCCGCCGTCGCGTCCACCGCGATGGCCACGAGCGCGACCGCGATGACGAGACAGAAGGTGACGCCCTCGTTGAGCGGGGCAGGGGCTGTGTAGCGCTGGATGGTCTCCAAGGCCTGCAGCCCGAAGGCGTTGGCGAGCTCCGCGGTGGTGCCGGTCGGGACCACGAAGAAGAACGTGTCTCCGGCGAACTTGGCGAGGATGAGGTAGCCGACGACGAGCACCTGGACGACCACGACAAGGATCTTGGAGCGGGTCGCGCCGCGCATGATGAGGCCGATGATGGCCACCAGCGCGATCACGGCAATGGCCTGCGACAGCCAGCTCGAGTCCGTGAACAGGCTCGTGATCGGCCAGATCGACGCCAGCGTGGCCAGGGCGGCCAGGAGCGTGATCCTCCAGCGGCGGCGTGTCATCGGCTGCCTCCAACGGTCGCGGCGGTGAGCACGGCCCACGCGTGGCTGATGTCCTCGTCGCGCTCCACCGCGACGGCGCGCCAGCCGGCCAGCCGCAGGGCGTCGACGTGGGCGAGGGCGTAGTCGGCGTGGGTGGTCCCGAAGGACCGGGAGTCGACGACGAACGCGAGGCCGGTCGTGCCGGGCTGGCGCAGGCTGGCCACCCGGGACGTGACGTCGCGGTCGTACGGCCCGACGATGGCGAGCACGAAGCCGCCCGTCGAGGCGAGAGACTGGGCGGCCCGCAGGATCTCGTCCTGGCCGGTGTCCTCACGCATCTCGGTCACGGCGAGCACGTCCAGGATCTCGTCGACAGTCATCGTGTCGGCGACGCGCGAGCTGTCCACCGTCTCCGCGCACACCAGGTGGACGGCATACCCGGACTCACACAGGTGCACGGCAACCGATGCCGCGGCAGTCACGGACCACTCGAACGAGCTCGACACTCCGGTGCCGCCGTGGGCGGCGGGTCGTGGGTCGATGAGCACGATGGCACGACGCTGGGCGGGACGGTCCTCCTGGCGGACCATGAGGTCGCCGGTGCGGGCCGTGGCGGGCCAGTGGATCCGCCGCAGGTCGTCGCCGTCGCGGTACTCGCGGATCGTCACGTCGTCCTCGCCGTGCAACGCGATGAGATGGGCCTGCTCACCCTCGGACCCCACACCCGAGCTGGGCTGGCGGCTCGAGGAGAGCGGGTGCACAGCGGGCAGGACGACGAGGTCCGTGGTGCCTTCGAGGACGGCATGGCGGTTCGCCAGCCCGAACGGGTCCTGCACCTGGACACCGAGCGGACCGAGACGGTGTCGCCCGCGCACGTGCGACCGGACGCCGTAGTCGATGGCCCGCACCCGGCCTGGCGGGATGCGGCCCACGACGAACCGCGGTCGGTCACCGAGGACGTAGTCGAGCCGTTCCTCGGCCAGGAAGATCGGCGTCGTGTTGGTCGAGACGTTCTCGAAGGAGAGTGTCACGTGGGCGTCCTGGCCGACGCTGATCCGCTCCGGGTGGCTGTGCCGCTCGATCCGCATCCGCGTCTTACGGGTGCGGACGAGCACGGCGGAGACCATCGGCAGCCCGATGAGGAGCACGCCGAACCGCGTCAGGTCGCGGAACCCGAAGATGATGCCGGCCAGCACGAGGACGATCCCGGAGCCGAAGAACGCGCGTCCCCGTGTCGTGAGGACGCTGCGCAGCGCGCGCATTGCTTCGGTCCTGTCAGCGTGCGGCCGGGGGCACCGGCACCTGGCGGAGCAGGTCGACCACGACCTCGGCGGTGGTGCGGCGAGCCAGCTGGGTCTCGCTCGACGGCATGAGCCGGTGGGCGAGGACCGGGGAGGCGAGCACCTGCACGTCGTCGGGGATGACGTGGTCGCGCCCGTCGAGAGCCGCATGGGCCCGCGCGGCTCGCAGCAGATGCAGCGCCGCCCGGGGCGAAGCCCCGAGGCGGAGAGCAGTCGTCGACCTGGACCGGCTGACCAGGTCGACGATGTACTGCCGCACCGCCGGACTCGCGTGGACCCTTGTCACGGCGTGCACGACCCGGTTGATCGTGTCGGCGTCGGTGACGGCGGTCAGCTTCTCCAGCGGCGACTCGGCCCCATGGCTCTCGAGCAGGTCGAGCTCGGCGTGCGGCGCGGGGTACCCCATAGAGATCCGTGCCATGAACCGGTCGCGCTGTGCCTCCGGGAGCGGGTACGTGCCCTCCATCTCGATGGGGTTCTGCGTGGCCATCACGATGAAGGGTGCCTGCAGGGGGTAGGTCGTGCCGTCGACCGTGACCTGCCGCTCCTCCATCGACTCGAGGAGAGCCGACTGGGTCTTGGGCGAAGCGCGGTTGATCTCGTCGCCGACCACGACGTTGGCGAAGATCGCCCCCGGCCGGAACTCGAACCGCCGCGCGTCCTGGTTGAAGATGCTGACGCCGGTCACGTCGCTCGGCAGCAGGTCGGGAGTGAACTGGATGCGCCGCACCGTCGCGTCGATCGACTTGGCCAACGCCTTGGCCATCATCGTCTTGCCGACTCCCGGCACGTCCTCGATGAGCAGGTGGCCCCCCGCGAAGAGCACCGTCACCGTGGTTCGCACCACGTCGGCCTTGCCCTGGATGACGCTCGTCATCGCCTCCATCAGGCGGTCTGCCACGCCGTGGACGAGGGCGAGGTCTGCGGCCTCGGCAACCGTCGTGGTGTCGAGCCCGGTGTCCGTCGTCGTCACGCTGTCCTCCGCTAGTCGTGTCCCCTGGTCGAATGCGCAGCCCTGCTCGTGGCGGGTGCGCGACCCGTCAGGTGATCTTCTCCCATGGACCCCGGGTGCCGGTAGTGACCACTCAGTCGTGACCGGATGGAGACCAACAGCAGCCCACGGCTCTGGTTCCACTTTCCACCACCCCAACGTCCTACGCACCGTTTCGGTTCGGTGAGATCGCGAGCTGGGACGGCCGGCAGGGCGTCCGGCGCCTCCACAACCCCCCACCCGCGTATGCCGGAAGGCCCGTTGCTCGTCCACGTCGGGGTCGCGACAGCCCCGGTTGCCGTCCGGTGTGTCCGGTTCGCTCCATGGTGGAGCGAAACCCCTCCACTTCACCCCACCTGCTCTGACCTGCGCAAACGCAGCGGAGATGGCCTCGCCGAGGCCCGGATATCGTTGACGGTGGAGCAAAGTGGAGTATCGTGGGGCGACAAGGAAGGGAATGGGGACGCCCGCGGGTCGACAAGGGGAGGTGGCGGACCATGTTTCTCGGGACGCACACGCCCCGGCTCGACGAGAAGGGCAGGCTGTTCCTGCCCGCGAAGTACCGCGACCGGCTCGCGGGCGGGCTCGTCGTGACCCGTGGCCAGGAGCGGTGTCTCTTCCTCTATCCCATGGACGAGTTCGTCGCTGTTGCCGAGCAGATGCGCCAGGCTCCGACCACGAGCAAGGCCGCGCGCGACTACATGCGTGTCTTCCTTTCCGGTGCCTCCGACGAGGTCCCCGACAAGCAGGGGCGGTTCACCATCCCGGCCAACCTGCGTCAGTACGCAGGGCTCGACCGCGAGGTCACCGTCATCGGAGCCGGATCGCGCCTCGAGATCTGGGACAGCTCGGTCTGGAACACCTACCTCGAGCAGACCGAGCAGAGCTTCGCGGACACCGCGGAGGAGGTGATCCCGGGCCTCTTCTGACCGCCACCCCGCCCCGAGCCACCGACAGCCGACGCACCCGAAGCACCCGACGCACCTAGGTGCCGGCCTCCAGCCGCCGCTCCCTCCCGAGACGACTTCCCCCGTCGCGGGCGACGCAGCGGATGGGGACCAGCCCCCAGGTGCCAGACGACCAGGCGGCGCCCAGACCGGCCGACCAGCCCAGACCGAACCGTCCAGCACCGGCGGCAACCCCTCCACCTTCACCCCGCACGGCAGACCCCTATCCCCGACCAAGTCACACCAGTCACATGCGTCACGTGCGCATCAGGACTCACAGCATCACGAGCGTGAAGGACAACACGATGAGCGACCGAGGACCGGCGCAGGGACGACACGTCCCTGTCATGCGCGACCGGATCCTCGACCTGCTCGCCCCGGCGCTGGAGCGTCCGGGAGCGATGCACGTCGATGGCACGCTCGGGATGGGTGGGCACGCAGAAGGCGTCCTCGAGCGCTTCCCGGAGTGCACGGTCGTGGGCATCGACCGCGACCAGGAGGCCCTCACCCTGGCGGGCGAGCGGCTGAGCCGCTTCGGCGACCGCTTCCGGCCCGTGCACGCTGTCTACGACGACATCGACGAGGTCGTGGCCGGCCTGGGCCTGCGGTCGGTCGAGGGGATCCTGTTCGATCTGGGCGTCAGCTCGCTCCAGCTCGACGAGGCCGACCGCGGCTTCGCGTACCGCGTCGACGCTCCGCTCGACATGCGCATGGACCAGTCGACGGGCCTCACGGCCGCGGACGTGCTCAACACGTACACCGCCGACGAGCTCACCCGAATCCTCAGGGAGTACGGCGAGGAGAGGTACGCGCGCAAGATCGCGAATGCCGTGGTGCGCGAACGCGAGTCGGCGCCGTTCACGACCTCGGCACGCCTGGTGGAGCTGCTGCGCCGGGTGATCCCGGCCGCGTCCCAGCGACAGAGCGGACACCCGGCCAAGCGCACCTTCCAGGCCCTGCGCATCGAGGTCAACGACGAGCTGGCGGTCTGGCGTCGCGCTATCGATGCCGCCATCGACGTGCTGGCGCTCCAGGGGCGCATCGCCGTGCTGTCGTACCACTCCCTCGAGGACCGCGTGACCAAGCGCGCGTTCACCGCCGGCGCGACCTCCAGCACCCCGCCGGGACTGCCCGTGGAGCTTCCGGAGCACGCGGCATACCTCTCGCTCGTGACCCGCGGCGCGGAGGAGCCCTCCGACGCTGAGGTCACGACTAACCCCCGCGCCGCCTCGGCCCGACTGCGCGTGGCCGAGCGGGTGCGCGACACGTCCACGCATTCAGCCCGCACCTCCAGGAAGGGAACCGACCGATGAGCCAGATGACCGCTGCGGCACGACCGCTGCGCGCCCCACGGCGCACGCCGGGCCCCGTGCCGCTCCGCGTCATCCCGACGCGGATCGCCCAGTCGGGCAACGGCGCGTTCGCCACGATCTGCATCGTCCTGCTCACCGCCGGGCTCATCGCGCTGCTGTTGCTCAACACCGCCCTGGCGCAGGGCTCGCTCGTCCTCGGCGACCTCCAGCGGGACTCGGCGCGCCTCGCCGACACCTCGAGCAACCTGCAGGAGGAGATCGACCGGTCCTCGGCCTCGGGGGCGCTCGCGCTCAGCGCGTCCCAGCTCGGGATGGTCCGGATGAACCAGCGGGGGTACATCGACCTGGGCACGGGCTCGGTCTCCGGAGAGCCGGAGCCGGCCACGAGGAACAACGCGTTCCCGATCGTGACCAGCCCGACGCCATCGAAGGTCACCGCCCAGGTCAAGAAGCTGCTCGACTCGGCCACGAAGGCGGCCAAGGCCCAGCAGGCCCCGCCCGCGGCTGCGGCCGCGGGGGCCGCTTCTGGTACGGCGACGGGCACGCCCACGGCCCCGCCCACCCCCGGCGCCACACCGACCGGACAGGCCACCGGACAGCCGACGGGGCAGGCCACTGGGCACGCGACGGGGCAGGCGACCGCCACGCCGTCCACGAAGCCCACTTCACCGCCCGCGGCGACAACCGCCCCCACCCCCTCCCGACCGGGCACGGCCCCGACGACGACGAGGTGACGCCGTGACCGAGCCGCGAGGCACCGACCCCCGCCGGGGCGCACGCACGACCGCGGGACGCACCGCAGGGCGGCCGACCCCCTCGGGCGCGACGCCGCGATCGACAGGCCCGAAGACCGGCCCGTCCGGGGCGTCCGGCCGCAGTGGTGCGACCGGACGTGGCACGGTTCCCGGTCGGCCCGGCACGACCGGTCGCCCGGCTTCATCCGGTCAGGCCGGCGCCGCCGGGCGAGGCGCCGCAGGCCGAGACACCACCAGTCGAGGCACCACCAGTCGAGGCACCACCAGTCGAGGCACCACCAGCCGAGACGCCACGGCGACCCGAGCCGGCAACGCGGGCCGCGGCCGTGGACCCGCGTCCGCGAAGAGCCCCGCGTCCGGCAAGGGATCTGCGTCCGGCCGGGGAGCGGCCTCAAACGCGCGTGCAGCGACGTCCGCACGCGCCGCGGCCGCAGGCGGACGGGGTGCCCCTGCGAGCGGGCGTACCTCGAACGGGCGGACCTCGAGCGGGCGCACCTCGAACGACCGAGTCCCGCCTGGACGCATCGCGAGCGGGCGCACCACGAGCGGGCGCGCCACGAGCGGGCGCGCGGCCCAGGGCACGCGCGGCCCGGCTCCGCAGGGCCGCGGCCCGGCGCCCAAGAGTCGGCCCGTCCCGCCGAGGCCGCCGCGACGCAGGCGGGTGCTGCGGCTCTCGAAGGCGAACCCGCGGCGTCGGGCCCGGATCCTGTTCGTCGCGATCCTGTTCGTCTTCACCATCTTCGCCGGGCAGCTGCTCCGGATCCAGGCGTTCGACGCCTCGGCGACCCAGGCGGCGGCGCTCAACAAGCGGTCCTTCGAGCAGATCACACCGGCGATGCGCGGCCAGATCCTCGACACGAACGGGCAGGTGCTGGCCGACTCCGTCGAGCGGTTCACGATCGCCGCCGACCCGAAGATCATCCCGGGGTACACCGTCGACGTCGGCGGCTCCCGTCAGAAGGTCGGCATCACGCGGGCCGCTGCCGACCTCGCCCCGCTTCTCGACATGAGCGCCACCCAGCTGACCACCCTGTTCACCCGCCCGAACACCCGGTATGTCGTGGTGAAGAAGGACGTCAACCCCGCGATCTATCGAGAGATCCGCGCGCTCGGCATTCCCGGGATCACCGGCGAGCGCACGGCACAGCGCGTCTACCCGACCTCGATGGCCCTCGGCCAGCTCGTCGGCTTCGTGCGCCCGGCCGACCAGAGCGGGGCGGCCGGGGTCGAGCAGATGCTCGACAAGACGCTCGCCGGCACCCCCGGCAAGACGATCGCCGAGCGAGCGCGGGACGGCTACATCATCCCGGGGTCGCAGCGCGTGGACACGCCTGTGGTCAACGGCCACGACGTCAAGCTGACCATCGACGCCGACCTTCAGTGGTACGCGCAGAACGCCCTCGCCAAGCAGGTCACCGCGGTCGGCGCCGAGTCCGGCACCGCGGTCGTGATCGAGGTGGCGACGGGCAAGATCCGCGCCGCCGCGAGCTACCCCACGTTCGACCCGAACGACCTCGCCGACGCCAAGCCGCAGAACCTCAACAACTATGCGTTCAACGACGCCTTCGAGCCGGGCTCGACCGGCAAGCTCATGACGATGGCGGCCGCCCTGGAGCAGAAGGTGATCACGCCTGACACCGGGGTGATCGTGCCGTCCCGGCTACCGCGGGCCGGCACCCGGTTCAAGGACAACGAGCCGCACGGCACCGAGTACATGACCGCCACCGGAGTGCTCGCGAAGTCGTCGAACATGGGCACGATGATGATCGGCGAGCGCGTCCCGCCGGCGATCATGGAGTCGTACTACCGAAAGTTCGGGGTGGGCTCGAAGACGCCTGTCGGGTTCCCAGGGGAGTCCGCCGGACTGCTGGCCAAGGCCAAGGACTGGGTCTCCACCCGGCGCTACACGGTGCTGTTCGGGCAGGGCTACGCAGTCACCGCCATCCAGCAGGCGAGCGTGTTCCAGACGATCGCCAACCGCGGAGTTCGAGTGCCCCCGTCGCTCGTCGAGGGCACCTACAACGACGCAGGGACCTTCGTCCCCTCCACGCCGACCACGCCCTACCGCGTCGTCACGCAGGACACCGCCGTGAAGCTGTCGCGGATGATGGAGGAGGTCACCGGCGAGAACGGCACCGCCAGCGCCGCTCGGATCAAGGGGTACCGCGTCGCCGGCAAGACCGGAACCGCTGACCGCTACGACGAGAAGCTCGGCCGGTACAACGGCTTCACCGCCTCGTTCATCGGCTTCGCCCCGGCCGAGAACCCCAAGTACGTCGTCGCGGTCTTCATCCAGAAGCCGAGCGCCGGCATGTTCGGCGGCATGCTCGCCGGGCCTGTCTTCAACCAGGTGATGACCTACCTGCTGGAGCGCACGGGAGCGCCGCCGAGCCCGAAGTCGACCCTCGACTACCATGTGTGGGCCACCAAGCCGCTGTCGCCCAGCGACCCCAGCGTCATCAGCAATGACCGGGCCAAGCGGGACGGCCTGTAAGTTGGGATGACGTGTCACCTTCCCCCATTCGACCCGCCACGTCGGGCGTGCTCCTTCGCGACGTGACGTCTCGGATCGAGGGCGAGCCGGGCGCCGCTGCCAATGTCCGCACCGTCCTGCCCGGGGGGCCCGAGGGCCGCTCCGGGAGCGGTTTCGCAGGCGCCGACGTGCGCGTGACCGGCGTCAGCCTCGACAGCCGCACGGTCTGCCCCGGTGACCTGTATGCCGCCCTGCCGGGGTTCAACGTGCACGGCGCGCGCTTCGTCGCCGACGCCGTGGCCCTCGGGGCGGTCGCGGTCCTCACGGACCCGGAGGGCCTGGCGCTCGTCGGCGAGCCGGCCGTCCCGACCCTCGTCACCGACGACCCGCGCAGCGTGCTGGGCGTCGTCGCGGCCGAGGTCTACGGTCAGCCCTCGCGCGACCTGACGATGATCGGTATCACCGGCACGAACGGCAAGACGACGACGGCATACCTGGTGGAGTCGGGGCTGCGCGCCCACGGGCAGCGCACCGGCCTCATCGGCACCGTCGAGACGCGGATCGGCGACGAGCGGGTCGAGTCGGTGCGCACCACCCCGGAGACGACCGACCTGCACGCGCTGCTCGGGCTGATGCGTGAGCGCGGCATCGACGCGTGCGTCATGGAGGTGTCGAGCCACGCCCTGCGCCTGCACCGTGTCGACGGCGTCGTCTACGACGTGGCCCTGTTCACCAACCTGTCGCAGGACCACCTGGACTTCCACCCCTCGATGGAGGACTACTACACCGCGAAGGCGTCGCTGTTCGCCCAGGAACGGTCGCGGGCTGCCGTTGTCTGCGTCGACGACCACTGGGGACGGCGCCTCGCCGCAGAGGCGACCGTGCCGACGACCACCCTCGCGACCTCGGGAGACCCCACCGTGCGAGCGACCGCCGACTGGGTCGTCGACGAGGGCGAGGCCGGTGCCTTCACGCTCCGCCATGGCGGGTCCGGACGTCAGATCGCGCTCGTCTCGCACCTGCCCGGGCACTTCAACGTCGCCAACACGGCCCTCGCCGCGCTCGCACTCGTGCTCTGCGGCATCCCCGACGCCGCGGTCGAGGCGGCGATGGCGGTCGCGCCCGACGTGCCAGGTCGGATGGAGGTCGTCTCGGCCGGCACGGCGGGCGAACCGCGGTGCGTCGTCGACTTCGCCCACACGCCCGACGCGGTCGACGCCGCGCTCGACGCGCTACGGCCCTCCACCTCCGGCCGGCTGATCGCCGTGCTCGGGGCCGGCGGCGACCGCGACCGCGGCAAGAGGCCGGCCATGGGCGCGGCGGCGGCTCGCCGCGCCGACATCGTCGTGGTCACCGATGACAACCCGCGGAGCGAGGACCCTGCCGAGATCCGCGCCGCCGTCATCGCCGGCGCCCGCGAGGCCGTCCGGGCGTGCGACGCTACGGCAACCGAGATCATCGACGGCGGGTCCCGCACCGCTGCCATCGCCGAGGCCGTCGCGCTCGCCACGGTCTGGGCGCCTGGTCAGGCCGATGCGGTCGGCCAGGTCGACGTCATTCGGCCGTCCGGCCGTGTCCAAGCAGGGGATGTCCGCCTCGTCGACACCGTGGTGGTGCTCGGCAAGGGTCACGAGAAGGGTCAGGAGATCAACGGAGTGAAGCACCCGTTCGACGACCGCGACGCGCTGCGCGCCGCACTCGCCGCCGCCACCACGTCAGGGGTGGCGCGATGATCCCCTTGTCTCTCAACGAGATCCGCGATCTCACAGACGGAGTCCTGCGCGGTGCCGACGCAGGTGACGCTGTCCTCGTGGACGGTACCGTGACGACGGACTCCCGCGACTGCGTTCCGGGCAGTCTCTATGTCGCCCGCGTCGGAGAGCATGCCGACGGGCATGACTACGTCGCCTCGGCGGTGGCCAACGGTGCCGTCGCGGCGCTGACGTCACACGCGGTCGACGAGGCGCCGTGCGTCGTCGTCGACGACGTGCAGACCGCTTTCGGACGGGTCGCTCGCGGTGTCGTCGACCGTGCGGCAGAGCTGCGGATCGTCGGCATCACCGGGTCGTCGGGGAAGACGACGACGAAGGACCTTCTCGCGTCGGTCCTGTCCTCGGTGGCGGAGACCGTGGCGCCGGTCAACTCCCTCAACGGCGAGATCGGCGTCCCGCTGACCGTCTGCCGGGTCACCCCGACCACGCGCTTCCTCGTCGCCGAGATGGGTGCCCGCGGTGTGGGCCACATCGCCTACCTCACGCAGATCGCGCCGCCTCAGGTCGGGATCGTCCTCAACGTCGGGACGGCCCACGTCGGTGAGTTCGGCTCGCGCGAGAACATCGCCATCGCCAAGGCCGAGCTGCCCCAGGCTGTGCCCGCCGAGGGTCTTGCGATCCTCAACGCCGACGACCCGCTCGTGGCCGCGATGGCCGACGGTCTCGGGTGCCGGGTGCAGCTCGTCGGCCTCTCCGCCGAGGCCGACCTCCGGGCGAGCGACGTGAGCCTGGATGAGCGCGGGAGAGCGGCATACACCCTCCTCAGCCCCGCGGGCGAGGCCCGGATCTCGTTGCGCTACAGCGGCGCCCACCACGTCGGGAACTCGCTGGCGGTCGCCGCTGCGGCCCTCGAGCTCGGCCTCTCGCTCGACCAGGTCGCCGCCGGGCTCTCGTCGGCAGAGCCCGCGAGCCGATGGCGGATGGAGATCACCGACCGGCCGGACGGCGTCGTCGTGGTCAACGACGCCTACAACGCCAACCCGGACTCGATGCGGGCGGCCCTCGACGCCGTCGCCGCCATGGCGGCGACCGGGGAGCGATGGGCGGTGCTCGGCGGGATGCTCGAGCTGGGACCCGACAGCGACGCGGAGCACGCCGCCGTCGGGGCGTATGCCGCCCGGCTGCGGCTGGACCACATCGTGGCCGTCGGTGCGGGTGCCCGGCCGATCTCCGATGCGGCCCCCGGGGCCGAGTGGGTCGAGGACAGCGAGGCCGCCCACGACCTGCTCGAGGCTCGGCTTCGCCCCGGTGACATCGTGCTGTTCAAGTCCAGCCGGGACAGCGGGCTACGGTGGCTCGGGGACCGGCTCGCCGGCATACCGTCTGGCGCCAGCAGCCCGACCACGGCACCGGGCGGGGCCGCGACTCAAGCCGGGACCGGTTCAGGGCAGACTGGCGCAGACGCGACACAGACACGAGCGACGGCGGGAGCAGGAAGGGTGGTCGAGCAGTGAAGGGTGTGCTCTTCGCAGCCTCGATCTCGCTGCTCATCTCGCTGTTCGGCACACCCCTGTTCATCAAGTTCCTCGTCAAGCGCGGCTACGGCCAGTTCATCCGCGACGACGGCCCGACCTCACACCACACCAAGCGCGGCACGCCGACGATGGGCGGCACCGTCATCATCGCTGCGACCCTCGGGGCCTACGCCCTCGCACACCTGTTCACTCTCAACCCGCCCACCGCGAGCGGCCTGCTCGTGCTGTTCCTCATGGCCGGGCTCGGCTTCGTCGGCTTCCTCGACGACTTCATCAAGATCAGCAAGCAGCGCAGCCTCGGCCTGCGCTCGAAGCAGAAGCTGGCCGGCCAGGCGCTCGTCGGCATCATCTTCGCCGTCCTGGTCCTGCTGTTTCCCAACGACCAGTACCGCACGCCGGCATCGCTGCTCGTGTCGTTCGTCCGAGACACCAACATCAGCCTCGCGCTGGGCGGAAGCAGCGTCGTCGGCGTGATCCTCTTCGTCATCTTCGCGAACGTGATGATCGCGGGCGCGTCCAACGGCGTGAACCTCACCGACGGTCTCGACGGCCTGGCGACCGGCGTCTCGACCATGGTCTTCGGTGCCTACGTCCTCATCAGCATCTGGACCTTCAACCAGAACTGCCAGACCAACCCCGGCATCAAGTGTTACGAGGTCCGAGACTCGCACGATCTCGCCCTCGTCGCCGCGGCCGGCATGGGAGCCTGCTTCGGGTTCCTCTGGTGGAACGCCACCCCCGCCAAGATCTTCATGGGCGACACGGGGTCCCTGGCCCTCGGCGGCGCGCTCGCGGGCCTGGCCATCACGACCCACACCGAGCTCCTGCTCATCATCCTCGGCGGCATGTTCGTCCTCGAGACGCTCTCGGTCGTGGCCCAGGTGGCTTCGTACAAGACGACTGGTAAACGGGTGCTACGGATGGCCCCGTTGCATCATCATTTCGAGATGGTCGGGTGGAACGAGGTCACCGTCGTGGTCCGCTTCTGGATCATCGCGGGCCTCTTCGTCGCGTTCGGTCTCGGTGTCTTCTACGCCGAGTGGGTGGTGGGGTCTCAGTGACCTTCGACCCGGCCTACGAGCCCAGGCCCGGCCTGACCCACCGGGACGCCGACTGGTCGGGCATCAACGTCCTCGTCGTCGGGCTCGGCGTCTCCGGTTTCGCCGCCGCCGACGCGCTCGCCGAGCGAGGCGCCCAGGTCACCGCCGTCTCGCGTGATGCCACCGATGCGATCGTCGAGCGCGCCACGATCCTCGAGATCCTCGGCGTCGACGTCCGCCTCGGACAGGAGCACCTGCACCGCGCGCCGGAAGGCACCGAGCTCGTCGTCACGTCGCCCGGGGTCCCGCCGCATGACCCGCTCATGCTCGCGGCCGCGACCGACGGCATACCTGTGTGGGGCGAGGTCGAGCTCGCCTGGCGGATGCGCGCGCAGGACGGCGCGGCCCCCTGGCTCACCGTGACCGGCACGAACGGCAAGACGACGACGGTCGGAATGCTCGCGTCGATCCTGCAGGCCGCCGGACTCCGCGCCACGTCGGCCGGCAACATCGGCACGCCCCTGCTCGAGGCGGTGCTGCACCCCGAGCCCTACGACGTGCTCGCCGTCGAGCTGTCGAGCTTCCAATTGCACTGGCAGCGGTCCGTCTCCGCCGTGGCGTCCGCGGTGCTCAACGTCGCGCCCGACCACCTCGACTGGCACGGCAGCTATGCCGAGTACCTCCGCGCCAAGGGCAAGGTCTACGAGAACACCCACCTGGCCTGCATCTACAACGTCGCCGACATCCAGACCGAGCAGCTCGTCATGGAGGCGGACGTCATCGAGGGCTGCCGCGCGGTCGGGTTCACGACCGGCATCCCCGCGCCCTCGATGGTCGGCATCGTCGAGGACGTGCTCGCCGACCGTGCCTTCGTCGAGCAGCGCCAGCGCTCGGCGGCCGAGCTGTGCACCATCGCCGACCTCCAGGGCGACGGGCCGCCTCCACCACCCCACTACATCGCGAACGCGCTGGCCGCGGCCGCCCTCTCCCGGGCCTACGGGGTCGGGCCGATCGCTGTGCGTGACGGCCTGCGCGCCTTCCGCCCCGACCCGCACCGCGTGGCCGAGGTGGCGACCGTGCGTGGCATCCGTTTCGTCAACGACTCCAAGGCGACGAACCCGCACGCGGCGGCCGCGTCGATCCGGTCCTTCGACTCCGTCGTGTGGGTCGCCGGCGGACTGCTCAAGGGCGCCGACGTCGACAGCCTCGTCGAGGAGATGCGTTCCCGCCTGCGCGGCGTGGTCCTGCTCGGCGCCGACCGTGACCAGATCGCGCAGGCCCTGACACGACACGCCCCGGATGTCCCCGTCGTCGACGTGTCAGAGACCGACACTGGGGTCATGGACCGCGTCGTGAGGGAGGCAGCGCGACTTGCCCACCGCGGGGACGTCGTGCTGCTGGCGCCCGCCGCGGCGTCGATGGACATGTTCGCCAACTACGGTGCGCGCGGCGACGCTTTCGAGGAGGCGGTTCGGCGGTTCGCAGCGGCAGCCGGGGGCGAGGCGTGAGCGCGACGACGGCCGGCGACAAGTCCTCGACGAAGGTCTCCTCGGGCTCACGGTCGCTGCCGGTCATCGGCAAGCTCGAGTCGCCGCTGACGACCTACTACCTCATTCTCGGCACGACGACCACGCTCGTGGTCATCGGCCTGATCATGGTGTTCTCGGCCTCGAGCGTCGAGGCGCTGCTGTCCGACGAGGCCTCCTACACCATCTTCGTGCGCCAGCTGGGCTTCGCCGTCGTGGGTGCTGTGGCCGCGGCCATCGCGGCGCGCATGTCCCTCGCCTGGTGGAAGCGGCTGGCCATCCCGGTCGTGGTCGTGTCCGCTCTGCTGCTCGCCGCCGTCATCCCGTTCGGCAAGGCGGTCGGCGGCAACCAGAACTGGCTCGTCGTGGGGCCGCTGCAGTTCCAGCCGTCCGAGCTGGCCAAGATCGGCGTCATCCTCGCGGGCGCCCTGATCTTCGCGAACAAGGCCTCGCGCATCGCGAGCACGCTGCACGTGGTGCTGCCCTACCTCGTGCCCGTCGTCGCGGTCATCATCGGGCTCATCCTCGCCGGTCATGACCTCGGCACAGCGATCGTCATCCTCGTCATCGTCGGAGCGGTCCTGCTCGTCGCAGGCGCCCCCAAACGCGTCTTCGCGCTGGGCGGGGTCCTGGCGGTCGCAGGCGTCGCCTTCCTCGTCACGAGCAGCTCGAACCGCACGAGCCGCATCTCGAACTTCTTCAACCCGGCCTGCCAGGCCGACCCGGACGGGTGGTGCGGCCAGTCGGTGCACGGCATGTACGCCCTCGCCGACGGCGGATGGTGGGGCGTCGGCCTCGGCGCGTCGAAGGAGAAGTGGGCGTGGCTGTCCGAGGCCCACAACGACTTCATCTTCGCGATCATCGGCGAGGAGCTGGGGCTGCCCGGCACGCTCGTCATCCTCGCGCTGTTCGGGATCCTCGCCTGGGCGTGCTTCCGCCTCGTGAGCCGCACCCAGGACCGCTTCGTGCGCATCGCCGCGGCCGGCATCATGGCCTGGCTGCTCGGGCAGGCGATCGTCAACATCGGCGCGGTGATCGGCCTCCTCCCGGTGATCGGCGTGCCCTTGCCACTCGTGTCCGCGGGCGGCTCCTCCCTGGTGACAACCCTGATCGCGCTTGGCATCCTGTTGTCCTTCGCCCGCAACGAGCCCGGCTGCCGGGCGCTGCTCGACGCACGCCCAGGCATGATCCGCCGCTCGCTCGCGGTCCTCCCGTCCCGCGTCCGATCGGGCGCCACCCGTCGCAGAAGTCGGTGATCCTCCGTTGTCCTCGCCAACCTCGGTCCTGCTCGCTGGGGGAGGCAGCGCCGGTCACGTCTCGCCGCTGCTCGCACTCGCCGACGCCCTGGTGCGCCGCCACCCGGGCCTGCGCGTGACCGCCCTCGGCACGCAGGAGGGACTCGAGGCGCGGCTCGTCCCGGCCCGCGGCTTCGACCTGCGGTTCGTGCCGAAGGTGCCGCTGCCTCGGCGCCCGAGCGGCGACCTGCTCCGGCTGCCCGGCCGGCTCAAGTCGGCCGTGGAGGCCGCCGGCCGGGCGATCGACGAGACGGGGGCGGACGTGGTGGTCGGCTTCGGCGGCTACGTCAGCACCCCGGCATACCTGGCGGCGCGGCGGCGCCACGTCCCCATCGTGGTGCACGAGCAGAACGCTCGGGCCGGCCTGGCCAACCGCATCGGCGCCCGGTGGACGAGCCATGTCGCGACCACCTTCGGCGGCACGGCGCTGAGGCATGCGACCCGGGTCGGGATGCCCCTGCGGCGCGAGGTCGCAACGCTCGACCGCGAGGCGAGACGAGTGGACGCGCGGGCCGGGTTCGGCCTCGCGCCCGAGCTGCCCACCGTTCTCGTCACGGGCGGGTCCCTCGGCGCGCAGCGGCTCAACGACGCCTTCAGCGCTCGCGTGGCGCAGCTCAGCAGTGCGGGCGTGCAGGTGCTGCACGTGACCGGCCTCGGCAAGGAGTTCGTCCCCGACGTGCCGGAGCACGGTGCCCCCTACGTCGTCCTGCCCTACGCCGACCGGATGGAGCTCGCGTATGCCGCTGCCGACCTCGTCGTGGCCCGCTCCGGAGCCAACACCGTCTGCGAGCTGACCGCGGTCGGCCTGCCCGCGGTCTACGTGCCCTTGCCGATCGGCAACGGTGAGCAGCGCCTCAACGCCGCCGAGGTGCTCGACGCCGGAGGCGGACTGCTCGTCGACGACGCGTCCTTCACGCCGACCTGGATCGACACCCACCTGGTGCCACTGGTCACCGACAGTGCCCGGGTCGCCCGGATGGCGGCGGCGAGCCGCGCGCTGGGCGAGCCTGCCGCCGACGAGCGCCTCGCCGACATGGTGGACGCTGCGGCTGCCGAGGGCCTCGCGGGCGGGAGGCCGTCATGACCGTCAGCCCCCACACCCCGTCCGTCGACGACCCGTTCGCGGCGGCCCGCTTCGACTTCAGGGCGCCGGTGCCGGACGCGAAGGACCTCGGCCGTGTCCACTTCCTCGCCATCGGCGGCGCCGGGATGTCGGGCGTCGCCCGCATCATGCTGGCGCGTGGCATCCCCGTCACGGGCAGCGACGCCAAGGACGTCCCGGTGCTCAAGGCTCTGGAGAGCGAGGGCGCCGGTGTCTGGGTCGGCTTCCACGAGGCGCACCAGGAGCGCGCCGACGCGGTCGTCATGAGCTCGTCGATCCGCGACGACAACGTCGAGCTCGTCGCCGCCCGGGCCCGCGGGGTGCGCGTGCTGCACCGCGCTCAGGGCCTCGCCGCACTCATGCACGGCCGCCGACCAGTTGCCGTGGCCGGCGCCAACGGCAAGACGACGACGACCTCGATGCTGACGGTGGCGCTTCAGGGATGCGGTCTGGACCCGTCCTTCGCCGTCGGCGGCGAGCTCGCCAAGCACGGCACGAACGCCCATGACGGCACCGATGACATCTTCGTGGTCGAGGCGGACGAGAGCGACGGGTCCTTCGTCGTCTACCGCCCCGAGATCGCGGTCGTCACGAACGTCCAGCCGGACCACCTCGACTTCTATGACAGCTTCACGGTCGTTCAGGCGGCCTATGCCGCGTTCGTCGGCACGATCCGGCCGGGCGGCCTGCTCGTCACCTGTGCCGATGACGTGGGCGCAGTGACCCTCGCGGAGCGCGCCCGGTCGACCGGCACCCGGGTGGTCACCTACGGCTTCTCGCCCGATGCGGACGTACGCCTGCACGACCACCGCGCCGACGGTGTCACGGCGACCGTCGGGCTGGTCGACGCCGGCGCCGAGCACACGATGACCCTGGCGGTGCCAGGGCGCCACAACGCGCTCAACGCGGCCGCTGCGTATGCCGCAGCCGTCCACGGCCTCGGCCAGCAGCCCGAGCGGGTGCTCGCGGGACTGGCCTCGTTCACCGGCACCCGGAGGCGGTTCGAGCCCAAGGGCGAGGCCGGCGGCGTCGTCGTCGTCGACGACTATGCGCACAACGCCGGAAAGGTCGCGGCCGTGGTCGAGACCGCCAAGGATCTCGTCGGTGGGTCGGGTCGGCTGGTGGCCGTCTTCCAGCCGCACCTCTACAGCCGCACCCGTGACTTCGCGACCGAGCTGGGCGCCGGACTCTCACCCGCCGACGTCGTGGTCGTGATGGATGTGTATGCCGCTCGCGAGGATCCGGTCCCAGGCGTCTCCGGGCAGCTCGTGGCCGATGCGGTGCGTGCGGCCCGGCCCGCTGCCGAGGTGCACTACGTCGCCTCCTGGTCCGAGGCGCCGCCCACCGTGGCCGGACTGGCTCGCCCCGGCGACCTCGTCCTGACGATCGGTGCGGGTGACGTGACGATGGTCGGGCCGGAAGTGCTGCGCCTGCTCGGCGGTGGTCCCGGGTGATGCTCGAGCGGGGGAGTGCTCGCCGGCGTTCCGGACATGGTGGCCGGGCGAGCGGCGGGGCGAGCGGTGGCAAGGGGGTGTCGTCCTCGCTGGCCCGGTTCGAGCGTCGCGCGGCGGCGGCCAGACGCCGGCCACGGGTCATTCTGGCCGTTCTCGTCGTGGCACTCCTGCTGGCCGGCGTCGCCGTCTGGCTCGGATGGTTCAGCACTGCCCTGAACGCGACGACGGTCGAGGTCCGAGGCGTCACCGGCCCCGCCGCCGCGCAGGTCAGGTCGACGGCGGCCGTGCCACTCGGGGTTCCGCTGCTGCGGGTCGACACCGACGCCGTGACACGCCGGGTCGTCGCCGCCCGCGAGTGGACCGATGTCAGCGTGAGCCGAAGCCTGCCCCACACCGTCGTGGTCACGGTCATCCCGCGCGTGGCGGTCCTCGCCGTGCGCAACCCTCAGGGTCAGGTGGACGTCGTGGATCGCGAGGGGTTCGCCTTCCGGACCGTCGCCTCGGCCCCACCCGGCGTGCCTCTCGTCACGTCGAGCGCGGACCAGGTGTCGGCTCAGGGCGTCGCGGCAGCACTCCAGGCTCTCGGCTCGCTGGAGCCCAAGCTGCGCGCCGCCGTCTCCGGCGTCACGGTGTCCGTGGCCGACCAGGTCACCTTCACGATCAAGCCCGACAAGGGCGCCCGCAAGACCGTGGTCTGGGGCGGTGCCGGCTCCGGGGAGCTGAAGGCGAAGCTCGTGAAAATCCTTCTGCCACAGCCTGGTTCGACGATCGACGTCAGTGTCCCGTCGTCGCCTGTCACCCGCTGAGCCCGGTTGCCGGACGGCGCTGCCCGCGCCCACGACGCCGCGGCGCGACGCATCGTGGCGGGCGCTGCAGGGCCGGCTCCGGGCTGGCTCGAGCCCGGCCGGCCGGGGTGACAGGGAGGCGCGAGACCGGGACGTGCCGCTGGGCCGAGGGTGGCTCGTGTGTCCGGTGGTGCTCGAGTGACCGGTGTGGTGTCCCTCCGGGAAACTGCGGAACTGCCCGGACGACACGCCGGGGCCTTGGTTGATCGGCCTACCGGCACGTCATACCGTCGGGGCACTGGTTCGTGACCAAACTGTAACCTTTATCCCTACGTTTAAGGTTTGAGGGGCAAGCGGCTCGGGACGAACCATGGCACATCCCCGACAAAGCGCCCAAGCAAAAGACCCATTTGCAGTACCGCACCACCAGTCAGGAAGGCCCACTCTCGTGGCAGCAGCACCGCAGAACTACTTGGCCGTCATCAAGGTCGTCGGCATCGGCGGCGGCGGCGTCAATGCCATCAATCGCATGATCGAGGTCGGGCTCAAGGGAGTCGAGTTCATCGCCATCAACACCGATGCGCAGGCGCTGCTCATGAGCGACGCCGACGTCAAGCTCGACGTGGGGCGCGAGCTCACGCGCGGCCTCGGCGCCGGCGCCGACCCGGAGGTCGGCCGCAAGGCCGCCGAGGACCACACGGAGGAGATCGAGGAGGTCCTCAAGGGGGCCGACATGGTCTTCGTCACCGCCGGTGAGGGCGGCGGCACCGGCACCGGCGGCGCCCCGGTCGTTGCCCGCATCGCCAAGAGCCTCGGAGCCCTGACCATCGGCGTCGTCACGCGCCCGTTCACGTTCGAGGGCCGCCGGCGCGCCAACCAGGCCGAGGCCGGCATCGGGCACCTTCGCGAGGACGTCGACACCCTCATCGTCATCCCCAACGACCGGCTGCTGTCGATCAGCGACCGCAACGTCTCGATGATGGATGCGTTCCGGTCCGCAGACCAGGTGCTCCTCTCCGGTGTCCAGGGCATCACCGACCTGATCACGACCCCTGGTCTCATCAACCTCGACTTCGCGGACGTCAAGTCCGTCATGCAGGGTGCCGGCTCGGCGCTCATGGGCATCGGCTCCGCGCGAGGGGAGGACCGCGCCGTCCAGGCTGCCGAGCTGGCCATCAGCTCGCCGCTGCTCGAGGCCTCGATCGACGGCGCCCACGGTGTCCTGCTCTCGGTGCAGGGCGGCTCGGACCTCGGTCTCTTCGAGATCAACGAGGCGGCCCGGCTCGTGCAGGAGGCGGCGCACCCGGAGGCCAACATCATCTTCGGCGCGGTCATCGACGACGCACTGGGCGACGAGGTTCGGGTCACCGTGATCGCGGCCGGCTTCGACAGCGGCGGACCCACCAAGCGCGAGGACGACCGGGCGCTCGGCCAGGTCATGGGCCGCAGCCAGCCCGCCGCCTCCAGCCGCCCGGCCGCTCCCTCCGCGCCCTACACCAATGGCGGGCACGTCGACCACGCACTGCCGAGCACGCCGCTGGCTCCGGCTCCGCAGGCCACCGCGCCGGCGCCCGCTGCGCAGCAGCTCCCGGCGCAGCACCCCGCTCCCGTCCACCAGGCCCCGGCCCAGCCTGCGCCGGCCGCTGCGACCGCGAGCAACGGGCAGCCAGGTCACGCCGCGGCGAACCACGCCGGGTCGAACCACATGCAGGCGCCGCCCCGTCAGGTCACCTTCGAGGACGCCGACGACCTCGACGTCCCCGACTTCCTCAAGTAGCCACCCACGCCTGGGACCGGTCGGCCCCGATCGAGTGAGCACCTCCTCCCGGCATGACCCGCGGAGCGAGGTGCTCACTCGTCCCGGCGGAGCCATCGCCCGGCCCGCCTGGTCATCCGTGTGTGCCTCGGGGACGGTCCCGCCCAAAGTCTGGGGACAACCGCACCCGTTAGGTTGGTCCCCGTGTTCTACTGGCGAGCTGCGGTCCCGACCGACGACCCCGACCGACTCGTCGAGGTCGGCTTCACGGGGAGGTCGGCCGGACGGGGGAGCGGGCCGTATGCCGGGCTCAACCTCGGCGGCCACGTCGGCGACAGCCCGGCGGAGGTCGAGGACAACCGGACCGCACTGGCAACCGAGCTCGAGCTGCCTCGTGACCGCGTCGTCTTCATGAACCAGGTGCACGGCAGCACGGTCGTCGAGGTCGCCGGCCCGTGGGCCGGCCCGGTTCCCGAGGCCGACGGGATCGTCTCTCGCGCAGCCGACCTGGCTCTGGGCGTGCTCGTTGCCGACTGCGTGCCCGTGCTCCTGCACGACGGCGAGGCCGGCGTCGTCGGCGCCGTGCACGCCGGCCGCCCAGGAATGCTCGAGGGGATCGTCGGTGAAGCAGTCGGGGCCATGCGCGACCTCGGCGCCAGGTCGATCCATGCGACGGTCGGGCCGTCCGTCTGTGGCCGGTGCTACGAGGTCCCCGACGAGATGGCGCTGGCCGCGGCCGCGGTGTCACCCGCGAGCGCCGCGAGGTCGTGGACCGGCACGACTGCGATCGACGTTGGAGCCGGCGTGGTGGAGCAGTTGGTGGCCAACGGCGTTGCGGTGCAATGGATCCCAGGATGCACTCGCGAGTCCGGAGACCTGTACTCCTACCGCCGCGACCGGCGGACCGGGCGGTTCGCGGGCCTCGTGGCGCTGCGCACGGGTCTCCTCGATCGCGGTCCGGCATGACCGCCGAGCAGCAGCGGCTCGAAGAGCTCGCCCACAACCTCGACGGCGTGCACGGGCGCATAGCCCGCGGCTGCGCCGATGCCCGCCGTGACCCGGCCGAGGTGACGCTCGTCGTCGTCACCAAGTACTTCCCGGCATCGGATGTGCTGTTGCTCCACCGGCTCGGCGTGCGCCATTTCGGTGAGAACCGCGACCAGGAGGCGGGCGAGAAGTTCCGGCAGGTGCGGCGCCTGGTCGCCGAAGCCGGGGACGAGGACCCGACGTTCCACTTCATCGGGCAGCTCCAGAGCAACAAGGCGCGGCACGTCGCCGGGTATGCCGATGTCGTCCAGTCGGTCGACCGGCGGAGGCTCGTCGATGCCCTCGGGAAGGGGGCCCACCTGGCGGACCGGCAGCTCTCCGTCCTGCTCCAGGTCAGTCTCGACGGCGACACCAGCCGCGGTGGCGCGCTGCCAGAGGACCTCACCGAGCTCGCGGACTCCGTTGCAGCACAAGGCCTGCTCCGCCTGGCCGGGGTCATGGCGGTGGCCCCGTTGGGCGCCGACGCCGACGACGCCTTCGCCCGGCTCCGGGAGGTGGCGGACGGCATACGTGCACGTCATCCCGGCGCTGACTGGGTCTCCGCGGGCATGAGTGGCGACCTCGAGGCAGCCGTTCGGAACGGGGCGACACACCTGCGTGTCGGTACCGCAATCCTCGGATCACGCCCGTCACTTCTGTAACGTCGGGTGGGAACCACAATCCGACGGTTTGGGAGTTGGCCATGGCAGGGGCACTACGCAAGACGATGGTGTACCTCGGACTCAGCGAGGAGGACCAGCGTCATGAACGCTATGACGACTACGACACCTACGACGACTCCGATCGCTACGACGACGAGCCCGAGCACACCGCCGCCGTCACGCCGCTGCCGACGAAGCGCCCTGTGGCCGCGGTCGTGCGCGACGTAGAGGTCGGGCGACTCAACCGGATCACGACGATCCACCCACGCACCTACAACGAGGCCAAGAACATCGGGGAGTGGTTCCGCGACAGCGTCCCGGTGATCATGAACCTCAGCGACATGGACGACGCCGACGCCAAGCGCCTCGTCGACTTCGCCGCCGGTCTCGTCTTCGGCCTGCACGGCACGATCGAGCGAGTCACCTCCAAGGTGTTCCTCCTGTCGCCCTCGCACGTCGAGATCTCCGCCGACGAGCCAGAGCCGCCCGCCGCCTCGACCCGCGGCTTCTTCAACCAGAGCTGAACGAGGCCGCTCCTGTCCCTTCTGTCCCGTCCGCTCGGACCACGGTCGAGCCCCGCCCCACCACGGGAGCGGGGCTCGACCGCGTCACCTCCTGCTATCGACTCCGTCTCGATTCGGCACCCCGGTTCACACGAATCCAGCGACATCAGCGACACTGGCGGACATGGATGCGTTCTGGACGATCTACGGGGTGGTGGTCTTTGCCTTCTTCATCGCCCTCATCGGTCGGTTCGTCATCGACTGGGTGCAGGTCCTGGCTCGGTCCTGGCGCCCGACCGGGCTCGTCCTCGTCATCGCCGAGGCGGTCTACACCGTCACGGATCCGCCCCTGCGCGCACTGCGCAAGGTGATCCCGTCGCCGAACCTCGGGGGTGTCCGGCTCGACCTCAGCTTTCTCGTCCTGATGCTGCTCACTTCGCTGGCCCTCAACGTGCCGAGCTTCTTCTGAAGAGCGGGGTGGTCGGCAGCCGGACGGGGGTCGGCGTGGCTGTCCTGACACACAGCTTCGGCGATGGCTTTGGTTCGTGACCGGAACGTTAGATACCGTTGGCCCGAACCATTACGTCTGTATCGAGGTGACACATGGCGCTTACGCCAGAGCAGGTGCTCAACAAGCACTTCCAAACCACGCAGTTCCGTCGTGGCTACGAGGAGCGGGACGTTGACGACTTCCTGGACGAGATCGTGGCGGAGATGCGTTCGCTCATCGAGCAGCGTGACGACTACCTGAAGCAGCTCAACGACTGCCGCGCCAGCAAGAACCAGTCGGCCGTCCGCGGCGCCGACGGGCCGACCGCTGCCATGCCGGCGGTCGGACGCCCCGGCGACGACGCCAAGCTCGGCGGCCTCACGGCGAAGATCCAGGACGCCGAGCGCGCCTTCAAGGCCGCGACGGACCGAGCGGCCAAGGCCAAGGCGGACGCGGACAACGCCGAGCGCCTCGCCAGGGAGCGGATCGACCGCGCCAAGGCCGAGGCCGAGCGCGCCGAGGCCGCAGCGAAGGCGGCCGTCGACTCGCAGGCTCTCAACGACGCCCAGGCCAAGCTCAACGGTCTCAACACCCAGGTCGCCGATGCCGAGGCCCAGCTCGCCAAGGCGCTCGAGAACGCTCGGTCGGCCGATGAGCGTGCCGCTCGCGCGCAGGCCGACGCCGATGCCGCCAGCGCCAGCGCAGCCCGCCTGCGCGACGAGGCCGCCAAGGCTCCGGCTGTGGCCGCCGCAGCTGCCGCCACCCCGGCAGCGGTCAACGCCGACGCCGCGGGCGTCATCGCGCTGGCCCAGCGGCTGCACGACGAGCACGTCGCTGCCGGTGAGACGCGCCGCAACGAGCTCATCTCCGAAGCGGAGAACCGGCACCGTGAGCTGCTCGCTACGGCTCAGGCGCGACACGACGAGCTGCTCAGCACCGCCCAGTCGCGCCACGACCAGCTGACGCGTGAGGCCGAGCAGATCTCCTCGACCGCCGTCGCCCAGCGCGACCAGATGCTCTCCGAGGCCACGAGCCAGCGCGACCAGATGCTCTCCGAGGCGACCGCGCGCCGGGACGAGATGCTGACCGAGGCTCGCGAGCGCTCGACCGGCATGGTCGCCGAGGCGCAGCAGAAGAAGGCGGCTCTGCTCGAGGAGCTCGACAAGCAGAAGGGCCTGCTCGACCGCCGGATCGCCGAGCTGCGGGGCTTTGAGAAGAACTACCGCTCGAACCTCAAGTCCTACATCGAAGGCCAGCTGCACGACCTGGACACGAACGTCCAGGAGCCGGCGGCCGCGAACGCCGGGAACGGCGGGCAGGGCTGAGCCACCACCTCATACAGACGCACGCAGGCCGTCCGGGAACGTTCTCGGCCGGCCTGCGTTGTATGTCAGAGGCGAACAGTTGGCCCCAGCATGCGTTTCGCGTTTGTGCGTGGCACGTGCGGGGCTTATTGTCAGCCCCACTTGTCAACGTCGGCGGCATGAGCGACGGAGGGGTCTGATGGCGGCGAAGAAGACGACGGCGGTGAAGACCGCCGCGAAGAGCACGAGCAGGACACCGACCAAGGGCACGCGAAGCACGACGAGCAAGCCCGCGAGCACGGCGACCGGCACAGCCACGACCAAGGCCACGAGCAAGGCCACGAGCAAGGCCACGAGCAAGGCCACGAGCAAGGCCGCGACCGCGGCGAAGACCGCCAGACCCTCGTCCGCCACCTCTCCGGCAAGACCGGCCAAGAGCACGTCGGCCAAGCGTGCTCAAACCTCCGCGGCGAGCGCCACGGCGTCCCCCAAGGCAGCGGTGCGCAAGGCCGCGGCTCCCACGGCGAAGGTGGCCACGAAAGCGAAGGCGGCCACGAAGACCGTCGTCAAGGCGGCGACCAAGGTGGCTGGTGTCGCAAGCAAGGCCGCCGCGAAGGCCACGCCGAGGTCCGCCACGACGGCGAGGTCGACGTCCAACTCCACCGCCAAGGCCGTGACCAAAGCGGTCGATGCGACCAGGACGGCCACCAAAGCGGCAGCGAAGAAGTCACCCGCGGCCAAGGCGGGCACGAAGACCGCCACCAAGGCAGCCAGCAAGGCTGCGACGAAGCCTGTGACGAAGACCGCCACGAAGACGGCGGCGAAGACCGCCACGAAGACGGCGGCGAAGACCGCCACGAAGACGGCGGCGAAGACCTCCACGAAGGCGGCGGCGAAGACCGCCACGAAGGCAGCACCCAGGACGGCGACGAGCAGGGCCGGCGTCAAGGGCGCGGACCCGACGCCGGCCACGGCCACGCGGGCGGCCACGAAGGCGGCCGCCACGAAGAAGGCCGCAACCGCCGCCCAGACCCGTGCGGCCGCCAACGGGACGGCCACCAAGACGGCCGCCAGGACGGCCTCCAAGACGGCTGGCACGACAGCCACGAAGGCGACGGCACGCAAGTCCGCCGCTGGCACGACATCCACAGCCAAGGCGACGGCGGCCCGCCCGGTCGCGAAAGCCACGGCGAACCGAACCAAGAAGGCAGCAGTGACGACGAGTTCCACCGCAGGGTCCCGCACGGCGGCCACGGCCGCACCCAGTGCGGCCACCGCGAAGAAGACGGCATCACGCGGCGCAGCCAAGAGCGCCGGCAGCGCGGCCGCCACGACGCAGACCAGCGCTCGACGCATCGCCGAGCAGCTGCGCGTCAAGGACGACGAGAGCCCATGGAGCGAGGCCGAGATCAGTGAGGTCCGCGAGGTCCTCCTGGAGGAGATCGAGCAGCACCGGCAGGAGCTTCAGGTGGCCGAGGAAGAGCTGGATGACCTCCTGCGCGCCTCCGGTGACGGCGCGGGCGACGACCAGGCCGACGCGGGTGCCATGACCGCCGAGCGCCAGCACGAGATCTCGGTCGCTGCCAACGCTCGCGGCAGCCTCCGCCAGGCGGAGCACGCGCTCGAGCAGCTCGAGGCCGGCACCTACGGGATCTGCGAGAACTGCGGCAACCCGATCGGCAAACTTCGACTCCAAGCCCGTCCTCGTGCGACCCTGTGCATGACATGCCAGGAGAAGCAAGACCGCCACTGACCCAGAGCCACGCCGCGTCGACGCCCCCTGTGGGCGTCGACGGCGTGTCCGCCCCAGATACCGTGACCAGTACCCCCACTGAGACATCCCGCCCGACCGCGGCGCGGCGCAAGCGTCTGTTCGCGCTGCTCGCCACCGTCGCCATCCTCGCCTACGCGACCGACCAGGTGAGCAAGGCGATCGCCCTCGACGTGCTCGCCGACGGCGAGTCGCGACCTCTGCTCGGCAGCTTCCTCAGCTTCCGTCTGATCGGCAACCCGGGCGCGGCGCTGTCGCTCGGAGCGAACAACACGTGGATCATGACCGGGATCGCCCTCGCGGTCCTCGTTGCGATCATCCTCGTGGCGCGCCAACTCGGCTCGTGGGCGTGGGCGCTGGCCCTGGGCCTGCTGCTCGGCAGCGCGGTGGGCAACCTCACCGACCGTTTCGTCCGTCCACCGGGCGGTGGTCAGGGCCACGTCGTCGACTTCATCAACTACAACCAGTGGTTCATCGGCAACGTCGCCGACATCTGGATCGTCAGTGCGGCGATCCTCATCGTCATCCTCGCGATGGTCGGGATCGGCGTCGACGGGCGTCGCGAGCATCGCTCGCACGGCGATGTCGACGCGCCGGAGCCGGCGGAGGCTGCACCAGCGCGCGTGCCAACGCAGACGATCGCCGACGGGACTGATGACGCCACCGTGACCGTGCGCGACCACGCGACCGCCGATCTGGCTGACGAGGCGACCGTGACCGCGCCCGACGGCGCGACCGTGACCGCGCCCGACCACGCAACCGTGACCGCGCCCGACGACGCGAAGGACGGCGCACCGAGGGCGGCGACGAGCCACGTGACGCCGGACGCGAGCGGCGCGGCGCCGGGGGAGCGTGACGATGCCTGACGTGCGCACGGTCCTCGTGCCGGACGGTCTCGAGGGCGAGCGCGTCGACGCAGGCGTGGCCCGCCTGTTCGGCCTCTCCCGCACCAAGGCGGCCGACCTCGCCGCCGACGGGCACGTCGTGCTCGACGGCAAGGCGGTCGCCAAGTCCGAGCGCCTCTCGGCGGGGTCCATGCTCGAGGTGTCGCTGCCGAGGCCCGAGGAGAGCCCGTCCCTGCAGGTCGTGGCGGAGCCGGTCCCCGGCATGCGCATCGTCCACGACGACGACGACATCGTCGTGGTCGACAAGCCCGTGGGGGTCGCTGCCCACCCGAGCGTGGGGTGGAACGGCCCGGACGTCGTCGGGGGGCTGGCCGCCGCCGGCTACCGCATATCCACCTCGGGGGCACCGGAGCGACAGGGCATCGTCAGCCGGCTCGACGTGGGCACTTCGGGGCTCATGGTGGTGGCCAAGAGCGAGTATGCCTACTCCCGGCTCAAGCAGGCGTTCCGCAGCCGCAGCGTCGACAAGACGTACCACGCGCTCGTCCAGGGCCTCCCGGACCCCGTCGTCGGCACGATCGACGCTCCGATCGGGCGGCATCCCGGACACGAGTACAAGTTCGCCGTCATGAGAAGTGGGAAGCCCTCGGTGACTCACTACGAGGTCATCGAGGCGTTCCGTCACGCGAGCCTGCTCGACATCCATCTCGAGACGGGCCGTACGCACCAGATCAGGGTGCACTTCGCGGCGCTGCACCACCCGTGCTGTGGTGACCCGCTCTACGGTGCGGACCCGAAGCTCGCGGCGCGACTGGGCCTCGAGCGCCAGTGGCTGCACGCCGTCGGGCTCGGCTTCGAGCACCCAGGCACGGGGGAGTACGTCCACTTCGAGAGCGAGTACCCCGCCGACCTGCAGCGGGCCCTCGACATCGTCGCCACGTTCTAGACCTTCACCCTCAACCTGACGGTCACCCCGAGTAGCCGACCGCAACACACCCGGAAACCGGCTGGTCACCATAGTTGCAACTAGGCCAACCAGCCGGTTTCCGGGTGTGTTGCCGGGGAACGGTCAGTGGGGGCGTGCCTAGTCCGATGTGAACCCGACGGGTGCCGGGCGTGCCTGCTCGTCGGTGCCGCCCTGGAACGTCGGGGCACCACCCTGCCCAGACGCGCCCGGGGCACTGGCCGGCATACCGTCGTCGTCACTGGCAGTCGCCGGGACGCCTGCCCCGGGCCTCCGGGCTCGTCCGACGACGAAGCCGACGCCCAGCGCGGCTATGGCCGCCACCAGCGTCAGCCACCACGGGTAGCCGCTGGAGACCCGGGAGGCCGTCGGCGCGGTGGGAGCCGACTGGGCTGCAGGCGCGGCGGTCGCGGTGGAGCGTGGCGTTGCGGACGACGAAGGGGCGTCGCCGATCACGCCGAGCGAGGTGAGGGTGTCCACGAGCAGGGTGGCGTCGGCCGGCCGGTGCCAGATGGCCGGCTTGTCGAACAGGCTCGTGCTGTCGTAGGAGAGCGTCGTGCTGACCCACACGTCCTTGCCGTCCAGGTAGATCGCGTCGATCCGCCACGGCGACACGTCGTGGATCATCCACGTGAGGCGGAGCTGGCTGCTCATGAAGCTGTCCTTGGGGCGGGACTCGCCGACCGGTGCGTTCATGACGTCCAGCGCCCGAGAGAGGCTTTCGTAGGCCGGGCTTCCGGTCAGGGCGCCGCTCGCGCGCGACTGGTCGTAGTTGACGATGAGGACCGAGGTGGGCCCGCCCGCAACAGCGGGCGAGGCCCCGACGAGCAGCGCGCCGACGAGCGCGGCAACCGTCGCAGCCCCGGCCGCGACCAGCCGGCGCGCCAGGCGCACGCGCCCGCGGGGTGCTTCGCGTGTCGAGCAGCGGATCTGCCTCCGTGAGGGCGGTCGTGGGGTCATGAGCTGCCTCCTGTCGTATGCCGGTGGGACGGCCGGAGCCCTCCGATCCTGGGTATGCCGGTCGGGGGCCGATGTGCTGGCTGCCCGGGACCGGTGGCGAGTCGCCACTCGACCAGTCCCGTCGGTGACACAACACCGCCGCCGCGTCGGTGGTTCGGCTCGCGGTCAGCGGGCAGACTGGGCGATCTCGATCGCCTCCGCGAGGGTCCTCGGGCCTTCGAGCCGGTACGTCACCTCGGCCGACTGGCCGGGCACCACCCAGACCAGGGTCGGGCCGGCGAGCCGGGGCTGGTCGCGGTGGGTGGTCCCGGTGCGGTCGACCCACTCGATGAGGTGGGGCGACCCGAACCACACCGCCTCGTCGCCGCTCACCTGGGTCGGGGTCACCGCATTCCACACCGTCTTGAGGTAGCCCCACGAGAGCGACCCGGCAAAGACGTCGAGCCTGGTGGTCCGTCCGTCGCGGACCCAGGTCAGCTCGGCGAGCCGGCCCTCACGGGCGACGGCGACTTGGGACGGAGGGCCGAGGGCCACGGGCACCGCGATGTGGGATCCGACCGCCCGCTCGGCCTCCGCAAGCGTGGCCGCCGTGGCCCCGGGCTCGGGCGCGATCGTGGCCCCGGGAGCTGTGGTCGGCAGTCCGCGCGGCGCCGGTTCCTCCCGGACGACGACCCCGCCGATCCGCAGCAGCTCGAGGACGGCTGCCCGGACGGGTGGGATCAGGGCGAGCAGGAGCACCGTCGCGGCGGCGATCGCCCAGCCGAGACGTCGCCCGTGGAGCCAGCGCCGGGCCGAAGGGCCTGCCGGGCTGGACCCGCCGAGGACCGCACCGCCGGAGGGGTCGGATGCCGGGTCGGGACCCACGTCGATCCGTGCGAGCACGGCCGCCACGAGGTCGTCGGGCGGGGGCGCGGTGACGATCGACCGGCCGAGCTCGACCAGCTCGCGCTCGAGGACGTCGAAGCTTGGCTCAGGCATCGGCCATCACCTCCCGCAGCGACCCGAGCGCCCGGTGCAGCCTCGACTTCACGGTGCCGGCCGGGATCCCCAGGGTCTGCGCCGTCTCCGCCTCCGAGAGCTCCAGCAGGTAGCGGCACGTGACGACCTCGCGCAGGTCGTCGGGCAGGGCGCTGACAGCCTCGAGGAGGGCGGCGCGGCGGGTCGTCGTCACGGCCTCGTCGGCGGGATCCGCGACGTGCTGGACCACGGCCTCCTCGCCCGCGACCCGCAGCTCCCGCAGCGCCCGCCGGCTGCGGCCGCGCTGCAGGTTCCGGGTCTCGTTCACGACGATCCGCAGCAGCCACGGCCGGAAACCCGCGCCGTCGCGGTAGCGCGGCAGGGCCCGGTACGCCTTCACGAACGCCTCCTGCACCACGTCGTCGGCCTCGTTGCCGGCACCCGAGAGCACAGCGAGCCGCTTGGCCATCGGGGCGTGCAGCATCACCAGGACCGCGTATGCCGCCGGGTCCCCCCGGCGAGCGCGAGCCAGTGCCGCCGCCTCCTGCGCCGTGTCGATCGGTGCCTCCGCCCTGTCCGTGCAGTCCTCTCCCTGCAGCCTCGCCCGCTGAGCTGTGCGCCCGCAGCCTCGCCGTGGCCGGGCTCACCTGCGATGGTGCCGTGCTGTCGACCTGTCTACACCGCCGCGCGCCGATCGGTTCGCGATCGTGGGCGCCGGCACCTCCGGTCGAGGTGAAAGGTCGCCGAACAGCCCGACTCTCGACCTCGACACCGGTACCTCGAATCAGCCGACGGTGGGGGTGGAGTGACATCCCGCGCGACACCCCGCGCGACACGCCGAGGGGCGTCGGTGGGCAGGCTTAGACTCGTCCACGATGTCGACCGATTCCGCCCTTTCGCAGACCCGCTCCAACCCTGCGAGCGACCCGAGCTTCGTGCACCTGCACGTGCACACCGAGTACTCCATGCTCGACGGGGCGGCCCGGATCGGCGACCTCTTCAGCGAGGCCGCGCGGATGGGGATGCCGGCGCTGGCCACGACAGACCACGGGTACGTCTTCGGCGCCTACGAGTTCTGGAAGAAGGCACAGGGGACCGGCGTCAAGCCGATCATCGGGGTCGAGGCATACATCACTCCGGGCACCCACCGGACCGACCGGGCCAAGGTCAGCTGGGGCGACGGCGGGCGCGACGACGTCTCCGGCGGCGGCGCGTACACCCACATGACGATGCTCGCCGCTGACAACGACGGCATGCACAACCTCTTCCGCATGAGCTCGATCGCCTCGCTCGACCAGGTGTACACCAAGTGGCCGCGCATCGACCGTGACCTGCTGTCGACGTACGGCAAGGGCCTCATCGTCACGACCGGGTGCCCGTCGAGCGAGATCCAGACCAAGCTGCGCTTCGGGTTGTACGACGAGGCCCGGGCCGTCGCCGGCGAGCTGCGCGACATCTTCGGCGCAGAGAACGTCTACTGCGAGCTGATGGACCACGGGCTCGACATCGAGCGGCGCGTCCAGAAGGACCTCATCCGCCTGGCGCGCGACCTCGGCCTGCCGCTCCTGGCCACGAATGACCTGCACTACACCCGCGCCGAGGACGCCAAGGCGCACGCCGCGCTGCTCTGCGTCCAGTCCGGTTCGACCTTGATGGACCCGAACCGCTTCAAGTTCGATGCGGACGACTTCTACCTCAAGTCGCCCCAGGAGATGCGCCACGTCTGGCGCGAGCTGCCCGAGGCGTGCGACAACACGCTCCTGATCGCCGAGCGCTGCGAGGTGTCGTTCACCGAGGGCGAGGGGCGCTACATGCCGCGCTTCCCCTGCCCCCAGGGCGAGGACGAGACGTCGTGGTTCATCAAGGAGGTCGAGACCGGGCTGCAGCGCCGGTTCCCGGAGGGGGTGCCTGACTACGCACGCAAGCAGGCCGCCTTCGAGGAGGACGTCATCGTCTCGAAGGGCTACGCCGGATACTTCCTCGTCGTCGCCGACTTCATCAACTGGGCCAAGCGCAGCGGCATCCGCGTCGGCCCGGGCCGTGGTTCCGGCGCCGGGTCGATGTGCGCGTACGCCATGGGGATCACCGACCTGGACCCCGTCCCGCACGGCCTGATCTTCGAGCGCTTCCTCAACCCCGAGCGCATGTCGATGCCCGACTTCGACGTCGACTTCGACGAGCGCCGACGCGGCGAGGTGATCCGCTACGTCACCGAGAAGTACGGCGAGGAGCGCGTGGCGCAGATCGTCACCTACGGCACGATCAAGGCCAAGCAGGCCCTCAAGGACGCCAGCCGGGTGCTCGGCCACCCGTTCGCCATGGGCGAGAAGCTCACCAAGGCGATGCCGCCCGACATCATGGGCAAGGGCATGCCCCTGGCCGACGTGTTCAACCCGGAGTCCAAGCGCTACAACGAGGCCGGCGACTTCCGGGCGGTGCACGACGAGGACCCGCAGTCCCAGGAGGTCGTCGCGACGGCGCTCGGCCTCGAGGGACTCAAGCGCCAGTGGGGCGTGCACGCCGCCGGCGTCATCATGAGCAGCGAGCCGCTCGTCGACGTCATCCCGGTCATGCGGCGGCTGCAGGACGGCCAGATCATCACCCAGTTCGACTACCCGAGCTGCGAGTCGCTCGGTCTGGTCAAGATGGACTTCCTCGGCCTGCGCAACCTGACCATCCTCGACGACGCGATCGAGAACATCCGGCTCAACCGCGACGAGGAGATCGACCTCGACGAGCTGTCCAAGACGCTCGACGACCGGGCCACCTACGAGCTGCTGAGCCGTGGCGACACGCTCGGTGTCTTTCAGCTCGACGGAGGCGGCATGCGCTCGCTGCTGCGCCTCATGCAGCCGGACAACTTCGAGGACATCTCCGCGGCCCTGGCGCTCTACCGCCCCGGCCCGATGGGCGTCAACGCCCACACGAACTTCGCGTTGCGCAAGAACGGCAAGCAGGAGCTGATCCCGCTCGACCCGCAGCTGAAGGGCAAGCTGCAGGGCGAGATGATCGAGGCGCTCGGCCCGATCCTCGGCATGACCTACGGCCTGGTGATCTACCAGGAGCAGGTCATGGAGATCGCCCAGAAGCTGGCGGGATACACCCTCGGCAACGCCGACCTGCTCCGGCGGGCCATGGGCAAGAAGAAGAAGGAGGTCCTCGACGCCGAGTACGTTCCCTTCTCAGAGGGAATGAAGGCCAACGGCTTCAACGAGGCCTCGATCGCCGCGCTCTGGGGTGTCCTCGTCCCCTTCTCGGACTACGCCTTCAACAAGGCGCACACGGCGGCATACGGTCTCGTGTCGTACTGGACGGGCTATCTCAAGGCCAACTACCCCGCCGAGTACATGGCGGCCCTGCTCACCAGCGTCCGCGACGACAAGGACAAGTCCGCGCTCTATCTCAACGAGTGCCGGCACATGGGCATCAAGGTGCTGCCGCCGGACGTCAACGAGTCGATCGCGAACTTCGCCGCCGTCGGCACGGACATCCGGTTCGGCATGGCCGCGATCCGCAACGTCGGCCTGCCGGTCGTCGAGGCGATCATCGCCGCGCGCGAGGAGAAGGGCGCCTTCGCCTCGTTCAAGGACTTCCTGTCCAAGGTGCCGGCCGTCGTGTGCAACAAGCGCACCATCGAGTCGCTCATCAAGGCAGGCGCGTTCGACAGCCTCGGCGAGAGCCGGCGCGGCATGGTCGAGGTGCACGAGCAGTACATCGATGCTCTCGTCGAGGTGAAGAAGCAGGAGGCGATCGGTCAGGACAGCCTGTTCGGCTCGTTCGGCGGGTTCGGTGCCGACGACGACACCCCGGGCGGGGCCGGGACGTTCGACGGCCTCCCGCCCGTGCCGGCGCTCGAGTGGGACAAGTCGACGCTGCTGTCCTTCGAGCGCGAGATGCTCGGCCTCTACGTGTCGGACCACCCGCTGTTCGGCATCGAGCACATCCTGCAGGCGCACGCCGACACCCCGATCGCCTCGCTCATGGGCGATGACCCGAAGCCCGACGGCACCCCGGTCACGGTCGCCGGGCTCATCACGAGCCTTCAGCTCAAGCGCACGAAGAAGGGCGACCTCTGGGCCATCGCCACCGTCGAAGACCTCGACGGCGCCATCGAGTGCCTGTTCTTCCCGTCGTCGTACCTGACCTACTCCACGATGCTCGCCCAGGACACCGTGTGCGCCGTCAAGGGCCGGGTCAGCGCGCGTGACGACTCCATCTCGATCTTCGCCCAGGAGCTGACGATCCCCGACATCAAGGAAGGCCCGCGTGGGCCCGTCGTGCTGACCCTGCCGCTCGGGCAGGTCAACCAGGCACGCGCCGAGCGGCTCAAAGAGATCCTGCGCGAGCATCCGGGCGCCACCGAGGTGCAGGTCAAGCTGACCCAGCCGGGCCGGTCCGTCCTCATGACCCTCGACGACTCGCTTCGGGTCAACGCCACCTCAGCGCTGTTCGGCGACCTCAAGGCCCTGCTCGGGCCCGCCTGCCTCACCTGAGCCGATGCCTGGTCCAACGATGCCGGGTCCGCCGTGCCGGTATGCCGTCCGGCGGGGGTGACACGTGAAGGCGGAGCACCAGCGTGTCTGGCGCCGGCGGCGGATGGCGGCACTAGGCCTGGCCCCGGCGCTCGGCACTGCGGCTACGCCGACCTCGGCGCTGGCCGTCACCCGTGAGCTCGGGGCCTTGCAAGCCCAGGACTACGCCAGCGGGGTCTGGTCGCTCGGCGTCCGTTCGGGCCTGACGCTCGAGCAGGTCGAGCAGGCCGTGCACGACCGGGAGATCGTGCGCACCTGGCCGATGCGCGGCACGATCCACTGGGTCCCGGCCGAGGACGCCAGGTGGATGTGCCAGCTGCTCGCGGCCCCGCGCGGCACGGCCCTCGCGACGCGATATGCCCAGCTCGGCCTCGAGGAGTCCGACATCGAGCTGTCGGGCCGCTTCTTCCAGGAGCACCTCACCGAGCCGATGAGCCGCCCGGACGTCATCGCGCTGCTCGTCGAGGCAGGCATCGACCCAACCGGCCAGCGGGCCTATCACCTTGTCGGCCACCACTGTATGACCGGGCTGCTGTGCCAGGGACCGATCATCGGCAGGCAGCCGAGCTTCGTCCTCATCGACTCGTGGGTTCCGCTGTCCCGCAAGCCATCCCGTGAAGAGGCCATGGCGACCATGGCCTCGCGCTACCTGCGGAGCCATGGCCCGGTGACCGAGAAGGACCTCGCAGGCTGGATGAACAAACCCCTCGGCTTCACGCGCGAGGCGCTGGCTCTCGTCGACGGACAGGTGGTCCGTGAAGAGAATGACGGCGACGTGTGGCTGAGCCACGTCGACTCCCGCGGACCCGTCGGCCCGGCTGGCGTGCACCTGCTCCCGCAGTGGGACGAGTTCCTGCTCGGGTTCAAGTCGCGCGACGTGACCCTGCCCCCGGAGCACTTCGTCAAGGTCGTCCCGGGCCGAAACATGGTCTTCAAGCCGACGCTCGTCATCGACGGCGAGGTCGCAGGCACCTGGCGCCGGGTGCAGCGAAGTTCACAGGTGCGGGTCGAGGTGAGCCCGTTCCGGACGTTGCCCGAGCGGCGCTGGCGCGACGTCGACCGGGCTGCGGCGGCATACGGCCGTTTCCTCGGCACCGACGTCGAGGTCGTGCGCGCCGAGGAACACTGATGGCACGCGGCGGGATCCCGCCGTCGCCGCTGCCGCCACGCCACGGTGTCGACGCGCAGCGCTATCGCATGCCGCAGTCCGGGCCGTGGTCCACGGTGCGCGACCACCTCGTCGAACGCCTTGCCCCTCATCTGAGCGCCGACGACGTCGACCGGATGCTGGCATCGGGCGAGTTCGTCGACGCCACAGGCGTGCCCGTGCCTGTGGACGCACCCTTCGTACCGCGTTCCGCCGTCTGGGCGCACCGTGACCTGCCCGACGAGCCCCTCGTGCCGTTCGAGGTGGACATCCTGCACCGCGACGAGCGCCTCGTGGTCATCGACAAGCCGCACCACCTGTCGACGATGCCGCGAGGGCGGCACGTCGTGCAGAGTGCGCTCGCCCGCACTCGAGTCCTGACGGGGATCGACCGGCTCACGCCCGCACACCGTCTCGACCGGCCGACCGCGGGCGTGCTGATGTTCACCACCGAGCCGCGGTGGCGGGGGGCGTATCAGCGAGCGTTCGCCGAGGGGCGGGTCCACAAGGAGTACCTCGCCGTCGCGCCGCTCCGCTCCGACCTGAGCCTGCCCGTCGTCCGGCGCACCCACGTCCTCAAGGAGCATGGCACCCACCAGGCGCGCGAGATCGCCGGCGCGACCCCCAACGCCGAGACGCTCATCGAGCTCGCGGCGGTCAGCGGCGACCTCGGGCTCTACCGGCTGACACCGAGGACCGGCCGCACGCACCAGCTGCGGTGCCAGCTGCACGGCCTCGGCATCCCGATCGTCGACGACCCTCTGTACCCGGTCGAGCACGACCGCGCGCCGGACGACTTCTCGGCGCCCCTCCAGCTGCTCGCTGCCGTGCTCGAGCTGACAGACCCCGTCGACGGGTCACCGCGGCGGTTCGTGTCCCGCCGCACGCTCGACGCCTGGCCGGGGGCCTGGCCGCTCGAACTGCCGTGAGCCTCAGGGCTGTCCGGCGTGGTCAGGGGACATCCTCTGTTCACAATTCGGTCCCGCGCTCGCCGCGCAGAAGGGGTCACCGCGGTCTAGGGTGACCGGCAGACCGCGCGGAGGAGCCGGTCTCAGGGAGGAACTCATGCCGCAATCTCGTCCTGTCCTGCGTCGGGTAGCCGGGCTCACCGCCGTGGCTCTCGCCGTGGGACTCGTCCCCTTCGTCGCCGGGGCTCAGAACGCCTCGGCGGCGTCGACAGACCTGTTCTTCAGTGAGTACATCGAGGGCACCAGCAACAACAAGGCGCTCGAGATCTACAACGGCACCGGCGCCGCGGTGAACCTCAGCGGGTACAGCGTCCAGATGTACTTCAACGGCGCAACAACCGCCGGTCTGACGATCGGCCTCACCGGCACAGTCGCGAACGGCGACGTGTTCGTGCTCGCCAACGCTGCTGCCAGCTCCACGATCCTGGCCCAGGCGGACCAGCAGAGCACCGCGACCAACTGGTACAACGGCGACGACGCCGTAGTGCTGGTCAAGAGCGGCGCCGTCATCGACTCCATCGGACAGGTCGGCTTCCGTCCGACCAACGAGTGGGGGTCTGGCCTCACCTCGACCATGGACAACACCCTCCGGCGCAAGTCGAGCATCTCCGCCGGCGACACCGTGACCAGCGACGCGTTCGACCCGTCGGTCGAGTGGGACGGCTTCGCCACGGACACCTTCGACGGGCTGGGCTCGCACACTGCCGTAGCTGTCGACAACCCGCCGGCCGTGGCCTCGACCTCGCCGGCCGCGAACGCGAAGGCCGTCAACCGGGCCACGAATGTCACGGTGACGTTCTCAGAGGACGTGGACCTGACCGGAGACTGGTTCGACCTGACCTGCTCGGTCTCCGGAGACCACGCGGGCACCGTCACCGGCGGCCCGACGGCATACGTCATCGACCCGACGGACGACTTCGCGGTCAACGACAACTGCTCGCTCACGGTCAAGGCAGCCAACGTCGCCGACCGTGACCAGACGCCGGACGCGATGACGGGCGATGTCGTCGTCCCCTTCACGACGGCCCTCGACCTCTCGTGCACTCAGCCCTACACGACGATCCCCGCGATCCAGGGCAGCGGCGCCACGGTCGCCCTGACGGGCACGCGCACCACCCAGGGTGTCGTCGTGGCCGACTACGAGGGTGCGAGCCCCGCGTTGCGCGGCTTCTACCTCCAGGACCCGAGCGGTGACGGCGACCCAGCCACGTCGGATGGCATCTTCGTGTTCGAGGGCAGCAACGCCGACACGGTCAGCGTGGGCGACCTCGTCCGCGTCACCGGCACGGCTGCGGAGAACCAGGGACAGTCGCAGATCTCCGTGGGCACGATCCTCAAGTGTGGCACCGGCACGGTCAGCCCGACGCCGGTCAGCTTCCCGGTGTCCAGCGACATCTTCCTCGAGCGCTACGAGGGCATGCTCGTGTCGGTCCCGCAGGAGATGACGGTGACCGAGCACTTCCAGCTCGGCCGCTTCGGCCAGGTCGTGGTCTCGTCCGGCGGGCGCCTCCAGCAGCCCACCAACGTCGTTGCCCCGGGCGCGCCCGCGGCCGCCCTGCAGGCGTCCAACAACCTGCGCCGCCTCATCATCGACGACGGGTCGCAGGCCCAGAACCCCGACCCGATCGTCTGGGGACGTGGTGGCCAGCCGCTCTCGGCGAACAACACGCTGCGCGGTGGTGACACCGTGGCGGGTGCAGTCGGCGTCATGACGTACACGTGGGCCGGCAACAGCGCGAGCCCCAACGCCTACCGGCTCCGCCCGATCGGCGCGATGGACGGCTCGGCGCAGTTCACCGCTGTCAACGAGCGCCCGACCTCGGCGCCGGTGGTCGGTGGTGACCTGCGCGTCGTGGGCATGAACCTGCTCAACTTCTTCAACACGTTCACCGGCTGCACCGGCGGGGTCAACGGAAGCCCGATGGACTGCCGCGGGGCGACCAGCAGTGTGGAGTTCGACCGGCAGTGGGCCAAGACGGTGGCAGCCGTAAGCGGGACCCACGCCGATGTCGTCTCGTTCATGGAGATGGAGAACGACGGCTACGGGACCGCCAGCGCCGTGCAGTTCCTCGTCGACAGGCTCAACGAGCAGGACGGTGCCGGCACCTGGGCGTTCATCAACGCCGACGCCCGGACCGGGCAGGTCGACGCGCTGGGTGACGACGCGATCAAGGTCGGCATGCTGTACAAGCCGGCCACAGTCACCCCGGTCGGCAAGACCGCAGCCCTGAACTCCGTGAAGTTCGTCAACGGCGGCGACGGCGCGCCTCGCAACCGTCCGGCCCTGGCACAGGCGTTCCAGGACAAGGCGACCGGCGGCGTCTTCATCGCTGTTGCGAACCACTTGAAGAGCAAGGGCAGCGAGTGCGACGCCCCCGACGGCAACGACGGCCAGGGCAACTGCAACCAGGTGCGAGTCAACGCGGCCACTGAGCTGGTCGCCTGGCTCGCCACCGACCCGACGCAAACCGGTGATGCGGACGTCCTGCTCCTCGGCGACATGAACTCCTACGCCAAGGAGGACCCGATCAAGGTGTTCAAGGACGGGGGCTACTCCAACCTCATCGCCGACCGCAACGGCTCGGAGGCGTACTCCTACGTCTTCGACGGGCAGTGGGGCTACCTCGACCACGCCCTCGCGTCGGCGTCCATCGACAGCCAGGTCACCGGTGTCGCCGACTGGCACATCAACTCCGACGAGCCATCCGTGCTGGACTACAACACGGACTTCAAGTCGCCCGGCCAGATCGCCTCGCTCTATGCGCCCGACCAGTTCCGGATCTCCGACCACGACCCCGTCGTCGTCGGTCTCGACCTGACCAACGCGGCACCGGTGGTCGGTACGGTGAGCGGCACGCCGACTCAGGTGGGCACGTCCGCCACCGTCAGTGCCGCGTTCACGGACGCCGACCGTCTCGACGCGCACACCGCCACGATCTCGTGGGGTGACGGGTCGAGCAGCGCCGCGACCATCACCGGTGGCACGGTGAGCGGGAGCCACACGTATGCCGCGGTGGGCCTCTACACGGTCACCGTGACCGTCACCGACCAGTGGGGCAACGCGGGCTCTTCGAGCCTGAAGCCGCTGGCCGTCTACGACCCGAGCGCCGGCTTCGCCACCGGCGGCGGCTGGGTCACCTCGCCCCAGGGGGCACTGGTCTCGGCCCCGTCGCACACCGGCAAGGGCTCGTTCCAGCTCAGTGCGGCATACCCCGCCGGGGCCGCGACCCCGAACGGCTCGTTGACGTACAGCCTGGCCGGGACGCAGTTCGTCCTCGCGACGACGTCGCTCGACTGGCTGGTCGTCTCGGGCGACACGGCCGCCTTGTCCGGCCCCGCCACGCTGAACGGCGAGTCCGGCTACCGGGTGACCGTGACGCTGACCGACCGGGGCAAGAGCGACACCCTGCGCGTCGTCGTCGTGGGTTCGAGCGGTGCCGTCGTCTACGACAGCGGGGCGCAGGCGGTCCAGGGTCAGGTCGTCCTGCACTGACCCAGCCGGAACGCGGTGCGGCCCCGGAGTCCCAGCGGCTCCGGGGCCGCGTCGCGTACGCTCGGTCGCTGCCGCTCGTGGCGACCGGAAGGCCGTGACCGGGGGTACGCCGCGGGCACGCCGAGACGCACGCCGAGGGCACGACGAGGCGCGTGCCGGGGCATTCCGGGCGCGTAGGCGACACACAAATGGCTCCCTGCAGACGTCCAGCCGACATCCAGCCGAGAGGGCCATCGTCCTCACATGGGCAAGAGAGTCGCCGCTTCGCCACCGCGCCACCGTTCCGCGCGGTTGCTGACCGCCATCCTCGCTGTGGCGACGTTCGCCGCCGTGCTGCTGGCCGTCTTCGACCGCGGCCCCCACCGGCCGGGGCTGGCCGAGCTCTTCTTCGGTCTGCTCAACATCCCGGTCGCACCGACGCTCCTGTCGGTCGTCGTTCTGGCCCTGGTGACGCGAGCCCTGCTGGGCCGCAAGCGAATCGGCCTCTGGGCGGTCGTCGCCTTCCAGGTGGCGGGCATCTACCTGGGGATCGTCGCCCTCCTGCCCAGCGCACCGCTGCCCTTCGACGAGCTGTGGGACACCCGCGGCGACTTCAGCCGCGGCCTCGAGGTGGCGGCGATGGTCGTCGCGATCGCCATGCTGTGGTGGCTGTGGCGCCTGCACTCCGTCTTCACCGCGCGGCTCCAGCCGGGCTCGTGGTGGCTGGCCCTGACCGCACTGGCCGTCGGAACGCTCGTCACGCTCGGTGTGACCTCGCTCATGCTCGACGCGACGGGAGCGCCCCAGGGGCAGGTCACCGGCGTCGTCGCGACCGTCCTGGCCGGTATCGGCGGGGTGAGCCGTCGCTCGCTCGCCGGCATACCCCCGTTCGTCGTCGATGTGACGGCCGTGCTCGCCACGGCGACGATCCTCGCCTCGGTCGGGCTCTTCCTCGCCTCGTCGCGGGCGCGCAGCCGGTGGTCCCCTGACCGGGAGGTCGCACTGCGCTCCTTGCTGGCCGAGTACGGCGCCGAGGACTCGCTCGGGTACTTCGCGACCCGCCGTGACAAGGCGTCGGTGTTCGCACCGGACGGACGGGCGGCGGTGACCTATCGCGTCGTCAACGGGGTGTCGCTCGCGTCTGCCGACCCGGTCGGAGCCGGGGACGCGTGGGCCGCCGCGATCGCGGCGTGGCAGGCCGAGGCGCGCGAGTTCGGCTGGCTCCCCGCGGTGCTGTCGGCGAGCGAAGCCGGGGCCCGGGCGTATGCCGCTGCCGGCCTTCGCGTGATGCTCATGGGCGACGAGGCCATCCTCGACCCCGAGCGGTTCGACCTCCGGCGCGGCTCTCTCGGGGCCGTCCGCCATGCGGTGAAACACGCCCGACGGGCCGGCATCTCGATCCGGGTCAGGCGCCAGGACGACATCAGCATCGACGAGCTTGCGACCCTGATGGGCCAGGCGGAGGCCTGGCGCGGCGACGACGGCGAGCGTGGCTTCTCGATGGCGCTGGGCCGGGCGGCCGACCCTGCGGACGGTCGCATCGTCTATGTCACTGCGCACGAGGAGGGCGGCGTGGTGGTCGGGCTGCTCACCTTCGTGCCCTGGGGACGCTCCGGACTGTCTCTCGACCTCATGCGGCGAAGCCCGCAGGCCCCGAACGGCGTCACCGAGCTGTCCGTGGCGGAGCTGCTGGGGCGGTCGCGCCAGCTCGGCGTCACCCGGGTGTCGCTCAACTTCTGCATGTTCCGCGGCATCTTCGCCGACTCGGCGCGACTGGGCGCGCGTCCCATCACCCGGTTCAACGCCTCGCTCCTCGGTGTGCTCGACCGCGTCTGGCAGCTCGAGAGCCTCTACCGCGCGAACGCGAAGCTCGAGCCCACCTGGGAGCCGCGCTTCCTCTGCTACGACGACGCAGTGTCGATGCCGCAGGTTCTCGTGGCCGCCGGCGCCGCCGAGGGATTCCTCCCTTGGCCCGGCCGCGGCCACGCCGTCCAGGCCCCCCTGGATCCTGAGCATCTCGAGCTGGTCGAGTCCACCGTCGCAACCGTCGAGGCACGCGCCGAGCACCAGGCGCTGGTGCGCCACCGCTCGGGCCAGTTCGGCCACCGTCTTGCTCGGCTGGAGGCCATGCGCGCTGCAGGCCGCGACCCGTTCCCGGTCGGCGGCGGTCAGCCGACGACGACGCTCCCGGCACTGTCGGCACTCCTGTCGGAGTCACTGGTCTTGGATCGCCCGGGTCGAGTCCTCGCCTCGACGCGCGGTGGACGCGTCGGAGTGGCCGCCCGGCCCTTGACCGGCTGCCTCGCGGCGTCGCACGTGCATCGAGATGGTCACTCGACCGCGCCTCGCGTGGGCCTACGGGACGACGACGGGCACACGCGCGACGACGGCCCCGTGCTGTCGGTCGTCGGCCGGGTGCGGGACCTTCGCGACCACGGCTCGGTGGTGTTCGCGACCCTCGTCGACGGACGAATCGCCGTACAGGTTGTCCTCGACCCGAGCACCGCCGGGTCGCCCGACGAGGTCAGGGACTTCGCGCGGTTCGTCGACCGCGGCGACCTCGTCCGCGTCGAGGGCACGGCCGGTGCGTCGCGGAACGGCACGCCCAGCCTGATCCTGCGCTCCTGGCGGATGGAGGCCAAGTCGTTGCACCCCTTGCCGTTCCGTGCCCTGTCGGACCCGGAGGCGCGCCTGCGCCAGCGGTCGGCCGACCTCGTCGTCCACCCGGAGACCGTCTCCCTGCTGCGGTGCCGCTCCCAGGTCGTGGCGGCCGTGCGCGACACCCTCGGCGGCCTGGGCTTCACGGAGGTCGAGACTCCGATGCTGAACACCGTCCACGGCGGCGCGACCGCGCGCCCGTTCCGGACGTTCAGCAACGCCTACGGCCTGGACCTGTCGCTTCGGATCGCGCCCGAGCTTCACCTCAAACGGCTTCTGGTCGGCGGCCTCGGCCCGATCTTCGAGCTCGGCCGGAGCTTCCGGAACGAGGGCGCCGACGCGACCCACAACCCGGAGTTCACCTCGCTCGAGGTGTACCAGCCACACGCCGACTACGCGACGATGCGCATCCTGGCCGAGCAGGTCATCAAGGCGGCGGCCAGGCGAGTCCATGGCCGAGAGGCGATCCCGATCCCGGGCGCGGGGCAGGCACGGACGGGTGCCGTGGGCGCCGACCTCGTCGATGTCAGTGCGCCGTGGCCCGTCGTGCGTGTCCTCGACGCCGTGTCCGGCGCGGTGGGCGAGCGGGTCTCCCTCGAGACCGACCCGGACCGTCTCATCGAGCTGGCCCATGCCCACGGAGTCACGGTGCCCGCCGACCGCGGCCCGGGCGCGATCATCGAGGAGCTGTATGCCGAGCTCGTCGAAGCCGTCACCGCGATGCCGACGTTCTACGTCGACTTCCCGCAGGAGACCTCGCCCCTGACCCGACCGCACCGCGCGGTGCCCGGGCTGGTCGAGCGCTGGGACCTCGTCATCGCCGGGATGGAGGTCGGGACGGCATACAGCGAGCTGACCGACCCCGTCGACCAGCGGAACCGGCTCACCGAGCAGTCCATTCGGGCGGCGGCCGGCGACCCCGAGGCGATGGCGGTGGACGAGGACTTCCTGTTCGCACTCGAGCTCGGGATGCCGCCGTCCGGCGGCCTCGGGATCGGCATCGACCGCCTGGTCATGCTGCTGACGAACACCTCGATCCGGCAGGTCCTGACCTTCCCGTTCGTCCGGCCTCTCGAGACGGCCGGCCCGGGAGGGGGACGCTGAATGGAGCTCACCGGGACCCCGCTCATCGTGCTGCTCGTCCTCCTCGCGGTGGCCTGCTTCGCCGTCATCGTGCTCGGGATACCGCGTCGTGGCACACCGGTCGTGCGGATGGCGACCCGGGGCGTCGAGGTGCTGCTGCTCAACGTCGTCGTGCTGGGCCTGTTCGGCGCCCTGCTCAACGACCAGTACCTCTTCTACTCGAGCTGGTCGGACCTGCTCGAGAACGGGTCGCCACAGGTGGAGAGCCACCACGGTGGCTCGCCGGGCGACGTCGTGAGCGCACACCTGCACGGGCAAGGGCTGACCAGCGTCGTCCAGCCCGCGTCGCTGCCCCCGCTGCCAGACCCGGGGTCGCGGCTTCAGACGTACAGCGTCACGGACCCGCACACCGGGAGCGGGGGACAGGTGCTCGTGTACCTGCCGCAGGGCTACGACCCGGCGTCGCACCGGACCTATCCCGTGATCGAGGGTCTGCACGGCTTCCCCGGCGGTCCGGCCGGCTTCGCAAAGCTCGACTTCTTCAGCTCCGCCGACCAGCTCACCGCCGAGCACAAGCTGGCGCCGTCGATCTTCGTCGTGCCGATGATCGACACCCCGCCGAGCCTCGACACCGAGTGCGTCAACGGCGGGCCCGGTCTGCCCCAGACCGACACGTGGCTGTCCCGTGACATCCCCGCCTGGACGGTCCAGCACTTCCGGGCCCGTCCCGGTCGCACGTCCTGGGCGACGATGGGGTACTCGTACGGCGCCTGGTGCGCCGCCGAGCTCACCATGCGGCACCCGGACGTGTTCGGCGCCTCGATCGTCCTGCTCGGGTACTTCCGGCCCGACTTCAGCCCGTACTACGACCCGCTCACGCCGGCGTCGCTGCGCAGCTACGACCTCATCCATCTGGCGCGGACCGACCCACCACCGGTCGCGGTCTATGTGCTCACCTCGCACGAGGACCCGCTGTCCTACGCGAGCAGCTCGAAGTTCCTCAGCGTGGCCCGGGCTCCGCTCGACGCCACGGGCGTCGTGCTGCTCCACGGCGGCCATCGCACCGCGGTGCTGACGCCCTACGTCCCCGGCGCCCTCTCCTGGCTGGGCGCGACCCTGCCGGGGTTCCATGCATGAACCGCGCGGGCTCAAGGCCCATCACGTCGGCCTTGCGCTCGGTGCGCTCGCGATCCTCGCCGTCGTCGTGACCCTCGTGGTCGGGGCGGGGCCGTCGCCGTCCACGACCGCGTCGGCCGGAAGGACGACGCTGAGCGACCCGTCGGCCAGCGGCACCAGCGCCCCGGAGCTGCACGTCGTGGCCATGGGCGACTCCGTCCCCACTGCGAGCACCTGCGGCTGCACGGGCTACGTCGAGCTGCTCGGCCAGCGACTCAGCGAGCTCACCCACCGGCCCACCGTCGTGCACAACGACGCCACCGACGGATGGACCACCGCGGATGTCGTGGAGGATCTTGACTCCGGGCCGACCCGCGCTGACCTCGTCGACGCCGACCTCGTCGTGGTGGAGATCGGGGCGAACGACTTCGACTTCAGCCGGGTGGACGACCCTTCCTGCTACCCGGCGTCGACGTCGTCGTGCTGGGCCTCGACCATCGACGGTCTGAAGACCGGCCTGGCTCAGATCGTCGACACCGTGAAGACCGTGGACCGGAACCCCGAGCTGCGCGTCGCGGTCGTCGGGTACTGGAACGTCACGGTCGACGGCGCCGTCGGCCGCGCTCGCGGCCAGGACTTCGTCGCGGGAAGCGACAGCCTCACCCGGACGGTCAACGCGGCGATCGACGATGTCGCCCAGACCTCCGGGGCCACCTATGTCGACGCGTACACGCCGCTGAAGGGCAGCTCCGGCGACCGAGACCCGACGCCGCAGCTGCTCGACGACGGCGACCATCCGAACCAGAGCGGGCACCAGCTGCTCATGCAGGCGGTCCTGTCGACCCTGCTGCGAGAGGGCGCTGTCGACTCCTGGGCCCGATGAGAACCGATGACGGCTCATGGCGCCCGACGAGGCGAGCGTGGGCACCGGCGCCGGCCCACCTAGACTGCGCGCATGCAGCGCCCCCCGACCGCCCGGCGCCAGCCGGTCACCCGGACCCATCACGGCGACACCGTCGAGGACCCGTACGCCTGGATGGCCGACCGGGACTCGCCGGAGCTGCGTGACCTGTTGCTTGCCGAGAACGCCTGGGCCACCGAGCAGACCGAGCACCTCCGTCCGCTGTCGGAGCAGGTCTTCGCCGAGTTCCGCTCGCGCATCGAGGAGACCGACCTGTCGGTCCCGGTGCGCCACGACCGGTGGTGGTACTACTCCCGCACCGTCGAGGGCGAGCAGTATGCCGTGGAGGCCCGCGTGCTCGTCGCCGACCACCCGCAGCGACCGGCGCTGGAGGGCGGCCGGCCGCCGAGCGGGGAGGAGGTCGTCCTCGACCAGAACGCCGAAGGGGCCGGGCACGCCTTCTTCGCGGTGGGCGCGAGCGAGGTCTGCCCGGAAGGCGACCTGCTGGCGTATGCCGTCGACATCGAGGGCGACGAGCGCTACGACGTGCGCGTGAAGCGGATCGCGACAGGCGAGCTGCTCGACGACGCCGTCCGCCGGACCGGAGGGTCGCTCGCCTGGTCCCTCGACGCGAGGCACTTCTTCTACACCAGGGTCGACGACGCGTGGCGGCCGTACCAGGTGTGGCGGCACGAGCTGGGCACTCCGGCGGACCGCGATGTGCTCGTCCACGAAGAGACCGACGAGCGGTTCTACATCGGCGTCGGCACGTCGCGGGACGACCGGCTCGTCATCATCGCCATCGGCTCGAAGACGACGTCGGAGTTCCGGCTCGTCGACGCGGCGGAACCGCTCGGCGAGCCCCGGGTCGTCGCCCCCCGGCGGCAGGGGGTCGAGTACGACATCGAGCCGTTCGGGGACCAGCTGCTCGTCACCCACAACGCCAACCGGGTCAACTTCGAGCTTGCCGTCGCGCCGGTGACCTGCTCCTCGAGCGAGGAGTGGGAGGCCCTCGACGTCACCACCGAGGACGAGTACGTCACGGGAGCAGAGGGCTTCGACGGCTTCCTGGCGATCTCGTTCCGGCGGGAGGGGGCCACCGGAGTCCGCGTCGTGCTCCGGGACCCAGCGGCCCCCTCTGGCCTCGGTGAGGTCCACGACATCGAGGTGGGCGAGCCCATCGGCACGCTGCTCGTCGGTGTGAACCCCGAGTCGTCCACCCCGACGCTGCAGGTCATGCACGAGTCTCTCGTCACGCCGAGGGCGGTGCAGGACTACGACGTGCGGGCCCGGACCTTCACGCTGCTCAAGCAGCAGCGTGTCCGTGACGGCCATGACCTCAGCCAGTACCGGCAGCGGCGCGAGTGGGCGGTCGCCGCGGACGGCACGCGCGTCCCGATCTCGGTCGTGCACCGGCACGACGTGCCGGCCGACGGCACCGCCCCCGGCCTCCTGAGCGCGTACGGCGCCTACGGCATCCCGAGCGACCCGTGGTTCTCGGTGCTGCGACTGTCCCTGCTCGAGCGCGGGTGGGTGTTCGCCATCGCCCACGTCCGCGGAGGGTCAGAGATGGGCAGGTCGTGGTACGACGACGGCAAGCTCGAGGCCAAGCCCAACACCTTCTCCGACTTCGTCGCCTGCGCCGACCACCTCATCTCGACCGGTATCGTCGCATCGAACCGCCTTGCGGCGGAAGGCGGTTCGGCTGGGGGCCTGCTCATGGGCGCGGTCGTCAACGACGCCCCCGACCGGTTCTGCTTCGTCCACGCCCAAGTGCCGTTCGTCGACCCGCTCACGACGGTGCTCGACCCGAGCCTTCCGCTGACGGTCGCCGAGTGGGAGGAGTGGGGCAACCCCCTCGAGGACCCCACGGCATACGCGCTGATCAAGTCCTACGCGCCGTACGACAACGTCCGGCCGGGCCGACGGCACCCGAGCCTGCTCGTGACGACGAGCCTCAACGACACGCGCGTGTACGTCACGGAGCCGGCCAAGTGGGTCGCCGCGCTGCGCTTCGCCGATCGCGACGTGCCCGACCCGGCACCGATCGTCTTCCGCACCGAGCTTGCCGCCGGCCACGGCGGACAGTCGGGCCGCTACGACCTGTGGCGGCAGTGGGCCTGGGAGACGGCGGTCCTCATGGACCAGACGTCGCCGCCGGGCGGGGGCGCGGCCGGCGCCTCCGCAACCTGAGACGCGGCGTCCCGGCTGGTGGGACGGCTCCTAGACTTTGACCCATGATGTCCAGCCTCGACCTGCGCGGACGCACGCTCGACGTGCGCTTCCTGCGCGGGGCCCTGCCCCGAGCCGAGTTCGACGTCACGGCCGCCCTCACGCAGGTGCGGCCGATCTGCGAGGACGTCGAGCATCGCGGGGCAGCGGCGCTGCGAGACCTGGGGGAGCGGTTCGACGGCGTCCGCCCGACCCACCTGCGCGTGCCCTCCGAGGTGCTGCGCCGCGCCCTCGACGGCCTGGATCCCGACCTGCGCGCGGCGCTCGAGGAGTCCATCCGGCGGGCCCGCGTGGTCCACGCCGACCAGCGCCGCACGGACACAGTCACCCAGGTCGTGCCCGGCGGCACGGTCACCGAGCGCTGGGTCCCGGTCGACCGCGTGGGCCTCTACGTGCCCGGCGGGCTCGCCGTCTACCCGAGCAGCGTCATCATGAACGTCGTGCCGGCCCAGCTGGCCGGGGTGGGGTCACTCGCTGTGGCCTCGCCGCCCCAGCGCGAGAATGTCGGCGACTTCGTCGGCTACCCCAACCCGACCATCCTCGCCACGTGCGCCCTGCTCGGTGTCGACGAGGTGTATGCCGTCGGAGGCGCCCAGGCGGTCGCGATGTTCGCCTACGGCTTCGTCGACGACGACCCCGAGCTCGGTGAGGTCGACGGGCTGCGCGTCGCGTGCGAGCCGGTGTCGATGGTCACCGGTCCCGGCAACATCTGGGTCGTCGCCGCCAAGCGGCTCCTCAAGGGCCTCATCGGGATCGACGCCGAGGCCGGCCCCACCGAGATCGCGATCCTCGCCGACGACTCGGCCGACGCCGACATCGTCGCTGCAGACCTCATCAGCCAGGCCGAGCACGACCCCCTCGCGGCCTCGGTGCTCGTCACCGACAGCGACGAGCTCGCCGAGGCGACCCAGCAGGCGCTGGCGCGGCGCGTGCCCGCCACCAAGCACACGGAGCGGGTGGCCGAGGCACTGTCCGGACGGCAGTCCCGCATCGTCCTGGTCGACGACATCGCGGCGGGCCTCGACGTGGTCAACGCGTATGCCGCCGAGCACCTCGAGATCCAGACCCGCGATGCCGCGGACGTGGCCGCCCGGGTGCGCAACGCCGGCGCCATCTTCGTCGGGCCCAACGCCCCCGTCAGCCTCGGCGACTACGCCGCGGGCTCCAACCACGTGCTGCCGACCGCCGGCTGCGCCTGCCACTCCAGCGGCTTGTCCGTGCAGTCGTTCCTGCGCGGGATCCACGTCGTCGACTACGACGAGGCGGCCCTGCGCGAGGTGGCCCACCACGTCGTCACGCTCGCTCAGGCCGAGGATCTTCCGGCGCACGGCGAGGCCGTCACGGCCCGGTTCGGGGACGAGGTGCCGCGATGAGCGCAGATGCCCCGAGCGACGTCCAGCGGCTGTTGCGCGAGGACCTTCGGGGGCGGACGGCCTACGGCGCGCCCCAGCTCGACGTGCCCGTGCGGCTCAACACCAACGAGAACTCCTACCCGGTTCCCGCGATCGTCGTCGAGGCGATCATGGCGGCGCTCGCAGACGACGTGGCGGGTCTCAACCGGTACCCCGACCGCGACTTCACGGACCTGCGCAAGGCGCTGACGGCATACCTCGAGAAGCAGTCGGGCGTGGCGGTGACCCCCGAGCAGGTCTGGGCGGGCAACGGGTCCAACGAAGTGCTGTCCCACATCGTGCAGGCGTTCGGCGGGCCCGGCCGGGTCGCGCTGGGCTTCACCCCGTCCTACTCGATGCACCCGATCATCAGCGAGACGCTCGGCACCACCTGGGTCGACGGCCTCCGCGGGTCGACGACGTTCGACCTGACACCGGAGTCGGCTGCTGAACAGGCCCACTCAGCGAACCCCTCGGTCGTCTTCCTCTGCTCGCCGAACAACCCCACCGGCACGGCCCTGCCGTTCGAGGTCATCGGCGCGGTGCTCGCTGCGGCGCCGGACGCCATCGTCGTCGTCGACGAGGCCTACGCCGAGTTCGCGCGGCCCGGGACGCGCAGTGCCCTCACCCTGCTCGCCGACCACCCACGCCTCGTCGTCACGCGCACGATGAGCAAGGCGTTCGCCTTTGCCGGTGGCCGCCTCGGCTACCTCGTGGCCTCCGCCGAGCTCGTCGACGCGCTGCGCCTCGTGCGGCTGCCCTACCACCTGTCCACGCCGACACAGACCATCGCGCGGGTGGCACTCGAGCACGCCGACGTCATGCTTGCGACCGTCGAGGTGATCAAGCACCAGCGCGACCGCATCGTCGACGGCCTCGCGGCGATCGGGGCCACGCCCGTGGCCAGCGACAGCAACTTCGTCCTCTTCGGCGGCCTCGCGGACGAGCGGGCGACCTGGGAGGCGCTGCTCGATGCTGGTGTGCTGGTCCGCGACGTCGGCATACCGCACCACCTGCGGGTCACCGCCGGTGACCCTGACGAGACGACGGCGTTCCTCACGGCGATGGCCACGATCGCGCCGACCCACGTCGTGCCACCGAGCGACGATGCCCGCGCAACGCCCGAGCCCCTGGAAGGTGATCCTGCATGAGCAGTGTTGAATGGCACCTCCGCTTCGCTTCGGCGCGTGCCACGGCGCCTTTGAGGCCTTGCCTTCCTCCGCTCCGTTCGCTCGTTCCTCCCACGCAGAGCGTGGGACCCAGCTCGCTGCGCTGCGTCCAGGCAACGCCGGCGCCGCGGCGTTTCCTGGAAGGTGATCCTGCATGAGCAGCTCCAACCGCACGGCGAAGATCAGCCGGGCGACCTCCGAGTCATCGGTCGACCTGTGGCTCGACCTCGACGGCACCGGGCGGTCGGAGATCTCCACGGGCGTGCCGTTCTACGACCACATGCTCGCCTCGCTCGCGAAGCACTCGCTCATCGACCTCACCGTCCGGGCCACGGGTGACGTCGACGTCGACGTCCACCACACCGTGGAGGACACCGCCATCGTGCTCGGCCAGGCCGTGCGCGAGGCGCTCGGCGACAAGTCCGGGATCTCCCGGTTCGGCGACGCGACCGTGCCGCTCGACGAAGCGCTCGCGCACGCCGTGGTCGATGTCGCCGGCCGGCCCTACGTCGTGCACGAAGGTGAGCCCGAGGGCCAGCAGTACGCCCTCATCGGCGGGCACTTCACCGGGTCGATGACCCGGCACGTCTTCGAGTCGTTCGCCTTCAACGCCGGCCTGTGCCTGCACGTGCGGGTGATCTCCGGCCGCGACCCACACCACATCGTGGAGGCGCAGTTCAAGGCCGTGGCACGTGCGCTGCGCGCCGCCGTGGCCCGCGACGACCGTGTCGTCGGTATCCCCAGCGCCAAAGGTGCTCTCTGACGATGGCGGCGCTGTCATGACGGCCGACGTCGTCGTCCTCGACTACGGGAGCGGCAACGTCCGCTCTGCTGTGCGCGCGCTCGAGCGGGTCGGAGCGTCGGTGACCCTGACCGCCGACCCGGTCGCCGCGCTCGAGTGCGACGGGCTCTTCGTTCCCGGTGTCGGCAACTTCCACGCATGCATGGCCGGCCTCGCCGCGGCGCACGGGCCCAGGATCATCGGCCGCCGGATCAGCGGCGGGCGTCCGGTGCTCGGGATCTGCGTCGGGATGCAGGTGCTCTTCGACGGCTCCAGCGAGCCGTCCGAGCGGCCGCTCGAGGGTCTCGGGCAGTGGCCGGGCACGGTGGAGCGGCTGCCGGCCGACATCGTGCCTCACATGGGCTGGTCCGAGGTGGAGGTCGCCGACGGGTCGGCGCTGTTCGCCGGGGTCGAGCACGAGCGCTTCTACTTCGTCCACTCGTATGCCGTCCAGCGCTGGACGCTCGAGGCCACGGGAGCCTTCCGTGCGGTCGCGCCGAGGGTGACGTGGGCGCGCCACGGTGCGCCGTTCGTGGCGGCGGTCGAGAATGGACCCCTGTCTGCGACTCAGTTCCACCCGGAGAAGTCCGGCGACGCCGGTGCACACCTGCTCGAGAACTGGGTGCGCAGCCTCTAGCCCGGCGCCCACCGTCCGGCCAGAAAACCGGTAGCCGGCGTCCCTCCGGGCCGTCGCCCAACCCACAGATCACCTTCAGGAGTCACACCGAGATGACCGACCAGCCGCGCCTCGAGCTGCTGCCCGCCGTCGACATCGCCGACGGCCAGGCCGTCCAGCTCGTCCAGGGAGTCGCAGGCAGCGGCGGGCAGTTCGGCGACCCATGGGAGGCTGCGAAGGCCTGGCAGGAGCAGGGCGCCGAATGGATCCACCTCGTGGACCTCGACGCCGCCTTCGGTCGGGGCAGCAACCGCGACCTGATCGCCTCGATCGTCGGCCGCCTCGACCTCGCCGTCGAGCTGTCCGGGGGTATCCGCGACACCGACTCGCTCGAGGCGGCACTGGCCACCGGCTGCCGACGGGTCAACATCGGCACCGCCGCGCTGGAGGACCCCCAGTGGACGGCCTCGGTCATCGCCGAGCACGGCGACCGGGTGGCGATCGGCCTCGACGTCCGCGGGACGACCCTCGCCGCGCGGGGCTGGACCCGCGAGGGTGGAGACCTCTGGGAGACGCTGCAGCGACTGGACCGCGAGGGGTGCGCTCGCTATGTCGTCACCGACGTCAACAAGGACGGCATGCTGCAGGGCCCCAACGTCGAGCTCCTCCGGGGCGTGTGCGCCAGGACCGACCGGCCGGTCGTGGCCAGTGGCGGCGTGTCGACGCTCGAGGACATCCGGGTCATCCGTGGTCTCGTGGGCGAGGGCGTCGAGGGGGCCATCGTCGGCTCGGCCCTCTACCGCGGTGCCTTCACGCTGCCCGAGGCACTCGACGTCGCCGGGCGACCGGGATCATGACGGGCCCTGCACACCACGACCACTCGGCGGCACACCTCGACGCCCAGGGCCGGCCCGCCGACTCGGCAGGCCAGGCGTGGGCCGGCAAGAACATCCCGTCCCACGGGTTCGCCGACGACACCGGTGCGGCCGACCCGAAGGTCCTCGCGCTGCTCGAAGGGCGCGCGCGCTCCGCGTCCGCAACCGCGGCCTCTGCGGCCTCTGGGGCCTCTGGGGCCTCTGAGGCCTCTGTGGCCGACGCCGCTGAGACCGGCGAGACCGAGGCCGACCTCGTCGCGCACGTGGCCCGCACCCGCTGGCTGGTGCCGGTCGTCGCTGTGGCGTCAGACGTCGACGAGTCCGGCGAGCACAGGGTCGAGACTCGCAGCGACATGGCCGCCGTCATCCTCAATGCACCGGACGGGCAGCGCGCGCTGCCGATGTTCACCTCGCTGGCGAGCCTGAGCGCCTGGGACCCTGACGCCCGCCCGGTTCCGGTCTCGGCTGCAGCCGCCGCGCGGGCCGCGATCGGTGAGGAGTGTCACGTGCTCGTCGTCGACCTCGGGTCGCCCCACACGACCGTGCTGCGCCCCAGCATGCTGTGGGCACTGGCCCTGGAGCGCGAGTGGCGACCGAGCCACGACGACGAGCACGTCGCCGCTGCGGTGGCCGCGGCCGTGCGCGGCGAGGAAGCCGTCGCCGGCCACCGGCTCGAGGCGGGGGAGCCCGCCGGAGCCGGTGTCCTGCGTGTGGTCCTGGTGCTGCGCCCGGGCCTCGGCGCCGACGACGTGCAGGCCCTTGCGACACGGATCGGGGAGCGGATCGCGACCGATGGAGAGACCCGTGCGAGGATCGATGCTCTGACCTTCGCGCTCGAGACGGCGCGCTGAGCAACACACCCGCGGAGGTGCCGCACGTGGACACCACACCCCAGGCCACTCGGGAACGCCCGCCGGGGCCATCCGACCCGGCCACGTCCGCGGCCAGAGCGCCGCACCGGAGCGCAGCGCCGCCAAGCGGCCCACTCGGGTTCATCGTCGACCCAGCGCTCGATGCCCAGCGCAGGCGGGACCTGCGACGGATGCGCCTTGTGGCGACCGGGCTGCTCGTCCTCGCAGCCATCGTCTACATCCTGACCAGAGGCCACGACGACGGCGTCCTCGGCTTTGTCAACGCCGGTGCGGAGGCGTCGATGGTCGGCGCGTGCGCCGACTGGTTCGCGGTCACGGCCCTGTTCCGCCATCCGCTCGGGCTCCCGATCCCGCACACCGCCCTCATCCCGCGCAAGAAGGAGATGATCGGCCGGAGCCTCGAGGAGTTCGTCAGCGAGAACTTCATGCGCGAGGACATCATCCGCGACCGGGTGCTCGACGCCGAGCCGACTCGGCGTCTCGCCGAGTGGGCACTGGCTCCCGGGCACGCGCGACGTCTCGTCGACGAGGTGGCGACGGTCACGGTCCACGCGCTGCACCGCATCCCCGACGACGACGTGCGCGCGATCATCGAGCAGGCGGTGCTGCCGCGGCTGATCGAGGTGCCGGTGAGCCCGCTGGCCGGCAGCCTGCTCGACCAGGTCGTCCGTGACGAGGCGCACGCGGGCCTCGTCGACCTCGCTCTCGACGAGATCCGCATCTGGCTCGTCGACAACGAGGACCTCTTCGAGTCGCTCATCGTCCAGCGCGCACCCACCTGGGTTCCCGACGCGATCAACGACATCGTCGCCCGCAAGATCCACACCGAGGCGCTGAAGTGGGTCGCCGACGTGCGCCGCGACCCCAAGCACGATGTGCGCATCGCCCTGGACAAGCTGCTCATCGACCTGGCCGACGACCTCCAGCACGACCCGGTCACGCAGGCCAAGGCGGAGCGACTCAAGGAGCGTCTCCTCACGCACCCGCAGACGGCGGACACCGCGATGGCGTTGTGGCGCTCGATGCGCGAGGTCGTGATCGCCGCGCTGGAGGACGTCGACGGGCCGGTGCGCGTCCGTGGCGTCCAGGAGGTCACCGCCCTGGCCGAGCGGCTGCTCGCCGACCGGTCGCTGCGCGACCGCATCGACGCACGCATCTGCGACGCGACGGTCTATGCGGTCGAGCGCTACGGCACGGAGATCACCCAGGTGATCAGCCACACCATCGACCGCTGGGACGGCAAGGAGACGGCCGAGCGGGTCGAGCTCCAGGTGGGGCGCGACCTGCAGTTCATCCGGATCAACGGCACCCTCGTCGGCGGTCTGATCGGCATGCTCATCCATGCCATCTCGCTGCTCATCCCCTAGCGAGCCAGGACACCAGGAGCGCTCACTCGACCCGGGCACCTTCCCGGGTCGAGCGAGCGCGCCGTCCCACCCGCCCCTGCAGGTCGAGTGAGCGCTGGTCGAGTGAGCGCTTCGTCACGCGCGTAGCTGGGCGGCGCCTCGGCCTCAGAGCGAGCGCTGGTACGCCGCGAAGGCCTTCGTCGCGAGCCAGCTCATGATGGCGGCGAGGGCTGCGAGAGCTCCGAGGCGGGGCCACACCGCGGCCCAGTCGGTCGCGGACGACAGCGCCTCCCGGCTCACCACGACAGCCCAGTCGAGGGGGTTGTACGTCGCGACGGTCTGCAGCCAGGACGGTGCGAGCGCTGGGTCCATGATCGCGGAGGAGACGAACGCCAGCGGAAGCGACAGCAGCTGGCTGATGCCGATGAGCGCGTTCTGGTCCCTGGCGAGCAGGGCGACCGCGTTGCTCAGCGCGGCGAACACGATCGTCAGCAGCACCGCCGCAAGGAAGGTCAGGAGTATGCCGGGGAGCGGGTTGTCGAAACGGGCGCCGGCGGCATACGCGATGACGACGATCACGGACGTCTGCACGATGCACGTGATGCTCTGGTAGGCGATGGTGCCGTTCATCAGGGCGCCGCGACGCACGGGGGAGGCGAGCAGGCGGTCCATGACGCCGAGGTTCATGTCCTCGATGTACTGCGTGCCCGCCCACGCCGCCGAGAACAGCGCCGTCATCATGACGACCCCTGGCGTGAGGAACTCGAGGTACGACTGGCCGCCGGCCCCGAAACCTGGAATCTGCACTGCACTCTGGAACAGCGCTCCGAACAGCAGCAGCCAGATGGCGGGCTGCACGAGAGTGATGACGACGAAGGCCGGCTGGCGCACGAGCGAGCTGACCGACCGCCTCGTCATGAGGGCCGAGTGCGTCACGAGCGTGGTCACGATGCCACCTCCTCGAACGCGCGGCCGGCATGGCGCAGGTACACGTCGTCGAGTGACGGCCGGGCCAGCGTGGCGGAGCTGACGTCGATGCCGCCCTGCTCGAGCACCGCCAGCGCGGTCGGGATCACGCTCGCGCCGCGGTCGGCCCGGGCGCGAACCGTGCGTCCCTCGTGGACTATGTCGACGAGAGAGTCCAGCTGCGAGAGTCGCTGTGCTGCAACGGATCCCGATGCCGGGTCGGCGAGCTCGAAGACGAGGCTGTCGCCTCGGAGCTCGCTCTTGAGCTCATCCGGCGAGCCGTGGGCCACGAGCCGGCCGTGGTCGACGATCGCGAGCCTGTCGGACAGGTGGTCGGCCTCGTCGAGGTAGTGGGTCGTGAGCAGCACCGTCATCCGGTCCACGGAAGCCATGCGTGCGATCTCGGCCCACATCTCGGCCCGAGCCTCTGGGTCCAGGCCGGTCGTCGGCTCGTCGAGGAAGAGCACCGCCGGCCGGTTGACGAGACCGATGGCTACGTCGAGCTTGCGGTTCATCCCGCCGCTGTACGTCTTCGTGAGGCGGTCGGCGGCCTCGGCGAGCCCGAACCGTTCGAGCAGCTCGTCGGAACGGTGCCGCGCGTCGGTGTGGCTCATGCCCTGGATGCGGGCGGCCATCTCGAGACTCTCCCGACCCGTCATCAGGGGTGCGGCGCTCGGCTTCTGTGACACGAGCCCGATGGCGTGGCGCACGGCCGAGGGATCGGCGAGCACGTCGTGACCTGCGACCCGGGCGGCGCCCGAGTCCGGTCGGGAGAGCGTGGAGAGGATGCGGACGGTCGTCGACTTGCCGGCGCCGTTCGGCCCGAGCAGGCCGAACACCTCGCCGGACCGAACCCGAAGGGTGAGTCCGTCGAGGGCGCGAACGGGCGGCTTGCGGCGCCCGGCCGAGTACGTCTTGACGAGGCCGACGGCCTCGATGGCCCAGGTCTCGCCGGGCGGCGGTGAGCTCGGGGTCGCGACCTTGGCGGCCGCGACGGGGTGCTGCGTCATGATGACTCCTTTGGTGGCTCCGCGCGGACGCGCGAGGCGCTGATGGGGGAGTCGGTCGACGCTCCTGCCGTAGGCTCGTGGTGTGCCTTGAGTGCCCAGGTGGCAGGTCGCTTCGACCAGCTCGAGGAATGGCCCTCGGCCCGGCGTTGCCGCGCCGGGTCGAGGGTGCCGGCTCAGTCTCCTGGTGCTGCGGCCGGTGGCTCGCCGCCGGCGCCCAGGGCGTCCAGCTCGGCGAGGATGCGTCCCTCCTCTCCGAGGTAGCGCACGGGATCGGCGAGGATCTGGTCCATCGACTCACCGGAGGCCCTCAGCTCGTGGAGCTTGCGCCAGGCCTTGGCGCCGCCGAGGGCGCCGGAGCGGATGTCGGCTGCGAGCGCAGCGGCATACTCCCGCTCGGCACGCAGCATGGTCTCACGGAAGATGCTCTCCACCAGGAAGATCTCGGGGAGCCCGTGCTCGCGGGACCAGTCGTTGGCGGACTTGATGCTGAGCAGCTCGAGGTCGAGCCGGGTGACCCGCTCGAGCAGCAGCAGCGCCGCCTGGTCGGGCGGGAGCCCGGCCATGAGCGAGAGCGCCGACTCGAGCGACGACGGGTCGTCCGTCGGGGTGCTGAGCAGCTCGGACAGCCAGTCCTCGAACTCGTCGGCGCCGGCGGGCGTGATCGCGTAGACCGTGCGCTCCGGGCGGTTGCCCTCGCGGATCCGCTGCTGCTCGACGATGAGGCCGTGCTTCTCGAGGGCGGCGACGACCGAGTAGAGCGAGCCGTAGTTGAGCTTGATGCTCTTCTCCTTGCCGCGGTGGCGCAGCGTCTGGCTGATCTCGTAGGGATGCATCGGCCGCTCCCCGAGGCAGGCGAGCACCGCCAGGGCCAGTGGGTTGTTGACGCGGCGGCGGGTCATGAGTCCTCCAGTTCGAATACTTGACTCAGAGTATTCGAACTGGAGGCAGGAAGCAAGAGAGGCTCAGGGAAGCGGGGTGGTGTCGTCCTCGAGCGTGTCGACGAGAGCTCGCAGCGTGCTGCGCAGCTCGGCGAGGCGGGCGCGGTCGAGGCCGCTGCGCTCGACGATCGCCCGGGGTATGCCGGCCACCGCCGCCAGGCGCTCGCGCCCAGCGGGAGTGAGCTCGACGCGGACCCGGCGCTCGTCCCCCGGGTCGCGATGGCGGGCGACGAGGTCGGCCGCCTCCATCCGCTTGAGCAGCGGCGACAGCGTGCCTGAGTCGAGGCGCATGAGGTCGCCGAGCTCGCCGACGGTGAGGGCACCGTGCTCGCCGATCGTCATGAGGGCGATGTACTGCGGGTAGGAGAGGCCGTGCTGTTTGAGCAGCGACCGGTAGACGGCGTCGAAGGCTCGCACGGTCGTGTGCATGGCGTAGCAGATCTGGGCGTCGAGCCGGAGGTCGGCAGCCACCGGCGGAGCGGACGCGTCCGGCGAAGCCGTGTCTTGATCCGTGGCCATCGGCGCCGACCGGCGCGTCGCGGACTTGGCAGGACTCATGTGTCGAGCATACAATCCAATTGCGCACAACTCAATTGTGCGCCATAGACCCTAGAGAAGCGGAGCACCATGACCACCGTCACCGACCGTCCCAAGGCCCTCTACGTCGCCTCGGCGACCGCGTCCGGTCGAGAGGGCCGCGCCGTCACGTCCGACGGGCGCCTCGACGTGACGCTCGCCGCACCGCGCGAGCTCGGCGGGACGGGCGAGGGCACCAACCCCGAGCAGCTCTTCGCCACGGGGTATGCCGCATGCTTCGCGAGCGCGCTGGCGCTCGTCGCGCGCCGCCGGAGGGTCGAGGACTTCGACGCCGCGGTGACGGCCGACGTCAGCTTCTCGGGCAACGCCCGTGACGGCTTCGGGCTGGGCGTCATCCTCAACGTGGAGCTCCCGGAGGGCATCGACCCCGACCTCGGCCGCGACCTGGTTGAGACCGCGCACCGCGTCTGCCCGTACTCCAACGCGACTCGCGGCAACATCCCGGTCGAGCTCGTGATCGCGTGAGCGAAGAAGCGATGGACGTGAGCAGCACTGTGCCCCAGTCGATTCCGTCAGCCGGCGAGCGGCCGCGAGAGGTTCGGCTCGAGCGCCGCCCCGTCGGATGGCCCCGTCCAGAGGACTTCTCCATCGTCGAGAGCCTCCTTCCTGCGCTCGGCGCCGGCCAGGTCCGAGTACGCAACGTCGTCATGTCGGTCGACCCGTACATGCGTGGACGGATGAGCGACGCGAAGTCCTACGCCGAGCCCTACGCGCTCGGGGAGGCGATGCACGGAGGTGCGGTCGGCGTCGTCGAGGAGTCCCGCGCCGACGGGTTCGCGGTCGGGGACCACGTCCTCCACGGGCTGGGCTGGCGCGAGGTGTCTGTCGTGGACTCCGGCTCGGCACGTGTCGTCGACACGACGAAGGCGCCCGCGTCGGCGTATCTCGGCGTTCTCGGCATGACCGGCCTCACGGCATACGCGGGCCTGACCCGGATCGCCCCGGTCAAGACGGGCGACGTCGTGTTCGTGTCCGGCGCCGCCGGCGCCGTGGGGAGCGTGGCCGGCCAGGTGGCCAAGGCGCTGGGGGCGTCTCGCGTGGTCGGCAGTGCCGGCTCCGACGAGAAGGTGCGCCACGTGCTCGACGACCTGGGCTTCGACGCTGCCTTCAGCTACCGGGACGGGAAGGTCTCTCGGCTATTGCGGGAGGCTGCACCGGACGGGATCGACGTCTACTTCGACAACGTCGGCGGCGACCACCTCGAGGCCGCCATCGGGTCGCTGCGGCTCGGCGGCCGGATCGCGATCTGCGGCGCCGTCTCCGCCTACAACGCGACCGAGCCCCCGCCGGGCCCCCGGAACCTGTCACGCCTGATCCAGACCCGCGGCACCATCCGCGGCTTCCTCGTCGGCGACCACTACGACCTCGCTGCCGAGTATGCCGCCCGCGCCGCCGGGTGGCTCGCCGACGGGACCCTCACGTCGCGGGAGACGTTCGTGGACGGCCTCGAACACGCGGTAGACGCCTTCCTCGGCGTGCTGCGGGGCGACAACGTGGGCAAGATGCTCGTCCGGCTCTGACTTCCGAGCAAGCGACGACGCCCGCCGCGAGGCGGGCGTCGTTGATGGTTCACGGCGGACGGGGGGCCGACTCCTGTCAGCTCTTGAGCAGCTCCTTCGCCTTGTCCGCCGGCAACAGGTCGTGACGCACCGGCTCGCGGACGAACGATCCAGTGCCGTGCGAGACGGAACGCAGGTCGATCGGGTAACGCGAGAGCTCCGCCTGGGGGACCTCGGCATGCACGACCGTCCAGCCCCCGTCGTCGCCCAGCCCGTCGGCGGGTTCGGTCCCGAGGACCTGCCCACGGCGACCTCGCAGGTCCGACATGACCGCGCCGAGGTACTCGTCCGCCGTCGTGATGTCGACCCGGTCGATCGGCTCGAGCAGGGCCATCGTCGACTCGTTTGCGGCCTCCTTCAGGGCAAGGGCGGCGGCCGTCTGGAAGGCGACGTCGGAGGAGTCGACCGAGTGGGCCTTGCCGTCGGTCAGGGTGATCCGTACGTCCACCACCGGGTGTCCGGTGAGCAGCCCCTTCTCGAGCTGAAGGCGTGCACCCTTCTCGACAGAGGGGATGAACTGGCGCGGCACGGCACCGCCGACCACCTTGTCGACGAACTCGAAGCCCGCCCCTCGAGGAAGGGGCTCGATCTCGATGGAGCACACGGCATACTGCCCGTGGCCGCCGGACTGCTTGACGTGGCGTCCCTGCACCGAGCACTTGCGCACGAAGGTCTCGCGCAGCGCGGTGCGGTAGGGCTCCGCCGTGACGGTCACGCCATAGCGCTCGGCCAGCTGTCCGATGAGGTCGTCGACGTGGGCCTGGCCCATCGTCCAGAGCACGACCTGGTCGGTCTCCGGCGAGTGCTCCATGCGCATCGTCACGTCCTCGGCGACCAGGCGCTGCAGGGCGCCCGCAAGCTTGTCCTCGTCGGACTTGGTCGCTGCTCGGATCGCGACCGGCAGCTGCGGCTCGGGCAGCAGCCAGGGCGCGACGACGGACGGCCGGTCGCTCGACGACAAGGTGTCCGACGTCTCGGCGCGGGTCAGCTTCGACACGAGGACGATGTCGCCCGCGATCGCGGTGCCGCGGGGGCGGTGCGTCTCGATGAACGGGGCGGCCAGAGGGCCGACGCGCTCGTCGTCGTCGTGGCTGGGGTGCCCGGCCACCTCGCGGCCGACGAAGTCACCGAGGTGGCCTGACACGTGCACGGTGTCGTCGACGCGGAGTGTGCCGGCGAAGACCCGGACGAGCGAGAGACGCCCGACGTACGGATCGGTCGTCGTGCGCACGACCTCGGCCACCAGCGGCTGCGATGGGTCGCAGGCGACCCCGCTGATCGCGCCGCCTGCCGGCGTTGTCACGGCGGGCAGAGGATGGATGCCGGGGTCGGGGAACGCGCGCTCGATGAGGCCGAGCAGGTCGTCGACGCCGGCGCCGGTCAGAGGGGCGACAGGCAGGATCGGGAAGAAGGTCCCGTGGGCGATCGCGGTGCGCAGGTCGGCGATGAGGGCGTCGGTCTCGATCACCTCGCCCTCGAGGTAGCGGTCGAGCAAGGTCGCGTCCTCGGACTCCTCGATGACCGACTCGATGAGGGCGTTCCGCGCGTCCTCGTGCTCCGGACCCGCCTCGGTGAGCAGGCCGACCACGTCGGTCACCTCGCCCTCCTTCACGATCGGCCAGTGCGTGGCCTGCGCGTCACCGAACGTGCGGCGGCACACCTCGATCGTGGTGGCAAAGTCGGCGCGGGGCTGGTCGAGGTGCGTCACGGCGACAGCGCGCGGCATGCCGACCGCGGAGCACTCACGCCACAGGAGCGAGACCGGCCGGTCGATGTCGTCGGCGCCCGAGACCACGAAGATCGCCGCGTCGGCGGCGCGCAGCCCAGCGCGCAGGTCGCCGACGAAGTCGGGATAGCCGGGGGTGTCGAGGAGGTTGAGGGTGACGCCGTTGCTCTCGAAGGAGGCAGCGGTGAGGCTCGTCGTTCGCACGTGCTCGGGTGTGCCGGAACGCTGTCCGGGCACCCTTGCTGCGACGAGAGCCTCGAAGAGTGCGGTCTTTCCGGCCCCGCCGGGACCGACCAGCACAACGTTGCGGATGTCCTGCGGCGAGGCGGGGTTGGGGGCCGCAGGAAGTTCTGATCTGCCGGTTGCTCGCGCCATGACCCCACCTTTCTCCTGTTAACAGCCGGTTACAAGATCCCGGCGTCGTGTGCCGTCGCACACGCGTCGTGGCCGCGCCCCTGGACGCTGACCGGCCGGCTCTCCGGTGGCGTCGGACCCCTCGTGAGGACCGGGGGGAAGGGCACGGATGAATGGATGTGCGCGCCGTCGGTGACGGGTGACAGGCTTGGCGTCATGAACCTGGGGGCCTACCGACCGGTGCTCGCGAACCGCGACACCCGCAACGCTCTCGTGCTCGGGTTCTTCATCCGTGTCCCGATGTGGGCCGGTGCCGTCATCCTCACGCTGCACGTCGTGACCTCGCTCGGCCGCAGCTACGGCGAGGCCGGCCTTGTCACGGCGGCCTCGACCCTGGCCGTGGCCATCTCGGGTCCCTGGCGCGGGCGGCTGCTCGACCGGATCGGCCTGCGGCGGACCGTCGGGCCCTCGCTCGTCGTCCAGGTCGTGTGCTGGTCGATCGCCCCGTGGGTCTCCTATGCGCCGCTCATCGCGTTCGCCGCGCTCGCGGGCCTGTTCGTCGTGCCGACGTTCTCGATCCTGCGCCAGGTCATCATCCGGTCGGTGCCGAGCGACCAGCGCCGGACGGCGCTGTCCCTCGACTCGTCCGCCACGGAGCTGTCGTTCATGGCCGGCCCGGCCATCGGGGTGTGGCTGGCGACGGCGTGGGACACCGGGTGGGCGCTGCTGGTCTGCGAGCTTGCCTCCGCGGCCGCCGGGTTCGTGCTGTGGCTCGTCAACCCGCCGCTGCGGTCGGCGACCCCCGAGCACCCGGCCGGCGACCCCGCCGCCTCCGGCGAGGAGCTCGGCGAGGGCGCGCGTGCGGAAGTCATCGCCGACGGTGCCGTGTCCGATGCCTCGGTCGCCGTCGAGCCGCCTCACGGGCGCGCGTTCCGCGGCTTCATCACCATCGGCGTCGCGGCCGTCTACCTCGCCGCTCTGTGCTCGACCCTGGTCCTCAGCGGCACCGACGTGTCCATCGTCGCGGCCCTGCGTTCCTTCGGGCAGACGAGCTCGATCGGCTGGGTCCTGGCACTCTGGGGCGCCGGCTCGCTCGTCGGCGGCCTCGTCTACGGCGCCTGGCACCGCTCGATCTCGGTCTTCTGGCTCCTCGCCGGTCTCGCGGCCACCACGGCCCCGGTCGCGCTGGCGAGCGGTGTTCCGGCCTTCGCGGTGCTCATCACCATCTCCGGCCTGCTCTGCGCGCCGACGATCACGGCTACCGTCGAGCAGCTGAGCCGGCTCGTCCCGGAGCGCCACCGCGGCGAGATGATGGGCTGGCACGGCTCCGCCATGACGGCCGGGTCGGCCATCGGCGCACCGGTCGCCGGCTTCGCGATCGACCACGGCGGGTGGCAGTGGGGCTTCGTCGTCGTCTCCGCCCTCGGCGTGGTCATCGCCGGCCTCGGTCTGCTCGTGTCGCGCCGCCGCCGCGGCCCGTCCGATGTCTCCAGCGGGCCGTCGGTGCGCGTCGTCGATTCGGACCACGTGGTCCCGGCTGCTAACATGGATCACTGACCAGCCGTCATCCCGCACCCGCCACGCGCGGAGGCGAGAAGACGGAGTGCAAGAGAAGCTCGCTTCCACCCGCGTCGACCACACGGTTGCCGGGTCAAGGTCCGCTCGTCGGAGCAGCGCCCTCGTGGCGTCAGACCGGCGAGCCGCGTGCCGCGAAGGCATCCTTCGCCACGCGTCACCTTGGGCTCCTCGTGCACGCACGGGGAGCCTTTCTCGTTGTGGTCGGCAAGCACGACGCAGTACCCCGTAGGTCACACCATTCATCAAACTTAGGAGCACCACATCAGCGAGCCTCGCATCAACGAGCGCATCCGGGTCCCGGAAGTGCGTTTGGTTGGCCCTAACGGCGAGCAGGTCGGCATCGTTCGCGTCGAGGACGCGTTGCGTCTGGCGGAGGAGGCGAACCTCGACCTCGTCGAGGTCGCCCCGATGGCCAAGCCGCCTGTCGCCAAGCTCATGGACTTCGGCAAGTTCAAGTACGAAGCCGCCATGAAGGCACGGGAAGCACGCAAGAACCAGGTCAACACCGTCATCAAGGAGATCAAGCTCCGTCCGAAGATCGACCCGCACGACTACGGCACCAAGCGTGGCCACGTCGAGCGCTTCCTCAAGGCCGGCGACAAGGTCAAGGTGACGATCATGTTCCGTGGGCGCGAGCAGTCGCGACCGGAGCTCGGGCGTCGTCTGCTCGAGCGGCTGGCCGAGGACATCTCCGAGCTCGGCTATGTCGAGTCGGCCCCGAAGCAGGACGGCCGCAACATGATCATGGTGATCGGGCCGACGAAGAAGAAGGCGGAGGCCAGGGCCGAGCAGCGACGCGCACGCGACCGCGCTGTCACCGAGGCACCCACCGAGGCACTCACCGAGGCACCCACCGAGGCACTGACCGGGGCACCCACCGAGGCACTGACCGGGGCACCCACCGAGGCACTCCCCGAGCAGCAGACCGGCACCATCATCGCCGAGGCGCCGGCCGCAGAGCAGAACGACGAGGCCACCGCGGCCGCCGAGTAACAGGCGCCCAGTGACTTCCGGCGGGCCTACCGAGCAGATCGACAGGCCCGCCCCACTGACCACGTACGTCCCCGTACGCACGCAACACGAAGGAGATCGGCCACCATGCCGAAGATGAAGACGCACAGCGGTGCGAAGAAGCGGTTCCGACTGACCGGCAAGGGCAAGGTCATGCGGGAGCAGGCCGGCGGTCGCCACCTGCTCGAGCGCAAGTCGTCGCGCTACACCCGCCGCATCGCCGGCGACGTCGAGGTCGCGCCGGCCGACGCCAAGAAGGTCAAGAAGCTCCTCGGCAAGTGAGCCGAGACACCCAACCATCAGCATCTCGCTGAGCAACCGGGTCCGTCTCGGTAAGCCAGCAGTACCAAGCACTGCGTCACGCAGAGAAGGAGTATTCACGTGGCACGCGTGAAGCGGGCGGTCAACGCCCAGAAGAAGCGTCGCGTCGTCCTCGAGCGCGCGAGCGGCTACCGCGGGCAGCGGTCGCGTCTCTACCGCAAGGCCAAGGAGCAGGTCACCCACTCGCTGGGCTACGCCTACCGTGACCGTCGCGCCAAGAAGGGCGACTTCCGTCGTCTGTGGATCCAGCGGATCAACGCTGCGGCCCGCGCCAACGGCATGACGTACAACCGGTTCATGCAGGGCCTCAAGGCCGCCGGTGTCGAGGTCGACCGCAAGATCCTCGCGGACCTCGCCGTCAACGACGCGCCGGCCTTCACCGCCCTCGTCGAGCTGTCCCGCGCGAATGTCGCCGCGGCTGCCGACAAGGCCGGCGACGCCGCCTGAGGTCGACCCCCGACCTCACGCCGTCACAGGCACACGACATCACCGGGCGCCGGGACACCCCGTGCTGACCAACACCCGTTCCGACCGGGTCAAGGCAGTGCGGGCGCTGTCCCGGCGCTCGGCGCGTTCGCGCACCGGCGAGTTCCTCGCCGAGGGTCCGCAGGCGGTCCGTGAGGCGGTTGCCTTCCGTCCTGAGCTCGTGCGTGACGTCTATGTCACGCCCGAGGCGGCCACCCGGCATACCTCCATCGTCGCGTCGGCAACGGCCGCGCGACTGTGGGTGCACGAGGTGAGCCCCGAGGTGCTCGCTGCGATGTGCGACACCGAGTCTCCTCAGGGCATCGCCGCCGTATGCCGGATGCTCGACGTCCCGCTCGACGTGGCCCTCGCGGACCTGCCGCCCGACGCGCTCGTGTGCGTCCTGACGAACGTCCGTGACCCGGGCAACGCGGGCACGGTGATCCGCGGCGCCGACGCCGCCGGCGCCGATGCCGTCATCGTCAGCGACGCGAGCGTGGATATCTACAACAGCAAGGTGGTCCGCTCGACCGTCGGCTCGCTGTGGCACCTTCCGGTCAGTCTCGGGGCGACCGTACCTGAGATCCTGGCCGCTCTCCGCGAGCGCGGCGTGGCCCTGCTCGCGGCCGACGGCTCAGGGTCGACGCTGCTGCACGACGCGGACCTCGCCCGCCCCCACGCCTGGGTGATGGGCAACGAGGCCTGGGGCCTGCCCGAGCAGGTGCGCGACGCCTGCGACGACGTGGTGCGCGTGCCGATCTACGGACATGCCGAGTCGCTCAACCTCGCGATGGCGGCCACCGTGTGCCTGTACGCCTCTGCCGAGGCCCGTCGCACTCGTCGTTGAGCACCCAGCCCGGGCGCACGTCGCTATCCTTCCCAACATGACCTCCGTCGACGGAGCCGGTGATCACCTGCCCGAGTCGGCGGCTGGGATGGCGCCGGTCGGGATGCTGGGAGAGCTGCTGCCGGACGGGCTCGTCGTGGTCGGTGGTGACCGCAGGATCCGGTTCGTCAACCGCGAGGCCCTCCGGATCCTCAGGTGCGAGCGCGCCGACGTGGAGGACCGCCCCCTGCTCGAGGGTCTCCCGTTCACGGACAAGTACGGGCGTGACTGGTGGGCGCACACGGATCCCTGGGGAGGCTTGACGTCGAGCCCGGGCCACCGGGAGAAGCTTCTCGTCGCGCCCAAGGGCCATGACGTGCTCGTCACTGCCCGCTACATCCACTCCAACAGGGACGACCGGCTGGAGCGAGTCCTGATCGGGCTCCGTGATGCCGAGGCCAGGCAGCGCGCGGAGCGAGACCAGGCGACCGTGCTGTCCACCGTGGCGCACGAGCTGCGGGCCCCGCTGACCTCCGTCACCGGGTTCACGAGCAGCCTGCTCCGTCGATGGGACCGCTTCACCGATGAGCAGAAGCGGCTCATGATCGAGACCATCGAGGCGGACGCGAAGCGCCTGACCCGCCTCATCACCGAGCTGCTGGACATCTCCCGCCTCGACTCGCACAGCCTCAACCTGCGGCTCGGGCCGGTGGATCTTCAGGCCCTGCTCAAGACGCACGTGGTGCGGCACGAGCTCGGCCGGTCTAGTGGTGCGGTCCAGCTGCGGCTGGGGGAGCGGGCCACGACGGAGGGCCTTCCGGAGATGTGGGCCGACACCGACCGCCTCGAGCAGATCTTCTTCAATCTCATCGAGAACGGCCTCCAACACGGGGACGGCCGGGTCACGGTGACGCTCGAGCGTGACGGGCCCATGGGCACGGCGACCGAGTCCGTCGTGGTGCACGTCGACGACGAGGGCGAAGGCATCCCCCCTGCGGACCGCGAGAAGATCTTCGGCCGGTTCTGGCACGGCCCGTCCAACGCGAGCACCGGCCTTGGCCTGTACGTGGTGCGGGGCCTCGTCGAAGCCCACCAGGGTTCGGTCGTCGCCGACCAGAACGACGCCGGTGGCGCGCGGTTCGTCGTGCGGCTGCCGTCCGGGGTGCCCGACGTCGTCGGCTCGTAGCCCACGAGAAACGGCTCGACGCCGCCCCTAGACTGTTTCGCACGCCCGCCCGACCTGTCGTGGCGGGCCGTCCTCGCGGGCACCCAGTGCGCCGACGGGCCCAGCGAACCACCCAGAACACTCAGAACGAACCAGCCGATCCCAGCACCAGCCAGCACCGACCCCGAACCTTCCCCGACGAGAGCAGCGAACGCACGCCGATGTCCGGACCTAACACGAACTACGACCCAGTCGAGGTCTCAGCGCTCGACCCGGCCAACATCGAGGCCGCCGTGGCGGCCGCCCTGGCCGCGATCGCCGGGGCGACGAACCTCGACGAGCTCAAGACTGCGCGACTCGAGCACCAGGGCGAGAAGAGCCCGTTGGCCCTGGCCAACCGAGAGATCGGCGCTCTTCCACCGAGCGCCAAGGCCGAGGCGGGCAAGCGGGTCGGCGAGGCCCGCGGTCGCGTGAGCCAGGCTATCTCGGCCCGCCAACGGGAGCTCGAGGCCGAGCGGGACGAGCGCATCCTGGTCGAGGAGCGCGTCGACGTGACCGTCCCGACGGACCGCCGCCAGCGCGGCGGGCGACACCCGATCGAGCTGGTCGCGCAGCGCCTCGCCGACGCCTTCGTCGGCATGGGCTACGAGGTCGCCGAGGGGCCGGAGCTGGAGGGGGAGTGGCTCAACTTCGACGCCCTCAACCTCGGCCCAGACCATCCGGCACGGCAGATGCAGGACACCTTCTTCCTCGACCCGGTCGACTCGGGGATGGTCCTGCGCACCCACACCTCGCCGGTGCAGATCCGCAGCATGCTGACCCGCACGCCCCCGATCTACATCGTGGCTCCCGGGAAGGTCTTCCGCACCGACGACCTCGACGCGACGCACACGCCCGTCTTCCACCAGATCGAGTGTCTCGCGGTCGACAAGGGCCTGACGATGGCGCACCTGCGCGGCGCCATCGACGCGTTCGTGCGGATCATGTTCGGCGAGGACACCCGCACCCGGGTGCGCTGCTCCTACTTCCCGTTCACCGAGCCGTCGATGGAGACCGACTTCGTCTGCTTCGTCTGTCACGGCGAGGCCGCGCCGGGCGAGTGCCGGACCTGCGGCGGGTCAGGCTGGATCGAGCTGGGTGGCTCGGGGATGGTCAACCGCAAGGTGCTTCGCGCCTGCGGCATCGACCCCGACGTCTACTCGGGCTTCGCCTTCGGGCTGGGAATCGAAAGGGCACTCATGCTGCGCCACGGCGTCCAGGGCATGCACCAGATGGTCGAGGGCGACGTCCGGTTCTCGCAGCAGTTCGGGAGGGTGGTCTGACATGCGCGCACCACTGACGTGGCTCGCCGAGTACACCGATCTCGCGCCCGGTGCCAGAGGTGCCGACGTGGCCGCTTCGCTCGTGTCGGTCGGCCTCGAGGAGGAGGACCTCCACGGCGGCGACATCACCGGTCCGGTCGTCGTCGGGCGCGTCCTCGAGTTCGAGGAGCAGGTCCAGAAGAACGGCAAGCCGATCCGGTTCTGCGTGGTCGACGTGGGCGAGCACGGCCAGATGGAGACCGAGGGCATCCACCAGGAGATCGTCTGCGGCGCGACGAACTTCGAGGTGGGCGACCTCGTGGTCACGTCCCTGCCGGGTGCGATGCTGCCCGGGGGCTTCCACATCAGCGCCCGCAAGACGTACGGCCGCATGTCCAACGGCATGATCTGCGCGGAAGACGAGCTCGGGATCGGGCACGACCACTCGGGCATCATCGTGCTGCCTCGGCTGCTCGGCGCCGACCACGTGGCGGGCGTCCAGCCCGGTGACGACGCCATCGCCCTGCTCGGCCTGGGCGAGGAGACGATCGAGGCGAACGTCACGCCCGACCGCGGCTACTGCTTCGCGGTGCGTGGGCTCGCTCGTGAGTACTGGCACAGCCAGGGCAGTCCGACCGGAGGGTTCCGCGACCCGGTCGACATCGACACCCCGGACGCCAACGGCGACGGGTACGACGTCGAGCTGAAGGACGAGGCGCCGCTCGACGGCGCCGACGGCTGTGACCGCTTCGTCGCCCGGGTCGTCCGGGGCGTCGACGCGTCGCGTCCCTCGCCCGCCTGGATGCAGAAGCGCCTCGCCGAGATGGGCATGCGACCCATCAGCCTCGCCGTCGACGTGACCAACTACGTCATGCTCGCCGTGGGCCAGCCGCTGCACGCCTATGACCTTGACCAGCTCCGCGGCCCGATCGTCGTGCGACGCGCTCGCCTCGGAGAGACCCTCACGACGCTCGACGACGTCGAGCGTGCCCTCGACGCCGAGGACCTGCTCATCACCGACGGAGGCGAGCACGTGCTCGGCATCGCCGGCGTCATGGGCGGCGCATCCTCTGAGGTCACGGCGACGACGACGAACGTGCTCGTGGAGGCGGCCCACTTCGACCCGACCTCGATCGCGCGGTCCTCGCGGAGGCACAAGCTCGTCACCGAGGCGTCCAAGCGGTTCGAGCGTGGCGTCGACCCCCAGGCGTCGGCGGCTGCCGCGCAGCTGGCCGTCGACCTTCTGGTCACCCACGGCGGAGGTGCTGCCGACCCGGGCGTGACGGATGTGGACCGCACGACGAGCCCGGCGGCATACCGCCTCGACGTCACTGAGCCGACCCGGATCGTCGGGGTCGACTACTCCCGTGACCGGGTCGTGCAGATCCTTCGGGACCTCGGCTGTGAGGTGGCCGACACGGGCGACCCGCGGTACGTCGACGTGACGCCACCGTCGTGGCGGCCTGACCTCGTCAACGACTCGCCGGGGCCGGACTACGCCGAGGAGGTCGCGCGGATCGACGGGTACAACAACATCCCGTCGGTGACGCCGACCCCGAGCGAGGGGCATGGGCTCACCCATGGCCAAGAGGTCCGGCGCGTTGTCGCGGATGCGCTGGCGGGCGTAGGTTTCACCGAGGTCCTGACCTACCCGTTCGTCTCCGAGGAGCTTGCGGACCAGCTGATGCTGCCGCCCGACGACGACCGCCGACTGGCCGTGCGCCTGGCCAACCCGCTCTCTGAGGAGCGGCCGCTGCTGCGCACGTCCGTGCTGGCGAGCCTCGTCGACGCCCTGCGACGAAACGTCTCACGCGGGCACAAGGACGTCGCGCTGTTCGAGCTCGGGCTCGTCTTCCGGCCCCACGGGCCGCTCGGCCGGGCTCCGATCCCGACGGTGTCGGCACGACCCTCGGACGACGCGCTCGAGGAGCTGTATGCCGCGGTCCCCGCCCAGCCGCGCCACGGTGCGGTCGTCGCGAGCGGGCTGGTCGAGCAGGCCGGCTGGTGGGGTGACGGGCGAGCCGCCGACTGGAGTGACGCGGTGGAGGCCGTGCGCAGTGTTGCCGCAGCGCTGGCTGTCTCCGTGCGAGTCGACAACGACCCCGGCCACGCGCCGTGGCATCCGGGCCGATGTGCACGGATCACGCTCGAGGACGGCACGCTGGTCGGGCACGCGGGCGAGCTGCACCCCAAGGTGCTGGCGGCGCTCGACCTGCCGGCCCGCACGGTCGCGGCCGAGTTCGACGTCGATGTGCTGACCGAGGCGAGCGACCGGGCCGTGCAGGCTGTGGAGTTCTCCACGTTCCCGCCGGCGCTCACCGATATCGCGTTGCTCGTGCGGTCCGAGGTCGCGGCCGCCGACGTCGAGGACGCGCTGCGGGCGGGCGCCGGGGAGTCCCTCGAGTCGGTGACGCTCTTCGACGTCTACGAGGGCGAGCGGATCGACGCGGGCCACCGGTCTCTGGCGTACCGGCTGACGTTCCGCGCGGCCGACCGGACGCTGACGACCGACGAGGTCAACGGCTTCCGCGACGCGGCGGTCGCGGCCGCGGCCTCGGCCACCGGAGCCATCCAGCGCTGACGCCTCGCCCCGCAACACACCCGGAAACCGTGGGCTCCGCATAGTTGCAACTATGCGGAGCCCACGGCTTCCGGGTGTGTTGCCTCTGGGGTTGGGATGCAGGACTATGCATCGATGTGTATAGTCATGCATTGTGATCAGGGCAGCAGTTGCGGGGGCGAGCGGCTACGCCGGAGGAGAGATCCTTCGGCTGCTGCTCGCCCACCCGCAGTTCGAGGTCGGCGCCGTCACGGCGGCCAGCAGTGCGGGTGAACGACTCGGGGGCGTCCACCCGCACCTGCGCCCATTGGCCGACCGCGTCATCGAGGAGACCAACCTCGAGACGCTGTCGGGCCATGACGTCGTCTTCCTCGCGCTGCCGCACGGTCACTCGGCCGCGCTCGCGGCCCAGCTGCCCGACGACGTCGTGGTGGTCGACTGCGGCGCCGACCACCGGCTCGACTCCGCCTCGGTCTGGACGACCTTCTACGACACGCCGTATGCCGGCTCGTGGCCGTACGGCCTCCCCGAGCTCCCAGCGCCCGACGGCAGCACGCAGCGGGACCGCCTCTCGGGTGCTCGCCGGATCGCCGTCCCGGGCTGCTACCCGACCGGCATCTCGCTGGCCCTCGCGCCGGGACTCGTGGCCGGTCTGCTCGAACCCGACGACATCGTCGTGGTCGCCGCGTCCGGCACGTCGGGAGCCGGCCGGTCTCTGAAGCCGCACCTGCTCGGGAGCGAGGTCATGGGCTCGATGTCGCCCTACGGGGTCGGGGGAGTCCACCGCCACACCCCCGAGATCGAGCAGAACCTGTCGCGGGCAGCGGGCCAGCCGGTGACCGTGTCGTTCACGCCGACCCTGGCGCCGATGCCCAGGGGCATCCTCGCGACGTCCACCGCACGTCTGCGCGCTGGTGTCGACCCGTCCCAGGTCCGGACGACCTGGGAGAAGGCGTATGCCGCTGAGCCCTTCGTCCACGTGCTTGCCGAAGGGTCGTGGCCGGCGACCGCGAGTGTCGTGGGCAGCAACAACGTCGACCTCCAGGTGGCTGTGGACGAGCGTGTCGGCCGGGTGGTCGTCGTCTCGGCCGTCGACAACCTGACCAAGGGCACCGCCGGTGCCGCCGTCCAGTGCGCCAACCTCGCCCTCGGCCTCGACGAGACGCTCGGGCTTCCCCGGACGGGGGTGGCGCCATGACCGGAATGACGTCCCAGGCGACCGTGCAGCTGCCCCAGGGGTTCCGCGCTGCGGGCGTCACGGCCGGGCTCAAGGCCAGCGGCAGGCCGGACCTCGCGCTCGTCGTCAACGACGGCCCGGACCATCACGCGGCCGCCGTGTTCACCAGCAACCGTGTGGAGGCGGCGCCGGTGACCTGGTCCCGGCGGGTGGTGTGCGACGGCCGGGTCGATGCCGTCGTGCTCAACTCGGGCGGCGCCAATGCCTGCACGGGAGCCCAGGGCTTCCTCGACACGCACCGCACGGCAGAGCACGTTGCAGCCACTCTCGGGGTGTCCGCGGGCGACGTCGTCGTCTGTTCGACGGGCCTGATCGGCGAGCTGCTTCCGATGGACAAGCTCCTGACCGGCGTCGACGCGGCCGCTGCGGCACTGTCGCCCGAGGGCCACACCGACGCTGCCGTCGCGATCATGACGACCGACACCGTCCACAAGGTCGCGACCCACGTGGGTGCAGGCTGGTCGGTGGCCGGGATGGCCAAGGGGGCAGGCATGCTCGCCCCGGCCCTGGCCACGATGCTCGTCGTCATCACGACCGACGCCGTCGTCACCGTCGACGATCTCGACGCCGCCCTGCGCGCGGCCACGGCGGTGTCGTTCGACCGCATCGACTCAGATGCCTGCATGTCGACCAACGACACCGTCGTGGTGCTGGCCTCGGGCGCCTCGGGCGTCGCAGCCGACCGCGAGGAGCTGACCCAGGCTCTGACTGACGTGTCGAGCGACCTGGCGCGACAGCTCATCGGTGACGCCGAAGGAGCGTCGCACGACATCGCCATCGAGGTGTGCAACGCAGCCACGGTCGACGACGCTCTCGAGGTCGCCCGGGCGGTCGCCCGCAACAACCTCTTCAAGTGCGCCATCTTCGGCAACGACCCCAACTGGGGGCGCGTCCTGGCAGCGGTCGGCACGACCGAGGCGGCATTCGAACCTGCCGCCCTGGACGTGACCATGAACGGCGTCCAGGTCTGCCGTGCGGGTGGCGTCGGCGAGGACCGCACTCTCGTCGACCTCGCGCCCCGCGAGGTGCACGTCCTCGTCGACCTTCATGCCGGCGCGCAGACCGCGACCGTATGGACCAACGACCTCACCCACGACTACGTCCACGAGAACTCGGCCTACAGCACATGACCGCACACTCGACATCGGGCCCGACCTCGCCCGCCCTGCCGGCCCACCAGAACCTCCGCGGCCTCATCGATGCCGCCGCGATCCGGGTGGCCGGCGCCAAGGCCGCGACACTGGTCGAGGCCCTGCCCTGGCTCGAGCGCTTCCGTGGGGCGCTCGTCGTCGTCAAGTACGGCGGCAACGCGATGGTCGACGAGGCGCTGAAGGCCGCGTTCGCCGAGGACATCGCCTTCCTCCGGTATGCCGGTCTGCGGCCGGTGGTCGTCCATGGTGGCGGTCCCCAGATCAAGGCGATGCTCGAGCGCGTCGGGCTGGAGAGCGAGTTCCGGGGCGGCCTGCGCGTCACGACCCCAGAGGTCATGGACATCGTCCGCATGGTGCTGACGGGCCAGGTCGGGCGCGAGCTCGTCGGCCTGCTGAACCAGCACGGCCCGATCGCCGTCGGCCTCTCCGGCGAGGATGCCGGGCTGCTCGGCGCCCGTCGGCGCGGCACCGTGGTCGACGGCGAGGAGGTCGACCTCGGCCTCGTCGGCGATGTCGAGAGCGTGAACCCCTCGGCGATCATCGACATCCTGGACGCCGGCCGGGTCCCCGTGGTGTCCACCGTCGCCCCGGACCTCGATGTCGAGGGCCAGATCCTCAACGTCAACGCGGACACCGCGGCCGCGGCCATCGCCGTCGCCCTCGGCGCCGAGAAGCTCGTGGTGCTCACCGACGTGGAAGGCATCTTCGCGGACTGGCCGGATCGTGGCTCGCTCCTGTCGACCATCGACGTCACGGCGGCCAAGGCACTGCTGCGGCGGGTCGACGAGGGCATGGTGCCCAAGCTGGAGGCGTGCATCCGAGCCGTCGAGGGGGGCGTTCCCCAGACGCACGTCGTGGACGGCCGCAAGCCGCACTCGATCCTGCTCGAGATCTTCACCGACGAGGGCATCGGCACGATGGTGCTTCCCGACATCAGGTCCACGCCATGACATGGCTGTATGTGATTTCACCTCCGGCGCCTGATGGGCGTTGCCTTCCTCCGCTCCGCTCGCTCGTTCCTCCCACGCAGAGCGTCGGACCCAGCTCGCTGCGCTGCGTCCAGGCAACGCCGGCGCCGCGTGCTTCTCAGGATGGTGACTTCGCATGAGTACCGGTAGTGAGCTTCTCGAGCGCTACTCCAGCGCGATGGTGCAGGTCTTCGGCACCCCGCAGCTGGTCATCGCCTCCGGCCACGGTTGCTGGGTCACCGACGTCGACGGCAAGCGATACCTCGACCTGCTCTCGGGGATCGCCGTCAACGCGCTCGGCCACGGGCACCCGGCTCTCGTTCAGGCCGTTGCCAAGCAGGCCGAGTCGGCGATCCACGTCTCCAACTTCTTCACCTCGGAGCCGGCGATCCGGCTCGCCGAGCGCCTGCTCGTCCTCTCGGGCGCCCCGCACGGCTCGGGCGCCTTCTTCGCCAACTCCGGGACGGAGGCCACCGAGGCCGCCATCAAGCTGTCCCGCCGCACCGGACGGTCCAGGATCGTGGCGCTCGAAGGATCCTTCCACGGGCGGTCCACGGGTGCGCTCGCGCTGACCCACAAGGCGGCCTACCGGGAGCCCTTCGAGCCGCTCATCCCGGGCGTCGTCTTCGTGCCACCCGGCGACGAGGTGGCGCTGCGAGCCGCCGTGGACGACACGACGGCGGCCGTCTTCCTCGAGCCCATCCAGGGCGAGGCCGGGGTGCAGGAGCTGTCGGACAACTATCTGCGAGTGGCCCGCGAGGTGACCCGCAGCCACGGCGCCCTCCTCGTGCTCGACGAGATCCAGACGGGCGTCGGGCGCACGGGGGACTGGTTCGCCCACCAGCGCTCGGGCGTCGTGCCCGACGCCATGACGCTGGCCAAGGGGCTCGGCGGCGGCGTGCCGATCGGGGCACTGGTGACCTTCGGCGCCGAGGTCACCGGGATGCTGACCGCCGGCCAGCACGGGACGACCTTCGGCGGCAACCCCCTCGCCTGCGCTGCCGGTCTCGCCGTGCTCGACACGATCGAGCGCGACGGGCTGCTCGAGAACGTCAACCGTGTCGGGGCCCTGCTCGATCAGCTCGACGTTGCCGGCGTCTCCGGGACGCGTGGCCGCGGGCTGCTGCGCGCGGTCGAGCTGGACGGCATACCCTCGTCGGCGGCGATGGTGGCCGCCCGCGACGCCGGCTTCATCGTCAACGCGGTCACCCCGACGGCGCTTCGCCTCGCCCCGCCACTGGTCCTCCACGAGGACGAGCTCCAGGGCTTCGTCGACGCGCTCCCGGGCATCCTGGCGACCGCGGGCGAGGCTGCCTCATGAGCCGGACACAGCGGCAGCGACGCATCGTCGAGCTGCTTCGCCATCACGCGGTCCACAGCCAGGGAGAGCTCGCCGACCTGCTCGTCGCCGAGGGCACGGAGGTGACGCAGGCGACGCTGTCGCGCGACCTCGTCGAGGTCGGCGCCGTCAAAGTGCGCCGCGGTCGCTCGCTCGTGTATGCCGTCCCGGGCGAAGGCGGAGAGGTGGCCGCCGTGGGGTCGTTGGGGGACTCCGCCTCCGCCAGGCTGCGGCGCACCTGCGAGGAGCTGCTCGTGTCGGCGACCCCCGCGGCCAACCTCGTCGTGCTGCGCACGCCGCCGGGCGCAGCGAACTACCTCGCGTCCGCGATCGACCAGACCCGCGACCCGGACGTCGTCGGCACCATCGCCGGCGACGACACCATCATGATCGTGACCGTCGGCGCCAAGCGCGCGACCGCAGTGGCGGAGCGGCTCCAGGCCCTTGCGGGCACTCGCGACTGACACCGGAGGAGACCTCTCGTGACGAACCATTCAGACCCCGACTCGCAGGCTGCGGCGCCGGCATTGCCTGGACGCAGCGCAGCGAGCGGGGAACGAGCGAGCGGAGCGGAGGAAGGCAACGCCCACGAGGCGCCGCGGCACGCGCCGGAGCGAAGGGAGGCGCCAAGCAACGTCGCGCGAGTGAGCCTGTGGGGTGGTCGCTTCTCCGGCGGTCCCGACCAGGCACTGGCGGCCCTGTCGAAGAGCACGCACTTCGACTGGCGCCTCGCCCCGCAGGACATCGCCGGGTCGCGGGCGCACGCCCGCGTGCTCCACGCAGCGGGCCTGCTCACCGAGGACCATCTGATCGGGATGCTCGACGGCCTTGACCGCCTCGAGGCCGACGTCCGGTCGGGTGCGTTCCAGCCGGCAGAGGACGACGAGGACGTGCACACGGCCCTCGAGCGAGGACTCATCGACCGGGTCGGTCCCGACCTCGGTGGGCGCCTGCGTGCCGGTCGGTCGCGAAACGACCAGGTGGCCACCTTGTTCCGCATGTACCTGCGCGAGCATGCCCGAGTCGTCGGTGGGCTCGTCCTCGACGTCGTCGATGCCCTGGTGGCCCAGGCGAGGCAGCACCTCGGTGTCGCGATGCCCGGGCGCACCCATCTGCAGCACGCGCAGCCCGTTCTGCTCAGCCACCACCTGCTGGCCCACGTGTGGGCGCTGCTGCGGGATGTCGACCGGCTCCGCGACTGGGATGTCCGCACTGACGCCTCCCCCTACGGGTCCGGTGCGCTCGCGGGGTCGTCGCTCGGGCTCGACCCGGAGCTCGTCGCCAAGGACCTCGGCTTCGCCCGAGCGGTGGAGAACTCGATCGACGGCACCGCGTCCCGCGACTTCGTGGCCGAGTTCGCGTTCGTGGCGGCGATGACGGCGGTCGACATCTCGCGGATCGCCGAAGAGGTCGTCATCTGGGCGACCAAGGAGTTCTCCTTCGTCACGCTCGACGACGCGTACTCGACCGGGTCGAGCATCATGCCTCAGAAGAAGAACCCCGATGTCGCCGAGCTGGCCCGGGGCAAGGCCGGGCGGCTCGTCGGCGACCTCGCCGGCCTGCTGACGACGCTCAAGGCGCTGCCCCTGGCGTACAACCGCGACCTTCAGGAGGACAAGGAGCCGGTCTTCGACGCCGTCGACACCCTCGAAGTGCTCCTGCCGGCCTTCTCCGGGATGGTGGCGACGCTGACGTTCCACACCGACCGTCTCGAGTCGCTCGCCCCTCAGGGCTTCGCCCTGGCGACCGACATCGCCGAGTGGCTCGTCCGCGAGGGTGTCCCGTTCCGCGTCGCTCACGAGGTCGCCGGCGCGTGCGTGCGCGACTGCGAGGTGCGCGGGATCGAGCTGTGGGACCTCACCGACGACGACCTGGCCCGGATCAGCGAGCACCTGACGCCCCGGGTCCGTTCCGTCCTGTCGGTCGAGGGCTCGCTGGCGTCGCGGGATGCGGTCGGAGGGACCGCGCCGGTCCGGGTCGCCGAGCAGCTCGTCGCGGCTGCGGAGCGCGCGTCCCTCGCACGCACGTGGGTGAAGGCCGACGTCTGATGGGTCGTACGCGTGGGTGAGGGCGTTGAGAACGGGGCGGTGACGCCGCCTGCGGCGGCTACGTTGGCCGCGTGAGCGCCGACGACCGACTGCCGCGCGAGTTCTTCGCGCGCCCCGCCGTGGAGGTCGCCCCAGAGCTGCTCGGGTGCCACGTGGCCTACGGTGGCGTCGCCATCCGGCTGACCGAGCTCGAGGCGTATGCCGGTGAGCGGGACCCCGGCTCCCATGCGTTCCGGGGGATGACCCCGCGCACGAGGCCGATGTTCGGGCCGGCCGGTTTCACTTACGTGTACTTCACGTACGGCAACCACTGGTGCCTGAACCTCGTCGTCGGCGAGACCGGCACGGCCGAGGCGGTGCTCGTCAGGGCGGGTGAAGTGGTCGCTGGACATGAGCTCGTCCGCTCCCGGCGTGGCACGGCGAGCGAGCGCGACTGGGCCAGGGGGCCGGGACGGCTTGGCCAGGCGCTCGCGCTGTCCGGTGCGCAGAGCGGCCTGGACTTCTGCCGGCCGGCGCTCGGGGAGCCGATCGACCTGGTCGTGTCCGGGGCTGGCGTACCCGTGGCTCCAAGCCAGGTCGGCGTCGGGCCGCGAGTGGGGGTGAGCGGGGCGGGTGGCGACGGGACGGCATACCCGTGGCGGTTCTGGATCCGAGACGACCGCCACGTCTCCGCCTACCGCCCCGGCGTCGTTAGGAACCGGCGCCGGTGAGCGAAGCGAGGCGCCAAAAGCATGGCTGCGGCACGCGCCGCAGCGGAGCGAGGCGCCAAGAGCATGCCGCGGCGCCGGCGTTGCCTGGACGTAGCGCAGCGAGTGAGGTACGAGCGAGTGCAGCGGAGGAAGGCAACGCCTGAGGGGCGCCGTGGCACGCGCCGCAGCGGAGCGAGGCGCCAAGAGCATGCAACGCCTGAGGGGCGCCGTGGCACGCGCCGCAGCGGAGCGAGGCGCCAAGAGCATGGCGCCAGCCAGCATGCGGGACCGTCGGCAACCTATTGGCCCGCCGGCGGCCGCGTAGGGCAGGCTGTGCGCGTGGGGAGAGCCCACCTGACGACGAGAGGACACCGATACCCGTGACCGACATCCTGGACGAGCTGCAGTGGCGCGGCCTGGTGGCACAGTCCACCGACGAGGCGGCGCTGCGTCAGGCACTCGCGCAGGGACCGATCACGATGTATTGCGGCTTCGACCCGACCGCGCCCTCACTGCACTTCGGCAACCTCGTCCAGCTCGTCGTGCTGCGGCACTTCCAGCGGGCCGGACACCGGGTGATCTGCCTGGTGGGCGGGTCGACCGGGCTCATCGGTGACCCCAAGCCGACGTCGGAGCGGGTGCTGAAGACGAAGGAGCAGACGGCCGACTGGGTCGCCCGGATCCAGCAGCAGGTGCGGCCGTTCCTCGCCTTCGAGGGCGACAACGCCGCGCTGCTCGTCAACAACCTCGAGTGGACCGCGCCGATCACCGCCCTGGACTTCCTGCGAGACATCGGCAAGCACTTCCGGGTCAACCAGATGGTCCGCAAGGATGCCGTGGCTGCGCGCCTCGAGAGCGAGCAGGGGATCTCGTACACCGAGTTCAGCTACCAGATCCTGCAGGCGCTCGACTTCCTCGAGCTCTACCGCGCCCACGGGTGCACGTTGCAGACGGGCGGTGCCGACCAGTGGGGCAACCTGACAGCCGGGGTCGACCTCGTGCATCGCGTCGAGGGGGCCGGCGTGCACTGCTTCACGACACCCCTGCTCACCGACGCCGCTGGGACCAAGTTCGGCAAGTCCGAGGGCAACGCGATCTGGCTCAGTGCGGAGATGACGAGCCCGTACGCCTTCTACCAGTACTGGATCAACGTCGAGGACGCGTCGGTCGTGAAGCTGCTCAAGGTCTTCACTGACCGGACGCCCGAGGAGATCGCCGAGCTGGAGCAACAGGTCGCCGAGGAGCCGTTCCGGCGCACAGCCCAGAAGATCCTGGCCGCAGACGTCACAACCCTCGTGCACGGCGCTGACGCCACGGCGGCGGTGCAGGCTGCCTCCGAGGCGCTGTTCGGCAAGGGGGAGCTGACCGCTCTTGACGCGCGGACTCTCGACGACGCGACGGCAGAGCTGCCCGGAGCGCAGGTCCCGGTGGGCACGACCATCGTCGACGCCCTCGTGGCGGTCGGGCTCGTCGACTCACGCAACAACGCCCGCAGGGCGATCGGCGATGGCGGGGCGTCGCTCAACAACGTCAAGGTGACCGATCCTGAGCTCGTGCTGGCCGACGACGACTTCCTGCACGGCTCCGTGGCGGTGATCAAGCGCGGCCGAAGGAACCTCGCGGCGGCGCGCAAGGCCTGAACAGGCTCGCCGCCAGCCCTCGGCGCACTCAGAAGGGGCGGATTCCGTTGTGATGCAACGAGATCCGCCCCTTCTGGCGTCCGGAGGGGTCCGCGATTTGTGTTTCGCGCCGGGGCCGGGCTAATGTTCTCTTCGTCAGCCCGACAGGGAGGAACGGACGCCACAGCGGCGGCGAGAAATCGCCCGCGAAGTAGGCCGGTCCCGGGGCAGACACCCAGCCGAAGAGACACCGGTGATCCGGTGCGCTCGGACGTGGGTCCGCCGCCTCAGGCGAGTGCGATCTGACCGCCCTACAGGTGCGGCTCACAGGTTGACTTCCACGGGCGCGGCGGGTAAGTTAGAAGGGTTGCCCCGGAGTCCGGTCGTTTGGCTGGGTGATGGTGTGTGTCCGATTCTTGAGAACTCAACAGCGTGTCAAAAATCGATGCCAATACCTCGTTGCAGGGTCTTTTGGTCCTGCACGATTTTCCTTTGGTTGACAACGAATATTCAGCAGTTATTGCTGGTGTTCTTGCTCGGCTAGTGATTGACCCTTCGTGGGTGTTTGTTTTCAACGGAGAGTTTGATCCTGGCTCAGGACGA
>NZ_BAAGRF010000028.1:0-15495 GCF_054783095.1 Intrasporangium mesophilum | reverse complement strand
ACCGATCGCGACCCCGACATCGGCACCCTCACCTGGACCACCGCCGCCGGACGCACCTACACCACCCACCCCAAAGACTGGCTCGAACACCACCGCGCAGCCGACCCACACCCATCAAACGCCGACACCGGCCCGCATCCGGACGAGCCGCACAACAAGGCGTGCCAAGGCGAGCCGAGCTCCGGCCCGCGCCAGCGCAGCTCGACGAGCGCGGCCACGCCGGATGTGGAGCGAGACGCACGTCCTCCGACGGGGCCGCCCGAGGACGATCCGCCTTTCTAGTCAGACCAGGCCGAGCTTCCTCGCGGTCGTCTCGCGCATCTCGACCTTGCGCACCTTCCCCGTCACGGTCATCGGGAACTCGTCGACGATCTCGACATAGCGCGGGATCTTGTAGTGCGCCAGCTTGCCGTCGCAGAACGCCCGCAGCGACTCCGCGGTCAGCGGCGTCGTGCCGTCCTTCATCCGGATCCAGGCGCACAGCTCCTCGCCGTACTTCTCGTCAGGCACACCGATGACCTGCGCGTCCAGGATGTCCGGGTGCGTGTAGAGGAACTCCTCGATCTCGCGTGGATAGACGTTCTCACCGCCCCGGATGACCATGTCCTTGATCCGGCCGGTGATCTCGACATAGCCGTCCTCGTGCATCACGCCGATGTCACCCGTGTGCATCCACCCATCGACTACAGCCTCCGCTGTCTTGTCCGGCTGCTCCCAGTAGCCGAGCATGACCGAGTACCCCTTGGTCATGAACTCGCCGGCATTCCCGCGAGGCAGCGTCTCGCCCGTCGCCGGGTCGGCGATCTTGATCTGCAGGTGCGGCCCGACCCGGCCGACCGTGGCGACCTTCTGCTCGAACGTGTCGTCCGTCCGGTTCTGCGTGGACACCGGCGAGGTCTCGGTCATGCCGTAGCAGATCGTCATCTCCTCGATCCCGGACGCGATGAGCTTCTTCATCAGCTCGGCCGGACACGGCGAGCCGGCCATGATCCCGGTCCGCACCGACGACAGGTCGTAGTCAGCGAAGTTCGGCAGGTTCCACTCGGCGATGAACATCGTCGGCACCCCGTAGAGCGACGTGCACTTCTCGTCCTGCACCGCCTGCAGGGTCAGGGCCGGGTCGAACCCGGGCGCCGGGATGACCATGCACGCCCCGTGCGAGGTGCACGCAAGGTTGCCCATCACCATCCCGAAGCAGTGGTAGAACGGCACCGGGATACAGACCCGGTCCGCCTCGGTGTAGGTGCACAGCTCCCCGACGAAGTAGCCGTTGTTGAGGATGTTGCGGTGGGACAGCGTGGCACCTTTGGGGAATCCCGTGGTGCCAGAGGTGTACTGGATGTTGATCGGGTCCGTGTTGCTCAGGCTGCTCTGGACCCGCGCCAGCTCGTCACCGGACACCTCGCCCCCGCGCGCCACCAGCGCGTCCCAGTCGGGCGTGCCGATGTAGACGACCCGCGACAGGCCCGGGACCTGTTCGCGCACCTCGTCGACCATCTCGCGGTAGTTGCTCGTCTTGAACGACTCAGCCGCCACCAGCAGAGAGATCCCGGCCTGCCCGAGTACGTACTGCAGCTCGTGCGCGCGATATGCCGGGTTGATGTTGACCAGGATCGCGCCGATCTTCGCCGTCGCGTACTGCACGAGCGTCCACTGCCAGCAGTTCGGCGCCCAGATCCCCACCCGGTCGCCCCTGCCCACTCCACCGGCCAGCAGAGCGCGCGCGAGCGTGTCCACGTCGTCACGCAGAGCGGCATACGTCCATCTCCGTCCCTGCTGCACGTCGACAAGCGCCTCCCGCTCAGGGAACCGCGCGACCGTGGAGTCGAAGTTGTCGCCGATGGTCTGCTCGATGAGCGGCGGGTCGGACTCGCCACGCGTGTGCGAGAGCGTCGGGTCGAGCCCGGTCGTCGGGTCGGTCTGGACAGCGGTCATCGGTGCCTCCGGACGTGCGGCGTGGACGGTCTTCCCTCACCCAACTCCCGGGAGGCTAGCCCCGCAAGACATGCGGCCCTGATCGGATCCAACTCACAGACCCGGCGGCGTATGCCGTCACGCGCGGGGGCGCGCCCGAGTTCGCGTGAGGCGGAGGAGACGACAGCAGCTCGTCAGCCGTCGACCACGCAGCGGAAGCCGATGTGCGTCGTCGAGGTGTCGAGCGACTGCGGCGAGCGGGCCGCCGGCCGGTAGCGCAGGCAGTACTCCGGCGCGCAGAGATGCGAGCCGCCCTTGAGCGCCTTGCGCACCGAGGGATCTGTCGACGAGGCCGGCTCCGCCATGGGGTGCCTGGGCGCGCAGCAGGCGTGAGTGACGACGTGCCGCTCGGCATAGGTGGTCGTCGTCCACTCCCACACGTTGCCGATCATGTCGAGGAGTCCGGCTCGGTTGGCCGGGAAGGACCCGACCGGCGATGTGCCGACCCACCCGTCGGCGCCGGTGTTGAGGTATGGGAACTGGCCCTGCCAAGTGTTGGCCATCAGCCGGCCCCCGGGCCGGACCTCGTCGCCCCAGGCGTAGGTCGACCCGGTGCCCCCGCCTGCCGCGTGCTCCCACTCCGCCTCGGTGGGCAGGCGCCGACCGGCCCATGCGGCATACGCCGACGCGTCCTCGAAGGCCACCTGCACGACCGGGTGGTCATCCCGGCCCTCGACCGAGCTGCCCGGCCCGAACGGCTCCCGCCACGTCGCGCCCGGCGCCCAGGTCCACCACTGCCGCCAGTCGCTGAGATCCACCGGCCCAGGTGTCGGCCGGAACGCGAGAGCGCCCGGCAGGAGGTCCTCGGCTGCCACCCCTGGGTAGAGCGCCGGGTCGAGCGGGCGCTCCGCGACGGTGACGTGCCCGGTCTCGGCCACGAACCTGGCGAACTGCGCGTTGGTCACCGGATGGCGCTCCACGCCCAGCACGCCCACGGTCTCGTCGTGAACCGGCCCCTCGTCGGGGTAGAAGCGGTCGGATCCCATGGTGAAGGTGCCGCCCGGCACCTCGACCAGGTCCGTGAGACCTACGCGCGTCGTCACGCCTCGCACGGTACCCGCCAACAGTCACGCAGCGCCGTCAGGATTCGCGGACCCGAGTCGGGGTCAGGAAGCCGCCGGTGCCCGTGACGGGAGGGTGAGCACCGGCGCGACTTCCTTCAGGGCGAGGGCTGCAGACTGCTCGGGGGTCCAGCTGCAGCCCTCGCGATACCTCCATCGCAGAGGGACCGGAGAGCGTTACCGACCGGTTCGACCCCGCCGACGAGGCCGGACAAAGCGCAAGGCCCTGACCGGCGTCTCCGCTGGTCAGGGCCTTGGTTACTGTCTCAACACAGTGCGCACCCGAAGGGATTCGAACCCCTAACCTTCTGATCCGTAGTCAGATGCTCTATCCGTTGAGCTACGGGTGCAGGTGCCACCGACTCACGTCAGTGGAACGAGGAGAAACCATAGCGCCTGGGGTCCCGTTCCACGAAATCGGCAGCGCCCTCACCCTATGCCACGCACGGCCGCCGGACGCGGTCGGGGTACTCCTCGGACATGTGAACGCTCCCACCATCCGGCACTGAAAATCCTGCAAGAAACCGACAGCCGACCGTCGAATTTCTTGCGGCGACAGGCCGTTGTGAGGCGTCTCACCGCTGGTCAGCCCGCAGGCGGTCAACGGCAAGTCGGCCAGCGCGTACGGTGAAGCCATCACGTCATCTGTTCACCATGTGGACACCTGCGGCCCCTATCGGGAGCCGCCCCGGACCCGCCTGGTGGGCAGTTCTAACCGGCACGACGTGGTGCCGGGCGGCACCGCGCGCGAAGGGATGGGCCCGAAGTTGACCACCACCCATGAGACACAGCACACACATACGACGCACGCGGGCCTGGCCGCGTGGGTCGCGGAGGTTGCCGAGCTGACGCAGCCGCGTGACATCCGCTGGATCACCGGCAGCAAGGACGAGTGGACCGAGCTGACGGACCAGCTGGTCGAGTCCGGCACGTTCGTGCGGCTCGACGAGAGCAAGAAGCCGAACTCCTTCTACTGCGCGAGCGACCCGAGCGACGTCGCCCGCGTCGAGGACCGCACGTACATCTGCTCCGTCGAGGAGAAGGACGCCGGGCCGACCAACAACTGGATGGCGCCGGCGCAGATGAAGGCGGTCATGACGGAGCTGTACCGCGGCTCCATGCAGGGCCGCACGATGTACGTCATCCCGTTCGTCATGGGTCACCTTGACGCCAAGGTCCCGATGTTCGGCGTGGAGATCACCGACTCCGCCTACGTCGTCGTCTCGATGCTGGTCATGGCCCGCTGCGGCGACACGGTGCTGCGCAAGATCGAGGACACGGACGCGGCATACGTGCCGGCGCTGCACTCGGTCGGGGCGCCGCTGGCCGAGGGCCAGGCCGACGTGGCGTGGCCCTGCTCGGACACCAAGTACATCGTCCACTTCCCCGAGGAGCGCACGATCTGGAGCTACGGCTCCGGCTACGGCGGCAACGCGCTGCTGGGCAAGAAGTGCTACAGCCTGCGGATCGCGTCGGCGATCGCCCGCGACGAGGGCTGGATGGCCGAGCACATGCTCATCCTCAAGCTGACCTCGCCCAAGGGCCGGGTCCACTACATCGCCGCGGCGTTCCCGAGCGCCTGCGGCAAGACGAACCTGGCGATGATCAACCCGACGATCCCCGGCTGGAAGGCCGAGATGGTCGGCGACGACATCGCCTGGATGCGCTTCGGTGAAGACGGTCGCCTGTATGCCGTGAACCCCGAGTTCGGCCTGTTCGGTGTCGCTCCCGGCACCGGCGAGTCGACCAACCCCAACGCGATGGCCACCATCGCCAAGGGCAACTCGGTCTTCACCAACGTCGCCCTGACCGACGACGGAGACGTCTGGTGGGAGGGCATGACCGACGAGCCCCCGGCGCACCTGACCTCCTGGCTCGGCAAGGACTGGACGCCCGCCGACGGGCAGGCCGGCGAGAAGGCCGCCCACCCGAACAGCCGGTTCTGCACCCCGGCCAAGCAGTGCCCGATGATCGCGCCCGAGTACGACAACCCCGACGGCGTCCCGATCGACGCGATCCTCTTCGGTGGCCGCCGCAAGACCACGGTCCCGCTCGTCTACGAGTCGCGCGACTGGACCCACGGCACCTTCATCGGCGCGACCCTGAGCTCCGAGACCACCGCGGCCGCGACCGGCGCGGTCGGTGTCGTGCGGCGCGACCCGATGGCGATGCTGCCGTTCATCGGCTACCACGCCGGGGACTACATGAACCACTGGCTGCAGATCGGCAAGAGCGCGGACGCGTCCAAGCTCCCGCGGATCTTCGGGGTCAACTGGTTCCGCCGCGACGAGCAGGACGGTTCGTTCCTGTGGCCCGGCTTCGGCGACAACAGCCGCGTCCTCAAGTGGGTCATCGAGCGCCTCGACGGCGAGGCAGACGCGGTCGAGACCCCCATCGGGCTCGTGCCCACCCCCGGCGCTCTGGACGTCGAGGGCCTGGACCTGTCCGAGGACTCGGTCGCCAAGGCGATCGCCGTCAACGCGTCCGACTGGGAGCAGGAGCTGCCCCTCATCGAGGAGTGGTTCTCCAGGTTCGGCGACCAGCTCCCCGCCGAGCTCTGGGCCGAGCTGGACGGCCTCAAGGCGCGGGTCACCGCGCAGTGAGGAATGGTCCGCCGCCCGCTGCCGGCGAGCGACGGACGACGTGATGCGGGGCCCGGCACCTTCAACGGTGCCGGGCTCTCGCTCGTGTCTCCCACCACGCGACGACCGCCCCGGACCCGCCGGGGTATGCCGCCTGGCCAGGCCCCACGGCAAACGCGCGCTGGCTGCCCTGCCTGTCCCGGCACACCCCGCGGGTATGCCGCTGGCCGACCCCACCGCATACGCGACGTGTCGCAGGTGGGCCGCGGTCGGGTACTTCTACGGCATGGGCGACATGCGAACGTACGACCGGGACGAGACGGAGGGGCAGCGGCTCGACCGCAACTACAACGAGCAGCTCCAGGAGCTGCGGATCGCGCAGACCGGCGTCCAGATCCTCTTCGCGTTCCTGCTGACCATCCCGTTCCAGCAGCGCTTCACCACCCTGACGAGCCTGCAGCGCGGCGTGTACCTCGTGACCCTGATCGCCGCCGCGGTGTCCGTGTTCGTCTTCATGGCGCCCGTCGCGATGCACCGGCTGCTGTTCCGCGAAGGGCTCAAGGACTTCGTTGTCGAGCACACCGACCGGCTGATCGGGATCGGCCTGGCCGCGCTCGCCGTCGGGATCATCGGTGGCGTCGTCCTCGTGCTCGACGTGCTGGTGTCGCACCACATCGCGTTCGCGCTCGGCGGTCTGCTGGCGTTGCTGGCACTCGGGCTGTGGGTGGGGCTGCCGATCCGGCAACGCCACCGTCGTCGACGAGAGCCAGGCTGAGACACCCATCCCCCCACGTCGAGTGAGCACTCGGTCCCACCCGTCCCACCGGTCACGCAGCGCGCAAGGCGGTGCGGGACGATCTGACCGGTCGACTCGAGCGGTGGATGCCGGGAGGCGGCGGGATGCCGGGAGGCGGCGGGAGGCGGCGGGAGGCGGCGGGAGCTGGCGGGAGGCGGCGGGAGCCGTCGCTCGTGACCCGCCTCGTTCCTCGGCGCCTCGCGAGCTCCTCCCAAATCCCACGTGCTCGTTCAATGAGTAAGTGGCCCGCCCCCACTCCGCTTCGCTCCGGGGGGCGGGCCACTTACTCATTGGCGGAGGCGGCGGGATTTGAACCCGCGAGAGGTTTTATCCTCAACCCGCTTAGCAGGCGGGCGCACTAGGCCACTATGCGACGCCTCCGTGCCCACGACGAACCGCACCCTACGGCGACGGGATGCGTGAGCGGACACAGGCTACCGGCATGCCGTGGGTGGGCCCAAACCGGGGTGAGCACTCGGTTCGCACTTTGGGCCGCCGATGAGGTATCTAACAGGGAGTCAGGGCACAATGTGCTGGCGGCTCGTGCGCGCGAGCCGATGAGAGAGGACTCCATGACCAACCCGTATGCGCGCGGTTCGGCATCAGCCGCGACCCGCGAGACGTTGCGTCGTGAGCTCAAGTCGGGCTTTCGTCGTGCGCTCGGGCTCACGGCTCTCGGCACCGTCGTTCCTGGGGCCGGCCTGACTCAGACGCGTAGCCGCAAGATGGGCTGGTTCCTGCTCATCATCACGATCCTGGCCGTGGCGGGGACCACGTACTACGTGCTGACGACGGGCGTGACCAACGCCGCCCTGTCGGTCGTCGCCCGCCCCACCCTCCTGCAGACCCTCGTCGTGGCGTTCGTCGTCGGTGGCCTCCTGTGGTGCGCCTCGATCATCCTCACGGCCGTCCAGTCCCGACCGACCCGTCTCGACCGCACCCGCACGCGCATGCTGGCCGCCTTCACGACGATCATGGTCTTCGGCGTCGCCGCCTGCTCCTTCAAGGTGGCCGAGTACGCCTCGATCACCCAGAGCACCGTGACCTCCGTCTTCGGCAACACCCCGAGCAAGCCGGGCCAGGGCGCCCAGGTCGCCGAGGGCGAGGACCCGTGGGCCAGCCAGGCGCGGGTCAACATCCTCATGCTCGGCTCCGACGCCGGCTCCGACCGCGTCGGCATCCGCACCGACTCGATGATCCTCGCGAGCATCGACACCAAGACCGGTCGCACCGCCCTCATCTCGATGCCGCGCAACCTGCTCAACGCGCCACTCGCTCCGGACAGCCCGCTGCGGGCCCTCTACCCATCCGGCAAGTTCGGCCAGCCCGACAGCAGGTGCGACCAGGGCGCCGGCCAGTGCATGCTGACCAACCTCTACATGGACGCGACCAACTATGCGAAGAGCCACCCCGGCGCGTACCCCAAGGACGAGATTCCCGGCCGCGTCGAGATCCGTGGCGCAGTCCAGGAGATCACCGGGCTCAAGGTCGACCAGATGGTCGTCATCGACCTCAAGGGCTTCTCACAGCTCATCGACGCGATGGGCGGCCTCAACATCAACGTCAAGCTGAGCGGCTACGGCACCAAGCTGACGATCGGCGGCGAGCACGCTCCCGACGGTCGGATCATCGGGGTCCACGGCTACTTCACCCCCGGCCTGCAGCACCTCGACGGCTGGCACTCCCTCTGGTACGCCCGGACCCGCGCCGCCGACAGCGACACCTTCAGGCAGATGCGCCAGCGCTGCGTGGTCCAGGCGATCGTGCAGCAGGTTAACCCCGCCGAAATGGTGGGCAAGTATCCGGAGATCGCCAGGATCGCGAAGGACAACATCTACACCGACATCCCGGCCCAGAACCTCCCGGCCTTCGTCGAACTCGTCGAGCGCGTCCAGAAGGCCAAGATCACCAGCGTCGCACTCACCTCGTCGCAGGGCGTCTTCTCCAGCGACCCCGACTACGACCTGGTGCGCACCCTCATCGACAAGGCGATCGCACCGCCGAAGCCCAAGCCCAGCTCGACCTCGACGAGCACGTCCACCTCGACGTCGACGCCGTCCAAGACCAAGACCCCGTCGGGCTCCTCGACGACGTCGTACGAGACCTGCTGAGGCGCGCGACGCTGCTGGCGCCTCGCGCACCCGGCTCACGGCATAACAAAGCCCCCCGGCCAGACTGGCCGGGGGGCTTTGCACAAACGACTAGAAGTGTGTCGCTCGTTGCGGTGATCTCACGTGATCAGAGCGGGCGAACTGCGTCGGCCTGCGGGCCCTTCGGACCCTGCGTGACCTCGAACTCGACACGCTGTGCCTCGTCCAGCGAACGGTAGCCGTTCGTCTGGATGGCCGAGTAGTGGACGAAAACGTCGGGGCCGCCGCCGTCCTGGGCGATGAAACCAAAGCCCTTCTCAGCGTTGAACCACTTGACGGTGCCCTGTGCCATACGGGTAACTCTTCCTTCTTTAGCGTGTGGGACCCGCACCTCGCGCGTCCCAAGCTGCCGCCTTGATCCACCACGACGAGCGAACTCGTCGCCGTCGAAACGAATCCCGTCATCGGTTGATGACGGGCACCTACTCGACTGCGAGGAACTGCAACTGCAACCGCGACGAACCTAGCAGACTACTCGCGCGTCAGCCTGTTGGAAGTTGCGTGACTTTGCCTCGTTCACTGCGAGTTCGCTGAACGGTCGTCCTTCGTGCCTCGCCGGGCGAGCTGTGGAGCCCGTTCGCCGCGGATGGTCGCCACCATGTCGAGCACTCTCCGGGTGGCCTGGACGTCGTGCGCCCGGAACACCGTCGCCCCCAGCCACGCGGCCACCGCCGTCGCGGCGAGCGACCCTTCGAGGCGCTCCTCGGCCGGCAGGTCGAGCGACTCGCCGACGAAGTCCTTCCGCGACATCGCTTGCAGGACAGGGTATTTCAGAGCGACGACGTCGGCCGTATGCCGCAGGACCTCGAGCGAGTGGGTCGTGGTCTTGCCGAAGTCCAGCGTCGGGTCGACGAGGATCCGCTCCCGGGGTATGCCGGCCTGCTCGGCCACGCGAGCACCCTCGGCGAGGGTGCCAATGACGTCTCGGACGACGTCGAGCGCGTCGTCGCCGTAGGTGACGTCGACGGGGTCGGTCCGGGGCGGCAGTCCTCCGGTATGTGAGATGACGTACCCCGCACCGATCTGCGCGGCGACGCGGACCAGGCGGGGGTCGTAGCCGGCCCACGTGTCGTTGACGAGGTCGACGGTGCCTTCGGCCGCACGGGCCACCTCGGACCGCCACGTGTCGAGGCTGAGGATCACGTCCGGATGTTCGGTGCGCGCCCACTCGAGGTATGGCACGACCCGGCGGATCTCCTCGTCGGCGTCGACGACCTCACCTTCCTGGCCGGCGCGGACGCCTCCGACGTCGACCAGGTCCGCCCCCTGCTCCACTGCCGCAGTCAGGGCGGCCTTCGCGGACTCGAGGTCGGAGTGCCGGTTGCCGCTGAAGAAGGAGTCGCGGGTGCGGTTGACGATGGCCATGACGGCGGGCCGCGCAGCGTCGAACCGTCGCCCCCGGAGCACCAGCGGCGCGGGCGTGGGCAGGTCGAGCGGGGCCAGGCGGCTCAGGATCTCGGCGGTCTGCGGCGCGGGATCCGAGCCGGTATGTCTGGTCACACTGTCGTATCTCACGTAGTGATCGCATGGTCAACCTCTGTCGCGGCCATGGTTGCCGAACTGTTACCATGAGTTTGCAGACGTCATCCGTCGGCCCGGCCCCGCTCCCGGTTGGGCCGCGGATGGTCTGCCAAGGTTGATCAAAGGGCTTCGGAGGCCACTCCGAAGCCCTTCATCATGCCCCCGTATGCGGAACTACGTTGCGGTCAGCCGGACGGTGGGCGACCAGACCGGGTAGATCACGACGTCGCTCATGACTGTGGGACCCGCTGGGTTGACGGGGATCACCACCTTGTTGAGGAACTGGACGTAGTCGCCCACGGCTCCCTTGTACGTCTTGGAGAACATGACGTAGCCGGACCACTTGCCGTTGAGCACGGAGTTCCCCCGCTGCGAGGAGGACGTGCCGGTGGCTCCCGCGATGGAGCCACCATTCTTCTTGCCCGACCAGGTCAGGTTCGCGTAGCCGAGGTCGAAGAATGCGAACGAGCCCGGGTCAACTGTCACCCGGGTCTGGAAGTACACGCCGGTCTGCACCGTGCACGCCTCGACTCTCGCGCCCAGCGGCATGCTGAGCTGGCTTCCGTCGTACGTGTTGCACGTGTACAGCGTTCCGGCCGCGTTCGCCGGAACCCCGGTCGCGACTCCGAGGCCCAACGCGAGTGCCGCGCCGGCCAGGATGCTTGCGGTTCGTCTGGTACGCAACTCAAATCCTCCTGGAATGATCGGTCCGAGCCGACGGCCTGCCCTTCGGGCGGGTGTCGGCTGCTCCGTGACATGACTGGAGCTGCAACCGCGGGCCGGACCAGGTGGTTGCCCAGTCGCGCGGTCAGACCATCCGATCCTGCGGTGCCTCCACGGATCCAGACGGGCCACCCATCAGATCGTGACCGCTGTCTCAGCCGCCAGACCTCCGTCAGAGGTGGTAGCTGGCCGGATTCGGTGACGGAGGACCCACCGCCGCCAGACCTGTGCGCGCACGGCGTCGTCGCACAGTGTGCATCGCCCCGCCGGTCATCGAAGGCGGGCGATCGTAAGCGCCCCCATGCCCGGGTCCGTCTTCGTGTGGTGCCACCACCCGAACAGCTCGCCGGAAGCGTCCACCCAGGCCATCCCGGGCGAGTTGTCGATGCGCAGGATGGGCTTGCCACGGCCGGCCCAGACGTACTGGGTCATGTCGCCGAAGCCGCTGCCGCCGCCCCAGGCGACGAAGTGGTCGCCACAGGCCAGCGAGATGCCACCGCCGTCGTTGTTGAGGACAAGGTGTTCGGTGCGGCCTTTCTCGTCGCGTACATACAGCTCGATACGACCGCCGTTGTCGACGGCCCAGGCCAGTCTGCCGACTGAGGCGCACATGTCCGAAATCCCCTTCCCTTGCGTCAGGGGGACCGAGACGACCACCTCATCCCGGCCGTCGGAGCCGCGCCGACGGATCTCGCCGGCCACGGCGGTGACATCGGGAGCGACGTCGTTGGACCGGACATAGAACAGGCCCTCACGAGTTGGTTGCGGGAGCTTGGCTCCCTTCACCAGGACGCGCGGCTTGCCCGAGCCGTCGACCCGGGCAGCCAGGACATCCGAGACCACCCGGGCGGTCGTGAGGTCCTCAACCGGCTGGTCCCCGAGGTAGCGTGGCGCCTCCCAGTAGACGGTGGTCCCGTCCGTGGCCAGCGGCGCGTTGCTCAGAGGCCAGGGCGTCTGGCCGGGTGTCACCTTCGTCGAGTCCGCGAGCAGTCGCCCCATCCGACCATGTCGCGACACCCAGAGCTGCCATTCGAATCCGGTCTTGATGTCTGCCGTCGACCACCACACCACGGTGTCCCCGACCACGTCCCCGCTAGTGTTCTGTCGGTCCGGCACAGCCTTCGACAGAGCGGTGACCTTCCCATTGCGCCTGAGGAGCTTGACCGTCTGGGGAGTGATCCGTTCGTCGTTCGTCATGACGAAGTCGTCGGCGAGCACGTCGCCGTTCGACCCGAAGGTCGAGGCCGCGCGGGTCAGCCCTCCGCCGGCGGCCGGGCCAACCACCTTGACCACCGTGTAGTCCCGTCCCGGCCTGGCCGGCACGCTCCCCGCCAGCGGCACGTTCGGAGGGGCCGGTGACGGCTGGTCGGTCCCAGAGGCGTCGTCCGGGGCCGGCGGGCTGGTGGTGGTTGGGGCACGTGCAGTCCGAGGTGCTGACGACGGCGCGGTCGGAGACGGGGATGAACGTGTCGTGGGCGAGTCGGGCGCCAGCGCGGGAGAGCAACCGCCGCAGAGCGCGAGCACCGCGATGAGGGCTGCCGCCCGAACTGTGCACGCACGGTGCTGCCGCGTGGTGTGCATCGGCGCCCCGGTCATCGAAGGCGCGCAATCGTGAGCGCACCCATGCTCGGGTCCGTCGTCGAAAGATGCGACCAACCGAAGAGGTCGCCGGAGGCTTTCACCCAGGCCATCCCGGGCGAGTCGGCGATGCGCAGGATGGGATTGCCCTGGCCGCCCCAGACGTACTGCGTCATGTCGCCGCTGCCGCTGCCGCCGCCCCAGGCGACGAAGTGGTTGCCGCAGGCGAGCGAAATGCCGCCGCTGTCGTTGTTGAGCACCCGGTGCTCGGTGCGGCCCTTCTCGTCACGCACATACAGCTCCGCACGATCACCGTTGTCGACGGTCCAGGCCAGGCGTCCGTTAGAGGCGCACATCTCCGAGATGCGCTTCCCCTGAGTCAATGGCACCGAGACGACCACCGCATCCCGGCCGTCGGAGCCGCGCCGACGGATCTCGCCGGCCACGGCGGTGACATCGGGAGCGACGTCGTTGGACCGGACATAGAACAGGCCCTGACGAGTTGGTTGCGGGAGCTTGGCTCCCTTCACCAGGACGCGCGGCTTGCCCGAGCCGTCGACCTGCGCGGCCATGATGTCTGCGACGGCCCGGTCTCCGACATAGCGCGGTGCCTCCCAGTAGGCCATGGTGCCGTCCGTGGTCAGCGGCACGTAGCTCGGCGGCGGGGGCGTCCGGCCCGGGGTGACCTTCGTCGAGTCCGCCAGCAGCCGTCCCATCCGTCCATGACGCGACACCCAGATCTGCCAGTCGGCCACGAAGAGGTTAGTGCTGGACGTCGACCACCACACCACGGTGTCGCCAACCAGGTCCCCGTAGGGGGACTGCCGCTCCGGCACGGCCCTCGACAGTGCCACGACCCTCCCGCTGCGGGAGAGGAACTTGATCGTCTCTGGCGTTAGCCGCTCGTCGGCTGTCGTGAGGCTTTCGTACGCAAGCACGTCGCCATTCGAGCCGAAGGACAGCGTCCCGCGGGTGAGCCCTCCACCGACCGGCTCGACCACCTTGACCACCGAGTAGTCCCGCCCGGGCTTGGCCGGCACGCTCCCCGCGAGAGGCGTCGTCGGAATCACCGGCGGAGCTTCGTCGGCCCCTGACGAGTCGCCAGGGATCGATAGGCTTGTGGCAGTTGGTGCGTCTCCTGCTCGAGGCTCTGACGTTGGCGTGCTCGGGGGCTGGGGTGATGCGGCTTTGGACGGGGCCGGGCCGCTCGCGGGGGCCGAGCAACCGGCACAGATCGCAAGACCGACGAGCAGCGCTGCAGCCTGACGGCGACGCATCAGTACGTGATCCCGTTCGTCTGCAAGTACTTCGCGAAGCCGGTTGTCGACGCGCTGAACTTGGGCATCACACCGGTCCAGACGGACGTCGCCGGGTCGGCCCAGGAACCCGTGGCCCCGCTCGAGGAGTAGCCGTAGGCCACGATCCAGTGCCCGATCGTCTGGTCGGTCGGATGCTTGTTGTAGTGCGCCAAGCCTCGGTATTCGACCGTGTCGGCGGCGAACGGCATACCGTTCATGCCGATCGACTGGGTGAAGACGCCCTTGACCAGAGTCGCGGAAGGCGCGTTGACCTCGACGTACCAGTTGGTGCCGCGCCACCGGTTGACGCCGCGCGAGAAGTCCTTGTACCCCCAGCTGGTCAGGCCTCGGTAGTCGGTTTTCATGTGGTTGAGGTTGGCCAGGTGGGCCTGGCTGAGGCTCGACTTGTCGTAGCGACTGGTGAACGCCCCGCCGTGGAGGTACCGGATGATCATGTAACCGGAGGCCGGCCCGCAGTAGTAGTTCTTGAGCTGCCCGTACTGGGTGAGCGCGAGCACCCGGCTGGCCGGGGCAGCTGCCGCCGTCGCTGCCAGCTCGGGTGAGGCTGCGCGAGAGCCGGCGGCGTGCAGCCCTGGGCCGCCCCACCTTGCCGTGTAGGCACGGTTGGCCGCGGCGGCGGCCGCCCGGTCGCCACGCGCCATCGCTCGGATGACTGCCTCGGTCGAGGCGACCTTCTCCCGGGCCTGCTGGCTGTCCGGCGTGGACTTCCCGGGCGCGGTCACCTCGGATCCGCTGCCCTGGCTTGGGACGGTGGGCCGTAACGCGTCGCCTGCCCTGGCGGGCCCGGCCGCGCCGAGCACGAGAACTGCCCCGACTGCGGCGGCGGTGATGGACGTCGAACCTCGCATGCGTGATCCCTTCCGAGGAGTCCGGAGCGACAGACCGTCACAGCCGTTCGGAGGCCGATGACCGAAAGATCCATTTCGCGCCGGAAGTATCGTGAGCGATCACATATTTAGGTTTTAAATGGCGATATGTCAAGGAGATCCGGCGTTCACGCCAGAGGCGTCGATGTCGCCATGACCTGGCGCGCCCAGCGGCGACGGTGGCAAGCGAGCATGCTCCACGCCGGTCCAGTGCCGGACCGGGACGAACGTCGCCGGAGCGGCCCTACACGATCCAGCACGGGCTGGCTGCCGTAGTCGATCCGGTTGTGGAGGGCCGCCCCGATCCAGCCGCGGCTGGATCCTGTAGGCGCTTCTCGCCGGGGGCGCGCCGGCGGAGGACGTGGGATTCCGCGCTGATACCGGCTCGTCCCTCGCCCGGGCTCAGCGCTCCCCTTCATCCATCGCCCTCCGAGGCGCGCCAAGGCGCTCCGCGCCGGGGGCGCGCCGGCGGAGGGCGTGGGATTCGAACCCACGATGGGTGTGAACCCATAGCGGTTTTCAAGACCGCCGCACTAGGCCACTATGCGAGCCCTCCTGGTGCCGGGGCAGTCTATCGGCGCCTGACCGGCCGCCGAGAATCGGTTCGAGCCCCCGTCGAGTGAGCGCGTCGTCCCACCTGTCGCGCGCCCCATGTGTGTGACCCATGGGGCGGGAGTGACGGGGCGCCCACTCGACGGCAGGGGACCCAGGGCAGACCTGGGGCGGGAGTGACGGGGCGCCCACTCGACGGCAGGGGACCCAGGTGGACCTGGGGCGGGAGTGACGGGGCGCTCCGTCGACCGCAGGGGGACCAGGGCTGACCTGGGGCGGGAGTGACGGGGCGCTCATGTAAGGGACTCCGGCGGTTGATCACCGTCAGGGTTCCGGGATTGGGTGAGGGTTCCGGCTGGTCCGGTGAGTGGCG
>NZ_BAAGRF010000027.1:0-350142 GCF_054783095.1 Intrasporangium mesophilum | reverse complement strand
TCGAGTGAAGAGTCACGCCCGGGATCGTCGAACACAGCCCACCACCAACCAGGCCGCGACGCCATCCTCACAGTCGAGTGAGCACGTCGTCACACGCGTCACCTGCGCGTGACAAACGGCACGACCTGCTCACTCGACGAGGGTGTCCGGCTCTCAGGCGACCCGGTACCTCACGACGTCGGTCGCGCACGGTCCGCAGACCCGCGAGCACGGTCCATCGGACGACACCGCCGCCCCTGCGGTTTGAAGGGCAACGATGTCGCCAGTCCGTGAATACCCTCACGCCGCGGGCTCACACGAGGGCCCGCGGCGCGGCGCAGGATCAGGAATTTGTTCCGGCGTCGTTTGAGGTCTTCTGCGAGGGGTATAGAACTGCTGACGGCAGGGCGTGAGGGGCAACATCATTGCTCGACCGTCTCCCGGCTCCCCCCTAGATGGCCGGGATCGGCGTCGCGTCCGCACCCCGCCCGTGCATCCCGCGGACGCGACGCATCCAGTTGCAACGCCCACCGCGCAGCCAACGACCCTCGTGGCCATGTGCGCGCTGGCAGGGTCGGCGACTGCGCGGCTCATGTCCTGCCGATACCCCGTGTAGCGCCCGTCAAACAAGCCTGCGCTCCCCGGCCATATCTGGCCGGCCTCAGGGCGAGTCGTGCCCGATCGGTGGCGGGTACGTCCTGCGCGATCGGGACTATCGTGAGAGATGTCCGACGCAGGAGGTGGGTGCGTCATGACCAACAATCCGGTCGGGGCCGGACCCATGACAGGGGACCTTCGCGCACTCGCGGAGTCGTTCGCCGACATCGGCGCTCAAGTGGGCGCACGTGACGCTGGTCCGACGCTTCAGGCCGTCGTCGACACGGCAGTCGAACGGGTCAGCGGTACCAGATGGGCCAGCATCACCAGCCTGCACAAGAACACGTTCTCGACGGTCGTGTCCACCGGCGAGACGGCCCGGCTCGCCGACGCGATCCAGTACGCCGTGGGGTCTGGTCCCTGCGTGGATGCCATCGTGGACGACGCCATCTATCGGCCTCGTGACCTGCGCCAGGACGTGCGCTGGCCGGAGTACGGACGTCGAGTCTCGGCCGAGCTGGGGATTCGGAGCATGGTCTCCTACCGCTTGTCCGTCGAGGTGGACGACTCGATCGACGGCCTGAACCTGTACTCCGACGAGGTGGATGCCTTCAGCGACGAGGCGGTCATGGTGGGACTCATGGTCGCCACGCACGGCGCGCTGACGGCCGCGCTCGTCGCGAACCGGCACAAGATCGACAACCTCGAGCAAGCGCTACGAAGCAGCCGTGAGATCGGCATGGCGATGGGGGTCCTCATGGCGACACACCACGTGAGCCGCGAGCAGGCCTTCGACCTGCTCCGCCTGGCCAGCCAGAACAGCAACAGGAAGCTGCGTGACGTCGCCGGCGAGGTCGCGGACACCGGGTCGCTGCCGTCCCTCCGGCCGCGACCCGGCCATAGCGCCTAGCTCGCCGTTGTCACCGGGGTGAAGCCGTCGTCGAGCGTGAGGCGGTCGGCGAGCCGCCGGGTGATGTCACGGAGCTTTCGAGACACCTGCATCTGGGTCATGCCACGCACCTCACCGATCTCACGTTGTGTGCGGCACTCGACGAACCTCATGAGCAGGAGCTCACGGTCGAGCTGGTCGAGCTCTCCCAGAGCCAGCGACAGACAGACCCGGTCGTCTGCACTCTCGAGGGCCTCGTCCGGACACGCAAGCACGTCGGTGAGGGCGGGCTTGTCGTCGTCGGTGGGAGAGCAGTCGAGGGACAGCGGGCGGTAGTTGCTCATCGCCGTGGTGGCCTCCCTCACCTCGTCCCGGGTGGTGTCGACCGCTTCGGCGAGCTCGGCGTCATCAGGGGTGTGGCCGAGCTCCTGCTCGATGCGCTCGCGTTCGGCGGAGAGGTTCGCGCGGAGCTCCTGCACTCGCCGCGGTGGGCGCACCATCCACCCGCGGTCGCGGAAGTGTCGTTTGAGCTCGCCAGAGACTGTGGGCACGGCGTATGCCGCGAACGACGGTCCGTTACCTGGGCGGTAACGCCGGATGGCCTTGACCAGAGCCAGTCGCGCCACCTGGACCAGGTCGTCGTGGTCGATCCCGCGGCCCGCGTAGCGGCCGGCCATGGTCTCGCACAGGTCGAGGTACAGCAGGGTGATTCGCTCAAAGGTCCGGCTTGCCGATCTCTCGTCGGTCGCGTGGACCAGCTCCTCGAAGAGGCGCTCGGTGCGAGAGTCGCGATGCGTGAAACGGGGATGGTGGTCGAGTGGCTGCGCCATGACTGTCTCCGGTCGGTTCGGATGACGGAGTCGGCGCGAGGTTGTACCGCTCTGGTATCTCGACCATCCCATCCTTCGAGGACCTGCGCAACGACCGCTGTGCCGAAGGTCGCGACACGGCATACGAAAAGCATTGCTACTCAAGGACGTTGGGGCCATGTGCCGCTCGGAGGTCGAAAGTCACCGGGTGGCGCAAACTGGTCATACCGGGCCGGCGAGGTTCTCAGAAGCAACAGGTATGGCGTCGGATCTGGGTACAGCGTCCGATGTCAGACACGTTTCGAGGAGGCGTCAGATGCCAGGCAAAGACCCGGGTCCTTCGGTCAAGGACAAGCACCTCTACGAGTCCCTTCGGGACGAGGGGGCGAGCAAGGAGAAGGCGGCGCGCATCTCCAACGCCGCGTCCAACACGTCGCGCTCGAGCGTGGGCCGCAAGGGCGGCAAGGCGAGCGACTACGACGAGATGACCAAGGACCAGCTGCTCCGGCGGGCTCGCGAGATCGGCATCAGCGGGCGCTCGAAGATGAGCAAGTCTCAGCTCATCTCAGCCTTGCGCAACCACTGATCTGGGCACCCGTTCCAGGAGCCAGGACGATGGGTCGCGCTCGGCCCTGCGCCGGGTCGCGAACGGCGACGCGTGTTAGCGCGGCGGGGGGGCGGGGTAGTCCTCACTGCAAGTGCAACACGTGTTTTCGTTGGGAAGGAGCCCGGAATGTCCACCACTACCCGGGTCGGGGCGGCGGTTCTGGCCGGATACGCCCTGGGCCGCTTCAAGAAACTGCGACTCGCGCTCGTCGTCGGGTCCGCCTTGGCGAACGGCAACGTTCGCTCCAAGGGTGCTCAGCTGCTGCAGAAGGGCACTGGGGGCCTGCTCTCCGGCCCCGAAGCGTCCAAGCTGACCGAGCAGATCGGCAAGCAGCTCACCGAGACTCTCCGGGCGGCCGCCATCTCGGCCGCGGCCGGGCAGATCGACAAGATCAGTGACCGGATCAGCGACCGCAGCGCCGGCCTCCGTGGCGAGAAGGCGTCAAAGAGCGCCGGCGACGAGGCCGACGACCAGCCCGAGGACGAGTACGACGAGCCTGAGGACGAGTACGACGACGAGTCCGAGGAGGCGGAGGAGCCAGAGGACGAGTACGACGACGAGCCTGAGGACGAGGACGACGAGCCTGTAGACGAATACGAGGACGACGAGTACGACGACGAGGGGTCGGAGGACGAGGGCGACCCCGAGGACGAGGCCGAGGCTGAGGACGAGTACGACGAGCAGGACGAGCAGGACGAGGACCAGGACGAGCCGGACGAGGCACCCGAGCCGCGACGAGCCGCTCGGCGTCGTCGGGCAGCCGCTCCAGGAAGGGCATGACATGAAGCCGTCGAAACACGAGTCAGGACTGTCAGGGCTCCTGTCGGAGCTGCCGATGGACCGCCTGCGCGACGAGGCGGCCGACTTCGGACACGCCCTCACGCACAAGGGCCTGTCATCGGTCAGCGGCCGGATCGGGTCGGTCACCGACCGGCTCTCGGACATCACCGAGGGCACGACCAGGGGAAAGGTGGCCAAGAACATGGCCAAGGGAGACTCGCCCGTCAAAGCCGGCCTCAAGGGTGCCGCATCGAAGGTGACCGACCAGGTCAAGGACGCGTTCTCCAACCTCACCGGGATGGGTGGGTCCGGAAGCAACGCCAAGCTCAAGGTGACGAACATCCTCGAGCACGTCGACGTCCCGGTGAACCGTCAGGTCGCCTACGACCAGTGGACGCAGTTCGAGGACTTCCCGAAGTTCATGAAGAAGGTCGAGACCGTCTCGCAGGAGGAGGACGAGAAGCTGGCGTGGAAGGCGCAGATCTTCTGGTCCCACCGCAGCTGGACGGCCACGATCACCGACCAGGTCCCGGGCGAGCGCATCGTCTGGAAGTCGCAGGGCCAGAAGGGCCACGTCGACGGTGCGATCACGTTCCATGAGCTGGCTCCTGACCTGACGCGGGTGCTGATGGTCCTCGAGTACCACCCCAAGGGCCTGTTCGAGCACACCGGGAACCTGTGGCGCGCCCAAGGCCGCCGGGCTCGGCTGGAGCTCAAGCATTTCGCGCGCCATGTCGCAACCCAGACGTTGCTGCACCAGGACGAGCTCGACGGGTGGCACGGCGAGATCCACGACGGCAAGGTCAAGAAGTCGAGCTCACGGTCCACCAAGGGTTCGTCCACGTCGGCAGACGGGTCCTCGTCGCAGTCACGCACCCGCAAGCAGACCAGCGGAAGGTCGTCGACCAGCAGGTCGTCGAGCGGCGGGTCGTCGAGCGGCGGGTCGTCACGCAGCCGGTCGTCACGGAGCGGGTCGTCAGGTAGTGGGTCCTCGAGCAGCGGGTCCTCGAGCGGCCGTAGCCGCACGGCAGCCGCTCGGACCTCGCCGCGGCGCACCACGAGCGCCAGCACGTCGAGTGGGCGCGAAGGCGGGGGGTCGGCCTCCAAGACCGCGAGCTCCGCGAAGTCCACCGGGACCTCGACTGCGAAGACCACCGCCCGCAAGACGAGCGCCGGCTCGTCCACCGCCAAGAAGGCGGCCCCGAGGAAGTCGACCGCGAAGAAGGCGACTGCCAAGACGACCGCCAAGAAGACGACCCCGCGGAAGTCGACGTCTCGCGGGTCGACCGCGAAGACGGCGACAGCGGCCAAGTAGCAGTGTGAGGAGGCTGACACGTGACTGTCACATCGCAACCGACCAACCGCTACGTCGACAGGCCGGCCCCGAGCAGCCTGGCTGATGTCATCGAGGTGATCCTCGACAAGGGCCTGGTTATCGACGCCTACGTCCGGGTGTCCCTGGTGGGCATCGAGCTGCTCACCGTGGACGCGCGCATCGTCGTCGCGAGCGTCGACACCTACCTGCGTTTCGCGGAGGCCGTGAACCGTCTCGACCTGCGCGAGACCGAGACCAGCGGCATCCCTGAGCTCGTCGAGAACGTGACCGAGTCCGGCGCCAAGGGCAAGACGTCCGGGGCGATCGAGGGCGCCAAGGACAAGCTGCACGACATCCTGCCGGGCGGGGACGATGACGACGACAAGGACGAGGACGAGGACGAGGACAGCGGACGGGGGAGCCGCACGCGGTCCGCACGCAAGCAGACCGCGTCGCGCTCACGGTCCACCAGCCAGCGGCGTTCGTCGTCCAAGGAAGGCTGACGCGTGGAAGTGCACCTCTACGGTGTGATGTGGTCGAGCGCGGTGGTGCCGGACGGCATCGACGGCCGGGGAGGCACGTCGCCCCGGCTCGTGGTCGACGACGACCTTGCGGCCCTCGTCGGCGACGTCGACTCGGACGTCGCGCCCCGGCGCCAGGACCTGCTCGCGCACGCCCATGTGCTCGAGGCCTGCGCCGAGGCGGAGACCGTCATCCCGGCGCGTTTCGGCATCGTGCTGGACGACGACGACAACGTATGCCGTCGCGTCCTGAACGGGCAGAGGGACGTGCTCCGACACCTGCTGAGAACGTTCGAGGGCCTGCAGCAGGTGACGGTCCGGGTGTCGGTCCCCGAGGAGCTCGCGCTGCGAGAGGTGCTGGCCCGGCGACCCGACGTGCGAGAGGCGCGTGAGCGGATGACCGCTTCCGGACGCTCCGTGGCCGCCACGGACGAGCTCGTCGAGCTCGGGCGGGAGGTGTCCTTGGAGGTCGCCGAGATCCGCGAGCAGCAGCGGCACGCGGTGCTCGAACGGCTGGCGCCGCTTGCGCGGGCCGTGGCCGAGAACGAGGCAACCGGTGAGTGGGAGGCCGTGAACGCGGCCTTCCTCGTCGACCGCCGAACGAGGGACAAGTTCGACCTGGCCGTGAGTCTCATTGAGCAGCAAGGCTCCTCGCAGGTCCGCTACGTGGGGCCGCAACCGCCCTACTCCTTCCTGGAGCCTGCCCAGGCCGGTGAGCTCGCGTGGGCTTGATCACCGGACTGCTCACCCTGCCCCTCGCGCCTGTGCGCGAGGTGGTCTGGGTGGCCGGCCAGATCCAGCGGGAGGCCGAGCGCCAGTGGTCCGACCCGGCGGCGACCCGGCGCGCCCTGGCCGAGCTCGACGTGATGGTCGCATCCGGGCTCATCGACAGCGAGGAGGCTGAGCGTCGCGAGGAGGCTCTGGTGCAGCGACTGCTCGGGACCCCGCAGGGGGACGCCGGCGGGTGGGTGATCGACGAGGAGGCGCACCGTGGCTGAACGGATGACTGTCAAGAAGGCAGGCGCGACCGCACTGGCCGAGATCGGCGAGCTCGTCGGGTGCCCGGCCGAGGGCGTGACCGGCGTCCGCAAGGACGCCGACGTGTGGGTCGTGACCGTGGAGGTCCTCGAGGTGGGCAGGGTCCCAGAGACGACCGATGTCATGGCCAGCTATGAGGTGCAGATCGACCCAGACGGAGACGTCGTGGGCTACCGGCGCCTGCGGCGGTACCTGCGCGCGGACGTGGAGGGAACATGACTCAGACACAGAGCCACAGCTCGACCCGGGCCGAGGCGCCCGGGCAGTCATCTGCGCACGGCGACGGGCTCGCGCGCAGCTCACCGTCGTTCGTGTCCCGCACGCCCCCGCCGAGCGGGCAGAACCTCGCCGACATCCTCGAACGCGTCCTCGACAAGGGCGTGGTCATCGTGGGCGACATCCAGGTGCGGCTGCTCGACATCGAGCTGCTCACCATCAAGATCCGGCTCATGGTCGCGTCGGTCGACCGGGCCCGGGAGATGGGCATCAACTGGTGGGAGGGTGACCCGTTCGTGAGCCACGGTGACCGCGCTGTGAACGGCGACGACAACCACCGGTCGATCGAGCAGGGCAAGGGCGGCACGGACGGGAAGCAGTCGTGACGCGCGGCACTCGCGACCCCGAGACGGTCGTCCACGTCTACGGAGTCGTGCCGAGCGGCGCCGACCCCGCCCTTCCCGTCGGCCTTGACGGACAGCCGGTCACCATCACGGCGATCGGTCCCTTCGACGCCGTCGTCAGCACGCTCGACGCGGCACGCTTCGGCGCCCGGGCGTGGGCCGAGCACGCGGAGGACCTGCCGTGGCTTCAGGAGGTCGCCACCGCTCACCACGAGGTGCTCCAGCGGGTGGTGGAGCAGACCACCGTCGTGCCGTTGCGTCTGCCGGGCATCCATGACGACCTCCCGCGACTCCAAGCCGCACTGCGACAGGCCGAGCCCAGCCTGGCCGCCGCGCTGGCGCTCGTCGAGGGCCACGTCGAGATGGGGCTGCACGTGTTCGGCAGCGGCGAGCCGGAGGCCGCAGCGACGCTGGACTCGGAGGAGTCGGCAAGCCCACATCCCCGCAGCGGGCGGGACTATCTGCAGCAGAGGGCCGATGAGTCCCGTCGGCGGTCCGGCCATCCGCTGCTGGAGGAGTCGGCCGCGGACGCCCTCCACCAGACCGTGGCGGCCTACTCGAAGCGCGCCCACCTGCACCGGGTTCAGGACCGCGCGATGTCGGGACGTCCAGAGCCGATGCTGCTCAACGCCTCGTACCTCGTGGCCCGCGCCGAGGTGGACCCGTTCCTTGAGAACGTAGCTCGCCTGGGCGCGAGACTCAGCGACGAGCGCCTGACCGTGGAGTGCACAGGGCCGTGGCCGGCATACGGGTTCGTTGCCGAGGCCGTGGAGTCGCCGGCATGACCGTGCAGCGCTCGTCCGCGACGCAGGATGTCGCACTCGTGGACCTCGTCGACCGCCTCATCGACGGTGGCGTCGTGGTGACGGGAGACATCCTCCTGTCGGTCGCCGACGTCGACCTCGTCTACCTCGGCCTCCGGCTTGTCCTCGCACCGGCCCGCGTGGCCGGACCGGCACTCGGGAGCCGAGAAAGCCATGAGCCGAGGTCGTGAGCATGCTCCTTCTGTATGCCGTCGTGCCGGGTCGACCGGATCCCTTCGTCACCGCCTGGGCTGAGTCGACGGGCCTCCAGATCGCCGGAGGGGACGAGGTCTCTGTGGTCTGCGAGCAGGTCGCAGAGCGCCCTGACGCCAGCAGGGAGGCACTGCTGGACTTCGGCGCCCGGCTCATCACTCTCGCTAAGGGCGCGGCAGTGCTGCCGATGCGCTACGGCACTCTCGTGGCCGACGAGTCCGACCTCGACGACCTGGTCGCCCGCGAGGCGGGGGAGTGGGTTGCTCGGCTGAGGCAGGTGGCGGGCCATGGCGAGCTGATCGTCCACGCCTCGCGGCAGGGGTTCTTGGATCCCGCTCGGTCCGTCCCGCCCGACCCAGCGCCGACAGGGCGTGCCTATCTGGAGCGCCGTGCCGCCGAGCATCGCGCTGAGGTGGAGCTCGGGCAGGTCATGACCGACGTGGTCAACCCCTTCTGCCGTGCGGTTCGAGCCCTGCGCGGAGATGCCGAGATCCGGCTGGCTTGCCTTGTGGCACAAGGCGATCAGGCTTCCCTTCGTGACGCCGTCCGCGACTGGGCTTCGGGAGCCGAGAGTCGTGCGGCGACCGTCACAGGTCCGTTCCCGGCGTTCAGCTTCGCCGAGGGAGTGGTCGCATGAGTGAGAGCGCGGATCGCGTCCTGGTTGACCCGGAGTCCGTCGAGAAGGGTCTCGTCCAGCTCGTCCTGACTCTCGTCGAGCTGGTGCGTCAGCTGATGGAGAAGCAGGCGGTCCGGCGGATGGAGGCCGGTGATCTCAGCGACGACCAGGTCGAGCGTCTCGGGACGACGCTCATGCTGCTCGACGAGAAGATGAGTGAGCTCCGCGACCACTTCGGACTCACCACGGATGACCTCAACATCGATCTCGGCCCGCTCGGGCGCCTCCTCTGACGGCGCACGAGCACGGCTCCGGGTCACCACAGTCGACCAGATGTTCAGTCGTGGGGCAGTTCGTCGACGTGTGACCGCAACAACACGCCAGATGGTCGACAGTCGAGTGCCAGCGGGCACCGAACACCTATTGCAACGAGGTGCTCACTGCCGCGCAACACGGATGTCATGTCGGCCACGGACGATGGCAACGTCCAGCACGTGTGCCATAGGCAGGACGGAGTGACATGACGCAGCGCGGAATCGCCTTGGTGGCCCACGACAACAAGAAACCCGACCTGCTGGCCTGGGCAGCGTTCAACAGCGACACGCTCGCAGCACACCGGCTGTACGCGACCGGGACGACGGGCACGCTCCTTCAGTTCGAGCTCGGCCTTCCCGTGACCAGGCTCCTCAGCGGACCGGTCGGGGGCGACCAGCAGATCGGAGCGCGCATCGCCGAGGGCACCATCGACCTGCTCATCTTCTTCTGGGACCCGCTCGAGCCCCAGCCCCACGACCCGGACGTGAAGGCGCTTCTCCGCGTGGCGGCGGTGTGGAACACCCCGGTGGCGTGCAACGTGGCCAGCGCGGACCTGATGATCTCCTCGCCCCTGCTCTTCAGCGACTACACCGCGGCCCGTCCGGACTTCGGCGACCGTCCGACTGACGGATTCGCGCGCGGAGCGAGTGCCGGATCTCGTGCGCCGCAGGTATCACAGGCGCCTCAGGATGCTCTGTAGCCCGTTGAGCCACAACACAGATCCGGACCGAGGGGTGCCCGAGTCATGTTCGCCGTATTCGTCGTCGCCATGAGTGTCGTCGTCGCTGTCGTCATCGACCGGACGGTCAACCACCGCTGAGTCGCCGAACCTGGCCGGGCTGAAGCAGGCCGGGCTGAGCCGGGCCGGGCCGGGCCGGGCCGAGCCGGCTAGACCCCTGGCACGCTGTGGCGGTGGCTGTGCTCCGGGCCGAGGTCGTGGATCTCGTGGTCGGCGTGGGACAGTGCCTCGGCGAGCAACGTCCGAACGTGCGTGTCGGCCGCGGTGTAGTAGACGAACGTGCCCTCACGCCGCGTCTGCACCAAACCGGCCAGGCGGAGCTTGGCCAGGTGCTGGCTGACCGACGTCGCCGAGACCCCGGCCAGGTCGGCGAGGCAGGACACGGATGACTCACCCTGGAGCAGAGCCCACAGGAGCTTGACGCGGGTCGGGTCGGCCAGCATCCGGAACGAGTCCGCCGCGAGCTGGGCCTGGTGGTCCTGCGGCATCGTGATGTTCGGGATGGCATCATGCACTCCACAACCCTACTGCCTGATTACCTTCACATATACGCAGGTAACATGGTCACATGCCCGGACCCGACTCGCACGACCACCACACCGCCTCCGGCAGGCCGCACGGGCATGACCAGGCGGACGCCCACCACCACGCCCACGACCACGCCCATGGCCACGACCATGGCGATCACGGGGGTCACGTGCACGACCGGGCTCTGTGGGGCAGGGTCAGGCATGCGGCGAGCGAGATCGTCGGTCTGCACTCGCACGACGCGGCCGACCAGGTCGACGAGACACTCGAGGCGAATGCCGCTGGACGGCGAGCCCTCTGGCTGAGCCTCGCCGCGCTGGCGGTCACGGCGACCCTCCAGGCAGTCGTCGTCAGCGTGTCTGGGTCCGTCGCGCTGCTCGGCGACACGTTGCACAACTTCGCGGATGCGCTCACGGCGGTGCCGCTGCTCGTGGCCTTCTCGCTGGCGCGACGCGCGGCGTCCCGGCGCTTCACCTACGGCTACGGCCGTGCGGAGGATCTCGCCGGTCTGTTCGTCGTCGCGATGATCGCGCTGTCCGGGCTGCTGGCCGCCTGGGAGTCGGCCCGGCGGCTCGTAGACCCGCAGCGGGTCAGCAGCCTCTGGCTCGTTGCGGCCGCGGCGCTCATCGGGTTCGCGGGCAACGAGCTGGTGGCGCGATATCGCATCCGTGTCGGGCGAAGGATCGGGTCCGCGGCCCTCGTCGCCGATGGTCTGCATGCCCGGACCGACGGCTTCACCAGTCTGGCCGTTCTCGCCGGCGCCGGTGGCGTAGCTCTCGGCTGGGACGCCGCCGATCCGGTCGTCGGCCTGGTCATCACGCTGGCGATCCTGGGCGTCCTGCGGTCCGCGGCGGTGCAGGTCGGCGCACGCCTCATGGATGCCGTCGGGCCGGAGCTGGTAACCGCAGCCGTGACAGCGGTGGCGGCAGTGCCCGGGGTGGTGGACGTGCGTGATCTTCGGATGCGCTGGATCGGCCACTCGCTGCGGGCCGAGGTCGATGTGACGGTCTCGCGCGACCTCACGCTGGTGCGGGCTCATCAGGTCGCGCATGCCGTCGAGGCGGCGCTTCGCGCAGGCGTGCGTCGGCTGGATGCCGCCCTGGTCCACACGAGTCCGGCCGGGGCACACGCGACATCCGGAGGAGTCGCCGCGCCGGGACTCGCGCGGTAGGGCCGCCTGGCGGCAGGCCGGTTGCACACGGGTGTCATGCTGGGGGAGTGCGACCGACCGTCGTGTCCATCCTGGTGCTCCTGCTGCTGCTCGGTGCGTGCAGCCTGTGGGTTCTCGAGGACGCCAGGACGCGCGAAGACCGGGGGCACCCCGTCGTTGCCAGCATCGGGAGCTACACCATCGACCGACCCGAGATCTGGGCGGCCCTGAGCCTGCTCGTCTGCGTCCTTGCCGTCCCGATGTATCTCGTCGCCCGTCGCGAGGACGGCTGAAGGCGGATCGCCCCAGAGCGAAAACCCCTGAGAGCGACGGCGGCTCGCGCCGCCGCGATCACGCGATCTGCCGATCCGGCGACCCGCCGATCAGGCGATCTGCCGATCAGGCGACCAGCGCAGGCGGCTCGGGCTCGAAGGTCCGGATCTCGTCGTCGCCGGGCTGGATGATCCCGACCGACGACTCCGGCACCTCTCGCCACGCGCCCGGCAGATCGAGCAACGGCTCCGACACGACCAGGCGCGTCTCCGGACTGAGGCGGTTGAGCTGCTCGACCTCTGGGTGCAGCAGCCGAAGCTGTGTGACGTCAGTCGAGTGGTACAGCGTGCGTGTCTTGCGCTCGCTCGAGTAGCGGAACGCCCAGACGGACTCGCCGTCGCTCGTCGCCATGGTCGCCTGCACCGGGTTGGGGACGCCGCGGCGGGAGGCGAGGTCCTCGACGAACCCCACGGCCCGGGCCACGCCACGGATGGGATCGTCCTCGAGCCCGAAGGTCAGGGCGAGGAAGAACAGCATCTCCGAGTCGGTCGACCCTTCGATGTGCGGGTAGAGGGCCGGGTCCACCGCGAACGCCAGGTCGCGCTTGAGGTCGTGGAACCCGCGGATCAGCCCGTTGTGCATCCACAGCCAGTTGTCATGGCGGAACGGATGGCAGTTGCTGCGCTGCACCGGCGTCCCCGTCGAAGCGCGGACGTGCGCGAACAGCAGCCGGGTCTCCACCTGGCTGGTCAGCTCGCGCAGGTTCTGGTCGTTCCACGCCGGGTCGACGCTCTTGAACACCGCCGGCCGCGGGCCGAGGCCGTACCAGCCGATCCCGAAGCCGTCCCCGTTGGTCGTCGTCGCGCCCATGCGCGAACGCAGGCTCTGCTCGATGAGCGAGTGCTCGGGCTTGAAGAGAAGGTCCTCGGCAAGCAGCGGATCCCCTGAGTACACCATCCAGCGGCACATGCTTCCACGGAAGCAGGCCACGGCCCGCGAGGCAAGGCCTCTCGGGAGCCGATCGTGCCGCGACCGCCGCGACGGTCTCAGAACCGGATCAACATCGAGGCCTTGGCGGCCCTGAGCATCGCAGCCAGCCGCCGCTTGGCCCGGGTCCGCTGGCTGATCGTGTGAACCTTCGGCGTCTGGCCGACCTCAGCGGTCAGTGCCCAGTAGGGCGACTTCTTCACTGTCTTGGCATCCGGCTTGTTGTACGGCTTCACGAGCGTCAGGTGCGGACGCTCCCAGGAGATGTTGCGACGCACGACCTTCGCCGGGACGCCCGCAGCGACGACGTTGTTGGGCAGGGCGCGCGTGACGATCGACCGCATACCGACGACCGAGCCGTCTCCGATAGACGCGCCCGCGAGGATGCACGACTCGAGGCCGAGCCACACGTGGTTGCCGATCGTGATGGACCGCGACTGGTTGACCCGCTTGCCGGTGCGCACGTCGAAGATCGGGTGGCCGTCGTCGGCACGGATCTGGACGTCCGAGGCGATCATCACGTCATCGCCGATGCGGATGGTCGTGCCCTCGGCCGCGGACATCGCCACCTTGGTCGTCGTGGAGACGTTGCTGCCGAACAGGACCTTGGACTTCTCACCGACCCTGATGGCGGCTCGCAGCGCCGGCACTCCCTGGCTCGGACCGATCTCGACCAGACCCTCGTTGCAGTCGAAGTCGATGATGAGGTGCTCGATCCGCTGCGGGCTCGAGATCCGCAGCGTGTTGTTGACGCCGACGAACTTGACGCGGACATCCGACTTCACCTGGCCGTCGAACTCGATGCGGTTCCCGCGATCGTCCGCGTACGCCTCGAGGGTCCTGAGCAAGATCATGGCCGGGAGCATAGTGGGTATCTGGGAGCAGGTTTAAAGCAACTGCAACGTATGCCGCGAGCCGGGCCACCCGGCATACGCCGACGGTCAGTCGGGGGGCGCCATGCGCGCCCGGGCCTCAGCGCGCGTGGCCGGATGGCGAGGACCGCTCGCCGAACGCACGAGGTCCTCAGCGGTCGGCCCCACCTGCCGTCGCCCGTAGGCGTCGTAGGGGCTCAGGTCCTCATACGGGTCGTGCTCGACGTGTCCCTGGTCGGCGCGAGCAGGCTCGGACTCCGGGGCTGCCTTGGCAGCTCCGACAGTCAGGGCCGCGATGGCGGTGGTCATCGGGACCGCGAGAACCAGGCCGATCGCGCTCGCCAGCGTGCGGACGATCTCCTCAGAGAGCGACTCGGTCTGGATCAGGTCGAGAACGGGCCGCTCATAGATGAACAGGAGCAGCAGCACGGGCAGAGCAGCGCCGGCGTACGCGAAGACGATGGTGTATATCGTCGAGGCGATGTGGTCGCGGCCGATCCGCATCCCGGACCGGAAGAGCTCACGACGACCCATGGACGGCGCCGCGGACCGAAGCTCCCACACCGCCGAGGACTGGGTGATGGTCACGTCGTTGAGCACACCCAGGCCCGCGACGATGATCGCAGAGGTGAGCAGCTCCTGAGGGCTGAGGTTCTGGGCGAAAGACACCAGCGTCGCGCCCTCGTCGCTCGCCACACCGCTGAGCCGGGCCAGGTCCACCGCCAGCACTCCCAGTACGGCGGTGATCGCCACCCCGATCAGGGTCCCTGCCAATGCGGTGCTGGTCCGGATGGACAGGCCATGGGCCAGGTAGAGGACGACGAACATGATCAAGGCTGACCCGACGACCGCCACGAGCAGCCCCGACTCCCCGGCAAGCAGCGCAGGGAGCATGAACTTGACGACGACAAGGCCGCCGAACGCGAGACCGACGAGGGCCAGGATGCCGCGCCAGCGCGCAACGAGTGCCACCACGAGCACGAAGAGCACGAACATCAGCGACAGCGGCGCCCCTCGCTGGACCTGCAGGAAGGAGTAGGCCTCGGGCTGGCTGTCCTGGGCCGGGATCCGCAAGAGCATGACCGTGTCGCCCTCGCGAAGCCCCGACACCGAGATCGCGGGCGGCACGGACACCGACACCGTCGGGTGGACGTCACCCGAGGTCGCGGTGGGCTGCTCCAGCTGCACGGTGATCGCGCCGCACCTGGTGCCCGCTTCGACGACATCGCCGCCCTGCCCGGCAGCAGGCGGCGCGCCCGTCTGTGCGTCCTTGCCGGTGCACACCGGCAGCACCTTGAGCACCTCGGCCGTCGGGAACGTCGCCCCCGGCGCCGCGAAGTCGCTGGTCTTGATCGTGGTCGCCTTGCTGGCGTCCGGCCACAGCCGGACCACGCCGAAGATGGTGACCGCGAGAGCCACGCCGAGGAACAGCGTCAGGGCCACCCGGGCGACAACGCCGACGCTCACCGTGCTCTCGGCCTCGTGAGCGCCATGGGCATGACTGTGGTGCGGTCCGCCGGGCATGGAGCAGAGTGTGCCACGGGTGAATTGCGACAGTGTGACTTCGTGTCCGGATGGATGCGGTCCGCTTTGGGCCGAGGGACCCCATGGCAGTTAGGCTTGCCGCCGTGGAGGTGGACAAGGTGCCGGAAAAGGTGCCCGACAAGGTGCCGGACGAGCGTGAACACGTGGTGTCCGAGCGCCTGCTGACCATCCCCAACGTGCTGTCCGTCCTTCGTCTGCTCGGGGTCCCGGTCTTTCTCTGGGCGATCCTCAGCGAGCGCGACGGGCTGGCCCTGCTCGTGCTCGCACTGTCGGGCGTCACCGACTACCTCGACGGCAAGATCGCCCGCCGGTTCAACATGGAGAGCCGCCTCGGGCAGTTCCTCGACCCGATAGCGGACCGGCTCTACATCCTGACGACCCTCATCGGGCTGCTCTGGCGCGACATCATCCCGCTCTGGTTCGTCATCGCGCTCGTGGCCCGCGAGGTCGTCATGGGTCTGATGCTGCTTTACCTGCGCAGCCGCGGCCAGCTCGGCCTCCCGGTCCACTACGTCGGCAAGGCGGCGACCTTCAACCTGCTCTACGCGTTCCCCCTGCTGCTCCTGGCCCAGCGGGACGACTGGATCGGCGACCTTGCGCGTCCGGTCGGCTGGGGCTTCGCGTGGTGGGGCCTGGCCCTCTACTGGCTCGCCGCGGTGCTGTATGCCGTCCACGCCAGGATCGTGCTGGCCGGCCGCAAGCGGGTGGTGACGCCGTGACGCAGCAGGGGCGTCGCCCGGACGAGTCGATGACGCTGCTCACCTCTATGCTCGAGCGCCCGCTCGACCCGGGCTACCAGGACGCCGCTGACCGACGCGAGGCTGCCGGCCTCCCCAGGGCGACCTCGACTCGCACAGCCCTCGTCGTCCTGCTCGCGATCCTCACTGGATTCTTGTTCGCCGTCGCAGCGCAGTCGTTGCGTCCGAAGCCGACTGCCGCCGCCGCGCTCAAGCAGCAGCTCGTATCGCGCATCGAGGCCTTCCAGAAGCACTCGACGGACCAAGAGGCGCGGATCGCGGCAGTCAGCAAGCAGGTCAGCGACTACGAGGCGCTCGCTCTGACGCAGTCCGGTAGTGCCGACCTCAGTGGCACGATCAAGCAGCTCGAGGTGGACGCCGCGGCCGTTCCCCTGACCGGCCCGGGGCTCACGCTGACCATCGACGACGCGCCGTCGACCGAGGTCGACGGCAACGCCGGGTCTCGGCCGAGCAGCGACTTCCAGCAGGGGCAGGTCACCTCAGGCGACCTGCAGATCATCGTCAACGGGCTTTGGGGTGCCGGGGCCGAGGCGATCTCGATCAACGGGCACCGGCTCAGCTCGACCGCGGCGATCCGGTTCGCCGGTCGCGCGATCATCGTCGACTTCCGCCCGCTCTCCCGTCCCTACGTGATCACCGCGCTCGGCGACGCCAACGCGATGCAGCAGCTCTTCGAGCCGTCTTTCGCCGGGGTGTACCTCTCCGAGCTGACTCACCAGTACAAGATCCGCTCCTCGCTGGCGGCCGCCGACTCGCTCACCGTCCCGGGTGACTCGGCCGCACGCCTCGAGGTCGCCAAGCCCCTGCACGACACCGTAGGCTCACAGCCGCCGAGCGTCCCGAGCGTCTCCGGCTCATCGACCGGTTCGACCAGCACGACCGGCCAGAGCAGCAAACGTCAGCCGGCGGGATCCACCACCCCCAAGGCAACCCCCAGTCAGGAGAGCACGTCGTGATCCCAGTCTTCGGTCTGCTGGCGGGACTCGCGATCGGCATCTTCCTCAACCCGGCCGTGCCCGTGTGGCTCCAGCCGTACCTGCCGATCGCCGTCATCGCGGCGCTCGACGCTGTCTTCGGGGCCCTGCGCGCCGTGCTCGACGGGATCTTCAACGACAAGGTCTTCGTGGTGTCGTTCCTGTCGAACGTCGTCGTCGCCGCCTTCATCGTCTTCCTCGGCGACCAGCTCGGCGTCGGCGCTCAGCTGTCGACCGGCGTCGTGGTCGTCCTCGGAGTCCGCATCTTCTCGAACGTGGCCTCGATCCGACGGCACCTCTTCAAGGCCTGACTGTGGCGAGGAGAGCGAGGAAGCGAGCCACCCGACCCCCTGGCCGGCCGGGCAGCAGCACGACCCCACCGACCGATGCGGTCCAGCCCGACGTCGGCTCCGACCACGACGAGGACTACTGGAACCCCGAGGGGCCCGTCGAGCAGGAGGCCGAGGGAGCAGCCGAAGAAGGGGCGCAGGCGAACGCCCCGACCCAAGCCGCTCTGCCGGCTGCCGAGCCTGAGTCCGAGGACCAGCGCGAGGACCAGCGCGAGGACCAGCGCGGGGACCAGTCCAAGGACCAGCCGGCGATCGCCGCTGATGCGGCTTCGGACGAGCTCGACGAGTCTGCCGGCGGTGACCACCAGGCGGACGAGGCCGAGCCCGTCGCTGACCAGCCCGAGCCCGTCGCTGACCAGCCCGAGCCAGTCGCTGACCAGCCCGAGCCAGTCGCGGAGGAGGCCGAGCCCCTCGCGGAGGAGCCCGAGCCAGTCGCGGACGAGGCCGAGCCCCTCGCGGAGGAGCCCGAGCCCGTCGCGGACCAGCCCCAGCCCATCGCGGACCAGCCCCAGCCCGTCGCGGACCAGCCCGAGCCGGTCGCGGAGGAGCCTGACGTGTCGTCGGGCGACGAGCTGCCTGCTGACGGACGCCCCGGGACGCCGGCGACGCCGCTGCGAGACCAGACTCCGGTCCTGGCGCCGGAGACAGATGCGGCGGAGACGGCCGAGCCCGAGGAGACGGCCGAGCCCGCCGAGCCAGCTGCGACCGCCGAGCCCGCTGCGAACGGCCTCGCCGCCCTCGTTGCAACGGACCCGGCCACAGCGGCTTCTCGTCCCGCGGCTCCGGCCTCGACCGGGACCGACTTCGACGAGTTCGCCGCGGCGGCGGGCGAGCGGGAACCAGTCGAACGGCATTCCGTGGAGGGCAAGGCTGCCTGGGGGCGCCTGCTGAAGATGTCCAAGCCGCGTGCGACCCGCGGCAACCTGCTCGTGGCGCTCCTGGCGGTGCTGCTGGGGGCGGGCATCGCGGCGCAGGTGCAGCTGACGAACCAGCGCGGGCTCGACGAGCTCAGCCAGACGGACCTGGTCCGTGTCCTCGACGACGTGTCGTTGCGTGCATCGCGGCTGGACTCGCAGGTGCGCGAGCTCGAGGCCACCCGTGACCGGCTCAAGAGCGGCACGGGCACGACCGCCGAGGCGCTCCAGCAGGCTCAGAAGCGAGTCGACACGCTCGGGATCCTCGCCGGAACGATCCCGGCCAAGGGCCCGGGCATCACCTTGCGGATCAGCGATCCGGACAGCCAGGTCACCGCGCCGATCGTGCTCGACATCATCCAGGAGCTTCGGGACGCAGGCGCCGAGGCGATCGACGTGGGCGGGGTGCGCGTCGTGGGGTCGTCGTTCGTCGGCGATCGCGACGGCGAGATCGTCGTCGACAGCAAGACAGTCAGCCGACCGCTCGTCATCACCGTGATCGGGGACTCCAAGACCCTTTCGTCGGCGATGACGATCCCCGGCGGCATCGTGGAGACGGTGCGTCAGAAGGGGGCCAACGCCTCGATCGCAGAGTCCAACCTCGTCGAGATCACCTCGACACACACGCCGACAGAGCTGAAGAACGCGAAGCCGGTGGAGTGACGATGCGGACCCCACGCTTGCGGCTTCAGGAGTTCGACACCAGTCGAGGCGTGGGCGGCCCGGTCGTGGCATCCTCTCCCTTGCCGGTCCGGTCGCCGCGAGGGCTGTCGACACCGGCTGTCGGGCCTGGCCCAGACCTCTTCCGCACAACAGGACCCACCAAGGCCGGATCCCGGCCGTACCACGAAGGAGCGACATGAGCGACCTCGAGTACCCCTCCGACCTGCGTTACACGACCGACCACGAATGGGTGCGCGTCGGCGACGACGGCGTGGTCCGGATCGGGATCACCTCCTTTGCGCAGGATGCTCTCGGCGACGTCGTCTACGTGTCGCTCCCCGCGGTCGGAGACACGGTCGCCGTCGGCGACGCCTGCGGTGAGGTGGAGTCGACGAAGTCGGTCAGCGACGTCTACGCCCCGCTCGCCGGCGAGGTGACCGCGACCAACGCGGCGCTCGACGGCTCGCCCGAGCTGATCAACTCGGACCCCTACGGTGAGGGCTGGATGTTCGAGCTCCGCCTGGCGGACGCGTCGTCCGTCGATGGGCTCATGGACGCCACGGCATACACGGCGACCCTGTCCTGACCGCGCGGAGCCGCGGGGGCGCTGCCCGCTGCCGGCGACGCCTGGTCAACTACAGTGGTGTGCGAAACCCGGCCCGGATCCCGGTGCCCGCGACCACCGAGCCCACATGACAGAGGAGGACCGCATGTCGAGCGACCTGCCCGACCCCGACGACATGAATGTCGAACCCCGCACCATGCGGTTCCAAGGCGTTCCCGCAGAGACGGAGCACGTCGAGTCCCTCGACCCCAGAGGCCTGACGGCCGAGGACCAGGCGACGATCGAGGCGCTGCGCCCCGGCACCGCCCTGCTCGTCGTGCTGCGTGGCCCCAACACGGGTGCACGCTTCCTGCTCGACGACCAGGAGGTGGCCGCCGGCCGTCACCCTGACTCCGACATCTTCCTCGACGACGTGACAGTCTCGCGCAAGCACGCGGTGTTCGTCATGCAGGGCACCGGATATGTCGTGCGCGACTCCGGCTCGCTCAACGGCACGTATGTCAACCGGGAGCGGATCGAGGAGGCCCCGCTCCACACGGGCGACGAGGTCCAGATCGGCAAGTTCCGGCTCGTCTACTACGCCGCCTGACGTCCGGACGTCGCGACCCGGATGACCACTCGCGCGACGGCCGCTGACGGGCCGGGTGCGGTCGAGCGCCGCCTGACGATAGGCAAGGTCCTCGCCGCGCTCGAGGCCGACTTCCCTGACGTCACGGCCTCGAAGATCCGCTTCCTCGAGGCGGAAGGGCTGGTCCACCCGCATCGCACCGATGCCGGCTACCGCACGTATGCCGCCGAAGACGTCAAGCGTCTTCGCTACATCCTTGCGGCACAGCGGGATCGGTACTGGCCGCTCAAGGTGATCAAGGAGGCGCTCGACGCGCTCGACCGGGGCCTCGCAGACTCGGGCAACGGCGGCGGCCTGCCCAAGGCGCCTCCCATGATGGTCGACCGCGACCTCCCCACCGGCGCCGACCTGCTCGAGCGCCGGCGGGTGGCGCTGACCGGACCGGAGCTGCGGCACGCGACCGGCATCGACCGGGCCACGTTCAACGCCCTCGAGACCTTCGGCCTGCTGCAGGCCGACGCGACTGGTCACTATGGCGACGAGTCTCTCGCTGTGGCTGCGGCCGCCCGCACTCTCGGCCAGTACGGTCTCGAGCCCCGGCACCTGCGTCCGTTCAAGACGGCCGCGGACCGCGAGATCGGCCTCGTCGAGCAGGTTCTGGCCACGCGTCGTGGCGGAGGCACGCGCGACGAGCGAGCCGCCGAGATCGTGTCGGCCTGCGTCGCGCTGCACGTCGCGCTCGTCAAGGCGGGGCTCGCCCGTTGAGGGCGTCCCGTCGCCCAAGGACGCGGGGTACGGTGGAGACGTGAGAGAGGTCGATGTCCTTGGCGTCCGGGTCGAGATGCCGACCAACCAGCCGATCGTGCTGCTGCGCGAGCGCGACGGTGGTCGCTATCTCCCGATCTGGATCGGCGCCGCTGAGGCGGCTGCGATCACCTATGCCCAGCAGGGGGTCGTGCCCCCGCGCCCGCTGACGCACGACCTAATGCGCGACATCCTCGCGGCGCTCGGTCACGAGCTGACCGAGGTGCGGATCGTGGCGCTCAAGGACTCCGTCTTCCACGCGGCCCTCATCATCGACGGCACGTCCGAGATCAGCTCGCGCGCCAGCGATGCGATTGCGCTCGCCCTGCGCACCGGCTCCAAGGTGCTCGTCGAGCCCTCGATCCTCGACGAGGCCGCGATCGTCGTGTCCTCGGAGGAGGACGACGAGGTCGAGCGCTTCAAGGAGTTTCTCGACCACGTCTCCGCGGAGGACTTCGAGGGACCGGCGAGCACAGACCCGGACCGTGAGGAGTGAGCCGGCGCACCTCAGGTCGGACGGCGCCCGATAGGCTCACCTTCACGGTGAACCTGAAGGTTTACGGTTCAAAAGCGACACGCCAGGCACGTCAGGTCGACGGTGATTGACGACCCAACGGTCGCGGCCTACCGTCAAAGAGAACGACGCGACTGTAGTTATCTGGATGTCGTCTGCGACCAGACGCCGACGCAGCCGCGCGCCACGCATAACCCCGCAGCTAGGCACGAGGAGGACGGCATGGCCGCCATCGAGGACGCGCCCGAGGCCAGTCGGTCGATTCCGATCGGGTCGCAAGGCCTGCTGTTCACCGACGACCTTCCGGAGCTGGCTGACGACATCGGGTACCGCGGCCCGACCGCGTGCAAGGCGGCCGGCATCACCTACCGACAGCTGGACTACTGGGCCCGCACCGGCCTCGTCGAGCCCTCGGTGCGCAGCGCCACCGGCTCTGGCACCCAGCGGCTCTACGGCTTCCGAGACATCCTCGTGCTCAAGGTCGTCAAGCGGCTCCTTGACACCGGGGTGTCGCTGCAGCAGATCCGGATCGCGATCGGGCACCTGCGGGAGCGGGGTGTCGACGACCTCGCCCAGATCACCCTGATGAGCGACGGCGCCTCGGTCTACGAGTGCACCTCCGCCGACGAGGTGATCGACCTCGTCCAGGGTGGCCAGGGCGTGTTCGGCATCGCCGTGGGCCGCGTGTGGCGCGAGGTCGAGGGCGAGCTGGCGCAGCTGCCGAGCGAGCGTGCGGAGGACGAGCCGGCCGACCACCACCCCGGTGACGAGCTCGGCGCGCGCCGCCAGGCACGTCGCATGGCCTGAGCGAGCCCGACCGCCCGCGGGCGATTCCAGCCAGAGGCGTCCCGGCTGGTAGATTCGTAGGGCCGATCGACCCTGCGTGGGAGAGTCCTCGGGGTGCAGCCGCCGCTGCAGCTGCGAGGCGCCGAAGGGGCAACATCCCCGGAACCTCTCAGGCGCCAGGACCACGCGGGCGAGGCACATCTGGAGACGATGCACCACTGGGGGTCACGTCGACAGACGGGGAGCGTGTGTCGTCCGCTCAAACCCGCAGGAGCCCCAATGTCGCTCGACCAGCTCGCCACCCCCCACTCCCTCGGCTCCCTCTCCGAGGGCCCGAACGGCACGGCCTCGATGGCCGACTTCGTCGGCCGCCACGTCGGCCCCGACGGTGACGACATCGCCCACATGCTCGAGGTCGTGGGACAGCCCAGCCTCGACGCGATGGCCGACCGCGCCATCCCGGGCGCGATCCGCTCGGAGTCGCCCCTGCGCATCGAGGCGGCGGCCAGCGAGAGCGCCGTCATCGACGAGCTGCGCGGCTACGCGTCGCGCAACACCGTGCTCACCTCGCTCATCGGCCTCGGCTACTACGGCACGGTGACACCGCCGGTCGTGCGTCGCAACGTCCTCGAGAGCCCCGCCTGGTACACCGCGTACACGCCGTACCAGCCCGAGATCTCCCAGGGTCGGCTCGAGGCCCTGCTCAACTTCCAGACGGTCGTCACGGACCTGACCGGCCTGGACGTGGCCGGCTCGTCGCTGCTCGACGATTCGACCGCCGCTGCCGAGGCGATGTCGCTCATGCGCCGGGTCAGCAAGGCTTCCGCTGACGGCGTGGTCCTCGTCGATCGCCAGGTCTTCCCGCAGACGATCGCGGTGATGCAGACGCGTGCCGAGGCGATCGGCCTGCCCCTGCTCGTCACCGACCTCAGCAGCGTCTCGGACCCGGCGTCCCTGGCGGTCGCAGCCGAGGGCAAGGCCGTTGTCGGCGTCATGGTGCAGTACCCCGACGCCTCCGGTCACCTGCACGACTGGGCAGCCCTCACCGCGGCGGCACACGACGCCGGCGCCCTCGTGACGGCATGCGCCGACCTGCTCGCACTGACGCTGGTCGCGGCGCCAGGGGAGTGGGGGGCCGACATCGCGGTCGGCAGCGCGCAGCGGTTCGGCGTGCCGATGGGCTTCGGCGGCCCGCATGCCGGCTACATGTCGGTCCATCGCGGCCTCGAGCGTCAGCTGCCCGGCCGCCTCGTCGGGGTCTCCGTCGATGCCGACAGCCACCCGGCATACCGTCTGGCGCTGCAGACGCGCGAGCAGCACATCCGCCGCGAGAAGGCGACCTCCAACATCTGCACCGCCCAGGTGCTCCTAGCCGTCATGGCGAGCATGTATGCCGTGTGGCACGGACCGGCCGGCCTGGCGCGGATCGCGCGCCGGGTGGCCTCGCTCACCGCCGGCCTGCGCTCGGCTCTGCTCGAGGGAGGCATGGACGTCGAGACCACCGCCTTCTTCGACACCATCACGGTGTCGGTGCCCGGTCGTGCTGACACCGTCGTCTCCGGCTTCGCAGATCGCGGCATGAACATCCGCCGTGTCGATGCTGACCGCATCTCCCTCAGCCTCGACGAGACGTCCACTGCCGCAACGGTTCTCGCAGTCCTCGCGGCCTTCGGCATCGCGGTCGCCGACGACGCGAAGGCCGCCTGGGGTGCCGACGAGGCGAGCGGCATCCCCGCCGAGCTGACGCGGACGACCGACTACCTGACCCACCCCGTCTTCCACTCGCACCACTCCGAGACGGCGATGCTGCGTTATCTGCGCAAGCTCGCCGACCGTGACTTCGCGCTCGACCGCGGGATGATCCCGCTCGGGTCGTGCACGATGAAGCTCAACGCCACGACCGAGATGGAAGCGGTCACGTGGCCCGAGTTCGCGAACCTCCACCCGTTCGCGCCGGCAGACCAGACCGAGGGCATCCGCGCCCTCATCGACGACCTGGCCGGCTGGCTCTGCGAGATCACCGGCTACGACGCCGTCTCGCTCCAGCCCAACGCCGGCTCGCAGGGCGAGTTCGCCGGGCTGCTCGCCATCCACGCCTACCACCAGGCGCGCGGAGAAGGTCATCGCCGCGTGTGCCTCATCCCGGCCAGCGCCCACGGCACGAACGCCGCCTCGGCCGTCATGGCCGGCCTCAAGGTCGTCGTCGTCAAGACGGCCGAGGGCGGCACCGTCGACCTCGACGACCTCCGGGCCAAGGTCGAGGCGCACCGCGACGACCTCGCCGCGATCATGGTCACCTACCCCTCGACCCACGGTGTCTACGAGGACACCATCAGCGAGCTCTGCGAGCTCGTGCATGACGCCGGTGGCCAGGTCTATGTCGATGGCGCCAACCTCAACGCGCTCGTCGGGCTCGCCCAGCCCGGCAAGTTCGGCGCCGACGTCTCGCACCTCAACCTGCACAAGACCTTCTGCATCCCGCACGGCGGGGGCGGCCCCGGCGTCGGCCCGGTCGCGGTCCGCGCTCACCTGGCCCCACACCTGCCGAACCACCCGCTCGCCCCCGAGGCGGGCCCGGAGAACGGCGTGGGCCCGGTGTCCGCAGCCCCGTTCGGGTCGGCGAGCATCCTGCCGATCTCGTGGGCGTACGTGCGGCTCATGGGCGGTGACGGCCTGCGTCACGCGACCCAGATGGCGGTCCTCGGGGCCAACTACATCGCGGCACGTCTGCGCGACCACTACCCGGTGCTCTACTCCGGACACGACGGGCTCGTGGCCCACGAGTGCATCCTGGACCTGCGCCAGATCACGGCCGAGACGGGGGTCACCGTCGATGACGTCGCCAAGCGCCTCATCGACTACGGCTTCCACGCGCCGACCATGAGCTTCCCGGTCGCCGGCACGCTCATGGTCGAGCCGACCGAGTCCGAGAACCTCTACGAGCTCGACCGGTTCTGCGACGCCATGATCGCGATCCGCGAGGAGATCGAGTCGATCGGGCGAGGTGAGGTCGCCGTGGCCGACAGCATGCTGCGGCACGCGCCGCACACCTCGCTCGTGATCGCGGGGGAGTGGGACCACCCCTACGACCGCAAGGCCGCGGCCTTCCCTGTCGGTGTCCACGCTGCAGACAAGTACTGGCCACCGGTGAGCCGGATCGACGGAGCCTACGGCGACCGCAACCTCGTGTGCTCGTGCCCGCCCCCCGAGGCGTTCGAGGACTGAAACCACCGACGCGAATCTCTCGCGGCGCGTGCCCGAGTGTGGTTGTCTCGTGCCGTGGGAGCCGACGTCGAACAGGCCAGGTACACACGCGAGCAGCGGCAGCAGTATCGCGAGAAGGTGCGTCGCGATCTCGACGTGTTCGAGCGGATGCTCGGGCACAGCCAGTTCGAGTTCGACCGGCCGATGACCGGTCTCGAGATCGAGCTCAACCTCGTGTCCGAGGATCTCGGTCCGAAGCTCGACAACAAGTCCGTGCTCGAGCAGATCGCGGACCCCGACTACCAGACCGAGCTCGCGCGCTACAACATCGAGCTCAACGTCCACCCACGGCCGCTGCCGGGTGACGCCGCGCTCGAGCTCGAGGCGGACCTGCGCGAGTCGCTCAACCGCGCATCGGACAAGGCGGCCGAGCTGCACACCGGGATCGTCGCCATCGGGATCCTGCCGACCGTCATGCCCGAGCACTTCGAGGGCGACTGGATCAGCGAGAACATCCGGTACGCCGCGCTGAACAACGCCGTGCTCGACGCGCGTGGCGAGGACGTCTGGCTGGAGCTCGAGGGCCCGACCGGGGAGCGGATCGCTCGCTACTCCGACAGCCTGGCGCCTGAGTCTGCCTGCACGTCCATCCAGCTGCACCTGCAGGTCCAGCCCGAGCGGTTCGCCGACCACTGGAATGCCGCCCAGGTGCTGGCCGGCCCGCAGCTCGCGCTCGGTGCCAACTCGCCCTTCTTCCTGGGCCAGCGGCTCTGGGCCGAGACCCGGATCCCGCTGTTCACCCAGGCGACCGACACGCGCTCGGTCGAGCTGAAGAACCAGGGGGTCCGCCCGCGAGTGTGGTTCGGAGAGCGCTGGATCACCTCGATCTTCGACCTGTTCGAGGAGAACGTCCGCTACTTCCCGGCGCTGCTGCCGGAGATCTCCGACGAGGAGCCGGAGACCGTCTTCGAGCGTGGCGAGGTGCCCGCCCTCAAGGAGCTGCGCCTGCACAACGGCACGGTCTACCGCTGGAACCGCCCGATCTACGACATCGTCAGCGGCCTGCCGCACCTGCGCGTCGAGAACCGCGTCCTGCCCGCCGGGCCCAGCATCGCCGACGTGCTCGCCAACGCCGCCTTCTACTACGGCACCCTGCGGGTCCTGGCGGAGGAGGACCGGCCGGTCTGGACCCGGATGAGCTTCTCCGCGGCGGAGTCGAACTTCGAGGAGGGCGCCCGCCTCGGCATCGACAGCCGCACGTACTGGCCCGGCTTCGGCGAGGTTCCCTCGACCGAGCTGGTCCTGCGACGACTGCTGCCGATGGCACACGACGGTCTCGACCGGTGGGGCGTGTCGGCAGCCGTGCGCGACCGGTACCTGTCGATCATCGAGCAGCGCTGCATCCGAGGCGTCAACGGGGCGTCGTGGCAGACCGACTGCGTGAGCCGGCTGGAGGCACAGGGCCTGACCCGGGACAAGGCGCTGCGCGAGATGCTCGCGCGCTACATCGAGGGGATGATGGCGAACGAGCCGGTGCACTCCTGGGAGCTGCCGAGCGCCTGACCGGCGATCGGTACGTGAGCCAGCCTCGTCACTCCTCGGTGAGCAGCCGCCACGGCGAGAGGTTGTACATGCCGATGCATCGGGTCGCCCGGTGGTGCGTCAGGACACTCATCGACCCGGCGTCGAGGACGAGCTGCTGACCGAACCGCGGGTCGAGGCCGAGGTAGGTCGCGGTGAGCACCCGCAAGGCATGGCCGTGGCCGAAGAGTGCGACATCGCCGTTGCTGAGGTCGGGCCAGACCTTGTCGATGACCTGCTGCGCTCGCGCGGACACGTCCTCGAGCGTCTCGCCTGGGGTCTCGCCCGGCTTGACGCCGTCGACGAAGACCTCCCACGGGTGGCCCACCTCGGCGCTGATCTGGTTGGTCGTCACTCCCTCGTAGGCGCCGTAGTCCCACTCGCGCAGGAGCGGCTCGACCTCGAAGTCTCCGAGCCCGGCCAGCTCTGCGGTGCGCTTGGCCCGCTGCAGCGGCGAGACGAGCACTCGCTCGAAGGAGTGCCGGCGCAGCACGTCGGCCAGCTCGCGCGCGGCGGCCTCGCCCTCGGGGAGCAGCGGCAGGTCGGTCCGCCCGGTGTGCTGGCCGGTCAGCGACCACTCGGTCTCCCCGTGTCGGAACAGGTAGATGCTGCCGGGGACGACGCGGTCGGGAGCGGCCATGCGGCCCAATGTAGCCCTGCGGCAGACTCTGCTCGTGGACCTTCCATTCGTGCTGCTCAACGTCTTCGCCATCCAGGGAGACCCGTTCTCGGGCAACCAGCTCGCAGTGTTCCCCGAGGCAGCCGGCCTCGATGACGTGACGATGCAGGCTTGGGCGCGTCAGCTCAACCTCAGCGAGACGACCTTCGTCACCGGGGAATCGTCAGGCGACCCGGCCTCCGGTGACGTGCGGATCTTCACAGCGTCGTACGAGATGCCGTTCGCGGGACACCCGACTCTGGGCACCGCACAGGTCGTCGCGGCCCGAGCGGCCGCCCGCGCCGGTGCGCCGGTCGACGCCATCACGCTGCGTATGCCGGCCGGTGCCATCCCGGTGTCGCGGATCGATGGCGGATGGTCGTTGCGGGCGAACCTGCCCAAGCACCGCGATCTCGATGTGACGCGCGCGCAGCTGGCAGCGGCTCTCGGCACGGCCGTGGAAGAGATCGTCGAGGGGTCGGCGCAGTGGGTCGACTGCGGTGTCGAGTCGCTCGTGGTGCGGCTCCACGACGTCGCGGCGTTGCGCACCATGAGTCCGGTCGTGGCCTTGCTCCACGAGTATCTGGACGCCGTCGACCGTCCGCCACACGTCTACGCCTGGGTTCGGACCGGCCAGGAGGCGGTCGAGGCGCGGATGTTCGCTGCAAGCGGGTCGATGCTCGAGGAGGATCCGGCAACGGGCTCGGCCTGTGCGAACCTCGGGGGCTGGTTCGTCGGACGCGGCGAGCGGGACCTGGAGCTCACCGTCGCCCAGGGTGCGCAGACCGGCCGCCCGTCGCGGCTCCGACTCGGTGTGGGACCGGCGGGTGAGATCACGGTCGGCGGCCTGGTCACCGAGGTCGGATCCGGGGTCGTCGCCGCCGCTGGTGCCTCGCAGGTGGCACGATCCTGACATGCCCACATACATCGGCTTTCTTCGCGCGGTGAACCTTGGCAACACGCGCAAGGTGAGCATGCAGAGACTGCGGGAGCTGCTGAGCGACAACGGTTTCGAGGACGTCGAGACTCACATCCAGAGCGGCAACGTCAAGGTTCGCACGGGGACACGCAGCGTCGCCAAGGTCGAGAAGGAGCTGCGCGCACTGATCAGCGACGCGTTCGGCTTCGAGGTCCCTGTCGTCGTCCGCACACCGGCGCAGCTCAAGAGGCTCGCCGCAGAGGCCGACGAGCTCGCCTCACCGATCGCTCCGGACGCGCGCCGCTATGTGACCTTCATGACCGGTGACCTGAAACCCGAGGGCGTGGATTCGCTGCACGCCTGGGATGTGCCCACCGAGGCGGCCCGCGTCATCGACCACGACGTGGTGCTGTTCCTCGCCGACGGGGTCCAAGGATCGCGCCTGACCAACGACCGGATCGAGAGACTCACCGGTGCGGTCGGCACCGCACGGAACATGACGGTCGTGCGGGCTCTGGCCGAGAAATGGTGCGGCTGAGCGGCCCGACGGACCGCAACGAGCCGCCCCGCCCGGCCACGACAGCGCCTACGCCCGCCGGTCGGCATACCTCGTGGCGGTCGGTCGGGACCGGCCATGGGGTCCTAGAGACGGGACCGCCGGACGAGCTCGAAGCAGACGACCGCCGCGGCCGCTGAGACGTTGAGCGACTCCACACCGGACGCCATCGGGATCGATACCCAGGTGTCAACGAGGGCGGCCACCTCGGGATCGAGCCCAGCCGTCTCGCTGCCAAGCACGAAGGCGACGGGCTCGCGCAGGTGGGCCTGGAACAGGTCGTCGTCACCGTCCGCGTCCATGCCTACGACGTGGAACCCGTTGGCCTTCAGGGACGACACGGCTTCGTATGCCGTCGCGACCTTGAGAATGGGGGCGCGGAAGGCGACCCCGGCCGAAGCCTTGACCACAAGCGGGTCGAGGGAGGCGACGCCCTTACGTGGGACGACGACTCCGTCGATGCCGGCGGCGGTCGCCGAGCGCAGGATCATCCCGACGTTCGCCGGTGTCGTGACCCCGTCGAGCACGAGGACCGTCCGCAGGTCGGTCCGGTCGGGACCGTCCAGCGCGGCGGCCAGCGGCCGCATCCTGGGCGCGACGACGTCGGCGAAGACCCCCTGGTCCTGGCGACCGTTGCCCGCCAGCTTCTTGACCCGCTCCGCACTGGCCCGCTGCACCGCGACGCCACGGCGCCGGGCGGCCTGCTCGATGTCACGAATGCCGCCGCCTCGGGCGCTGTCCGCGATGACGACCTTGTCGACGAGCAGGTCGCCGTCGAGAAGCACCTCGTGGACGGGGTTCCGGCCGTAGACCGTGATGAAGCGGTCCTTCGGGGAGATGTCTGTCGTCACGCGCTCAGGATGTCATGGCCAGCTCCTGGCCCGGGTCGATAGCTGCGCTGGGCGCGCTCAGTGGCGGATCGAGCCTGGGCAGCTTGCGCGGCGCGCCGAGCTGCGGGAATGGGGGAGGGGAGGTCCTTGTTAGGTACGATTGAAATATCAACCATTAGGAGCTGGGACACATGCAGTTCGGGATCTTCACCGTCGGCGACGTCACCACGGACCCCACGACCGGCCGGACGCCGACCGAGCACGAGCGGATCAGGGCCACCGTCGAGATCGCCAAGAAGGCCGAGGAGGTCGGTCTTGACGTCTTCGCGACCGGGCAGCACCACAACCCTCCGTTCATCCCGTCCGCGCCGACGACCACCCTTGCGTACATCGCCGCGCAGACCGAGCGGATCCTCCTGTCGACCTCGACCACGCTCATCACCACGACCGACCCGGTTCGTATCGCGGAGGACTACGCGACCCTGCAGCACCTGAGCGAGGGGCGGATGGACCTCATGATGGGCCGCGGCAACACCGGCCCCGTCTACCCGTGGTTCGGCAAGGACATCCGCGACGGGATCCCGCTCGCGATCGAGAACTACGCGCTGCTGCATCGCCTGTGGCGCGAGGATGTCGTCAGCTGGCAGGGCAAGTACCGCACCCCGCTGCAAGGGTTCACCTCCACGCCCCGCCCGCTGGACGGCATACCCCCGTTCGTGTGGCACGGCTCGATCCGCAGCCCCGAGATCGCCGAGCAGGCCGCCTACTACGGTGACGGCTTCTTCTCGAACCACATCTTCTGGCCGGCCGAGCACACCGCCCAGATGGTCGCGCTCTACCGCCGCCGCTTCGAGCACTACGGCCACGGCAGCGCCGACCAGGCCATCGTCGGGCTCGGGGGACAGGTCTTCATGCGCAAGAGCTCCCAGGACGCCGTCCGCGAGTTCCGTCCGTACTTCGACAACGCGCCGGTCTACGGGCACGGGCCCTCCCTCGAGGAGTTCACCGCGCAGACGCCGCTGACCGTGGGCAGCCCCCAGCAGGTCATCGAGCGCACCCTTGGCTTCCGTGACTACGTCGGGGACTACCAGCGCCAGCTGTGGCTCCTCGACCACGCGGGCCTTCCGCTGAAGACCGTGCTCGAGCAGCTCGACATCCTCGGCGAGGAGGTCGTCCCGGTCCTGCGCAAGGAGTTCGCCGCGCTCAAGCCCGCCCACGTCCCGGACGCGCCCACCCACGCCGGCCTCGTCGCCGCTGCCGGCGGCGGTCGCGACGCGACCGTCACCGCGGTCGACGACGTCACCGGTGCGTCCCCCGACGCCACCACCGCTTCGACCCTTCCGGAGGTGCACTGATGAACCCGATCCACATCGCGGTGATCACGGCCGGCCTCACGCAGCCGTCATCGACCCGCCTGCTCGCCGACCGGCTCACCGAGGCGACCGTACGTGCCCTCTCGCCGCGAGAGGTCGTCGTCGAGGTCGTCGAGGTGCGCGACATCGCGCACGACCTGACCAACAACGTCCTCACCGGCTTCGCGTCGCCTGACCTTCAGGTTCGGCTGGACGCGATCTCTGAGGCGGACGCAGTCATCGTCGCCACCCCCGTGTATGCCGCGTCGTACAGCGGGCTGTTCAAGATGCTCATCGACGTCCTGCCGAAGGACACCCTGCGCAACACCCCCGTGCTGGTCGGGGCGACCGGTGGCACGGCGCGACACTCTCTCGCCATCGACCACGCACTCCGTCCGCTGTTCGCGCACCTCGGCGCGCTGGTCGCTCCGACCGCTGTCTTCGCGGCGTCCGAGGACTGGGGGAGCGTCGACGCCGGCCGCCTCGACGACCGCATCGACCGGGCGGGTTCCGCATTCGCCGACCTCGTCGCGGGCCGACCGGCCCGGACCCGCGTCGACCCGTTCGAGCAGGTCACCCCCTTCGAGTCCATGCTGTCGGACCTCGCTCGCTGAGCAGGCTCACTCGACGAGAGAGTGCACGTCGAGTGAGCACCTCCACACGTGACTCAGGCGATGTCGAGCCGGTCGACGACCATGTCCGCGATCGCCAGCGAGGCCGTGGCGGCGGGCGAGGGTGCGTTACGGATGCAGAAGACCGGGCCGACCTGGGAGAAGCGGAAGTCCTCGACCAGTGAGCCGTCGGTATCCATCGCCTGGGCCCGCACGCCGGCCTCGGTGCCGAGCACGTCGTCGTCGCCGATCTCCGGCACGTAGCGACGCACGCGCGCGACGAAGCGACGGCGGCTCACCGACCCGGCCACCTCGTGCAGGCCGGTCCGGATGTTGCCGCGCGCAAACCGACGAAAACCCTTGGAGAGCAAGAGCTCTCGCATCTCATGCACGTCAACCGCGCGCTTGGTGTAGCCCTCGCGGGCAGTCGCGAGAACCGCGTTCGGGCCGAGCAGGACCTCGCCGTCGACCCGCCTGGTCAGGTGCACCCCGAGGAACGGGTAGGCCGGGTCCGGAACCGGGTAGATGAGCCCTCTCACCAGGTGCCGCGCCTCCGGCCGGAGCCGGTGGTACTCGCCGCGGAACGGGACGATCCGTGGCTCGAGCACGTCGCCCGCCAGGGCGGCGAGACGGTCTGCGTGCAGCCCTCCGGCCAGCACGACCCGATCGGCCGCCAGGACGCGCCCATCGCGCGCGACGACCTCGACGCCGCCGTCGTCACGGGCGGCCAGACCCACGACGTCGAACCCCGTGACGAGACCGGCTTCCTGCTCCCCGGCGTCATCGAGGAAGGAGCGGGCAATGGCGGCGAAGTCGACAATGGCCGTCGTCGGGGAGTGCAGGGCGGCCCGGCCGACGACGTGTGGCTCGATCTCGCGCAGCTGCTCCGGCCCAAGCCAGCGCAGCCCAGGCACTCCGTTCGCGCTGGCCCGGGACTCCAGCGTCCGCAGCCGGACCTCCTCCTCCGCGTCGAGCGCCACGACCACCTTGCCGACCTCGTCGAAAGCGAGCCCCTTCTCGGCGCAGTAGGTGCGCAGGCGACGGACGCCCTCGCGCGAGAACACGGCCTTGTCGGACCCCGGCGCGTAGTAGATGCCCGCGTGGACGACCCCGCTGTTGTGCGAGGTCTGGTGGAGTCCCGGGGCGCGCTCCTTCTCGACGACGGTCACCTCGGGGCGTGGCGCGAGACGGGTGAGCCTGCGGGCGACGGCAGAGCCGACGATCCCAGCACCGACGACGACGACGCGGCTCCGGCTCATCTGTCCGAGCCGGAGCCTCCGGCGATGGCCGCCGCTGCACGTTCGGCGGCCTCGACGTCAGCCTTCGTCGCGTGGGCCACGTGGGCGGCATACGGCTCCGGGTGGCGTCGCAGGTACGTGCGGATGTAGGGACACAGAGCGACGACCGCGCGCCCGGCGGCGATCGTCGTGTCGAGGGCGTATGCCGCGAGCCGGCCGGCGAGCCCCTGCCCCTCGTACTCCGGGTCGACCTCGGTGTGGAAGAACACGATCCGCTCGGGGTCCTCGCCCGACGCCGGCACGACCGCATATGCCGCCAGGCCGATGACCTTTCCCTCCTGCCTGATCTCGAAACGACCTCGCTCGCGGTTGTCGACGATCTCGACGGGGGCTTCCTCGGCGCTCATATGGCCAGCATGGCAGGGTGAGGCCATGGCGAAGTACTTCGACGTGCACCCGGTCGACCCGCAGCCACGGGCGATCGGGCAGGCCGTCGACATCCTGCGCGACGGCGGTCTCATCGCGTACCCCACGGACTCCTGCTTCGCCCTCGGATGCTCCCTCGACAACCCCGAGGGCAAGGAGCGCATCCTGCGGATCAGACACCTCGACGAGAAGCACCATTTCACCCTGGTGTGCGCGGACTTCGCCCAGCTCGGCCAGCTCGTCCACCTCGACAACTCGGTGTTCCGCGCCATCAAGGCCGCGACTCCCGGGCCGTACACGTTCATCCTCCCCGCGACCCGCGAGGTGCCGAGGCGGCTGCTGCACCCGAAGAAGCGGACCGTCGGGGTGCGCATCCCGGAGCATCCCGTCGTGCGTGAGCTGCTCAAGGCGCTCGGCGAGCCGATCCTGTCCAGCACGCTCCTGCTGCCGGGCGACGAGGCACCGATGACCGAGGGATGGGAGATCAAGGACCGGCTCGACCACGTCATCGACGCGGTCATCGACTCGGGGGAGTGCGGGCTGGAGCCGACGACGGTCGTCGACTACTCGGACGGCTACCCAGAGGTGACGCGCGTGGGCGCGGGTGACCCGACGCCCTTCGAGTGAAACCCGCACGGTCCGGACCGGCACTCTGAGCACGACGTCGCGTCGCCCCTGTCGCGGCTGCCCGAGGTGCTGTTCAATCGGCGCATGGGCACGCGCCAGGGACCGACGTCGGAGTCGCTGCGGCCGATGCTGGAGGACCTCGACGACTCCGAGCGCGAGACGATCCAGCTTCGGCTCGAGCGGTGGAGTGACGACCTCGTCGCCGCGCTCGCCCAGCTCTACCCCGAGCACGACATCAGCTCGCTGGCCGCCCGGCTCGTCGAGCGGGCCGTTGCGGCGTTTCGGGTCAGGGACCCCGAGCTGCGCCGGCTCGACCAGCGTCGACTGCTGCGCCCGGACTGGCTCCAGCAACCCGGCATGTTCGGATACGCCTGCTACACAGAGAGGTTCGCCGACACCCTGCCCGGCGTGGCGAAACATCTGGACTACCTCGGCGACCTTGGCGTCACCTACCTGCATCTCATGCCGCTGCTGCGCCCACGCGACGGAGACAACGATGGAGGGTACGCCGTCCAGGACTACCGGAGTGTCCGCCCTGACCTCGGCGACGTGGACGACCTGCGGGCGCTCACCGCCACGCTGCGTCGTGAGGGGATCTCCCTGGTCCTCGACCTCGTGCTCAACCACGTCGCGCGTGAGCACGAGTGGGCCGCGCGGGCCCGGGCGGGGGAGCGGCGGTACCGCGACTACTTCCACGTCTACCCGGACCGCGTGATGCCGGACGCGTACGAGCGGACCCTTCCGGAGGTCTTTCCCGACTTCGCGCCCGGCAACTTCACGTGGGACGACGACCTCGGCGGCTGGGTGTGGACCACGTTCAACGAGTGGCAGTGGGACGTCAACTGGGCCAACCCGGACGTCCTCGTCGAGTTCGCGGACATCGTCCTCTACCTGGCTAACCTCGGGGTCGAGGTGCTGCGGCTCGACGCCATCGCCTTCACGTGGAAGCGTCTCGGCACGAACTGCCAGAACCAGCCCGAGGTGCACGCGGTCACCCAGGCCCTGCGCACCGTGGCCCGGATCGCCTGTCCCGCGCTGACGTTCAAGGCCGAGGCGATCGTCGGCCCGCGAGACCTCGTGCAGTACCTCGGCCAGGGCGAGCACGCCGGCCGCGTCAGCGACCTGGCCTACCACAACAGCCTCATGGTCCAGGTGTGGTCGATGCTCGCGACCCAGAGCACCGGCCTGGCCAAGCGTGCGCTGTCGGCCCTGCCGTCGACCCCGACGAGCGGCACCTGGATCTGCTATGTGCGATGCCACGACGACATCGGGTGGGCGATCGACGACGCCGACGCTGCCGCAGCCGGGCTCGACGGCTATGCCCATCGACGCTTCCTGTCGGACTGGTACGCCGGCGACTTCCCCGGGTCGTGGTCGCGGGGCCTCGTCTTCCAGCACAACCCGCTGACCGGCGACAAGCGGATCAGCGGGACCGCTGCGTCGCTGGCGGGCCTGGCCGACGCCGACGAGCGAGGTGACGACGAGGCCGTCGGGCTGGGCTTGGCGCGAGTCTTCCTCGCGCACGCCGTCGTGGCCGGCTGGGGCGGCATACCCGTGGTGTGGAGCGGGGACGAGCTCGGGATGCCGAACGACCCGCAGTGGGCTCGGGAGCCGGGCCACGAGGACGACAACCGCTGGGCTCATCGAGAGCGGCTTGACTGGAGCAGGGCCGACACGAGGGCCGATCCGGCGACGACGTCGGGCAAGGTCTTCCAGGGACTGGCACACCTGGCCTCGGTCCGCGCCTCGCTCCCGCAGCTGCACGCGTCGGCGACCACACACGTGCCGGCCGGCGGCGACGACGGGGTGCTCGTCGTGGTGCGCAGCCACCCGAGCGGGTCGATGGTCTGCGTCTACAACGTCACCGACCGGTGGCAGACGGTTGCGACGAGCCACTTCACCCAGGCCGGCATCGAGCGTCCGGTCGACGCGCTCGGGGGACACCCGGTCTATGGCGGCGCGGACGGACGAGCGGCCTTGAGCCCGTATGCCGCGTGGTGGGTTGTCGAGGCGCGGCCGGACGTGCCGCATCTCTGACTCAGAGCTGCCCCTTAGTTAAGGTTATCCGCTAACCTTTATCAAGGAGGTGGCATGGCAACGACATCGACGTGGCCCGCACTCGGCCGGCGAACTGTTCCCTGGCAGCCGGTCGAAGGAGTCCTCGACCTGTCCCGTCGCGCCCAGCGCGCGACCCCGGCTCGCTACGAGGCGGCGGTGGTGTCCACCATCGCCGGCGCCTCGCTCGTGCTGCCCAGCGACCTGGTGGCAGACCTCGACGACGCCACGCGGCTGCTGGCCGCGTTCGACGCCGGGGGAGCGGGGGAGATCGCTCCCTTCGCGTCTGTGCTGCTGCGCTCCGAGAGCGCCGCGAGCTCCCAGATCGAGAACCTCACCTCCTCGGCCCGGGCCCTCGCCGAGGCCGAGATCGGAGAGGGCAACCGCGCCAACGCTTCGGTGATCCTCGGCAACGTCCGGACGATGCAGGCGGCGCTCGACCTCGCGGGGCACCTCGACGAGCGCGCCGTGCTCGCGATGCACCGCGCTCTGATGGCACAGCAGAGCCGGCACGCGGCGGGCCAGTGGCGCGACCAGCAGGTCTGGGTCGGCGGGTCACCCCTGCACCCCGGTGACGCCCAGTACGTGCCGCCGGTCGCCGCTGACGTCCCTGGCCTCATGGCCGACCTGGTGGCGTTCATGGACCGCGACGACCTGCCGCCGCTGGCCCATGCGGCGCTGGCCCATGCGCAGTTCGAGACCATCCACCCGTTCACCGACGGGAACGGCCGCACCGGGCGGGCACTGCTGCACTCAGTGTTGCTCCACACCGGCGCGATCCACCGCGTGACCGTGCCGATCTCCGCAGGGCTGCTGGCCATCCGGGACGAGTACTTCGACGCCCTGACTGCGTACCGCCGAGGCGACGTCGAGCCGATCCTCAGGTGCGTCGCGGAGGCGTCCCGAAACGGCACGCACATCGGCGAGCGACTGGTCGGCGCACTGCGCGAGGTCAGGCAAGGGTGGGCGGAGCGCCTGACGGCCCGCGCCGGTTCTGCCTCGTGGGCGCTGCTCGACCTTCTCCTTCGGCAGCCCGTGGTCACCGCGCGCGTCGTCGTCCGCGACCTCGGGGTGTCTGCTCCCACGGCGCAGGCGGCGCTGCACCGGCTCGTCGCCGACGGCATCCTCCTCGAGTCGACCGGGCACCGGCGCAACCGCGTCTACCGCGCGCCCGCGGTGCTACGGGCGCTCGACGAGTATGCCGCTGGGCTGGGACGCCGCGCCCGGTAGACCACCCGGACAGGTTCGGCACGCGTGCGGTTACGAATTCGCTTGTGCCACAATAGAATTCGCCGGTAATCAACATTATGATGTTTGGCCTGGGACATTGCTGAGGTCCAGCCACTCGCCGTGCGGGTGGCACGTGCCGAGACAGAGCGGCTCGAGCTCGTGGCCGCCTCGCCAGCGGCGCAGGCCCAGCACTGTGCCACCCGCGTCCTCGTCGAGGCCTTCGGGCACCGGGATCCCGGGCACCGAGCCCGGCGGCTCTGCGGTCAGCCAGGACACCGCCGGCATGCCGCTCGCCAGCCCACCCAGCCGCGTCGCCACGTCCGCGCGACGCTCCCGCTCGACGTACGTCAGCGCCCAGGAGCTGTAGACGACGACGTGCTCGATGTCGGCCCGGCTCGTCGCGACGTCGACGGCTGCGTCGAGGTCGTCCACCAGATCGCCCGCGACCACTGGGGGAGGATCGGATGCCAGCAGACCCCGCGCCGCGTCGAACCGCTCGACCCGACCGGGAACGTCCGGCCACAGGCATGCCTCAAGCCACCGCACCGAGTCCTGGTCGTCGAGCCGCACCGGCTGGCGGTCGACCCCAGCGCGGCCGAGCACCCGGGGCAGCGGTCCGACCCGCACGGGCGACGCAGAGCGGTCCTCACCGTGGCAGCGAACCGGTGAGGTTGGGTCGCCCGCGGTGGAGACGCTTCCGTCGCGGCCCAGCGAGACGGCATACCGGTCGAGGCCCAACAGCAGGCCGGCGCTGGCGCCGAGCTCGACGAGAGCGACGCCCTCCGAGGCAGCCCGGTCAGCGGCCGCGGCGACGACACCTGCGGCGAGGTAGACGCACCGGTTGACCTCGTTCGTCTGCGTCGAGCGGGCGGCGATCGTCGAGGTCAGCTCGACCCGGTGGGCCAGGACCGTGTCGCGCACCTCTGGCCAGGGGTCGCCGGAGGGCACGGCGCCGCGGCCCACGACGCTTGCATACCACCGCGCGGCGGGCAGGCTCGGCTCGCGAAGGACGAGCTCGTGCAGCGCCGCGAGCCAGAGCACCGGCCGGTCCTGTCCGGGTCGCGCGGCAAGGAGCAGGCTCGCGGTGTCGTCGTCCGTGGACAGGTGCCTGGTCAGCGCGCCGTACAGCGGCAGCGCGGCATACTCGGCGGCGAACTCGGCGAACCGTCGCTGGATCGTCGTGAGGCGCTTGTCTCGGGCCATGGCTCAGTCTGTTCGCTCGAGGAGCACGGCAACCTCGTGGTGCGCCGTCTGGGGGAACATGTCGAACAGCCGCGCCTCGCGGACCGCGAACGACGGCAGCGCAGCGAGGTCGCGTGCGAGGCTGTCGACGTTGCAGCTCGAGTACAGGACATGCCGCGGTCGCGTGCCTTCGAGCCAAGCAGCGAGCCCGGCGCCGATGCCACGACGGGGTGGGTTGACGACAACCACCGACTGAGCATCCTGGTGATCCAGCGCGTCGCCGTCGAAGGCGGTCGGGTCGGTGGCGTCACCCGCCTCGAAGGTCGTCGGCCCGAGGTCCGGGTGCGCAGCACGCAGCTCATCAGCGCTTCGGCGGGCGCTCTCGACGGCGTCCTCCGAAAGCTCGACACCGAGCACCTCACGCCGTCGCGTCGCATCGAATCCCGTTGCGTGCAAGGCGAATCCACCCACACCGCAGTACAGGTCCAGCACCCGCTCCGGGTCGACCCGGTCAACCCACTCGCGCGCCTGGCGGTAGAGGCCTGCGGCCACCATGGTGTTGGTCTGGAAGAAGCTGTTCGGTCGCAGGTGCAGAGTTATGTCATTCACCGGCATGGTCAGAGCGTCCTGGTCTGTGAGCACGATCTCGGTGTCGCCCTCCACGACGGCCTGGTGCACTGGCTGCAGGTTGACCGACACGACGGCAACCTCCGGAAGCAGGCCCAGGACGAGACCGAGACGAGAGCGCAGCAGCGCCAGGTGGCGCTGGGACCGCAGCACGAAGCGCAGCATGACCTCACCCGTGGGGGAGAGGGTCAGCAGGACGTGCTTCAGCTCGCCCCGGCGGTCGGGGACGGCATACGGCTCGAGGCCCAGCTCGTCCACGACTGCCGCAACGCGGGGGATGAGGCGCTGAAGCGGCAGCTCGTAGAGCCCGCAGTGCCTGAGGTCCACGCCGCGGCCCGCGGCATCGAGGATCCCGACGGTGACCGACCCGGTCTCACCGGCCACGACGAGCTTTGCCTTGTTCCGGAAGGCGGACTCCGGGCTGGCGAACGGCGCAAGCCAGGTGGCGCCCACGGCGACCGGAGCCAGCACGTGCGCGACGCGACGCTGCTTGTCAGCGAGCTGGACGGCATACGGCACGCCCATGAGCGCGCAGGAACGGCAGCGGCCCGCGTCGTAGTAGTCGCACTGCACCGGCCAAGGCTACGGCGTACGCAAGATTCCACTCGAGGCGCGCAGACGGGGAGGTGCCTCTGCGGTCGCTCGAACGTGAAAATGACATAATGTTGATTATCGGCGTTTAGACCGTCGGTCGGCTCGCACGACGCATCGCTGGTCAGGTCGCGATGGTGGCTGCCAAGGCAACAACGTTCGCGACCTGACCAGCGATGCGTCCGGCACGCTGAGTCAGCTGCTCGGCGCCGCTGACCCGGACGCTTCCTTGACCGGACTGTTCGCGGCTCCACTCGTCACCGCGGCCGGCACGCCGGTGACGACCTCGGACGTCAGCGTCTCCGACCTGAAGGTCAGGTCCGGAGCGGTCAGCGTCTCTGCGACCAGCCGGGTCGTTCTTGCATCGAAGACCAGTGACTGGCGGACGCCCGGCCGGGCGCGGTCGTCGGTGAATGTCAACGTGACCTGTCCGAGCGACTCGACGGCTGAGACCTCCGGCAGCTGGCCCAGCGCCTGGATCGCCGCCGCGCGGACGGCCGGTGGCGTGTAACCCATCCGCGTCATGTCTCCGACGGCCACGAACACCGCCTCATCCGTGCTGGTCGAGCCCTCGACGCGGCCCTCGAGGTGGTCGAGCAGCGCATCGGCGTCGGTAGGCAGCGTCGCGACGCCACGCGGCGACATGTCGACAGGGCCGCCGTCGAGGCTCGGGAGCGACAGGTAGCTGATCTGACCGTTGTCGGTGTCCTTGCGCCAGACGTGACCATCCGAGTCTGTCCAGGACTCGTGGGTGCGCGTTCCGTTCGCGGACTCGCCACCGCCATGCTGGGTCTCCCGAACGACCATGTGCAGGAACTTCCCGTCAGGGATCACGAGGGCGTGACTGCGACCAGCGGCCTGGGCCAGCCGGTCGATGGCGCCTGCTGCCGGGAGCGACTGCGGCGTGAGCAGCGCCGGCACGACCGAGATGGCGACGGCGGCCGCCGCGGCGACACCGGCGAGCGCCACCAGACGTCGCCTGCCGCGGATCGGACCGCTGGTCGCACCGGGGCGCCTGGGTGCACCGCCTCCGTCGGTCTGGACGTATCCGTCTGACGAGGCGGCGGTGAGGATGCCCGCGAGCACGCGCTCACGGCGGTCGGGACTCCAGGCGGCGTTGAGGTCGTCGCTCGTGGGTCGGTGCCCGGCCAGACGGACAAGGTCGGCAGCCTCGTCGAGGTCGAGGTCGTTGGTCATGAGAGCTCCTGGGCGATGCTGAGTCGAGGGGTTTCGGTGGCGGGTCCAGGCCGCGGTGGGACGCCCGCGACACTCGGCCCGCCTTGTGTGACAGTGCCGCCCGTCTGCATGACGAGAGCTGCGCCGTCTGAGTCGAGGCGGGCGCGCATCCGAGCGCGAGCGCGGCTGAGGCGCACGGTAAACGCCCGTGGCGAGCACCCGGCGACCGCTGCTGCGTCGGCGACGGACAACCCGTCCCACGCGACGAGCAACAGAGCTTCCCGCTCCGGTCGGGTGCACGACTCGAGGGCGTCGACGTAGCGGTCACGCTCCACGACGGCGTCCTCTGCCGGCGCTGCAGCGTGCAGGTGCCACTGGGATCTCACGGTGGCCAGCCACAGGCGGTCGGCCCGGGCGCCGGCCCGGCGCTGGTTCGCGAGCAGGTTCCTGGCGACGACCAGCAGCCACGGCAGCGGTTCGTCAGGCAGCTCGGACCTGCGACGCCAGGCCACGAGGAACGTCTCGGAGACGACGTCATCGGCGGCGTCAGCGGGAGCGTGGCGGCGCGCGTAGGCGAACAAGCGAGGTGCGTGTGCTCTGAAGAGCTCCTCGAGCCGAGCAGTGTCGTCGTCGGGCCGGCCGGCCTGTCGGAGGTCAGGCGGATCACTCGGGCCCGGTGGGCCAGGTGGCTTCGGCACGTTGGGTGCGTTCGGTGAGGTCACACCAGGAACTGTCCGCCCGGCGCCGGATGTCACGGCGACTCGCCCATGGGTTCGTGCAGCGGTCCCGACTCCACGAGGTCGAGCCACCGGCGCAGCAGGCTTTGCAGGGACGTTCTGTCTGGTGCGCTGAGGCCGGTGAGCAGCAGGTCGTCCCTGGCCATGACGTCGGCAAACACCTCGTCGAGTCTCGCCAGCCCGTGTGGAGTGAGCTGGACATGCACCGTCCGGCGGTCGGGCTCCTCCCGCACCCGCTGCACGAAGCCGAGCCGCTCCATGGCTGCGACGCGCTGCGTGGTGGCTCCTGGCGTGACTCGGCAGCGTCGGGACAGCTCGCCTGCGGTCAGGCGGTACGGCGGGCCGCCGCGCCGGAGTGTGCCGAGGACGTCGAGGTGGCTCTGGTCGATGCCGTGCTCGGCCAGCACGCGCGCGCGGTTCGCCATCACGGCGGCGCCGAGACGCCAGACCGGCGTGATGATCCCGATCGATGACACGTCGACATCGGGTCGCTCGCGGTGCCACGCCGCGATGATGCCCTCGACCTCGTCCCCCGCTCGCCCCGTCATGGAGCGACACTTTAGCGCTAAAGCACGCTCGCTCCCAGGGGCCCAGGTGAGACGATTTCGGACACTGGTTCGGACACCGGAAGGAGTCCGTATGAATCTCTCGACCTTCTATGCCGTCGTCTCGGCCACGTGTTTCACCCTGGTCGGGCTCTGGTGGACCGCGATCGACCGCCGGCGCGACCTGCTCGTCTCCCCCGGCGCCCGCCGTGCCGTCGGCGGGGTCTACCTGACCTTCTTCCTGCCCGGGCTGATGGGGCTGTTCGCCCAGATCGACCCTGGCAGCGCGTGGCTCTGGCGCACCACGTTCGCCGCCGCCGCAGTCCTCGGCGCCTGGTCGACGCTCCGGCTGATCCAGGTCGACCGTGGTTCCGGCGCGCGCGGGCCGTTCCGACGCAACCGTTGGCTGGTGGCCGTCCTGTATGCCGTCATCTTCGTCGTCGGCGCCGCGCCTGAGCTCTTCGAGTCGCTGGGCCTCAATGCGCTGCGCGCTGCGGGTATCGCGATCGTGTGTCTCGTCGCTCTGGGTCACGGGCTGGCCTGGGAGCTGTTGACGACGGTCGCCCCCAGCGAGCAGCACCTCCCCTCCCCCGCCTCCGGATCTGACGAGCAGACACTTTAGCGCTAAATGAATGGATGGCCCCGTCTCTCATCGTCATCACCGGCGCAGGATCCCGGTCGCCCGACTGAAACAGCGTGTTCACCCACTCACACCCCTGCCACCCCGCCTCTTGTGACACAGTTCGTCGCATGTCGCAAGCCGTCGTGAACAAGGCGCGTCCGGAGACCAAGGAACAGCGCGCGTGGTACTGGTACGACTGGGCCAACTCGGCCTATGTCACGACCACCGCCACGGTCCTCATGAGCCCTTATCTGACGGTTGTCGCGGAGGAGGCCGCCTGTCCCGGTCTGCCCGACGGCGCGGACTGTACGACGAACCTGTCGGTCCTCGGGATCCCCGTCGCGCCGGGTTCGCTGTGGTTCTTCACAGTCACCTTCACGACGATCCTCTCGGCCATCGTGCTCATCTTCATCGGCGCCATCGCCGACCGCAGCCCGAAGCCCACCAGGCTTTTCGGCGCCTTCGCCTGGGTGGGTGCGCTCGCGGCGAGCCTGATGTTCTTCGTGGCCGGGAGCAACTGGCAGCTCGGAGCCGCACTCGTCGTCGTGGCGGGCATCGCCCTCGGCGCGTCCCTGGTGATCTATGACTCGATCCTCATCCGGATCGCCAACGAGAACGAGCGCGACCGGGTGTCGTCCAAAGGCTGGGCCTTCGGCTACCTCGGCGGCGGCATCCTGTTGGCCCTCAACTTCGCTCTCGACTTCTTCCACGAGGACCTCGGCCTCACCCGGGAGATGAGCACCCGCATCAGCATCCTGTCGGCGGGCCTCTGGTGGGCCGGGTTCACGATCATCCCGTACCTCGGCCTGCGCCATCTGACGGGCACGGTCGAGACTCCGGTCGAGCGCCAGGCGGGTGTCGTCGGCGGCAGCATCGCCCAGCTGCGCAGCACCTTCCGAGACCTGGCCAACTACCCCCAGACGAAGCTGTTCCTGCTGGCGTACCTGTTCTTCAACGACGGCATCCAGACCGTCATCGGCAGCTCGAGCGTGTATGGGTCCAAGGAGCTGCAGTTCTCGGAGACGACCGTGCTGGGCGTGTTCCTGTTCGTCCAGTTCGTGGCGTTCGGCGGTGCCCGGCTGTTCGGCCGCGTCGCCGCGTCGATCGGCGCCTGGCGCACCGTCCTGTGGGGCATCGCCTTGTGGACCCTCGTCGTCCTCATCGCGTTCGTCGTGCCCTCCAGGTCGCTGGGCATCTTCGTCGCCCTCGCCTTCTGCATCGGCATCGTGCTCGGCGGCACCCAGGCGCTGTCGCGGTCGCTCTACAGCCAGCTCATCCCCAAGGGCCGGGAGGCTGAGTACTTCAGCCTCTACCAGGCCATGGAGCGCGGCACGAGCTGGCTCGGCACCCTCATCTTCGGCCTCGTCTACCAGTTCACCCACAGCTACCGGTGGGCGATCATCGCCCTGATCATCTTCTTCGTCGTCGGCGGCATCATCCTGTCGCGCGTGCGGATGCGCGAAGGAATCGAACAAGCAGGCAACCCGGTGCCCGCCGTCGTCTGAGACTCGCTTACAATTCGCAGTTTCTCGGGGAACAAGTCAACGATGTCGCTCGTTCAAGCGTCTGTGAGGGTGTGACACCGACCGGTGTCGACAGTGGCAGAAGTCTTGGAGGGGTCCACATGGCCGATCGAGCACTACGCGGTTCCAACCTCGGGTCGAGGAGCATGGAGTCCGACGAGAACGTCGTTCCCAGCGAGCGTCAGATCACCGTCTATGTGTGCCCCGAAGGCCATCGCACCGAGCTGCCCTTCTCCATCGAGGCCGAGATCCCGCCCACGTGGGAGTGCCGTTGCGGCCTCGACGCGAAGCTGCAGGGTGGGCCCGAGCCGGAGGCCAAGCCGGTCAAGCACCAGCGCACGCACTGGGACATGCTGCTCGAGCGCCGCTCCATCCCCGAGCTCGAGGAGCTCCTCGAGGAGCGCCTGACGCTGCTTCGCGAGTCCCGCGGTGAGAAGCCGCGCCGCCGCAAGAGCGCCTGAGCCGCCCCGCCCCGACAGGCATCAGAACGCAACACCGGAGAGCCCGCCCCGTTCGTGGAGGCGGGCTTTTCGCATGCCCACCTTTCCCGTCGAGGTTGGGGCCGTATGCCGTGGGGCGGGTGGGACGGGGCGCTCATTCGACCGGGGGTTGGGCCGGGTGCCGTGGGGACGACCTCAGTCCTCGTCGATGATCTCGCCCTCGACGACCTCGTCGCTCGAAGCGGAGCGGCGCGGGCCCTGTGGGGGTGGTGCCTGCCGCTCCCACTCGGCGCGGTCCGCCACTGTAGGCCCGGTGAACCGGTCGGACACCACGATCATCCGGCGGCTGATGACGGAGGCGAGCAGGCTGCGCGCCACCGGCCGGGTGAAGGGCAGAACGAGGATGAGCCCGAGCACGTCGGTGATGAACCCCGGCACGAGCAACAACGTGCCGCCGAGCAGGACGACGATCCCGTCGGCGAGCTCACGCGCCGGCATCCGGCCGCTCTGGACCGCCTGGTTCAGGGCGCGCCACGCCCGGCCGCCCTGGTGACGGATGATCAGCACGCCGAGCACGCAGCCGGCCACAAGGAGCAGGAAGGTCGGCCAGGCGCCGATCGCCTGGCCCACGGCCACGATGACGAGGATCTCGAGGATGGGCAGGACAAGCAGGGCCAGCCCGAGGAGCCGCCCGGGTCGCAGCCCGCTACGACGGGCCGGCGTGGGGCTGGTCATGGTCGCTCCCGCACGGCACCGTGGCCCCGCACGCGGGCCCCGGCTCGGCGCAGCTGCTCCAGCCGGTGCTCCACACCCCACCGCGTCACGCTGGTCAGCGCCTCGCGGACGATGTCCTTGCCCATCTTCGACACCCCGACCTCTCGCTCGACGAACGTGATCGGCACCTCGACGACCTTCAGCCCGGCCCGCACTGCGCGCAGGGTCAGGTCGATCTGGAAGCAGTATCCCTGCGACTCGACCCCGTCGAGCCCCATGGTGCGCAGCGCGCTGGAGCGGTACACGCGGTAGCCGGCGGTCGCGTCGTTGACCGGCATCCCGAGCAGCATCTTGGTGTAGGCGTTGGCGCCGACCGAGAGCACCTTGCGGCGCAACGGCCAGTTGCGCACCTCACCGCCACGCATCCACCGCGCGCCGATGACGACGTCGGCGTCGGCGAGCGCGGCGAGCAGCGACGGCAGCTGCTCCGGCTGGTGCGAGCCGTCGGCGTCCATCTCGACGGCGGCGTGGTACCCCTCGGCGAGGACGGTCTCGAAGCCCGCGAGATACGCCTTGCCGAGCCCTTCCTTGCCCGCGCGGTGCATGACCCGCACCTGCGGGTCGCCCGCGGCCAGCTCGTCGGCCAGAGCGCCGGTGCCGTCGGGTGAGTTGTCGTCGAGGACGAAGACGTCGGCCGCTGGCACGCTCGCGCGCACCCGCGCGACGATGCCGGGCAGGTTCTCCCGCTCGTTGTAGGTCGGGATGAGCACAGCCACCCGGGTGACCGGCTCATGCTTCGTCGTCGTCATCCTCTTCCTTCATCTGGTCCGGGGTCACCGGTCGGGGGCGCCTTAGGCCCGCCATGAGCAGGGCGAGCAGAGCGCCGGCCGCGACCCACTCGGGTGCCTCACCCACGCGGGTGGCCAGCGTCGTGGCGTCCCGCAATGGTAGGGCCCCTCGGACCACTGCCTGCGTGAACAACGACGTCACCTGGTGCGCAGTTCCGTCGGGCGTGATCAGCGCGCTCTGTCCCACGGTCGAGACATGCACCACCGAACGCCCGAACTCCATGGCCCGAAGGCGGCTGATGGCCAGCTGCTGCGGGGACTCGGCGGTGTAGCCGAAGGTCGCGTTGTTCGTCTGGACGACGAGCATGTTGGCCCCTTGGGTGACCACGTCGCGCATGATGTCGTCGTAGGCCACCTCGAAGCAGATGGCCAGGCCCGCCCGGATCGGCCGTCCGTCCTGCGCCGCCACGGTGAACACGCCGGGCTCGGGGCCTTTGACGAAGTCGCGGGTGACCAGGTCGACCTCGCTGCTGAAGATCCGCCAGAAGGCCCGGTTCGGGATGTACTCGGCAAACGGCACCGGGTGGCGCTTGACGTACCGGTCGGTGTTGCCCTTGCCCGGCTCGAAGAGCAAGGCGACGTTGGACACGTAGCCGGGAGGCTCCTCGAGCAGTCCCCCCACGATGAGCGGACGGCCGAGCCGCTCGACCGTGTCGAGGATCTCGGCCTTCGCGTCCGCGTTTCGCAGCGGGTCGATGTCCGATGCGTTCTCGGGCCAGACGACGAGGTCCGGTTTCGGAGCCCGACCCGCCTCGATGTCTGCCTGGGCCTTCAGCGTCGCCGCGACGTGGTTGTCCAGCACCTGCCGACGCTCCGCGTTGAAGTCGAGACCCGGGCGGGGCACGTTGCCCTGCACCCCGAGGAACTGCGCGGTCGGCCCGTCGGTCGGCAGTGGCACGGCCAGACCGGCGACCCCGAGCACGAGTGCCGCGGCCACCGGCAGCGCGACCGCGCGGGACGGCATACGGCGGCCCTCTCGGCGAGCCGTGACCAGGCGCTGAGCAGCAAGCGCAAGCAGGGCCCCGGCCAGCGCGATCACAAAGCCCACGAACGGCGGCCCACCGAGCGCGACGAGGCGCCCGAAGGGTGAGTCTGCCTGGCCGAAGGCCAGCTTGAGCCACGGAAAGCCACCGTAGGGTGCCCGCGCTCGGAAGCCTTCAGCGACGACCCACGTCAGGGCGAAGGCAAGAGGCCGGACGCCGCGGTCGCATGTCAGCCACCCGTAGAGCGCACCCGCGATGCCGAAGAAGAGGGCCTCCAAGGTCGACAGCGCGAGCCACGGCACCGACCCCACGTAGATCCCCGACCAGCTGAGCGTGGGGACGAAGAAGACGAGGCCGGACGCCGTGCCGAGCAGCAGGCCGCGCCAGGGGCCGAGACCGGACCACGCCCACGCCATCAGCGCCAGCGCCACAGGTGCGGCCGGCCACACGTCGAACGTGGGGAAGGCCAGGCACAGCAGGCCACCGCCCGCGAGGGCGGCGGCCAGCCGCAGCACGAGGCGGCGTCGGGGGTCGGGTCGCACGAGGTCACCGTATGCCGCCTGGCCCCGTGCGGGGTCACCGGCCACCAGCGGTGAGCTCGCGAGGCGACCTCGGGCCCGGTCGGGCGTCAGGGCACGACCACGACGCCGCGGGCCGTCGTCGCGACCAGCGGCGGGTCGAGCACAGCAGCGGCCGACTCACCCCGCGAGGTGTCGCCCCGGCCGACGACCCGCACCTCGAACGCCATCTCGCGCGACCGCGTGCCCACCCGGACCAGCTCGGCGCTGATCTCGATGACGTCGCCGGCGCGGACCGGAGCCCGGAACTGGACGTCGCTGTAGGACGCGAACAGGCCCTCGTCGCCATCGGTCGTGATGCACAGGTCCGTGGCGACGTCGCCGAAGGCGGCCAGCGAGTACGCGCCATCGACGAGGTTCCCGGCGTAGTGCGCGTGGCTGTAGGGGACGTAGCGACGGTGCGTGAGGCGCTGGCCCACGCTCGCGCGTGTCGTGCTCGGCGCAGCCTCCGTCGGGTGGGTCGTGTCCGCCTGGGTCTCGTTCATGCCTTCCTGCCTTTCCTGACGCCGATCTCGTGCACGAGGTAGCTCGCGACCTCGCCCGGGGTCGTCCCGCGGCCGAAGATCCGGTCGACGCCCAGCGTGGGGGCCGATCCCTCCTCGAAGCGAGGTCCGCCCGCGATGAGGATCGGCACCTGTCCCGCGGGGTAGGCCTCGCGGAACGCCGCCGACATCTGGGTGGTGTTGTGGATGTGGGCGTCCTTCTGCGTGACCACCTGGCTGACCAGCACCGCGTCGGCCTTCTCCGCGCGGGCGCGGGCGACGAGGTCGGGAACGAGCACCTGAGCGCCGAGGTTCACGACCTTGATCTCGCGGTAGTACTCCAGCCCCTTCTCTCCGGCGAAGCCCTTGATGTTGAGGATCGCGTCGATGCCCACGGTATGGGCGTCGGTGCCGATGCACGCGCCGACCACGACCAGCTTGCGGCGCAGCTGCTTGCGGATCGTGAGGTTCGCATCCTTTGCCGAGAGCAGCGGGTACTCCCGCTCGACGACGTGGACGTCGTCGAGGTTGACCAGATGGGTCGAGGAGCCGTAGACCACGAAGAACGTGAAGTCCGGGCCCATCGCCTTGGCGTGGACCAGCAGCGCGGGGTCGAGACCCATCTTGCGGGCGAGCTGGAGGGCGGCACCCTCGGCCCGCTTGTCGTGTGGCAGCGGCAGCGTGAACGACACCTGCATCATGCCGTCGCCGGTCGTGTCGCCGTAGGGCCGGATGATGCTGCCCTGCGTGGCCGTGACCTGCTGGGCGCTCATCGGGACCCTCCCTTCGCGTCCTGCCACGCATCGAGAGCCGTGAGGGCCGGGTTGTCGTATGCCGTCGCGCGCTCGAAGACGCCCTCGAGCCCCTTGCCGCCCGTGGCGGGGCGCTTCATCAGTCCGAAGGTGCCGTCCGCGATCGCGGCGAGCAGTGGCGCGTCGCCCGCGGCGTCGGTGTCGCTGACGATGCGGTCGAGCAGGTCGACGGCCTCCGAGAGCACCTGGCGGGCACGGGTCTGGATGAGGCCGTCGCGGGGCGGGCGGAAGTCCTCTTTGAGGCCGCTGGCAGCGTTCATGACGTAGCGGACGTTCTGCAGCGCCAGGTCGCGGTCCGACAGGAACGGCGTGACGACCGCCTCGGTCATCATCCCGACCAGCAGGATGCCCTGACCGGTCATAGCCCCGACGAGGTTGAAGAAGCCGTCGAGCAGGTACCCCCGGAAGACGTCGCCGGTCATGTGCTTCGTCGGTGGCATCCACTTCAGCGGGGCGTCCGGGAACAGCTGGCGCGCCAGCAGGGCGTGGGCGAGCTCCAGCCGGAAGCTGTCGGGGATGTCGGGGTTGATCTCGAAGGCGTGCCCCAGGCCCAGCTGCCAGTCCTCGAGACCGGCCTCCTTGGCGAACCGCTCGTTGAGCAGCTGGCTCACGGTGACGGTATGGGCGGCCTCGACCGCGTCGGCCGTGGTCAGGTAGTTGTCCTCGCCGGTGTTGATGATGATCCCCGCGCGGGCGTGGATCTGCCGGGAGAACCGCTGGTCCACGAAGGTCCGGATCGGGTTGATGTCGCGGAAGAGGATGCCGTACATCGAGTCGTTGAGCATCATGTCGAGACGCTCCATGCCCGCGAGCGCGGCGATCTCGGGCATGCACAGGCCCGACGCGTAGTTCGTGAGGCGCACGTAGCGGCCGAGCTCGGCGCTCACGTCGTCGAGCGCGGCCCTCATGAGCCGGAAGTTCTCCTGCGTGGCGTAGGTGCCAGCGAACCCCTCGCGCGTGGCCCCCTCGGGCACGTAGTCGAGCAGCGACTGCCCGGTCGATCGGATCACCGCGATGATGTCGGCCCCTTCACGGGCCGCTGCCTGGGCCTGTGGGATGTCCTCGTAGATGTCACCCGTCGCGACGATGAGGTAGATCCAGGGCTTGCTCTGGGGGTCGCCGTGCTTGCGCACCAGCCGGTCTCGGGTCCGGCGTGCGGCGTCGATGCGCTTGAGGCCGGCACCGACTCCCTTGGCCGCTGCGCGCTGTGCCGCCTGGGCCTCGCGCCCGGCCGGCAGCCTGAACTGGACGCTCCCGCTCGCCGCCTTCTGGGCGAGCGTGGCCAGGTCCTCCGCCTCCCCTCGCAGCAGCGCGTCGAAGACCGGTGTCGTGACGCCGTGCTCCAGGCCGACCTCGTCACGGACCGCGGTGACGAGGTGGTTCACCCACGGCACGCGCTCGTGGTCGGCGCCGGACAGGCCGGCGAGCCGCAGCGTCGCCCGTTCGACCGACACCGTGGTGTGGCTCTTCGCGATCTTGACCACGGGCGCAGCGGCCTTGCGCGCGAGCGACCGCGCCCGCCGGACGACCGCCGGGTCGAGGTCCAACATCCGCTCAGCTTTCATGTGAGAGCACCATCCAGCCGGGACTCGAAGAGGGCTCGGACGGCCGGGACCTGGCGAACCAGGGACAGCGCCAGCTCGGCATGGCCGGGGACGTAGCCGTTGCCGACGAGCATCCTCACGTCGGCGGCGAGCCCCTCGGCGCCGAGCGCGGCGGCCGCGAAGTTGGTCGCCATGCTGAAGAAGATGATCGTGCCGCCCTCGGCCGTGGCCAGGATCGCGGGCTGCTCGCACCCGGGCACGTCCACGCACACGACCGTCACGTCGGCCGGCCCACCGGCGGCCTCGACGGCTGCCGACAGGCCGAGCGGCGACCTGGCGTCGGCGATGACGACCTCGTCCGCGAGTGCGGTCGGCTCCAGCAGGGCACGCTCGCGCTCGAACGGCACGACGCCGATGACGCGCCGAGCGCCGGCGGCGCGCGCCGCGGCCAGCGAGAGGGACCCTGACTTACCGGCCGCCCCGAGGACGGCCACGGTCGGCGCGTGGCCGCGGGCGGCATACTCCCCCACGACCCGCTCGACCAGTGCCGGGGCTCCGCAGACGTCCATGACCATGAGTGCCAGCCTCGGGTCGAGATCGTCCGGAAGCCGGGCGGCGATGCTGCGCCCGAAGAGGATCGCGTGCCCCTGGGCGGGCACCTGCTCCGAGAGACCGTCCCAGCCGTCGAGGCCATCGGTGACCCGCAGCGGCGTGAGCGACAGGGAGACGAGCGTGGCGACCCGGTCGCCGACCTCGAGTCCGAGAGTGCTGCGCGGCCCGACCTCGGCAACCCGACCGATGAGCATGCCGCCCGACCCGGTGACGGGGTTCTGCATCTTGCCGCGCGAGGCGATGATCTCGAGCACCTCGGCGCGGACCGCTGCCCCGTCGACGACGCCGCCGACGGTGTGCTTCTCCGCGAGCTGCCGGTACGACGCGGCGTCGAGGTTGAGGGTCTCCACGTCCACGCGCACCTCGTCGGCCCACAGCTGCGGGCGGGCGTCGAGACGGCGCGCGGCCTGGGGCAACGTGATCGACTCACCGCTCGGCTCGAGGACCCGGTGCAGCCCGACGGGCGATGACTCGCGGGCCTTCTGGGCCGCCTCGGCGGCGTCGGACATCGGGTCTGACACGATTACAAATCCTTCTGTCTGCATGGGGTCTGGGCCGAAGATCTTTCGTCAGCATAGGGCCCGCACGGGCGCATCTTCACCAATCCGTGAGGTCCACCGGTTGGAGAGGAGACGCTCCCGCCGTTACATTGGCCGCATGACCAAGGTTGAGCAGCCCTACGCGTACCGCCGTCGCGAGCTCGTCGAGCCCGACTGGACGAGGTTCCCGGGGTGGGCAGGAGTCACCCAGGCCGACTGGGACAGCGCGCAGTGGCAGCGCGTCAACTGTGTCAGGAACGTCAAGCAGCTGCGAGCCCTGATGGGCGACCTGCTCGACGACCGCTTCTACGTCGACCTCGAGAAGGACCAGGCAGAGCGCGCGACCATGTCGATGCTCGTGCCGCCGCAGATGCTCAACACGATGGTCCCGGGCACCGACACCCCTATGCCGGCAGCGGGGACTGACTTCACCGAGGCGTTCTATGCCGATCCGGTCCGGCGGTACATGCTGCCCGTCTTCTCCGACCGCCGCACCGACTGGCCGTCGCACCCCCACTCCTCGCGTGACTCCCTCCACGAGCACGACATGTGGGTCGCCGAGGGCCTGACGCACCGCTATCCGACCAAGGTTCTGGCTGAGATCCTGCCGACCTGCCCGCAGTACTGCGGCCACTGCACGCGGATGGACCTCGTCGGCAACTCGACGCCGCAGGTCGCCAAGCTGAAGTTCGACCTCAAGCCGGTCGACCGGTACTCCGCCATGCTCGACTACCTGCGCCGGACGCCGTCGGTCCGCGACGTCGTCGTCTCAGGTGGTGATGTGGCCAACATGCCCTGGAAGAACCTCGAGTCCTTCCTCGACCAGCTGCTGACGATCGACAACATCCGCGACATCCGCTTGGCGACCAAGGCGCTGATGGGCCTGCCCCAGCACTGGTTCGCCGAGGACGTCGTCGAGGGCGTGGCGCGGGTCTCCAAGACCGCCCGCGAGCGGGGTGTCTCGCTCGCGATCCACACCCACGTCAACAACGCCCAGTCGGTCACACCAGCGGTGGCCCGAGCCTCCAAGGCGATGCTCGAGGCGGGTGTTCGCGACGTGCGCAACCAGGGTGTCCTCATGAGGGGCGTCAACAACACACCTGAGCAGCTGCTCGACCTGTGCTTCTCACTGGCCGACGGCGCACAGATCACGCCCTACTACTTCTACATGTGCGACATGATCCCGTTCGCCGAGCACTGGCGACTGTCGCTGGCCGAGGCCCAGCACCTCCAGCACTCGATCATGGGCTACCTGCCCGGCTTCTCGACGCCGCGCATCGTCTGCGACGTGCCCTTCGTCGGCAAGCGCTGGGTCCACCAGGTCGAGGAGTACGACACCGAGCGCGGCATCTCCTACTGGCGCAAGAACTACCGGACGTCGATCGAGGGCGACGACACCGAGGCGATGTCGCGCGAGTACGTCTACTACGACCCGATCTACACCCTGCCGGCGGCCGGGCAGCAGTGGTGGCACGACGCGGTCGACCACGAGTCGGTCATGGCCGCAGCGTCGGAGCACGCCGCGAGCAGCCGGGCGGCCGCTGAGTCCCAGCTCGTCTGAGACTCCGCCCACACGGTATGCCGTGGGGGCCGTGGGATCGCCCCTGGCCCTCATGGCGCCACCCGTAGACTGCGCGCGTGACCACCCGCTCTCCCGCCACCCGCGTCCGCGTGCCTCGTGCCGAGCGGGAGGCGCAGATGCTCGAGGTCGCCGAAAGGGTCTTCTCCCAGCGCGGGATCCAGGCCGCAACGATGGACGAGATCGCCGAGCACGTAGGCGTCACCAAGCCACTGATCTACGACTACTTCGGCTCGAAGGAGGGGCTCCTCGCAGCGACGATCGAGCGAGCCCGTCGTCAGCTGATGGGGGCGCTCATCGACTCGTGGGGGGCCGAGCCGGATGCGGTGGTCCGGGACCGCGTCGCCGGAGTCGTCCACGCCTTCTTCGCCTTCATCAACGCCCATGAGGCGGCCTTCGCCCTGCTCCGCACGGAAGGTGCCCTGATCGGTGAGGCGTCCGAGTCGGTCGAACGGATCCGGCAGCAGACCGCGAAGGCGTTCGCCGAGGGCCTGCGCACCATCCCTGCCTTCGCCGAGCTGCAGGCCACCCGGGTGACCGCGATGGCGGAGATCCTCATCGGGGGGTGCGAGCGGCTCGCGGTGTGGCGCAGCGCGCATCCGGGCATGACTGCCGACGAGGCCACGGACCTCGTCGTCACGACGATCTGGGACGGGCTGGCCTCCGTCGCCAGCCGCGCCTGATGGCGAAGTCACGCCCAGGCGAGGGCCCCGCTACGCCGGCGACCGTCGCCCTGGACCGCGCCCGGGTCGAGTACCGCCGCCACCCGTACGCCCACGACCCGGCGGCGCCGAGCTACGGACTGGAGGCGGCTGCCGTGCTCGGGGTGGACCCCGCACGCGTCTTCAAGACCCTGCTCGTCGACACCGGAAGGAGCCTGGCCGTCGGGATCGTGCCCGTCGCCGGGCAGCTCGACCTCAAGGCGGTGGCGGCTGCGCTGGGCCTCAAGAGCGTCACGATGGCCGACCCTGCGACGGCCGAGCGGGTCACCGGCTATGTCGTCGGCGGCATATCCCCGGTCGGGCAGAAGCGTGCGCTGCCCACGGTTCTCGACGAGACGGCGTACGCCTTTGACACCGTGTTCGTGTCGGGAGGCCGCCGCGGATTCGACATCGAGCTCACTCCCGGTGACCTGGCGACGGTGACCCGTGCCGTCCGCGGGAGGATCGGCCGGCCGTAAGTCCGCGCGGGGTGCGGTCAGGCGTCCTCGCGCGGCAGGGCCGAAGCGCTGCGGCCCTCCCACGGCGTCGAGAGCACGACCGTCGTGCGTGTCGAAACGTTGGCGGCCGAACGGATCCGAGCGAGAAGGTCCTCGAGGTTGCCCGGCGTCGACACGCGCACCTTGAGGATGTAGCTCTCGAGGCCGGCGACCGAGTGGCAGTCCTCGATCTCGGCGATGTGGCTCAGCTTCTCTGGGACGTCGTCGGGCGCACTCGGGTCGAAAGGGGTCACGGAGATGAGCGCCGTGAGCGACAGGCCCAGCGCCTCGGGCGAGACCGTCGCGGTGTACCCGGTGATGACCCCGCGCTCCTCGAGGCGCCGCACCCGCTGGTGCACCGCGGAGGTAGACAGGCCCGTCGCCTTGCCGAGATCCGTGTAGCTCATGCGGCCGTCGGCGAGCAGCAGGCCGACGAGGCGACGGTCGAGATCCTCCATGGCCGAAGGGTAGACCAGGGGTTACGTGCCGGGGCGGCCATTCCTCATGCCGGTACGGCCGCCCCGACGCTCTCGAGTCCAGGCTCTACGGGTAGGACACCACGTAGCTCGGCACGCCGATCGCGGCATTGCTGACCGGGTCGCCGGTGTCGTTGACGACGTGGTCGATCGTCCCCGCACTGAGGTTCACCGTGATGATGTCGTGCAGCCTGACTCCGGGTGTGACCGGGACCTCGAACCCCCGGCTCGCGTGGATGGTCGGGTCGACGTTCGTGAAGATGTAGACGCCGCCGCCCCAGAGCTCATGGGTGCGCACCCGGTCGCCCACCTTGTATCCGGCCCAGCCGAGGACTCCGTCGTGCTGCCAGGCCGCCTGGTTGGGCGGGTCGTAGGGCATCTCGTTCTGGTAGAACACCGTTCGACCGCGCTCGCCATTCCAGACGGTGTCGTACTGGCGGAAGTGCTCGGAGAACAGGCCCGTCGCGGTGACGTCGTCGCCGTTGACGACCACGCCGTTCTCCGCGGGGTTGACGGTCCATCCCACGCCGTTGCCGTGGTCGGCGCGCCAGGCCCAGATGTCATCGAGCAGGGTGTGGTCGAGGTTGACCTCGAGGCCGACCGTGGCCCGCCCGGCGAACGGTCCGCCGACGCGCAGGAACACGTCCTGCAGGGTGGTCGGGTTGGACGCCGGCGTCAGCACCGGCTCGTCCTGCGGGTGGCGGGAGCCGACGCGGATGAGGGCCGGCGAGCTGACGGGTCCTGCGTCCACGATCAGCCCCGCGACGATGACACCCGGCACGTCCGCGATGACGAGGGGCACCGCTCCACCGCTCGCCGTGATGCTCGCGAGGCCCATGGCGAGGACGACCGTGTTGGCTCGCTTGACGCTGATGCTCCGGTCGGCGGTGTACACCCCCGGCGTGAGAAGCAGGTGCTTGCCGCGCGCCAGCTGGCTGTTGATGGTCGCGACCGAGTCCGTGGGTCGTGCGATGTAGAAGTCGGACAGCGGGATGGTCCGCCCCGGCGTCTGTCCGGATGCCCACGTCACGTCGGACGTGTCCGACGCCGCCGAGGGCACGCGAACCTGCCAGCGGCCGGTGCTGTCGATGAACAGGAACGGACGCTCCCGGCTCACGGGCGTGGTCGCGAGGTTCGTGTACTGCGGGTTCGGGAAGGTGGTGGGCGGAGCGCCGACGACCCCGGAGAACACCTGGTTCCACACGGCGTTGCTCCACGAGCCGATGCTGCCGTTGCGCACGAGGAACTGCTGCTGCGACCCGTTGACGACCGAGTTCAGGCGCGAGTCGGCGATGAACCCGCCGCTCGCGTACTGCGGCCCGGCCGTGCAGTAGTCCATCAGCGTGAGGTTGCCGACGATGTTGACCCGGCGCATCGGCGCGGCCTGCGAGACCGCCCAGAAGTTGCCGGAGCCGCGGCAGCCCGTCTCACCCATGACGTTGATCGTCAGGTTCGACAGCGACCGCCAGAAGTTCACGAGGGCCACGCAGTTGTCGGGCGCGAGGCACCGGTTGTACACGTCGACATGGCCGTTGATGACGACGTCGGTCGGCAGCGCGCCGAGGCCGGCGACCTCGGTGTAGTAGCCGACCCGGAGCATGAGCGGATCCTGGGCGGTGCCATACGTCCCCGGCTTGAAGAGGAGCGTGTACCGCCCGCTGCCCATCTCGTTGTCGACCTGCTGGTTGTAGATCGCGTCAGCACTCGCCTTGATCTGTGCGACCGACATGCTCGGGTCGAAGACGACGACGTTGGGTCCGAGGTCGGGAGCAGGCGGAGGCGCCGCGACCGCCGAGCCCGGCGCGACCAGTGCGAGGCCGCCGATGAGGGCCAGCACTATGGCCAGCAGAGCCTGCCCGGCTCGTCGTCGGCGGGGGTGCGTGCTGAAGAAGGGACGAGCTATGCGTGACGCTGTCGTCATCGACACTCCTCGAGATGGTCCCCGAGCCCTGTGGGCGACGCCGGCGGGCGGCCCGCTCGCCATGATCGTCCCCGCCCTCGAGGACGGGCAAGGGTTTTCGCCGAATCGCACCGGTAGCCTCTCGCGTATGCCGTCCACCTCCGCCCGGTTGCTCCTACTCGACTCTGCTTCGCTCTACTTCCGCGCATTCTTCGGGGTGCCCGAGGTGATCGGCCCGAGCGGCACGCCGACGAACGCCGTCCGCGGTCTGCTCGACATGATCGCCTCGCTCGTCGAGCGGGCCCAGCCGAGCCACCTCGTGGCGTGCTGGGACAACGACTGGCGGCCGGCGTTCCGCGTCGAGGCGATCCCGTCCTACAAGGCGCACCGAGTGGCCGGACCGGGCGACGACCAGTTCGCCGGGGAGCAGGTGCCCGAAGCCCTCGCCGTCCAGGTGCCGATCATCGAGGACGCGCTTCGCGCCCTCGGCATCGCCCGAGTCGGCGTGGACGGGCACGAGGCGGACGACGTCATCGGCACCTACGCGACCGCGTACTCCGGGCGTATGCCGGTCGACATCGTCACCGGCGACCGTGACCTGTTCCAGCTCGTCGACGACGCCCATGAGGTGCGCGTCGTCTACACGGCGCGGGGTGGCGTCCGCTCCCCCGACTTCGTCGACGAGGCGTTCATCCAGGAGAAGTACGGCGTGCCGAACGGCGCGGCGTATGCCGACATGGCGGTACTGCGCGGTGACACGAGCGACGGGCTCCCTGGCGTTGCCGGCATCGGGGAGAAGACGGCCGCGAAGCTCATCACGACCTACGGCACCCTCGATGCGCTGCGCGCGGCGATCGACGGCGGCGACCCGGCGCTCAAGGGGGCGCAGCGGACCCGGCTCGAAGCGGCGAGCGACTATCTCGACGTGGCGCCACGGGTCGTGGAGGTCGTCAGGGACGCGGCCGTGCCGGACGTCGACGTCACGGTCCCGACCGCGGTCGCCGACCCGGCCCTCATGTCGAAGCTCGCCGTCGAGCACGGCCTCACGTCGTCGTTCGACCGCGTGATCACGGCGCTGCGGCTGGACTGAGATGTAGGTCTGTGCCCGTCTCGCGCGGGACGGGCGCCTCGAACGCTGGGCTGTCGGTGCCTGCCGCAAGGATGAGCGGAATGCTGGTCGGTGCCCGGACCGACCTGCCCGCGCCAGGAGGACGCCATGGCACACGTGCACCACGCGATCGACTACATCGAGCTGGCCGCTCCCGACCTCGCCGCGTCGAAGGCCTTCTACGCAGCGGCGTTCGGCTGGGCCTTCAACGACTACGGCCCTGACTACGCCGGCATCCAGGCCCCGGACGGCGACGGCGAAGTCGGCGGCCTCAACCCCGAGTCGACCGGCTCGCCCGGCGGTGCCCTCGTCCTGCTCTACTCCGACGACCTCGACGCCACGGTCTCCGCGGTCGTCGCCGCCGGTGGCACTGTGACCCGCGAGCCGTACTCATTCCCGGGTGGTCGCCGGTTCTACTTCACCGACCCGGCCGGCAACGAGCTCGGTGCCTGGGAGTCCGCCGAAGAGTGAGCCGGCCGCGGCTGCTGATCGAGCCTCGGTCGCACCCCCGTAGATGTCGAGACGATCCGCCGAGCCCGTCTGGAGCCCGGTCAATCCAGCCGGTCGGCGGCCACGACGCCGCGGAGTATGCCGTCGGTGGCCTTGCGCGCCACGGCCGCGGTCTCCGGGTCGGCCGCGTCGGTCAGCTGCCCCAGCAGGTCGACCACCTGCTTGCACCGACGGACGAAGTCGCCCGCCGCGAGGTCGGTCCCCCGAAGGACCTCCTCGAGCCGGCGACCGCTGGCCCAGCGGTGGATCGACCAGGCGATGCCGGCGTCGGGCATGCCCGTGCGTGGCAGGGCGAGGTCGCCTTCGGCATCCTCCAGATCTGACCAGATATCGACCATGCGGTCGTAGGCCTCACGCACCTCGTCGTTGGGCCATCGCGGCGCCAGGCCGCCCTCCTCCCGTCGCGGCTCATGCACCAGGGTGGACACGACGGCAGCCAGCGATGGGGCGTCGAGCCGCCGCCAGACGCCCTCACGCAGGCTCTCCGCGGCGATGAGGTCCTTCTCCGTGTAGAGCTGGCGAAGCCGGTCGCCCTCCGCCGTCACGGTCTGGCCGCCCTCGCCGAGGTAGCCCATCTCGACGAGCAGGTCACAGATGCGGTCGAAGGTCTTGGCGACCGAGTTGGTGCGGCCCTCGATCTTGCGCTGCAGCCCGTCCGTCTCGCGGCGCAGGCGCCACCACCGCTCGGCCCACCGGGCATGGTTCTCGCGGTCCGGGCACTGGTGGCACGGATGTGCCTTCAGCTGGCGCCGAAGCGCGTCGACCCGGGCCTCGGTCGGGTCCTCGGCAGGCGCGCTACGGCGACGCGGCGGCGGGTCGTGCGGCATGGTGGCGCGCATGGTCGCGGCAAGGTCGCGACGCGCCTTCGGGTTCTTCGCGTTGAACTGCTTGGGCACTCGCATCGTGCCGAGCGGCTCGATGGGGCCGGGCACGTCGTGCAGTGTCAGGCGGCGCAGGTGGTGGTCCTCGGTGACGACCGATGGTGAGGGGGCGTCGCCCTTGCCGCCACGGTTCGGCATGACCACGACGGCGAGCCCGGCGTGCCGGCCGGCGGGGATGCGCACGATGTCGCCGATCTTGAGGGACTCGAGCGACACCGCCGCGGCGGCCCGCATCGAGGCGGACCGTTGCTTGGCACCTTCCTTCTCGAGCGTTCGGATCTCGTTGCGGATCGCGGCGTACTCGGAGAAGTCACCCAGGTGGCAGTGCATCGACTCGGCGTATCCCGCGAGAGCCTCCTCGTTGCGCCGCACCGTTCGCACGAAGCCGACGACCGCCCGGTCCGCCTGGAACTGCGCGAACGACGTCTCGAGGATCTCGCCGGCCGTGTCCCGCCCGAACTGGCGGACGAGGTTGACGGCCATGTTGTAGGTCGGGCGGAAGCTCGAGCGCAGCGGGTACGTGCGCGTGGAGGCCAGCCCGGCGACCGCGGCCGGGTCGAGCCCGCGGTTCCAGATGACGACGGCGTGTCCCTCGATGTCGATCCCGCGGCGGCCGGCACGACCGGTCAGCTGGGTGTACTCCGCCGGCGACACGTCGACGTGGCTCTCACCGTTGAACTTCACGAGCTTCTCGAGCACAACGGTCCGAGCGGGCATGTTGATCCCGAGGGCAAGCGTCTCGGTCGCGAAGACGGCGCGGATCCGGCCGTCGGTGAACAGCTCCTCGACGATCTCGCGGAACGTCGGGAGCATCCCTGCGTGGTGGGCCGCGAAGCCTCGGGTGATGCCGTCGACGAAGTCCCAGTACCCGAGCACCGAGAGGTCCTCGTCGGCCAGGGCCTGGATTCGCTCCTCCACGAGCCGCCGGTTGCGCTCACCCTCTGTGTCGGGGATGAGCCGCGCGCCGGTGGCCAGCAGCTGGGCGACGGCGGCCTCGCACCCGGCCCGGCTGAAGATGAACGTGATCGCCGGCAGCAGCCCTTCTCGGTCGAGCCGGTCGATCACCTCCGAGCGGGTTGCTCCCCCGCCGGGCCGACCGCCCCGCGCGAAGCCGCGGCCACCGTCACCACCGCCCGGGCCGCGCCCTCCGGAGTCCCGTCGGCCACGGCCCGACCAGTCGTCGCGACCGCGCGAGCCGTTTCGGCCCTGGGACCCATGGCGAGGCCGGCCCTTGTCGCGGCCGCCTCTGGAGCTGACCCAGTGCGAGTCCCACGCCCCCCGGCCCTCCGAGCCGCGGATCGCGTGCACGAGGTCGGGGTTCACCGAGACCGGGACCAGCGAGGACCCCCCGCCGCCTCCCGATGCGACAGTGCCCTCACGGCCGTCCTCGATCTCCTCCACGAACAGGTCGAACATCGTCTGCCCGACCATCATGTGCTGCCACAGGGGCACCGGGCGATGCTCCGACACGATGACGGCGGTGTCTCCGCGCACCTCTCCGAGCCAGGCTCCGAACTCCTCGGCGTTGCTCACCGTCGCCGACAGCGACACCACGCTCACGTCGGGAGGCAGGTGGATGATGACCTCTTCCCACACCGCACCGCGGAAGCGGTCGGCGAGGTAGTGAACCTCGTCCATGACGACCCAGCCGAGCCCGCGCAACGTGGTCGAGCCGGCATACATCATGTTGCGCAGCACCTCAGTCGTCATGACGACAACGGGTGCCTCGCCGTTGATCGAGGCGTCGCCGGTCAGGAGGCCGACGTTGTCTGCGCCGTGACGACGGACGAGGTCGGCGTACTTCTGGTTGGACAGCGCCTTGATCGGCGTGGTGTAGAAGGCCTTGCGCCCGGTCGCAAGGGCCAGGTGCACGGCGAACTCACCGACGACGGTCTTTCCGGCCCCGGTGGGTGCGGCGACGAGCACGCCGCGCCCCTCCTCGACGGCCCTGCAGGCCTCGACCTGGAAGTCGTCGAGCGGGAAGTCGTAGCCTGCGGCGAACTCGGCCAGCTGCGGCCAGGTGGGGATCATCGGCTCGCTCCCGTCGGGACGACGACGCGCAGTGCGCCGGGGACGACCTCGGTGTCGATGGGCAGGTCAGCGAAAGACTCACCGTCCGCTTGGGAGTGGATTCCCTCTGCCTCCAGACGAACCCGCTTGCCTCGATGGAGCTCGACGGCCGGATGGGTGACGTGCGTCCCGGAGTAGACCTTCGGGAAGACCCGCAGGAAGGCAGGCACGGACAGCTCGTGCACGATCATGACGTCGAGCAGGCCGTCGGCCACGTCGGCATCCGGGCACACGCGCATCCCGCCGCCGAACGAGGTCGTGTTGGCCACGGTCACCAACATCGCACGGGTCTCGATGCGGTGCCCGTCGACCTCGATGGCATACGGGATCGGGCGGAAGACGGGCAGCTCGCGCAGGATGGCCAGGTTGTAGCGCATCTGGCCGCGCGGCCAGGTCATCGCCTGCGCGCGAGCGTTGACGACGGCGTCGAAGCCGGCGCCCAGCACGCCGCCGAACCACTTCTCCCCGGCGACGTCATGGGTGACCCGCCCGAGGTCGATCTGGCGGGTCCGGCCGGTCGACAGCAGCCCGACGGACCGGACCGCGTCGCGGACCGGCAGCCCGAGGTTGCGCGCGAAGTCGTTCCCGGTGCCGGCCGCGACGACCGCGAGCCGCGTCGGTGTGGTGGCGCAGAGGTTCACCCCGAGGTGCACCATCCCGTCACCCCCCACGACGACAAGGGTGTCGACACCCGCCTCGACCGCGTCCCGGGCGCGGGCTCGTGCCTGCTGGTAGTCCTCACCGGAGACGTCGAGCACGTCGTGCCCGGCGTCCCTGAGCAGCCGATGCGCCTGGGCACCGATCGCCCGACCCGCCCCTTTGCCGGATGTGGGGTTGACGATGAGGGCGACGCGGTCGGGCACAGCCGAACGCTACCTGAACCTCAGATCGCCGATGCCTGGTCGTCGGGCACGTCCAGCCAGTCCGGCTTGTGCTCCTCCTTGCGCCGGTCGAACATGAACGCCAGCCCGACCGAGGCGAAGTACAGCGCAACCATCGGCGCCATGAGGAAGAGCATCGTGTACGCGTCCGGCGTCGGCGTCATGACCGCGGCGAACACGGCGATGATCATGACGGCCGGTCGCCAGCCCTTGAGCATCGCCCGCGCCGGGATCACGCCGACGAGGTTGAGCGCCACGAGGAAGACCGGGAGCAGGAACGCGCAACCGAAGGCGATGATGAACTTCAGGACGAAGCTGAGGTATGCCGTCGCGTCCTGCAGGTTGGCCGCGCCCTCCGGAGTGAAGCCGAGCAGGACCGTGACGGCCTTGGGCACCATCACGAACGCGAAGAGGCATCCCGCCAGGAACAGCGGGACGGCCGCGACGACGAAGAGGCGGGCGACCCGCTTCTCCTTCTTCGTCAGGCCGGGGACGATGAAGCCCCAGATCTGCATCAGCCACACCGGCGACGCGAGGATCACGCCGGTGAACAGCGACACCGTGATCTGGGTCGCGAACGGGTCGGTCATCCCCGCGAAGTTGATCTTGATCAGGCTGCCGTGGTTCTTGGCCGCGAGGTCGTTCAGCGGCTGGATCAGGGTCTCGATGATTCGGGGATAGTAGATCCACCCGAGGACGCCACCGGCGATGATGGCGATCGCGCTGATGGTGATGCGGTTGCGCAGCTCTCGCAGGTGGTCCGCGAGGGACATCCGACCTTCGGGGTTGCGCTTGCGCAGCAACGAGGGCATTCAGTACCGCCGTGAGCTAGGGGTTACGAGCACCCTCAGAGGGTGGTGTCGCGCCGGACGTCGCTGCTGTCCGCGTTGGCCGCGCGCAGGCGCTCGGCCTCGGCGCGGGCCTCGGCGGCTGCACGCTCGGCATCGGCCAGACGCGCCTCGGCGGCGGCGCGCTCGGCGTCGGGAGACAGGACATCACCCTGGACGGTCGACTGGGACGCCTCGCTGGTGGGCTTGCCGTCCTTCTTCAGCTCGTCGACCTCCGACTTGAAGACGCGCGCCGAGCGACCCAGGCTGCGGGCCATGTCGGGGAGCTTCTTCCAACCGAACAGGGCGATGATGATGATCGCGATGATGATGAGTTCGGGGGCACCCAGGTTGGGCATGTGAGTTCTCCTCGTGAAAGGCAGCCCGGGCTCGGGCCGTCAGCGCAGCAACGGCGCCGCACTGCACACAGCATACGTGGGCCGGATCACGTCGACTGCCGGGCCGTCGCCCGGGACCGTCAGGTGACCACGATGTGGACGGCCGCGGTCAGTCGTCGAGACGGCCGTAGGGCGCCAGGGCCGAGCGCGCCTCGTCCACGACGGCCGCAGCGAGCTCGGGCGGCTCGACGACGCGAGCCTCGCCGCCGAGACGGAGCATGAGGCGCCGGACCAGCGCCGGATCGGCCACCTTGAGGGTGACCCGCAGCGACCCGTCGTCCGCCCGCTCCACGCCTTCGTTGGGGTAGTAGTCGGCGATCCAGGCGGCCCAGCGGCTGGCCTCGATAACGACGGTGAGGTCGTTCTCGCCCGGCACGAAGACGTCGTCGAGGTCGCGGGGACGGGCCTGCGGGGGTGGTGTGCCGTCGACGTCGAGGACGGCGGAGGACTCGATGCGGTCGAGCCTGAACAGGCGCACATCCTGGGCTCGGTGACAGTAGCCCTCGACGTACCACTGCGCGTCGAGGTTGACGATGCGCATGATGTCGACGTCCCGCTCGGTCGACTCGTCGCGGGTCGCGACGTAGTAGCGCAGGTGCACCCGGCGACCGCGAGCGAAGGCCTCCTTGAGGGTCGCCATGGCTGGATGCTGGCTGCCGTCGTCGAAGTCGAGCGCGATGCGCCCGCCCGGGTCTTCGATCGTCGTTGCCGCGGCAGCCCGGAGCTTGGCCAGGGTGCGCTCCGCGACGTCCGAGCCGACGAGCGTCGACCCCAGGGCCTGCAGGCCCGCGGTCAGCGTGACCGCCTCGTCACGGGTCAGCCGCATCGGGGCGGCGATGTCGTCGGCGTTGTCGAGGTAGATGTGCCCGCTGTCCCACTCTGCGTCGATGAGCTCGGCGTGGCCGTAGCCCGGCGTCCCGCAGACGAACAGCAGCTGAAGGTCCTCGACGACCTGCTCCGGCGTCACGTCGAACTCCCGGGCCGCCTCTGCGATGGGCACCCCGCGGTGCTGGACGAGCCACGGCACCATGTCGAGCAGGCGGCCGAGGCGCTGGGTCGCCGTCTCCGGGACCTTGCGCGCGGGTCGGCGCGTCGCTCCGCGTCGTGCGTCGCTCATCGGCCCTGCTCCTCGTTCGCTTCCGCCACAGCGGTCAGAGTCTTGCGCACGCTCTCGACGAGCTCGGGCGGCGACACTGCGATGGCGTGCGTGCCGAGGGCGACGACGTCTCGCTCGGTCGTGCCCCGCCGGTACGGCACCTCGACCTGCGCCCACCGCTCATCGATCTCCGTGGTGCGCAGCGCGAAGCGGCGCAGCGTGTGCCCCCGGCCGTGGCGCAGCCGCACGACGGCGACGCCCTCCGGCTCTGGCAGCTGCTGCGCCTCGAGGGCCACCTCGGGCACGTGCCCGGGCGGGACGGCATACGACCCGGCTCGGCCCTGCTTGCGGACCGCGCCCTCGAACCGGCTCAGCCGGAAGGCGCGCTCGTCCTGCCGGTCGAGGTCGTACGCCGTGACGTACCACCGCCCGTGCCAGTTGGTCAGCGCCCACGGCTGGATGTGGCGGGTGCTCAGCTGGCCGTCGTTCTTGCGATAGTCGAACGTGATCGGCTGAAGCTGCGACACCGCCGCGTGCACCGCCTCGAAGGCCGGCTCCTTGGTGCGGATCCGTGGCTCGGCGCCCACGGCCACCGACTCGTCGATCTCGACGCCCGACAGGCGCAGCTTGCGCAGACCCGCCGAGGCAGCGCCCGAGATGCTCGCCGTAGACCAGGCGCGCGCGGCGAGGGCCAGCGCCGCGACCTCGTCCGGCTCGAAGCTGATCTCGGGGAGGGTCGTCTCGCTGGAGTCGATGCGGTAGCCCACCTCGTCGTCGAACAGGACGTCGAGGACGGTCGTGGTGATCGGGATGCCCATCTCGCGCAGCTCGTCCTTGTCGCGCTCGAACATGCGGTCGAAGGCCTCGTCGGACGTGGCCGCGGCGTAGGCGGGCAGCGACTCGCGGATCTTCTGCTTCGACACCGGGCGGCGGGCGGACTTGAGCGCGAGGATGAGGTTGAGCAGCCGTTCGGTCTTCTCAGCCGACGCTGAGGCTGGGCTCATCGATGACCTTCCTGTGGGTGGGAGCAGTCCGACGCTACCTGACGGATCGGTCGGTATGGTCGCGACATGATCCAGTGGCGTGAGGGCGTCGTCGTCGAGGTGCGCTCACGCTGGGGCGGTGCCGTCGAGTATGCCGTCCGGCTCGCCCCGGACGAGGCGGTCGGGGACGACGTGGTCCGTGCGGTCGGCTACGTCGACCTGCTCGGCGAGCTTGGCCCCGGCACCGGCGTGCTGCTCAACACGACCGCGCTGGAGCGGGGCCTCGGCACCGGCGGCGTCGCGATCGTCGTGGCCGCACCCGAGGCGCTGCCGGTGCCTGTGGATGACCTGTCCTCCGTCCCCGGTCACGTGGTCAAGGCGCGATACACCCCGAGCCAGACGATGGTCCTCGGCGTCGACGAGCAGGGCAGCGCCCACCACGGCCTCCTGGCCGAGGCCGACGACCTCGACGGCCTGCCGGTCGTGGTCGCCGACCTCCACTCCGCGCTCCCGGCCATCATCGCCGGAGTGCGCGACATCGACTCCGCCCTCCGGGTGGCCTACGTCATGACCGACGGAGGCGCCCTGCCGATCGACTTCTCGCGCAGTGTCGCCGGGCTGCGCGCCGCCGGCTGGCTCGCCGCGTCCGTGACCGTTGGGCAGGCGTACGGCGGCGACCTCGAGGCGGTCAACGTGCACACCGGGCTGCTCGCCGCGCGCCACGTCTCGGACGCGGACGTCGTGGTCGTGGCGCAAGGGCCCGGCAACCTCGGTACGGGCACCCGATGGGGCTTCTCCGGCACCTCCGCCGGCGAGGCCGTCAACGCGGCGGCGACCCTCGGCGGCCGTCCGGTCTGCTCGCTACGGATCTCTGAAGCCGACCCCCGCGAACGGCACCGCGGCGTCTCTCATCACAGCCGAACGGCATACGGGCGGGTGGCGCTGGTGCCCGCCGACGTGCCCGTCCCGCTGCTACCCGGCGACTTCGGCAAGCAGGTCCTGCTCGAGGCGCACGCGCTGTGCGACTCGACCGCGGGGCGGCTGGTCGCGCGCGAGGTCGACTGCGACGGGCTCGACGAGGTGCTGCGCACCAGCCCCGTCCCGCTGCGGACCATGGGCCGCGGATACGACGACGACCGCGCCGGATTCCTCGGCGCGGCCGTCGCAGGGCGCTATGCCGCCGGGTTGGCGATCCTCCGGCGCGCGTCACGCCTGGTCTAGCAACCGAAGCGAGCGGAGCGAACCAATTGTGATCGTTTGGCGCGCGTCGCGCCTGGACCGACGAGCGAAGCGAGCGCCAGCGAGCGAGTCGAGGAGGGAAGGCGTGACGTCAAGGCGCGCCGAACACAGGCGAGCGGAGCGAGCCCATGTAATCGTTCGGCGCGCGTCGCGCGTGGACTGACGAGCGAAGCGAGCGCCAGCGAGCAAGCCGAGGAGGGAAGGCGCGACGTCAAGGCGCGCCGAACACGGCGAGCGGAGCGAGCCCATGTAATCGTTCGGCGCGCGTCGCGCGTGGACTGACGAGCGAAGCGAGCGCCAGCGAGCGAGTCGAGGAGGGAAGGCGTGACGTCAAGGCGCGCCGAACACGGCGAGCGGAGCGAGCCCATGTAATGACTCAGTGCACGTCATCGAGGTCGACGACGAAGATGAGCGTCTCCCCCGGCGCGATCGCGCCACCTGCACCACGGTCGCCGTAGGCCAGGTGCGCCGGGATCGTCAGCTTGCGCCGGCCGCCGACCTTCATGCCCTCGATGCCCTTGTCCCAGCCGGGAATGACCATGCCGACCCCGAGCCGGAAGTCGAGGGGCGCGCCGCGGTTCCAGGAGGAGTCGAACTCCTCGCCTGTCGAGTGCGCAACGCCGACATAGTGTGCGCTGACGGTGTCGCCCGCCTTCGCCTCGCGACCGTCACCCACGATGACGTCTTCCACGAGGAGGTCGGCAGGCGCCTCCCCCTCCGGAAAGTCGATCTCCGGCTTGGTGCGGTTCGGGTCGAGTGCCATGCTGCGTATCCCTTTCGTTGGTGACTCGGTCTGTTGGCTCGCTTCGCTCGTCATATCTTCTCGCTCGCTTCGCTCGCGGGTCCGGCGCGCCTTGATGTCACGCCTTCCCTCCTCGGCTCGCTCGCTGGCGCTCGCTCCGCTCGTCGGTCCAGGCGTGACGCGCGCCGGACTGGCTCGTCAGAGCGGGCGTGACGCGCGCCGGACGGTCAGCCCGTCGCGGTCAGTAGGCGTCGAGGATGTCGACGACGAAGACGAGGGTGTCCGTGCCGGAGATCTTCGGCGCGCTGCCCTTGCTGCCGTAGCCGTCCTTCGGCGGGATCACGATGAGCACGCGGCTGCCGACCTTCTTACCCACGAGCGTCTTGTCCCAGCCCGGGATGACCGCGCCGACGCCGATCGGGAAGTCCGCGGCCTGGCCGCGCGTCCACGACGAGTCGAAGACGCTGCCGTCCTTCCAGAGGACGCCGTGGTACTGAGCGCTGATCGTCTGGCCCTTCTTGACGACCGGGCCAGTGCCCTCGATGAGGGTGGCCTCCTTGGTCTCGGTCGGGGCCGCCGACTTCGGCACGGTCACGGTCGGCGCCTTGGTCGACCCGTCCTTGAACTCGACGGTCGGCAGGCCGGCGGGGCTCGCGGCCTGCGTGCCGTCGATCTTCGTCATGCCCGTGTGGACGTCCGACACATCGGCGACCACGACGATGGTGTCGGTGCCGGAGATGCCGAGCTGCTGGTTCCCAGCGGTGCCGAAGCCCTTGGACGGCGGGATCGTGAAGGCGATGCGCCCGCCCTTGGTGGCGCCGACCAGGCCCTCGACGAACCCGGGGATCAGGTCCGTGCGGCCCAGGCGGTAGCCCTCCTCGTTGCGCCCGGCCGCGAAGCCGTCGTCGAGCAGCTTGCCGCTGGTGCCGTTGTAGATCTCCGCGCGCAGGACCACGGTGTCAGCCGCCGTGGCCGCCTTGCCGGCACCCGGCGCGAGCACCTTGCGCTCGACGTTCGTGGAGCTGATCGGTGTCTTGCCGAGCGTCACCTTGGGTGCAGTCTTCATGTCGACCGCACCGGTGGCGGAGAGGTTCTTGAGGGCGACCGATGCCGGGACGGACGTCGTCGCGCCGCCGCTGCCGCTCGGGTTCGAGCCACAGGCAGTCAGGGCGGTGATGCCGCACACGGCGATGAGGGCAGCGGCCGCACGCGCTGCTGGACGGTTGTAACGCACAGGAAGTGACTTTCGGCTCGGGAGGGGGACGGACGAGGTGCCAGGAGGCAAAGCCCCGCCACTGTAACCCCCGCCCTTATGACCACCACACAGCGCACTGACAGGTTCGCATGCGGTCCGCGCCGTCAGAGCGGGCGCTGGATCGTCGGCGTGCGCTCGATCGTGTCCATCAGCCTCTCGACCCGCTCGTCGACCGCGCGGAAGGGGTCCTTGCACAGGACCGTACGCTGCGCCTGGTCGTTGAGCTTCAGATGCACCCAGTCGACTGTGAAATCTCGACCGTGCGCCTGCGCGGCCCGGATGAAGTCGCCCCGCAGCTTGGCGCGCGTCGTCTGTGGCGGCCTCACCTTCGCCTCGAAGATCTCCACGTCGGAGGCGACCCGGGCGGCCTTGCCATGCCGCTGGAGCAGGTAGAACAGGCCGCGACGCCGGTTGATGTCGTGGTACGCGAGGTCGAGCTGCTGCACCCTGGCATCGGTGAGGGCGAGACCGTGGCGCTCGCGGTAGCGCTCGATGAGGCGGTGCTTGATCACCCAGTCGATCTCGGTGTCGATCGCGTCGAGGTCTCCCTTGCCGATGGCGTCGAGAGCCCGGCCCCACAGGTCGATGACCTGCTTCGTGTCGGGACTGGTGAGCCCCTCTCGGTCGACGAACTCCACCGCCTTGTCGAGGTACTCGCGCTGCATGTCCAGCGCCGACAGCTCGCGGCCGTTGGCGAGGCGGACCGTGGCCCGTCCGCTCGGGTCGTGGCTCATCGTGCGGATCGCGCGGATCGGGTTCTCCATCGTGAGGTCGCGCATGACGACCCCGGCCTCGATCATGCGGAGCACGAGGTCGGCGCTGCCCACCTTGAGCAGGTTGGTCGTCTCGGACATGTTGGAGTCGCCCACGATGACATGCAGCCGACGGTACTTCTCGGCGTCCGCGTGCGGCTCGTCCCGGGTGTTGATGATCGGGCGCGACCTCGTGGTCGCCGACGAGACGCCCTCCCAGATGTGGTCCGCCCGCTGGCTGACGGCGAAGGAGGCGCCGTGGGCGGTCGCGACGACCTTGCCCGCGCCGCACGTGATCTGCCGGCTGATGAGGAACGGGATGAACATGTCCGACACGCGCTGGAAGTCGCCGGTGCGACCGTACAGATAGTTCTCGTGGCAGCCGTAGGAGTTGCCCGCGGAGTCGGTGTTGTTCTTGAAGACGAAGATCTCGCCCTCGACGCCGTCGTCGCGCAGACGCGCCTGGGCGTCCTCCACGAGGCCTTCGAGGATCCGCTCCCCCGCCTTGTCCTGGATGACGAGCTCACGCACGGAGTCGCACTCCGCGGTCGCGTACTCCGGGTGGGAGCCGACGTCGAGGTAGAGACGGGCACCGTTGCCGAGGAAGACGTTGCTCGAACGTCCCCAGGCGACGACCCGGCGGAAAAGGTAGCGCGCGACCTCGTCGGGCGTGAGCCGTCGCTGTCCCTGCGTCGTGCAGGTGACGCCGTACTCGTTCTCGATCCCGAAGATGCGCCGCTCCATGAACCAACTCTAGGCGGCCATCCTTCGCCTCAGGCGAACACCCGTTCCTCGCGCCGGATATTCGTGCTGTGCTGGCGCACATGTCGAACGTGCTCGTCCTCGGAGGAACGTCCTGGCTCGGCGGTGCCGTCGCCGCGACCGCGCTGGCCGCCGGCCATGACGTGACCTGCCTGGCCCGCGGCGACTCGGGAGAGGTGCCGCAAGGGGCGCGCCTCGTCCGTGCCGACCGGTCCTCCCCCACGGCATATGCCGCCCTGCCCCGCGCCGAGCGGTGGGACCTCGTGGTCGACGTCGCTCGGCAGCCTGGCCATGTCCGCGGTGCGATCGAGGCCCTCGGCGACCGCACCGACGGCTGGGTCTTCGTCAGCTCCTGCTCGGTCTACGCCCGCCACGACGAGCCGGGCGCGGACGAGTCGGCCGCCCTCCTGCCGGCCCTCGAGGCCGACGAGGGCACGCCCGAGCAGTACGGCGAGGCGAAGGTCGCCTGCGAGCGGGCCGTGCTCGATGGGCGCGACGGGCAAGCGCTCATCGCTCGCTCTGGGCTGATCGTCGGGTCGGGTGACCCCAGCGAGCGGTTCGGGTACTGGCCGGGTCGGTTCGCACTCGCCGCGTCGGACGGGCGGCCCGTTCTCGTTCCTCAGGACACCGAGCGACCGGTCCAGTGGGTGCACGTGTCCGACCTGGCCGAGTGGCTCGTCGGGGCCGGCCTGGCCGGGGTGACGGGCACCATGAACGCGATGGGTCCGACGACCTCGCTGCGCAGCGTCCTCGACACGTGCGCGGCGGTGGCCGGTTTCGACGGTGAGGTGGTCAGTGCCCCCGACGACGTACTGGCCGCTGCCGGTGTCGAGGAGTTCATGGGCCCGCGGTCGCTCCCGCTGTGGCTGCGCGACCCGGACTGGCGCGCGTTCCTCGACCGGAGCGCCGAGGCCGCAGCGGGCGCGGGCCTGACCCCTCGTCCGCTCCAGGAGACCGTCGCCGATGCACTCGAGTGGGAGCAGAGCCTGGGCCTCGAACGGCCGCGGCCTCGCGCCGGGCTCGACCGCGATGCCGAGCTTGCCCTCATCGACGCCCTGTCCCGCGAGGCCCTCGACCGTTCGAGGTAATCGGGTCGAGGTCGAACGTCGGTCGACTGGCCGACTCAAGACCTCGAACCGGATACCTCGAACCGGATACCTCGAACCGGGTGGGGCGGTCACCGGACTGGGGCGAGCTCGGCGTAGTCCTGCCGGGTGACCGGGTGTGCGGCGAGCTCCCCGCGGGCGTCCGGGACGGCGATGACTCGGGAGCCGTTGACGAGCACGACGTCGCTGGCGAGCGTGTTGGCGGTGACCGTGAAGACGAGCTGTGCCATGGCGAACTGCTGCTCGCGCACTGACAGCCGGTCGAACCCCGGGGGCACCGCGATCCGCGCCGTACCCTCATTGGTGACGGTGCCGGCAAGTGGCCGGGTCGTCGTCGGCACCGCCGAGCGGAGCCCGCTCGCGAGCTCGATCTCGTCGAGGGGTGCGGTGAGCGCCCCGAGCACGGGGGTCATGCCCGTGCCCTGGCTCACCGTGCGGGTCACGCGCTGCAGCCGGTCACCGTGAATGAGGTAGACCTGCATGCTCAGTGGGACGCCCGGCTGGGCCACGCCCGGGGATGCTGCTCCGGACGGGGAAGGGAGCAGCACAGGGTCCGGCTGGTCCTGTGGCGACATCGCGCAGCCGGCCGCGCCCAGCGTCAGCGCGAGCCCCACTGCCAGCGCGAGCAGCCCGCGACGCCAGGTATGCCGTCCGAGCCCGCGGCGCGCTGGGCGCACGACATGCCGCCTGGGCGGCCAGGCGGCATACGGCGGCGTGGGGTCGCTATCAGCGCACGGGAAGCTCGACGACAAAGCGGGCACCCCCTTGTGGGCTCGTCTCGACCGCGACCCGGCCCCCGTGGGCGGACACGTGACGCTGCACGATCGCCAGGCCCAGGCCCACGCCCTGCTCGCCGCTGCCGCCAGCGCGCGCGAACCGGTCGAACACCCGGCCGCGGTCGCTCTCGGCGATGCCCGGCCCCGCGTCGTCGACGACGATCCGGACCGTGCCGTTGGAGCGACTCACGGTGACCGCCTCGCACCCGCCGCCGTGGCTCTGCGCGTTGCCGACGAGGTTCGCCACGACGCGCTCCAGGCGCCGCTTGTCGACGAGAGCCACCAGGTCGGGGCCTGCTCCGACGACGGACGTGACAGGTCTGCCGGCGACCGCGTCGGCCGCCCGCCTGGTCAGCTCACCGATGTCGACCGGCTCGAGCACGAGGTCCTCACCGGCGTCGTGGCGGGAGATCTCGAGAAGGTCCACGACGAGGGACCGGAACCGGTCGAGGTCGTCGGCGAGCAGGTCGACCGGTTCGCGCACCGACTCCGGCAGCAGGGCCTTGCGGTTCGTGATGACCTCCATCGAGTTGAGCATCGTCATCAGCGGCGTCCGCAGCTCATGGCTCACGTCGACGGCGAACCGGGAGTCGGCCCGGACCCGGTGCTCCAGCTGGCTGACGGTCCTGTTGAAGGACTCCGCGAGGGGGTCGAGATCAGGGTCGCCCCGGGGCCGCAGCCGTGCATCGAGGCGGCCGCCGGCGACCGCGCCGGCCACGCGGGTCAGCTCGGCCAGCGGCCGGAGCGCGACCCGGCTCGCCGACCGCCCCAGACCGACGCCCACGAACGTCGTGACGACGGCAGCCAGAGCGAGGACCCAGGCCATCGCCCGCAGCGTGCTGTCCAGCTCGACGAGCGAGTAGACCTCGAACAGGGCGTCTCCGGGCTGCTGGAGCGGCACCCCCACCATGAGATAGAGGTGGTCGTCGACGAGGACGCGCTGGGTCACGGTCTGCTGGGTCGCGGCGGCGTCGACGAGCGCGGTCGGCAGCGTCGCCGGCCCGAGGGCCGGGTTGGTGCCGTACCAGTGCCCGGACACCAGCGCGACCGACGACACGGCGTCGTTGGTCGGGAGCCCGCCGAGAATCGAGGCGACCGAGGTTGAGCCTCGGCCCAGGCTTTCCAGGACCGCGGAGCGGTCCAGCGCCGTCTCGGTGACCGCGGTGTCCTCGCGCTGCGAGAGCAGGTACCGCGAGACGGTGACCCAGGAGACGACGGACAGCAGGGCCGAGATGGCCAGCGCCAACAGCCCGAAGGTCAGCTCGACCCGGGCCCGCAGGCTCGAGGGGCGCAACAGCCGGCGGCGAGTCTTCGGGCGAGGGTTCCCGGCCCGGCGCAGACGGTCGAACAGCCGCACGATCTCAGCTCGCGAGCCGGTAGCCGAGCCCTCGAGCGGTGACGACGTGGCGCGGGGATGCCGGGTCCAGCTCGACCTTCGTGCGCAGCCGGCGGATGTGTACGTCGACGATGCGGCTGTCGCCGAAGTAGCCGTAACCCCAGACCCGGTCGAGCAGGTGCTCACGGCTGCAGATCCGGCCGTCGGCCACTGCGAGCTCCACCAGGAGCCGGAACTCGGTGCGGGTCAGCGGGATCGCCTCGCCTTCTCGGGTCACCACGCCGTCGTCGACACCGATGTTGAGATCGCCGGACACGACGTGTCGCGGGGCACGGCCGGCGGTCGGCTCGGTGCGGCGGAGCAGGGCGCGGATGCGGGCGGCGAGCTCCTTGGCCACGAGCGGCTTGGTGACGTAGTCGTCGGCGCCGGACTCGAGACCCGCGACGACGTCGTGGCTGTCCGTGCGGGCCGTGACCATGATGACCGGCACGTCGCTGCCGCGCCTGATGTCACGGCATACCGAGAACCCGTCCCGGTCCGGGAGCATGAGGTCGAGCAGGACGATGTCGGGCGCTACCTCCTTGACCCGCTCGAGGCACTGCTCGCCGTCGGCGGCCTCCAGCACGGTGAAGCCCTCGTCCTCCAGTGCGAGCCGGAGGACGCGTCTGACCCTCGCATCGTCCTCGACGAGGAGCACTCTCCGCGCCACCCCCACAGTCTCCGAAGACCGGCTGGAAAAAGGTCGAGTCCTGCCTGCGAAACGCCTGGGAATTTGTGACTAAACGTGACCTGTCGCCATATCCGATGACGGCCAGGTTGCGGTCTCGTGTCATCTGCCTCCCGCGCCCCGGCGGGGCGTTCCGGCGTGCCTAGGTTGACGCCGACGGTCGCCGTGGCTCGGCGTCCGCGCCGACCGCCATCCGGTCGGTTCGATCCAACCAAGGAGAACGCGATGCCCGTGAGGAAATGGCCCGTGGCAGCCGTCGCGGCGGTGGCCACGAGCTGCCTCGCCCTAGCCGCCTGCAACTCGAGCGGCGGGACGAACGCCGGCGCGACCGGTGCCGGTGGCAGCTCGGGGTCGGCGAGCGCGGTCAAGGGCGGCACGCTGAACATGCTCGGGAGCGGCGACGTCGACTACATGGACCCGAACATCAGCTACTACTCGATCGGCTATCTGGCGCTGCGTCTGTGGAGCCGGCAGCTCTTCAACTATCCAGCGGTCGACGGCCAGACCACCAAGGCCGTGCCCGACCTCGCCACCGACCTGCCCACTGCCGGCAACGGCATCAGCAGCGACGGCAAGACGTACACGATCAAGATCCGCCAAGGCGCCAAGTGGGACACCAGCCCGGCACGGCAGATCACTGCGGCCGACGAGGTCCGCGGCGTCAAGCGGACGTGCAACCCAGCACAGCCGTTCGGCGGCCTGCCCGACTACGAGAGCCTGATCGTCGGCATGCAGGCCTTCTGCGACGGGTTCGCCAAGGTCGGGCACACAGCCTCGGCGATCGGCGACTACATCGAGAAGACGGACCTGCCCGGCGTCGTCGCCAAGGACGACCAGACAGTTGAGTTCAAGCTGAACAACCCGGCGAGCTACTTCCCGGACATGCTGACGCTGCCCGCGTTCTCGCCCGCACCGAAGGAGCTTGACCAGTACGTCCCGGCGAGCCCCGAGCTCGCGGCGCACACGATCTCCGACGGCCCCTACAAGATCGACTCGTACACGCCGACGAAGAGCATCAACTTCAGCCGCAACCCGGCCTGGGACGGCGCCAGCGACCCGATCCGCAAGGCCTACGTCGACAAGGTCGTCATCAACGAGACCGTCACGCAGGACTCGACGCAGCAGCAGCTGCAGACCGGCACCCCGAGTGCCGACATGGAGTTCGACAACTTCCCACCGCCTTCGCAGCTTCCGGCCCTCATCGCCAAGAAGGACCCGAACCTGACGATCGGCCCGTCGGCCTCCTCGAACCCCTACGTCGTGTTCAACATGGTCTCCCCGAACAACAACAAGGCCATGGCGAACCTCAAGGTGCGTGAGGCGCTCGAGTACGCGATCAACCGCGCCAACATCATCCAGGTCATCGGCGGTCCCAACCTCAACGAGTCGCTCAGCCACGTGCTGCCGTCGAACATCGTCGGTGGGTCCTCGAACTTCGACCTCTACCCGTACGACCCGAACAAGGCCAAGCAGCTGCTCAGTGAGGCGGGATTCCCGAACGGGCTCACGCTGAAGATGCTCTACCGCAACGCGTCAGAGGGCAGCAGCAAGACCTTCCAGACGGTGCAGCAGGACCTGTCCAAGGCCGGCATCACCGTGCAGGGCGTCCCCTCCCCGAACGCCGACTTCTACACGAAGTACCTGCAGGTGCCCACCGTCGCGCAGCGCGGGGTCTGGGACCTGGCGGTGGCCGGCTGGGGAGCCGACTGGTACGGCAACGCGGCACTGTCGTTCTTCAAGCCGCTGTTCTTCGGAAAGCCCGCGTTCCCGCCGGTCGGCAGCAACTTCGGACTCTTCGACGACGCGGCGACCAACGACATGATCACCAAGGCGGCCCAGTCGGCCACCGAGGACCAGGCGGCCACTCAGTGGGCTGATGCCGACAAGCAGGTGATGGGGCAGGCCCCGTTCTTCCCGATCACCAACCCGAAGCAGGCCAACTACCACGCCAGCCAGGTCAACGGCGCGGTCTACGTTCCGGCGATCCAGAACTACGACCCGACCAACGTCTGGCTCTCCGCGGACAAGCAAGGCGGCTGATCCGCGCTCGCCGGGCCGGCCGACGGCATACCCCGTCGGCCGGCTCGGCAGCCGCGTGACCGTCCCACAACCCGTCATCGGAAGGCGTGTCCCATGGCACTGCTCGAGGTACGCGACCTCACGGTCTCGTTCAACACCCCCGACGGCGTCGTCCAGGCCGTGCGCGGGCTCTCCTTCGACGTGGAGCGTGCGAGCACGCTCGCCATCGTCGGTGAGTCCGGCTCGGGCAAGAGCGTCGCCACCCAGACCATCACCGGCCTGACCCGCGGAGCGCGCGTGTCGGGCTCGGCCAAGTTCGACGGCGTCGAGCTCCTCGGCGCCTCGACCAAGACGCTCCAGCAGATCCGCGGTGCGCGGATCGGGATGATCTTCCAGGACCCGCTGTCCAGCCTGCACCCCTACTACACGGTGGGCTGGCAGATCGTCGAGATGATCCGGGCCCACCGGAGCAACACCTCCACGGCGACCGCGCGGGCCCGGGCGGCCGACCTGCTCGGTCTCGTCGGGATCCCGAACCCCGCGCAGCGTCTCGACGACTACCCGCACCAGTTCTCCGGCGGCATGCGCCAGCGCGTCATGATCGCCATGGCCATGGCACTCGACCCGGCACTGCTCATCGCCGACGAGCCGACGACCGCTCTCGACGTGACCGTCCAGGCCCAGGTGCTTGGTGTCATGCGCCGGCTCCAGGAGGAGTTCGGCACGGCGATCATCCTCATCACCCACGACCTCGGGGTCGTGGCCGAGATGTCGGACGACGTCGTGGTGATGTATGCCGGCCGGGCCATGGAGCGCGCCCCCCGCCGCACCGTCTTCTACCTGGGGCATCACCCGTACACGAAGGGACTGCTCGCGTCGCTGCCCGCCCAGGGCGGGGCCAGGGAGCGCCTCACGCCGATCGGCGGCACGCCGCCGTCCCTCATCAGCCCACCGGTCCGGTGCCCGTTCGCGCCCCGCTGCCCGGACGTCTTCGACCGCTGCTGGCAGGAGCTGCCGACGCTCGAGCCGGTCGCGAACGACCCTGAGCACACCTCCGCCTGCTTCCTGCCCAAGGATGCCGCGTCGGTCGGGCAGGACCTTGCGAAGGAGTCCGCATGACCGAGCCGCTGCTCATTGCCGACCACGTCTCGAAGACGTTCCCGGTCAAGACCGGGGGCCTGCGGCGTGGCTCCCACGACGACGTCCACGCGGTCGACAACGTCTCACTGGAGATCCAGCCGGGCGAGACCCTCGGGCTCGTCGGCGAGACCGGGTGCGGCAAGTCGACCCTGGCACGGTGCATCGCACGCCTCTACGACCTCAGCGGCGGCAAGGTCGTCTTCGACGGCCGCGACATCACGAACCTGTCCCGAAGCCAGCTGCGCGAGGTCCGTCGCGACGTCCAGGTCATCTTCCAGGACCCGTACGGCTCGCTGAACCCGCGCCGCCGCGTCGGATCGATCATCGGTGACCCCTTCGTGATCCACTCGCTCGGCACGTCGAAGGAGGTCAAGCGCAAGGTCCAGGAGCTGATGGAGCGCGTCGGTCTCAACCCGGAGCACTACAACCGCTTCCCCGCCGAGTTCTCCGGCGGCCAGCGCCAGCGCATCGGGGTCGCACGAGCCCTGGCGCTGCAGCCCCGTCTCGTCATCTGCGACGAGCCGGTGTCGGCGCTCGACGTGTCGATCCAGGCCCAGATCATCAACCTGCTCATCGACCTGCAGGACGACTTCGGCCTCACCTACCTGTTCATCTCCCACGACCTGTCCGTGATCCGGCACGTGAGCGACCGCGTGGCGGTCATGTACCTCGGGCGGGTCGTCGAGGTCGGACCGACAGAGGAGCTTTTCGCCAGGACCCGGCACCCCTACACGCGCGCGCTCCTGTCGGCCCTCCCGGTCCCGGACCCGGACATCGCCGACAGCCGCGCACGCACCATCCTCTACGGCGACCTGCCGTCGCCGACCGACCCGCCGACGGGCTGCCACTTCCACACCCGGTGCCCCAAGGCGCGCAGCGACTGTGTCGTGACGGCGCCTCCGCTCGTTCCCGTCCTCGGCGACCCGGACGACCACCGCACTGCCTGCCACCACCCGCTCGAGGTGGGCGAGGACCTCGCGGCGTCGCACCCGGAGATCTCGGACACGGAGATCGACATCGCGGGCGACGGGTCCATCACCGCCGACACTGCACCTGAAGGGAAAGCATCGTGAGCGGCATGATTCCGACCTCGACGTCATCCGGCGCGGGGACCCCCGAGGCCACGGCCGAGGGACAGGTTGCCCCCGGTGGCGCCGGCGAGACCGGCCAGAAGGGCATCGAGGGGCGCAGCCCCTGGCTGCTCGCCTGGCAACGGCTGCGGCGCGATCGCGTCGCGATGATCTCCCTGATCGTCATCTTCCTGATCCTGCTCATGGCGATCTTCGCGCCGGTGTTCGCCGCGATCACGGGCCACCCGGTCAACGAGCAGTACCGCCAGACCGGCCTCACCGCGGACGGGCTGCCAACGCCCCCCTCGAAGGAGTTCTGGCTCGGGACGGACGACCTTGGCCGTGACATTCTTGTTCGAATCGCTTATGGGGCAAGGATTTCCCTGCTCGTCGGTGTGGCGGCGACGGCGCTGACCGTCGTCATCGGGGTCATCGTCGGTCTCGCCGCAGGCTTCCTCGGCGGCCTCGTCGACACCCTGCTGGCGCGTCTCATCGACGTGGTGCTGTCTATCCCGTTCATCCTGGTGGCCGTTGCGCTGGTCTCGATCACCGGCCCCAGCCTGCTCGTCACGGTGCTCGTCATCGGCTTCTTCAGCTGGGCCTCGGTCGCCCGTATCGTCAGAGGGCAGGTCCTGTCCCTCAGAGAACGTGAGTTCGTCGAAGCCGCAAGGTCGCTCGGCGCCTCGGATAACCGCATCATGTTCGTGGACATCCTGCCCAACATCCTCGCGCCGGTCATCGTCTACGCGTCACTGCTCATCCCGGTGGTCATCGTCGTCGAGGCGACTCTGAGCTTCCTCGGCCTCGGGCTCCCGCCGCCCACCGCCGACTGGGGCGGGATGATCAGCGACTCGCAGAACTACTACACGGTCGCCTGGTGGTTCGTCGTCTTCCCCGGACTTGCTCTGCTCATCACGACGCTCGCCTTCAACCTCTTCGGTGACGGCGTCCGGGACGCGTTCGACCCGCGCAGCGACCGGATGACCGCCGAGACGGAGTCCGAGGCGGTCGTCCTGGCCGACGAGAAGATCCTCGCCGAGTAGGAGGCTCCCGTGTCCCGATTCCTCATCCGCCGCATCGCCCTCGGGATCCTCGTCATGTGGCTGATCACCGTCGCGGTGTTCGCGCTGTTCTTCATCGCACCCAACGACGTCGCCCGTACCCTCGCGGGCCGGCAGGCAACCCCCGAGACCGTGGCCCTGATCTCGCACCGGCTGGGCCTGGACCAGCCGGTATGGAGGCAGTACCTCGACTTCCTCGGCAACCTGCTGCATGGCGACCTGGGCTACGACTACTACCACCAGCAGCCCGTCACGCAGATCATCGCTGCGGCCCTGCCGATCACGCTGTCCGTCGTCATCGGCGGCGCCATCATCTGGCTCGTGCTCGGTGTCACCAACGGCGTCCTCTCGGCGGTGCGGCCCCGCTCGTTCCTGGACCGCTCGCTGACGGCGACGAGCCTGCTGTTCTACTCCATGCCGACCTTCCTGCTGGGCCTGCTGCTGCTGTACTTCCTGTACTTCCGGCTGACCCTGGCCGGGTTCGCGATCTTCCCGCCAGGTGGCTACATACCGTTTTCCGAGGACCCCACCCAGTGGTTCATTCACATGGTCCTTCCCTGGCTGACCCTGGCCCTGGTCTCCGCGGCGACGTACACGCGCCTGACCCGAGCCTCGATGCTCGACGTCCTCGGTGAGGACTACGTCCGTACGGCCCGCTCCAAGGGCATCGGGGAGAACCGCGTCATCACCCGCCACGCCCTCCGGGCCGCGATGACCCCCATCGTCACGCAGTTCGGCATCGACGTCGGTGCGCTCCTCGGCGGCGTCGTCGTGACGGAGACGGTGTTCTCACTGCCGGGCCTGGGCAAGACGGCCATCGACGCGATCAACCAGCAGGACCTGCCGGTCATCATCGGGATCGTGCTGTTCGCGTCCCTGGCCGTCGTGGTCGCGAACATCATCGTCGACATCCTGTATGCCGTCCTCGACCCACGGGTCCGCCTGCACTGACCGGGCGGCATCACCTGTAGGGCGCCCTGAGGGACGTGGGCATCCAGTCCCCACCCCTCGGGCGCTCCCGCATGGCTTCGCGGGCACACGGGCCGTCCAGGCGGCATTATGGGCCTTCCAAGCGGCATACGGGACGTCCGAGGGGTGGGAGACCAGCATTCGGGCGTGTCAGGTCTCGTTGTCGAGACGATCTGCATGGGGGCGAGACGCCGCCCCGAGGTCTGTGATACTCACACAGATGCGGCCTGCAACAATGGCGGCTGTCCCCTCACGAAAAGCCCTCCACCTCCCCTGCATTGGATGGAAATGATCGACAGACCCAACTTCAAGTTCTCCCGCCGTGGTTACGAGCCCGAGGAGGTCGACGCCTTCATCGAGTCGCAGAACCGAACCCTTCAGGCAGCGAAGAAGGATGCTGCGGAGCGCAGTGTCGAGCTGACCAAGCTCAACGCAGCGCTGACCGACCTGCGGGGACAGCTCGGTCAGCAGTCGCGAGCGATGGCCGACCTCAAGAAGAACGCGTCCGCTGCCCCGGCCCAGACCTTCGCCGACCTCGGTGAGCGCATCGGCCAGATTCTCATGCTGGCCGAGCAGGAGGCGTCCGACATGCGCGCCGGGGCCACGGGCGAGGCCGACGAGATCCGCGAGCGCGCCAACCGGGCGGCCGCGGACCTGAAGTCCACGACCGCCACCTACGCAGAGCAGGCCCGCACGCGCGCCGATGACGAGGCCGTGCGGATCATCGCCCAGGCCAACCGCGAGGCGCAGGCCATCGTCGCCGAGGCGCAGAGCGTCACGGCGGCCCAGCGCCAGGAGGCGGCCGCCGAGTTCGAGGCGCACCGCCTGCGCGCCTCCACGGCGTCCGCGGAGCTCGAGGTCAAGCTCGCCGCCCGCCGCGAGTCGGCGGACCACGAGTTCGAGACGCGCCGGGCTCAGCAGGAGTCGCTGCTCGCCGAGTCCGAGGGACGCCTGCGCCAGGTCACCGAGCGCGCCGAGCGCGACGCCAGGGAGATGCGCTCCAAGGCCGAGCGACTGCTCGAGACCTCGCAGAGCCAGGCCGACACGATCGTGTCCGAAGCGCGTGACCACGCGGGCCGCATCCGCGAGGAGTCCGAGCGCGAGCTCGCCGCGACGACCGCGCAGCGCGACAGCATCACGGCCCAGCTCGGCAACGTCCGCCAGATGCTCGCCACCCTCGGTGGCGGCAGCCTGATGGAGTCGCTCGTGATGCCCGACAAGGCTGCCCCGAACGCCCAGCCCACCCCGGCACCGGCCGAGGAGCCCGCCAAGGAGGCCCCGCGCGCGGAGGCCGAGCAGGCGGCGCCGGCTGAGCAGCCCGCCGAGGGCGAGGCGGCCGAGGGCGGCTCCTACGGCTCCGACGAGGCGTCGTACTACGAGCGTGGCCCGCAGGGCGAGAAGGTCGCCGCGCACGGCTGACCCATCCGGTCGATGACCGAAGGCCGCCCACCACACCGTGGTGGGCGGCCTTCGCCATACTCCATTTCCTGGGCCTTGATCCCCTCGTCGGCCGGGTATGCCGTCAGGCGGGGTCCTGCGCCCCGCCCTCGGCGCCGGGGTCGCCCGGACGGTCCGTCCCGGTGCCGGGTCCGGAGTCGGGGCCGGCGTCGGGTCCGGTGTCGCTGCCGGGGGCGTCAGTGGCGTCGGTGGCGCCGTCGAGGACCTCGGGATGACCCGGATGGTGCTCGTCGACGGGTGGGGCGTCGGACGTCGGGTCGTCGGCGCTGAGCAGCCGGCCGAGCAGCGGGCCGATGATGCGACGGAACGAGCGGCGCGGCCGGTCGCGGTCAAGGACCGCTACCTCCAGCTGAGAGGCGTCGAGGGCCCGTCGCTCGCCGTTGTCGCCGGCGCCGAGGACATCGACAGCGACCTTGAGCGCCTCACCGAGCGTGAGGCCAGGGCGCCAGGCGGTGCCGAGCCGCTCCTCCGCCGCGTCGCTCGCGCCGCCCATCGCGACGAAGCCCTGCTCGTCGGCGACCGACCCGTCATAGGTGAGCCGGAAGATCTGGTCGTCCTCGCTCGTGACGCCGACCTCGGCGACCACGATCTCGATCTCGAACGGTTTGGACTCCTGGGTGAAGATCGCGCCGAGGGTCTGGGCGTAGGTGTTGGCCAGGGCCCGCGCGGTCACGTCGGTGCGGTCGTATGAGTAGCCACGCAGGTCGGCATACCGGATCCCCGCGACGCGCAGGCTCTCGAACTCGTTGTACCGGCCGACCGCGGCGAACGCGATGCGGTCGTAGATCTCCGACACCTTGTGCAGGGCGCGGGAAGGGTTCTCAGCGACGAAGGCGATCCCCTTGTCGTAGCCGAGCACGAGGACCGAGCGACCGCGAGCAATTCCCTTGCGCGCGAAGTCGGCCCGGTCCTTCATGACCTGCTCTGGAGGGACGTAGAAGGGCATCGTCATCGCGCACCTCCGGGGTTGTCGCGGCGCGCATCGACCACCTGCTGCACATGGGTGTGCAGGACCTCGCGGTCGACGAAGCGGGCCCCGGCGTGGTCGACGACAGCCACGGTGGGCCAGATCTGCCTGCCGAGGTCGGGTCCACCGGTGGCGGAGTCGTCGTCCGCGGCGTCGTAGAGCGCCTCGATCGCGACGCCCACCGCCTGCTGCTCGGTGAGGCCGGGCCGCCAGAGCTTCTTGAGCGCCCCGCGCGCGAAGACCGAGCCCGAGCCCGTGGAGTGGTGCCCGAGCTCCTGGTAGCACCCGCCGGTGACGTCGTAGGAGTAGATCCGCCCGACCGCGGTGTCAAGGTCGAACCCGGCGTAGGTCGGCACGACGGTCAGGCCCTGCATCGCGAGGGCGAGGTTGCCCCGGATCATCGAGGCGAGGCGGTTCGCCTTGCCCTCGAGGGACATGATGGCGCCCTCGATCTTCTCGTAGTGCTCGAGCTCGACCTGGTAGAGCCGGACGAGCTCGATCGCGACGCCGGCCGTGCCGGCGATCCCGACGACGCTGTACTCGTCGGCGACGAAGACCTTCTCCATGTCCCGGTTCGCGATCAGCGTGCCCATGGTGGCGCGCCGGTCACCCGCCATGATCACGCCCCCGTCGTAGAGCATGGCCACGATGGTGGTGCCGTGCGGGGCCTCGAGGCTGGCGCCCGAGGGAAGGCGTCGACCCGTGGGGAGCACCTCCGGACGGTAGGACGCGACGAACTCCGTGAACGATGACGAGCCCGCGGCGAGGTAGGCGTCGTCGAGGCGTCGGGGACGCCCCGAGGCGTGGTTCGTCACTGGCCGCCCTTCTGGACGAACCCGCGCACGAACTCCTCGGCGTTGGACTCGAGCACCCCGTCGATCTCGTCGAGGACGCTGTCGATGTCGTCGGTCAGGCCCTCCTTGACCGCGGCACCGGCCGCGGGCGGCGTCTCTGGCGCCTCGGGCGGCTCCTCGTCGCGACGCTGCGGCTTGACGTGCTCTTGACCGGCCATGGCCACCTCCCAGGACGTGTGTGACTACCTCTCACCTCTGACCCTAACGCGTGGGCCCGCCCGCTCAGAGCACCGCATCTCAGTCCGCAGGGGATCTCACTTCGCAGGGGATCTCACTCCGGGGTGGACAGACCCCGAAGCAGCGCCGTCACGTCGGGGCTCTCCTCGAGCAGCGTGCCGACCTGCGCTCTCGTGCCCCGCTCGGGCTCGAGGATCGGCACGCGCTGCAGGCTGGCGTGTCCAGGCACGTCGAAGACGACAGAGTCCCAGCTGGCCGAGAAGACCTGCTGGGTGAACCGGCGCACACAGGTGCCTCGGAACCACGCCCGGGTGTCCTCGGGAGGCGTCGTCTGGGCCGACTTGATCTCCTCAGGCCTGACGAGGTCGTGCAGGCGCCCTCGGTCCCGCAGCCGGTGCACGAGCCCCTTCTCCGGTCGCACGTCGGCCCACTGGATGTCGATGGCCGCGAGGCGGTGGTCGTCCCAGGCGAGGCCGTCACGGGCTCGGTAGCCCTCGAGAAGCTGGAGCTTGGCGACCCAGTCGAGCATCGGCGCGCACGACATGACATCGGTGCCGAGGCGGGTCAGGACGTCCTCCCAGTACGTCATCACCTCACGGGTCGCCTCCGGCTCCGGGTCGTCGCCACGGCGGTCGAGCCAGGCCCGAGCGGCCTCGAGATACATCCACTGCACGTCGAGAGCCGAGACGTGGCGGCCATCGGTCAGCTCGAACGTCGCCTTGAGCGACGGGTCGTGCGAGACGGCCTGCAGGGTCGCGACGGGGCGCCGGATCGACCAGTCCTCGGTGAGGTGTCCGTCCTCGATCATCCCGAGCACGAGCGAGGTGGTGCCGGTCTTGAGGAGCGACGCGACGTCGAGGTGGTTGGCGTCGCCGATGATGACGTGCAGACGGCGGTAGCGGTCAGCCACGGCGTGCGGCTCGTCGCGGGTGTTGATGATGGGTCGCTTGAGGGTCGTCTCGAGGCCGACCTCGGTCTCGAAGAAGTCGGCCCGCTGGGAGATCTGGTACCCCGCTCCGCGGCTGTCGACGCCGAGCCCGACCCGACCTGCCCCGCACACGACCTGCCGCGTCACGAAGAACGGGATGAGGTGACGGACAATGTCGGGGAAGGCCGTCCGGCGCGGCATGAGGTAGTTCTCATGGGTGCCGTAGGACTGGCCCTTGCCGTCGGCGTTGTTCTTGTACAGGTTGACCGGCGCCTGCCCCGGGCGCTCGGCGAGCAGCCGCACCGACTCCAGCGCGATCGCATCGCCGGCCCGGTCCCAGATGACAGCGTCACGCGGGAGGGTGACCTCGGGTGAGCTGTACTCCGGGTGCGCGTGGTCGACGTAGTAGCGCGCGCCGTTGGTCAGCACGACGTTGGCCAGCGTCGGGTCCTCGATGTCGGTCAGCTGGCTCGGATCGGCGGTCTGCCGGTCGAGCTGCCACCCGCGGGCGTCGCGCAGCGGGTCCTCGAAGGCGTAGTCCCAGCTCGACTGGTTGGATCGGATGCCCTGCGACGCGGCATACACGCTGACGACCTGGCCGGACAGGAACATCGGGTTGGCCAGCGGGTCGCCCGGCACCGAGATGCCGTACTCCGTCTCCAGGCCCATGATCCGACGCACCGTCATGGTCAGGACGATAACCGGCGGATGGCCGGGCGGCTCCGGCGGCACCACATGGTGACCCTCCCGGACGTGGCCTGCCCGGCTGACCTCGCTGCGAGCCGGGGACAGATGCCGTATGCCGGCCGGCCCAGGTCAGATAGCCCCGATCCTCTGGAGCCGGTTGAGCGAGACCCAGCCGAACGGGATGGGCAGCCAGTACGTCGCGAGGCGGTAGAGCAGCACGGCGGACACGGCCGTGCCGCCGTCCACGCCGATGGCGATCAGGCCCGCAGACATCGCGGCCTCGATGCCACCGAGGCCCCCGGGCGTCGGCACGGCAGACCCGATGATGGCTCCGGCGAAGTAGACGACCGCGATGGCGGCGACCGGCGCCTCGGCGCCGAAGGCCCTCGTCGCGCAGACCAGGGCCGCCACGAACGACATGTCGAGCAGCAGCGCGCCGCCGAGCAGCTGGACGAGCTTCTTCGGGTGCTGGAGCACGCGGAGCACCTGTGGCAGCGCCGAGCGGATCTGCGGCATGACGCGGTCCGTGATGAGCGCACGCACCCGTGGCACGGCCACCAGCACGAGGATGACGATGACGACGATGAGGATCGCGGCGACGAGCACGGGCGACGGGCTGAACGACACCGCGGGTCCCGTGCCGGCAAGGACACCGGAGATGACGAGGAGCGCGAAGTACGAACAGAACTGGGCCACCTGGGCGACACCGACGCTCGCGCCGGCCACGGTCGGCGTCAGGCCCGATGTCTGCAGGTAACGGGTGTTGAGGGCGATGTTGCCGACGGCCGCGGGGGCGACCAGCCCGCTGAAGGCGACGGCGAGCTGCGTCATGTACGTCCGGACGAAGCGCAGGTGGATCTCCACTGCACCCGCCAGGGCCACGGAAGCTCCTGCGAAGGTGGCGGCCGCGAAGAGCAGCAACAGCCCGGCCCAGCGCCAGTCGGCGCCGACGATGACCTGGCCGAAGTCCACCTTCGCCAGCTGGGTGAGGACGAGGTAGGCCGCTACGCCGCCCCCCACCAGGGTGACCAGGCCGCGCAGCGTGACCCGGCGCAGCTGGATGGGCTCGGCGGCGGCCTTCGACGGCCGCAGGGCGACGACTCGCTCGCGCAGCTCGCCCAGGATTCCCTTGTGCCCCTTGATCGCCGCTCGCGTGTCAGGGCTGAGGGCGACCGACTGCAGCAGCGGTGCCGCCCGGACGACTGCCTCCTCGCCGAGCACGGCGACCGCCGAGTCGACGGCGCGCTCGGGCCCGACCGCGAGACCGACCGTGGTGAGCAGCTGGGCGAGGTCGATCCGCAGGCTGATGTCGTCGGCCGCGAGGTCCCCGCTGCCGAGCCGGGCGAGCGCCACGCCACCGTCGTCGTCGACGAGGACCGTCGTCGGGCTGAACGCACGGTGCACCACGCGACGACGGATCAGGGTCTGCGCCATCCGCCACGTCGACTCGAGCTGGGCGTCGGTGACCTCCTCCCCCACCTCACCGATCGGCCGCCCCGACGGCTCCACGTAGGCGATCACCGCCGAGAAGGCGCCAACCTCGCTCACCGCCACTGGTCGCGGCGCCGCGATGCCCGAGTCGCGCAGGAGCAGCCCCATCAGGGTGCGATGCTCGAGCTCGGCCCGCAGCGTGAACGACGGGGGCCGGGTGAACCCGCTGCGGAGCCGAAGGACGCGCAACAGCCGGCGTCCGGACGCCAGCCCGAAGGTGTCTCGGTCGATGACGTGGACGTCCACGGGCCCGTCGTCGGTCGTGCCGGCATACCGCCTGTCACCGGCATCGTTGGCGTCGATGAGCTCGAGCCTGCGAAGCGGCATACCCGTGGCCACGAGCACCCGGCCCACCTCGGTGCCCGGCGGCCGCGTCGAGGTCACCCCGAAGGCGAGCCGGAAGGCGAGGCCCACGATCCAGCCCAGCAGCAGCGAGCTGATCAGCGCCGCGAGCGTCATCACACCCGAGAGCAGCGTCGTGACCAGTGTCGCGAGCACAACGATCGTCGCGATCGGCGAGATCCACTTCCGCCCAGAGATGTCGGCGACGGTGATCAGCGCCACCATCGAGACGACCACGATGTCGAGCGGGCCGGTGCGGCCGGTCGCGGTGGACGCGGGCCTGGTGAGCAGGTCGGTGAGGAAACCGCCGTTGCCGGATGACACGAGGACGGTCAGAACGATGACGAGCACCCCTGCGACCACCGCAGCACCGAGTGCCTGGATGAGCTGCATCGGACGGCGCCGGACCACCAGGTCCACGCCGATGCCGATGGGAAGCAGCAGAACCCCGATGCCACTGGCCCAGCCGAGCAGCGTCAGCAACAGGCGTGGCAGGCCACTCGTGGCCTCGGTGAGGTCCTGCTCGACGGCGCCACGGGTGCCGGCTGCGAGCTCGGCCACGAGGAGCCCTACGACGAGCAGGACGACCGCCACCGCGAGCCGCACGCCGTCCGCGGGGCGACGGACACGCTCCGGGATCGGGGGCTCGACGACTTCGACCGGCAGGTCCGGCTGTGCCGGACCGCTGCCTTCGTCCGCGTGGCCGGGGTCGTCTGGGTTTCCGGGGTCGCCTGGGTCCCCCGGCTCGTTGGGGCCCGCGGGCGCGGGCGCTGAGCCGAGCAGGTCCGAGCCGTCGCGCTCGTCGGATCCGCCCAGCCTGTCCGGGCCCTCGGCGTCCGGCACCTCGCTCCCCTCTGCTCCCCCAGCCACCCTCAAAGGCGGTCCGGCGAGCGCCTTCGCTGCCTCGTGTTCGGTTGACACGCCCTCATCGTGCCTCAGTCGGCTCAGAACGTACCGCTACGACGCGTCTGAGGTCGTGCTGGACACACTCTCAGCGGAACCTGAGACACCGACGGGAGGATGTCCACAGAGGCCCCAGAGGGTCGCGCAGACCGTGCCCCGGTCGGATAGTCTGCGAATCGCACGCGCTTCTCGAGAGGGATGGCTCGAATGAACGATGTCGTCGTGTTCAGCGGTTCCGCGCATCCGTCGCTTGCCGACCGGATCTGTGGCCATCTCGGGGTGACGAGGTCCCCGGTGGACATCAAGCGTTTCAGCAACGACTGCCTGCAGGCGCAGCTGCTCGCCAACTGCCGACAGCGGGACGTCTACCTCATCCAGCCGCTCGTGCCTCCCACCCAGGAGCACCTCATGGAGCTGCTGCTGATGATCGATGCCGCGCGGGGCGCGTCGGCGGCGCAGATCACCGCCGTCATGCCGCACTACGCCTACGCCCGCTCGGACAAGAAGGACGCCTCGCGCATCTCCCTCGGCGGCCGGCTCGTGGCCGACATGATCTCGACGGCCGGTGCACATCGGGTGCTCACGATGGCCCTTCACGCACCTCAGGTCCATGGCTTCTTCTCAACCCCGGTCGACCACCTCACGGCGATCGGGGTTCTTGCTGACCACTTCCGCGACCGGGACCTGCGCAACGGCGTCGTCGTCAGCCCCGACCTCGGCAACGCCAAGGTGGCCACGCAGTTCGCGCGGCTCCTCGGGCTGCCCGTGGCGGCCGGGTCGAAGCAGCGGGTGGCCGACGACCGGGTCGTCATCGAGTCGATCGTCGGTGACGTGTCCGGCCGTCGCGCCATCATCCTCGACGACGAGATCGCCACCGGAGGCTCCATGCTCGAGCTGCTCGACCGGCTCAAGGACGCCGGCACGACCGAGGCGGCCATCGTCTGCACCCATGGCCTCTTCGCCGGCAAGGCCGTCGAACGGCTGCGGGGACACCCATTTGTCACGGAGGTCGTGACCACCGACACCGTTCCCGCCCCGCAAGGGTGGCCCGAGCTCAAAGTGCGGTCCGTCGCGGCACTCTTCGCCGAGGCGATCAGCCGCATCCATCACGGCCGGTCGATCAGCTCCTTGTTCGAGGGCGTGGACCCGATGCACGCACCACCGCAGGCCAGGCTGCCGTTCGAGACGTCGGCGTGAGCAGGGCCCCCTGGTGACAGCCCTCATGAATGCCTGCTCATGAAAACCGTTGCCGCACTGCGCCGCCCGGTCGTGGCGTTCCTGCTCGACGTCGTGCTGGTCATCGTGTTCGCCGCGATCGGCCGGGCCAGCCACGCCGAAGCGAACCCCGTCCTCGGGTCGCTGCAGACTGCGTGGCCGTTCCTCGCCGGCACGGTCGTCGGGTGGCTCGTCGTCCGGACGCTGCGCAAGGGCTGGCCGGTCGACGTCGGGCCGGGGATCACGGTGTGGTTCGCAACCCTGGTCATCGGCATGGTCCTTCGCCGCGCCACCGGTTCGGGCACTGCGCCGAGCTTCGTCGTCGTGGCAGCGCTCGTGCTCGCTCTGCTGCTCCTGGGGTGGCGGGCGCTCGCAGCCTTTGCCGCCCGGCGCACCACGCGACCGCGAGTGGGCGCCGACCCCGGCGACACGTGAGCCCAGCGCGCCGCCGAGGGGTATGCCGCCGCGCGACCTTCGAGCGGCCCGGGGAGCACCCACCCTGCTCGGGTGGGTGCTCCGTGCAGTCGATCAGAGGTACTGGCCGGTGTTCGCGGTCGCGATCGAGCGACCCGGCTCGGTGCCGTCCTTGCCCTTGATGAGCGTGCGGATGTAGACGATCCGCTCGCCCTTCTTGCCGCTGATCCTGGCCCAGTCGTCCGGGTTGGTCGTGTTGGGCAGGTCCTCGTTCTCCTTGAACTCATCGACACAGCTGGCCAGCAGGTGCTCGACGCGGATGCCCTTCTGGGCGGTCGTGAGGAAGTCCTTGATCGCCAGCTTCTTGGCCCGGTCGACGATGTTCTGGATCATCGCGCCGGAGTTGAAGTCCTTGAAGTAGAGGATCTCCTTGTCACCGCCCTGGTAGGTGACCTCGAGGAACCGGTTCTCCTCCATCTCGGAGTACATCCGCTCGACGGCCGCCGTGATCATCGCCTCGACGGTCGCGTCGCGGTCGCCACCGTGCACCGACAGGTCGTGCTCGTGCAGCGGCAGGGACGTGGTGAGGTACTTGCTGAAGATGTCCCGGGCGCTCTCGGCGTCGGGCCGCTCGATCTTGATCTTCGCGTCGAGGCGGCCCGGACGCAGGATCGCCGGGTCGATCATGTCCTCGCGGTTCGAGGCCCCGATGACGATGACGTTGTCGAGCCGCTCCACGCCGTCGATCTCGGCCAGCAGCTGGGGGACGATCGTCGTCTCCACGTCACTGGACACCCCGGAGCCGCGGGTGCGGAACAGGGAGTCCATCTCGTCGAAGAAGACCACGACCGGCGTGCCGTCGGAAGCCTTCTCGCGAGCCCGCTGGAAGATCAGGCGGATGTGTCGCTCGGTCTCACCGACGTACTTGTTGAGCAGCTCGGGACCCTTGATGTTGAGGAAGTAGCTCCGCGTCGGTTCCTCGCCGCTGCGCTCGGCCACCTGGCGAGCCAGTGACGCGGCCACCGCTTTGGCGATGAGCGTCTTGCCGCAGCCGGGCGGCCCGTAGAGCAGGACGCCCTTGGGCGGCTTGAGCGCGTGCTCCTTGAACAGCTCGGGGTGCAGGAACGGCAGCTCGACCGCGTCGCGGATCTGCTCGATCTGCCCGGCGAGGCCGCCGATGTCCTCGTAGGCGACGTCCGGCACCTCCTCGAGCACCAGCTCCTCGACCTCGAGCTTCGGGATGACCTCGTGCACGAAGTTGGAGCGGGGGTCGAGGGCGAGCGAGTCACCAACTCGGATGCGCTCTGCGAGAAGGGGGTTCGCCAGGCGGCACACCCTCTCCTCGTCGCCGTGTGTGACCACGACCACACGGTCCTGGTCGAGGCGCTCCTTGACCGTGACCACCTCGCCGACGCGCTCATAGCCGTGCACCGACACCACGTTGAGAGCCTCGTTGAGCATGACCTCGCGGCCCAGGCCCAGCTCGGCCTGGTCGACCGAAGGGCTGATCGCAACGCGCATCTTGCGACCGCCGGTGAGGATGTCGATGCTGCCGTCCTCCGGGGCGTCGACCACGAAGCCGTACGTGCTCGGCGGCTGGGCCAGCCGGTCGACCTCCTTCTTCAGGGTGACGATCTGCTCGCGAGCGTCCTTGAGCGTGCGCACGAGGCGCTCGTTCTGCGTCGAGAGCGTCGCCAGGCTCGTCTGGACATGGGCCAGCCGTGCCTCGAGCTCACGCGTGCGCTGTGGTGACATACGGGCGGCGTCCCGAAGAGACTCGACCTCGGCGCGCAGCGCGGAGAGCTCTCGCTCCCCCGCCCCCTGGGCACCGGACTCGTGGGAACCGGGCCCCCGGGCACCGGTAGGACCTTGGTTGCGGACGTCGTCTGACATCTCGGCCTCCTCATCCGTCACTCGCACAACGTGACGATTCGACCCTAACTCGCGATCAGCCGATGTCGTCGGACGTTTCAGCCAGTGATCGACGCACGCGCCGGATCGTCTTGTCGCTCTTGACGCGCATACCCAGAGCCTCTGCCGTCCACGCGTCGGCGGGGATGTCGGTCGAGACCGTCGAGCCAGGGACTACGGCGACCTGGGCCGCATCCACGCCCTCGGAGTCGCCGGAGTCCGGACTCGCGTCGCCCGGCCGGCCGCCGACCTGGCCGTAGGCACCCTTGGCGGGTCGACGCTTGCGTTCCGGGGGCTCCACGCCCGGTGCGAGGCGCCGGGTCGTGATGAGGAAGCCCGTGTGGCCGTGCATACGATGCTGTGGGCGCACGGCGAGCCCCTCGAGGTGCCACCCGCGCACGAGCGACTCCCAGGCGCTGGGCTCGGTGAAACCGCCGTGCGCGCGCATTCCCTCCGCGACGCGGCTCAGCTGGGTGGTGGTCGCGACGTAGCAGATCAGGACTCCGCCGGGGATGAGCGCGTCGGCGACGACGTCGAGGCACTCCCACGGCGCGAGCATGTCGAGCACGACCCGGTCCACGGACCCGGCATCGGTGACCTGCGGCAGGGTGTCGACGAGGTCACCCACGGTGATCGTCCACGCCGGGTGGTCCCCTCCGAAGAACGCTCGTCCGTTGCCCTTGGCGATCTCGGCGAAGTCGTCGCGCCGTTCGAAGGACAGGAGCCGACCCTCCTCGCCGATCGCCCGCAGGAGCGACATCGACAGGGCGCCGCTGCCGACACCCGCCTCGACGACGGTCGCCCCAGGGAAGATGTCGGCCATCTGGACGATCTGGCCCGAGTCCTTGGGATAGACGACTGCCGCGCCCCGCGGCATCGACATGACGTAGTCGCTGAGCAACGGCCGGAGCGCGAGATACTCGACACCGGCCGTGTTCGTCACGACGGAGCCGTCGGGCGCACCGATGAGGTCGTCGTGGCGTAGGAACCCACGATGGGTGTGGAACTCACGCCCGGGCTCGAGGGTGATCGTGTGAAGCCGGCCCTTGGGGTCGGTCAGCTGCACCCGCTCACCGGGCTCGAACGACCCACGGCGGTTGTGGGCGACGCCGGTGGCGTGGGGCTTCGGGACGTCGCTCATGGGAGCACAGTCTAGGAGGCGCGAGAGCCGCGTCCCGACAGCCGGCGCACGACACCAGCCTCGACCTCGTAGCGGCTCTGGCGGCCCACAGCGCCACCGAAGAACCGCCGGCGCAGCGCACCACCGATCTCGATGGCCTCGCCGGCACCGAGCCGCAGTGCGGCCCGTCTGGTGGCCGCGGTCCAGCACACGACGTCGATCGTGTCGACGGTGGCGCGCCGGGGTGCCCCTGCCGTCGCGGCACGCGCCCTCGATGGCATACGGCGTGGGACGACGACGCGCAGCGTGACGATGACGTCGCCACTCGGGAGCTCACGCTCCTGTGCCTCCGCAGCCAGGCGCCCCCACAGGACCACCTCGTTGCGAACGGCCTCCTGCTCTGGCGGTCTGGGTGCGGATCGGCTGGCGCTGGCGGCCATCGGTACCTCCTGGTGCTCGGGAGTCGGTCCGCACCACGATGGGCGCTCCCGCGCCGTCTCCGGTTGCGCGAGGGCAACATGTGGACAAGCCCGACCCCGGGCCACGGGGATGTGGACAGCCCAGTCAGCGACGCGAACGCCGGGCCAGCTCCGAGCCGACCACGTCGTTGATCCGCTCCGCGGTCGCCATGCCGCGCACGTGTCGGGTCTGCTCGTCGATCACCACGGCAAGACCGAGCTCGCGCTCGCTCATCACCCGGATCAGGTCGGTGAGCACGGCGGCTGCCGGCAGGGCGACGATCCACGACGACGGCTGGGCCACGGTGACTGCCGAGATCGGCGTGGCCGAATGAGCAGAGGACGGGACTGCCTTGGCCGCATCGTCGTCGACGATCCCGACCGGCCACCCGCTCGGGTCGGCGGCGGCGACCCAGGGACCACTGCGCCCGGGCGACTCGGTGCCCACGCCGAGCGACCAGGCGCCCGTGGCAAGCCCCTGCTCGACCTGCGCGAGGGTGGTCGAGGAAGGCACCACGACCAGCGGCTCGAGCACGTCGTCCGCGGGCCCGGACGTGGCGTCGTGGATCTCACCCGACCGGATCGAGGCGTTGGCGCCGCGCCAGAGGAAGACGCCGATCATGCCGGTCACCACGAGAGCGAGAACGGTGGGCCGTTCGCCCTGCAGCAGCGGGATGCCCACGAACCAGACCACACTGCCGATGGCGACCAGGCGTCCGAGCCAGCCGGCGGCGAGGAGTCCTGCCCCTTTGCGTCCCGTAGCGCGCCACACGAGCGAGCTGACGATCTGGCCACCGTCGAGCGGCAGGCCCGGAAGCAGGTTGTAGAGCCCGACGAACAGGTTGGTGTACGTCATCGCGTCGAGCACGCCGTTGGCGAGCTGGTTCGTGACGACCGACTGCAGGAGCCAGGCGACCAGGGCGAGCAGGAGGTTGGACACCGGCCCGACCACGGCGATGAGTGCCGTGGACATCGGCGTCACGCCACGCGTGTCGTACACCGTGTGACCGCCCCACACGTCGGCCACCACCCGGTCGACGCCGTGGCCGCGCGCCCTTGCGGCAAGCGCGTGGGCCGCCTCGTGCACCAGCACGGACACCAGCAGCATGACCGCGCTTGCGGCGGCGACGGCGACGGCGAAACCGACCGAGCGCCCGCTGCTGGTCAGGCTCGGGGCCACCAGGCCGAACATGAGCAGCACGAGCAGCGGCCAGGACCGTCCGAGATAGACCGGGGTCCCCCCGAGGCTGCCGATCCGCCACCCGGGGGCGGCGTCCGCACGGGCGGGAGTGCTCATAGGAGAGACCCTAAGCCCTGCGCACGGTCACGGCCTGTGCCGGGTCTGTGGGGGCTCTGTGGATGGCGGCCCGGAACTGTCGGCAGCGCCGCATACAGTCACAACATGGTCTCCGCACTGTCACCGAGCCGGGCCTCGGACTTCATGACCTGCCCGATGCTGTACCGGTTCCGGGTCATCGACAAGCTGCCGTCTCCGCCCACACCGGCGACGGCTCGCGGAACGCTGGTGCACGCCGTCCTGGAGCGGCTGTTCGACCTGCCGGCCGGCGAGCGCACGCTCACGGCCGCTGTTGGTCTCGTGCCTCAGGAGTGGGAGCGGCTCGTCGGGGAGGAGCCGGCCATGCTCGAGCTGCTGTCGGCGCAGGAGGGCAGCACCGACGAGTGGTTCGCCGGCGCCGCAGCGCTCCTGCAGACGTGGTTCGGTCTGGAGGACCCGACGCGCCTCGAGCCCGCCGAGCGCGAGCTGTACGTCGAGACCGAGATCGACGGGCTCGTCCTTCGCGGCTACATCGACCGCCTCGACGTCGCCCCCAGTGGGGCGATCCGCGTCGTCGACTACAAGACGGGACGCTCACCGGCTGAGCACTTCGAGGCCAAGGCGCTGTTCCAGATGAAGTTCTATGCGCTCGTGCTGTGGCGGCTTCGAGGGCAGATCCCGAAGCGGCTGCAGCTGGTCTACCTCGGCAACAGCGAGATCGTGGCCTACGAGCCGGACGAGCAGGACCTGCTCGGCACCGAGCGCAAGGTCAAGGCGCTCTGGGCGGCCATCGAGCGGGCGGCCGCGACCGAGGACTGGCGGCCGAGTCCGAGCCGCCTGTGCGACTGGTGCGAGCATCGGTCCCTCTGCCCCGCCTGGGGCGGCACCCCTCCCCCACTGCCCGCAGACTCGGCCCAGCGGGCCCTTGACCCATCGGTCACCGGACTCGTCGAGATCGACTCCTGAGGCTCCACATCGGCTGCGCGAGCGCGGCGCGGGGCCGGTACCGGCTCGTCCCCACCAACCACTCAGACGCCTCCCAGCGCTTACCGACACCCTCGAGAGGGCACGGATCACCTGACGTGCCGTCGTTCGAGCGGGAGGAAACGGCAGATGTGTGGGATCGCCGGGTACTTCGGGCTGGCGCCCGACCGGGCGCTGCTCGACCGGATGAACGCGGCCCAGCAGCACCGCGGACCCGACGGCTCCGGCGTGCACCTGGACGGTGCGGCCGGCCTGGCGCACCAGCGTCTCGCCGTCATCGACCGCGAGGGCGGTCGCCAGCCGATGAGCACCCCGGACGGCCGGTACACCCTGGTCTACAACGGCGAGGTGTACAACCACGGCGAGCTCAGGCAGGAGCTGGAGGCGCTCGGGCGCACGTTCACAACGCGCTGCGACACCGAGGTCGTGCTCCACGCGCTCGCCCAGTGGGGCGAAGCCGCGCTCGACCGGTTCAACGGCATGTTCGCCCTCGCGCTCTGGGACCGCGACGCGCAGACGCTCACCCTCGCTCGTGACCATTTCGGCATCAAGCCCTTGCACGTCGCCCGGGTCGGCCGGCCGGGCTCCGGTGAGACGGGTGAGGCCGGTGAGTCCGGTGAGTCCGGTGAGGCTTGGCTCTTCGCCAGCGAGATCCGCCCGATCCTGGCGACCGGACTCGTCGAGCCCCGGCCTGATGACCGGAGCGTGTACCGGTACCTCTGCTTCCGCGTCCATGACGACGGGCCGCACACGTTCTTCGACGGCATCGAGCGCGTGCTTCCGGGCGAGGTCCTCACCATCTCGGCGCAGGGCGTCCGCAGGCGCGCCTTCACCTCGCTGCGCGGGGACCTGCTCGTGGAGCCGTCCGGCCGGGACGAGCGGCACGATCCCGACGTGAGCGCCCACTTTCGCGGAGCACTGACGCGAGCGGTCCGGATGCGGCTGCGCGCCGACGTGCCGGTCGGCACCTCGCTGTCGGGAGGTCTCGACAGCTCGGCCGTCACTGCGCTCATCGACGAGCTGCTCCCCGACGAGTCCGCGCGCTCGGTCGGTCCACGGCAGAACACCTTCTCAGCGGTCTTTCCCGGCTACCGCAACGACGAGCAGCGCTGGGTCGACGCCGCGCTCGACGGTCGGCGCGACCGGGTCAGCGGCCACACCGTCAAGCCGGCCAGCCGGCAGCTCGTCGCCGACCTCACCGACTTCGTGCGGGCCCAGGAGGAGCCGGTCATCTCGTCGGGGCCGTACGCGCAGTACTGCGTGATGCGCGAGGCGAGCCGCCACGTGACCGTCATGCTGGACGGCCAGGGCGCGGACGAGGTGCTCGCCGGCTACGTCCCGCAGGTGGTCGTGCACGTGCGCGAGCTCCTCGGCCGACACCGGGGACGTGGCGTCCGCGAGGCCTTCGCGCTCCGCGATGTGTTCGCCGGGCTGGTGCGCAACCGGGCCCGCCGCGTGCTGCCCACCGTGCGCTCCGCCTCGGTGACCCCCCTGCTCGACCCCGCCTTCGGCACCGCGCACCGCACCGAGAGGTATGCCGCGCCGACCAGCTCGTTGCGCGAGCGGCTCGTCCACGACCTGTTCGTCGGGTCCCTCCCCTCGCTGCTTCGATACGAGGACCGCAACTCGATGCGTTTCTCGGTGGAAGGCCGCGTTCCCTTCCTCGACCCCGACCTGGTGCGTTTCGTGTTCGCGCAGCCGGACGCATCGGTCGTGGGCGCCGGCTGGAACAAGCGTCTCCTTCGCGAGGCGGTGCGCGACGTCCTGCCGGAGTCGATCACGTTGCGCCGCAACAAGATCGGCTTTACCACTCCGCAGAACGAATGGTTTCACGAGATGGGCGACGTGGTGCGAGACGTCTTCGTGTCGGAGTCGTTCGCACGCCGTCCGTACTTCGACCAAGCGGCCGTGGTGGCTGCCTTCGACGACTGGCTCGCCGGTCGCAGCGGTCATGACTCGATGGTCTTCTGGCGCATTCTCAACGTAGAGCTGTGGCTGCGAGAGTTCTGCGACGTGGCGCCCGTAGGCGCCGCGGGTGAGTCGGCAGCACCGACGCCGGAATCGGTGCGCCGGAGCACGCCGGTCGGCACCCCGTGACGGTTCCGGGCCACAAGACCGCGTCGGCGACCACCCACTGAGGCGGATGGTCGCCGGCAACGTGGGTCAGCCCGTCGTGAACTCGTCTGCGACGTCGAGCGCCGCGTCCAGGATGTCGAGCCCCTCGATGGCCTCCGCCGGCGTCGTCGTGCACGGGGGCACGACGTGGGTGCGGTTGAAGTGTGTGAACGGCCAAAGACCCCGCTCCTTGCAGGCCGCGGCGAACCGGGCCATCGGCGCTGCCGCATCGCCCGACGCGTTGTAGGGCACGAGCGGCTCCCGGGTCTCCCGGTCACGCACCAGCTCCACCGCCCAGAAGACCCCGAGGCCGCGGACCTCACCGACGCTCGGATGCTTGGCCGCGATCTCGCGAAGGCGAGGGCCGATCACCTCTGTCCCGAGGCGCCGGGCGTTGTCGATGATGCCCTCCTCGTGAAAGGCGTTGATCGAGGCCACGGCAGACGCGCAGGCGAGAGGGTGTCCGGAGTACGTCAGGCCGCCCGGAAAGGCCTGGGTCTCGAAGCTGGCCCGGATCTCGTCAGAGATGACGACTCCGCCGAGCGGGACATACCCGGAGTTCACACCCTTGGCGAAGGTGATGAGGTCGGGGCGAAGGTTCCAGCGGTCCACCGCGAACCACTCGCCGCAGCGACCGAACCCGGACATCACCTCGTCGGCGATCAGGACGATGCCGTGCTCGTCGCACAGGTCGCGCACGCCTTGGAGGTACCCGTCCGGAGGGACCAGGATGCCGTTGGTTCCGACGACGGTCTCGAGGATGACCGCAGCGATCGTGTGCGCGCCCTCGACCATGATCGTGTCGCGCAGGTGCGCGAGGGCGCGGTCGCGCTCCTGCTCCTCGGTCTCGGAGTGGAAGGCCGACCGGTAGGTGTACGGCCCCCAGAAGTGGACGATGCCGGGAAAGCCGGGCTCGGACGGCCAGCGGCGCGGGTCACCGGTCAGGGTGATGGCCCCGGCCGTGGCGCCGTGGTAGCTGCGGTAGGTCGCGAGCACCTTGTGCCGGCCCGTGTGCAGCCGGGCCATCCGGATGGCGTTCTCGTTCGCCTCGGCCCCGCCGTTGGTGAAGAACACGGCCGTCAGCCCTTCGGGCGCGACGTCGGTGATGAGGCGTGAGGCCTCGCTCCGCGCGTCGTTGGCGAACGACGGCTGGATCGTCGTGAGGCGCGCGGCCTGCTCCTGGATGGCGGCCACGACCTTCGGGTGCTGGTACCCGATGTTGACGTTGACCAGCTGCGAGCTGAAGTCCAGGTAGCGCTTGCCGGCATAGTCCCAGAAGTAGGACCCCTGGGCTCGGGCGATCGGCAGTGGGTCGATCAGGCCCTGAGCGGACCAGGAGTGGAACACGTGGGCGCGGTCGAGCGACCGCACCTCGGTCTCGGTCATGGCGTCGAGATGGGCACTCACCGCGGTGCGGTGCTCGAGGTCTGTCATGTCAGCGGTCCTGTCAGCGGGTGCGGGGAAAGCCGAGGTCGATCGACGAGGTGGCCGGGTCGGGCCAGCGTTGCGTCACGACCTTTCCGCGCGTGTAGAAGTTGATCCCCTCGGGACCGTACATGTGGGTGTCTCCGAAGAGGGAGTCCTTCCAGCCGCCGAAGGAGTAATACGCGACCGGGACCGGGATCGGCACGTTGATACCGACCATGCCGACCTCGACCTCGTTCTGGAACCGTCGGGCGGCACCGCCGTCACGGGTGAAGATCGCCGTGCCGTTGGCGTACTGGTTGCTGTTGATCAGGGCGAGCCCCTCGTCGTAGGTGGCCACGCGCACCACGGACAGGACGGGGCCGAAGATCTCGTCGCGGTAGACGGTCATGTCCGGCGTCACGTCGTCGAGCAGCGTCATCCCGAGGAAGAAGCCGTCGCCCGGGATCTCTTGGCTGCGGCCGTCGACCACGACCGTCGCCCCGGCCGCCTCGCCGGCGTCGACGTAGCCGGCCACCTTGTCTCGGTGCTCGCGGGTGATGAGCGGACCCATGTCGGTGCCCTGCTCGCTGCCCGGCCCGACCTTGAGCGAGGGCAAGCGGGACGAGATCGCCGTGACGAGCCGGTCGCCGACGTCGCCGACGGCTACCGCGACCGACAGGGCCATGCACCGCTCACCTGCGGCCCCGTAAGCCGCTGACACGATCGAGTCGGCGGCGAGGTCGATGTCCGCGTCGGGAAGCACCAAGGCGTGGTTCTTGGCCCCGCCGAGCGCCTGGACGCGCTTGCCGTTCGCGGTGCCGCGCTCGTAGATGTACTTGGCGATCGGCGTCGACCCGACGAAGCTCACCGCGGCGACGTCGTCGTGGTCGAGCAGTGCGTCGACGGCCTCCTTGTCGCCGTGCACGACGGTGAAGACGCCGTCGGGTAGACCCGCTTCCTTCCAGAGCTCGGCCAGGAACAGGGACGCGGACGGGTCCTTCTCGCTGGGCTTCAGCACGAAGGCGTTGCCGCAGGCGATCGCGTTGGCGCACATCCAGAGCGGCACCATCGCGGGGAAGTTGAACGGCGTGATGCCGGCCACGACACCGAGCGGCTGACGGATGCTGTAGACGTCGACCCCGCTCGCGGCCTGCTCGGAGAATCCGCCCTTGAGCAGCTGGGGCACTCCGGAGGCGAACTCGACGTTCTCGAGACCCCGAGCGATCTCGCCGGCCGCATCAGAGAGCACCTTGCCGTGCTCGGAGGTGATGATCGCGGCGAGGTCGTCCGTGCGGTCGTGAAGGAGCTGGCGGAAGGCGAAGAGCACTGCGGCGCGCTTGGACAGCGAGCTGGTGCGCCACTCCTGGGCTGCGGCCACCGCCGTCTTGACGGCGGCGTCGACCTCGGCGAGGGACGCGAGCGGCACCACAGCTGTCTGCTCCCCTGTGGCGGGGTCGTGCACGGGGGCTGTGCGGCCGGAGGTGCCCGGGACCCGAGAGCCGGAGATCCAGTGGTCGATAGGCGTCAGCGAGATCGTCGTCATGGCGTCCAGATTACGTGCCACATACGCGCGGTACAAACGATTCTTTGCTACGTTACAAACATGCGCGCCGTCATCTCCACCATCGAGGAACGCCTCGATGCCCCCACCGCAAAGGGCCTCGCCCAGGCGGTGACGCGCGCGATCCGCGACGCCGCCCTGGCTCCGGGCGACCAGCTCCCGCCGATCCGCAAGGTCGCCGAGGAGCTGATGATGTCACCGACGACGGTGAGCGCCGCGTGGCAGCTGCTCGCGCGGTCCGGGACGATCCACTCGGACGGCCGGCGCGGGACCACCGTCGCACCTACCGTCCGCGGCGGCGAGCGGTACACCCGAGCACTGCGCCATGCCTCACCTGCCACCCTCGACCTGTCGACCGGCATACCCGACAGCGCGCTGCTGCCCCACCTCGGGCCGGTGCTGGCCAGCCTCAGCGACCCGACCACCCCGAGCAGCTACCTGGACGACCCGGTTCTCGACGAGCTGAAGGCGGTGCTGCTGAAGGAGTGGCCGTATGCCGTCGACGACCTTCTCGTGACCGACGGCGCCATGGATGCCCTCGACCTCGTGACCCGCGCGCTGCTGCGCCCGGGCGACATCGTCCTCGTCGAGAATCCCGGCTTTCCACCGCTGCTGGACCTGCTCGAGGACCGCGGGGTCGAGGTGGTGGGCCTGCCGCTCGACGAGACGGGCATAGACCTCGATGCCGTCGAGACCGCACTCGCCCGCCGCCCGGCGGCCCTCGTGCTCCAGCCCCGCGGCCAGAACCCGACCGGCATATCGATGTCGCCCACCCGCGCTCGACGGCTGGCGGCCCTCCTGCGCGGTCACGATTGCCTCGTCGTCGAGGACGACTCGAGCGGGCCGATCTCGACCTCCCCGCCGATCAGCCTCGGCACGTGGATCCCCGACACGGTGATCCACGTGCGGAGCTTCAGCAAGTCTCACGGCCCCGACCTGCGGCTCGCGGCGGTGAGCGGCCCGAGCACGCTGCTCGCACCGGTGCGGCACGCCCGCGCCCTCGGCCAGGGCTGGTCGAGCCGGCTGCTGCAGCGCGTCCTCGCCGGGCTCCTGCGTGACCAGGAGGCGACGCGGGTGGTCAACCGGGCCCGCGCCGAGTACGCGCGGCGCCGGGATCTCGTCGTGAGACGCCTGGCGGAGCGCGGCGTCGAGGTGCCTGGCACTGACGGGCTCAACATCTGGGTCCCGGTGCGTGACGAGCCGGCCGCGGTCCTGCGGCTGGCCAGCCAGGGGATCGCGGTGACCCCCGGCTCGCCCTTCTCGGTCCAGGGGGCCTCCGGGCCGGCGGGACACGTGCGTGTCACTACCGGTCTGGTCAGAGAGGGCCACGAGGAGCTGGCCGACCGGATCGCCGACGCCGCGGAAGCAGGCGCCTGGACCGCGCAGCATCGCTGAGCGGACGCGCGTTCGGCTAGCCTCGAACCCGACCCCGAGAGGCCGGAGACGCACATGAGCGAAGCCTTCCGCATCGAGTTCGTGGCCGGCGTGACGCCCGACAAGTGGGTCCGCACCTGGACGCGGCGGAAGCCTGACGAGCCGATCGAGGCCGTCGCGGTCGAGGACGACCCCGAGCTGGGGTCCCTGCGCGACGGCACCGCGTCGATGGGCCTGGTGCGGCTGCCCGTCGACCGGCGAGGGATGCACCTGATCCCGCTCTACGAGGAGGTCCCCGTCGTGGTCGTCGCGAAAGACCACCCCGTTGCGGCATACCAGGTGGTGGACGTGGCCGATCTCGGCCATGAGGTGCTGGTCCAGCGCCCCGAGGACGTGCCCGAGTGGCTCGCGCTCGCGTCGCCCGACGTCCTCGACCGGTCCCGGGCCATGCCGGCCATGACGGCGAAGGACGCCATCTCGGTGGTCGCGTCAGGCTCCGGGATCGTCATCCTTCCGATGTCGATCGCCCGGCTGCACCACCGCAAGGACGTCGTGCATCGCCCGGTCGCAGGCGTCGCGGGCTCGACGGTCGGGCTGGCGTGGCGGGTCGATGACACCGACCCCCGCATCGAGGAGTTCATCGGGATCGTGCGGGGACGCACCGAGCGCAGCAGCCGGGGTGGGGATCAGCCGAGCTTGCCGCCGACCGAACGGACGGGTGATGGGCGGGCCCGGTCGCTGCCCCAGCGCGGTGCCGCGCCCCGGCGTGCCACCCGCACCAAAGGCGGCCAGCGGCGCAGCCAGCGACGCGGACGCCACTGACCCGCCACGGCCACCACTCGCGCCGGCAACGGGGCGATCTCGCCCCGTCAGGGCCGGCGCAGCACCGGCGCCACGATCGTCATGAGGTCGGTGGCCGACACACCGGCCAGCGTGTCGATGCGGACGGATCCCTCGGTGTCCGGGACGGGGACGACGTGCGGGATCGCGATCGTCGGCACGCCCGCGGCTGTGGCCGACCGGACGCCGGCCGGTGAGTCCTCGATCGCGACGCAGTCAGCGGGCTCGGCGCCGACGAGGCGCACCGCGGCCAGGTAGGGCTCGGGGTGCGGCTTGCCATGGCTCACCTCGTCGCCGGTGACCAGGTGGCTGAACGCGCCGTCCGGCAGGTTGGCCACGACCGTGTCCGCGAGCGTGCGCCATGACATCGTCACCAGCAGGGAGGGCACGCCGAGGGACCCGAGCTCGGCGAGCAGCTCTCGCGCGCCCGGCCGCCACGGGACCCGCTGCCCTACTTGGGAGATGACCCGCGCGAGCAGGGCGTCGATGATCTCCGGCACGCTCAGCTCGATGCCGGACTGGTCGAGGATCAGCTGCGCCGAGACCTCGAGCGCGTTGCCGACGAGCTGGTGGGCGAACTCGTCGCTCCACACCCCACCGTGTTCGGCGACCAGCTCGTGCTCGGCCTGGATCCAGTACGGCTCGGTGTCGACGAGAGTGCCGTCCATGTCCCAGAGGACCGCCGCCGGGAGGGTGGGCCGGTACGCCTCGTCGAGGTCGGTCTGCGACGCGGTCACCGGGTCAGTCCTCCGGGTCGTAGGCGAGGTTGGCCGACAGCCAGCGCTCGGCCTGGGCCAGGGTCCAGCCCTTGCGGTCGGCGTAGTCCTGCACCTGGTCGCGGCCGAGGCGCCCCACGACGAAGTACTGCGACTGCGGGTGCGAGAAGTACCATCCGGACACCGACGCGCCAGGGGTCATGGCCATGCTGTCGGTCAGCTCGATGCCGGTGTTGGCCTCGACGTCGAGCAGGCTCCACAGCGTCGCCTTCTCCGTGTGCTCCGGGCACGCGGGGTACCCAGGGGCGGGCCGGATGCCGGAGTACTGCTCCTTGATCAGGGCCGCGTTGTCGAGGTGCTCGTCGGGGGCATACCCCCAGAACTCCTTGCGGACCCGCTCGTGGAGCCGCTCGGCAAAGGCCTCGGCGAGCCGGTCGGCCAGCGACTCGAGCAGGATCGCGTCGTAGTCGTCGAGCTTCGCCCGGAAGTCGGCGACCCTCTCGGCCGCACCGAGGCCCGCCGTCACCGCGAAACCGCCGATCCAGTCACGGGTCCCGGGCGGCGCGACATAGTCCGCGAGGCTGCGGTTGGGCACGCCCGCGCGGTGGTCGCCCTGCTGGCGCAGGTGGTGCAGGACGGCGATGGGAGCCTCACGGGACTCGCCGGCATACACCTCGATGTCGTCGCCGACGGCGTTGGCCGGGAAGAAGCCGATGACGCCGCTGGCGCGCAGCCAGCGCTCCTGCTCGATGCGGTCGAGCATGGCCTGCGCGTCGTCGTAGAGCTTGCGTGCGGCCGGTCCGCTCGCGGGGTTGTTGAGGATGTCGGGGAAGCTGCCCTTGAGCTCCCAGGCGTTGAAGAACGGCTGCCAGTCGATGTAGCGGCGGAGCTCTCCTAGCGAGTAGTCGTGCAGCACCTTGACGTGCTGGGTGACCGTGCGCGAGCGCGTGATTGTCGAGACGTCCTTCTCCTGCTGGAGCAGCAGGTGGGGCCGTGGGGGCCGGTACCCTTCCCAGCTGATCGGCGAGCGACGCTCCCGAGCCTGCTCGAGGGTCACGAGCGGGCGGTCGTGCTTCGAAGCATGGCGGGCGCGCAGGGCGTCGTAGTCAGCCTTGACCTGTGCCATGAGCCTCGGCCGCTGCTCGTCGCTGAGCAGTGCCGCGGCGGTGGGCACCGACCGTGACGCGTCCTTGACCCAGACGACCGGACCGTCGTAGCGCCCGTCGACCTTGACCGCGGTGTGCGCGCGAGAGGTCGTCGCCCCGCCGATGAGCAGCGGGATCGTCATGCCCGTGCGCTGCATCTCCGCGGCGAAGCTGACCATCTCGTCGAGGGACGGCGTGATGAGCCCGGAGAGCCCGATGAGGTCGGCGTCGTGCTCTCTCGCGGCGTCGAGGATGGTCTGCGCCGGCACCATGACACCGAGGTCGATCACCTCGTAGTTGTTGCACTGCAGGACCACGCCGACGATGTTCTTGCCGATGTCGTGGACGTCGCCCTTGACCGTGGCCATGACGATCGTCCCGTTGGTGTCCTTCTGCCTGGCCAGCTCGGGGTTGTTGGCCTTCTCCTCCTCGATGAACGGGATGAGGTGGGCGACGGCCTTCTTCATGACCCGGGCGCTCTTGACGACCTGCGGGAGGAACATCTTGCCGGAGCCGAAGAGGTCCCCGACGACGTTCATGCCGTCCATGAGGGGTCCCTCGATGACCTCGATCGGACGGCCGCCGCGTTCGGCGATCTGGGACCGCAGCTCCTCGGTGTCGGCCTCCACGAAGGCGTCGATGCCCTTCACGAGCGAGTGTGCGATCCGCTCGGCCACCGGCAGCGACCGCCACTGCTGTTCGGCCGCCTCGTCGACCGCCCCGGACCGGTTGTGCGCTTCGGCGATCTCCAGGAGCCTCTCGGCCGCGTCGGGCCGTCGGTTGAGCACGACGTCCTCGATGCGCTCGCGCAGCTCTGGGTCCACCTCGTCGTAGACGGCGAGGGCCCCGGCGTTGACGATGCCCATGTCGAGGCCGGCGCCGATCGCGTGGAACAGGAAGACCGCGTGGATCGCCTCGCGGACCGGGTTGTTGCCGCGGAACGAGAACGAGACGTTCGAGATCCCGCCGGAGACCTTGGCACCAGGGAGGTTCTGCTTGATCCACCGGGTCGCCTCGATGAAGTCGAGGCCGTAGGCCGCGTGCTCCTCGATGCCGGTCGCGACGGCGAAGACATTCGGGTCGAAGATGATGTCCTCGGGCGGGAAGCCGACCTGCTCGGTGAGGATCCGGTAGGCGCGCGCGCAGATCTCGGTGCGGCGCCGGAGCGAGTCCGCCTGCCCTTGCTCGTCGAACGCCATGACCACCGCTGCGGCGCCGTAACGCCGCACCAGTCGGGCGTGCTCGATGAAGGGCTCCTCGCCCTCCTTGAGAGAGATCGAGTTGACGATCGCCTTGCCCTGGACGCACTTGAGCCCGGCCTCGATGACCTCCCACTTCGAGGAGTCGATCATGACCGGCACCCGGCTGATGTCGGGCTCGCTGGCGATGAGCTTGAGGAAGCGGTCCATGGCCGCCACGCCGTCGATCATGCCCTCGTCCATGTTGACGTCGATGACCTGGGCTCCGCTGTCGACCTGCTGGGCCGCAACGGACAGGGCGGCGTCGTAGTCGCCGTCCTTGATGAGGTTGCGGAAGCGCGCGGAGCCGGTGATGTTGGTCCGCTCGCCCACGTTGACGAAGAGGCTGTCGTCGGTGATGGCGAACGGCTCGAGCCCGGACAGCCGCATCGCCGGGCTGATGGCCTGGACGCTGCGCCGGTCCTTGCCGTCGACGGCCTTGGCGATCGCCGCGATGTGCTCGGGCGTGGTGCCGCAGCAGCCGCCGACGAGGTTGACCAGACCGGCCTCGGCGAACTCGGCAACGATCGCAGCCGTCTCCTCGGGCGCCTCGTCATACTCGCCGAAGGCGTTCGGCAGCCCCGCGTTGGGGTAGCACGACACGAACGAGTCGGCGATGCGCGCCATCTCGGCGATGTAGGGCCGCATCTCCTTGGCCCCGAGCGCGCAGTTGAGCCCCACCGCCAGTGGTGACACGTGCCGGATGGAGTTCCAGAACGCCTCGGTCACCTGCCCGGACAGCGTGCGCCCGGACGCGTCGGTGATGGTGCCGGAGACGACGACGGGCCAGCGACGCCCTCGCTCGTCGAACAGCGTCTCGACGGCGAAGATGGCTGCCTTCGCGTTGAGAGTGTCGAAGATGGTCTCGATGAACAGCACGTCGGCCCCGCCGTCCACGAGGCCCCGCGCGGCGTCGAGGTATGCCGCGACGAGCCCGTCGTAGGACACGTTGCGGGCCCCGGGGTCGTTGACGTCAGGCGATATCGACGCGGTCCGGGTCGTCGGGCCGAGGGCCCCCGCGACGTAGCGCGGCCGGTCCGGCGTGCGGGCCGTCATCGCGTCGGCCTCGCGCCGGGCCAGGGCGGCCGCCTCGTAGTTGAGCTCGTAGGCGAGCTCCTGCATGCCGTAGTCCGACAGCGACACCGCGGTGGCGTTGAAGGTGTTCGTCTCGATGATGTCGGCGCCGGCCTCGAGGTACTCACGGTGGATGCCGGCGATGATGTCGGGCGCCGTGATGGTCAGCAGGTCGTTGTTGCCCACGACGTCGGTAGGCCAGTCCGCGAACCGCTCGCCTCGGTAGCCGGCCTCGTCGGGCCGGTCGCGCTGGATGGCAGTGCCCATGGCGCCGTCGATGATCATGATCCGCTGGGCGAGCGTCGCGGTCAGGGTCTCGGTGGCATCGGGTTGCGGCTGGGGCGCCAGGGTCAACGTGGCTCCTCTCGGGCTGGAGGCCGGGGTTTGTGGCCGTGTGAGGGGACCGGCCCGATTCTACGGACCTGCTGCGAAGGTCTTCCGCACTGCCCGCTCTTCGGTCGGATCAGCCGCGTCGTCGGCACGCTGACGGCCGCCCGGCATAGGCTGATGGGGTGGGCCGTCCGGGCCCGCGGCGAAGGAGGCCACGTGCTGGAGTTCGAGGACGTACCGGAGCTCACCGACCCGGTGCTCATCGCTGCCTTCGAGGGCTGGAACGACGCCGGCGAGGCTGCGAGCAGCGTGGTGCGCCACCTGAGCGAGGTGTGGGACGCCGAGGTCATCGCGGCCTTCGACCCCGAGGACTACTACGACTTCCAGGTCAACCGGCCCCGCGTGTCCATCGAGGAGGGTCGGCGGGTGCTGTCCTGGCCGACGACACGCATCCTCGTGGCCACCGAGACGGGCTTCGACCACGACGTCGTGCTGGTCCAGGGCATCGAGCCGTCGATGCGGTGGCGCGCCTTCACGGCCGAGCTGCTCGACCTGGCCCAGCAGCTCGGCGTGACGACGATCCTCACCCTCGGGGCCCTGCTGGCAGACGTGCCTCACACCCGGCCGATCCCCGTCACGGCGACGGCCGAGGACGATGCGGTGCTCCACCGGTTCGACCTCGAGTCGAGCCGCTACGAGGGCCCGACCGGCATTGTCGGCGTGGTCAGCCACACCGCCGCGGAGTTCGGCATCCCGACCCTGTCGGCGTGGGCCGCCGTGCCGCACTACGCCGGTGCGCCACCGTCTCCGAAGGCCACGCTCAGCCTGCTCCGCCGGATCGAGTCACTCCTCGGCATCACCGTGCCCCACGGCGAGCTCGAGGAGAACGCCCGTGCCTGGGAGCGCGGCGTGGACGAGCTGGCGCAGTCCGACGAGGAGGTCGCCGAGTACGTCCAGTCCCTCGAGGAGGCGCAGGACACGGCCGAGCTGCCCGAGGCGAGCGGGGACGCGATCGCACGCGAGTTCGAGCGCTACCTTCGCGGTCGCGACGACGACCAGTCGGGTCGGTAGCCCGAGCCGCGGGTCGTCAGAGCCGCACGCCGAGGATGGCGTCCAGGGCTCGCGCGAGCACGCCCGGAGCGCCGGGGTCGTCCCCGCCGCGGGAGAGCGCCTGGCTGGCCCAGCGGTCCACCGCGGCAAGTGCCTTCGGGCTGTCCAGGTCGTCGGCCAGCGCTGCGCGAATGTCGTCGACGGTCTGGTCGGCGACCGGGCCCCCGTTGCCCGACAAGGCCTTTCGCCATGTCTCGAGTCGCTGCTGCGCGTCGACGAGCTGGCCGTCGTCCCAGATCCAATCGTCCCGGTGGTGCCGAGCGAGCAGGGCCAGCCGGATCGCCATGGGGTCGACGCCTTCGCGACGCAGCTGTGACACGAGCACGAGGTTGCCGCGGCTCTTGCTCATCTTCTCGCCGTCGAGGCCCACCATCCCCTGGTGCACGAAGGCGCCGGCGAAGGTCTCGGTGCCGGCGAGGGCACGCCCGTGGGCCGCGCTCATCTCGTGGTGCGGGAAGATGAGGTCGGTGCCACCGCCCTGCACGTCGACCGGGACGCCGAGGTGATCCATCGCCAGGCATGCGCACTCGATGTGCCATCCCGGGCGGCCCCGGCCGAGGGACCCACCGTCCCACTCCGGCTCCCCGTCACGGTGGGCGCGCCACAGCAGGGCGTCGAGCCGGCTGCGCTTGCCCTCTCGGTCAGGGTCTCCCCCGCGCTCCTGGAAGACCTCGAGCATCCCCGCCTCGTCGAGGTGGCTCACAGCGCCGAACCGCGGGTCCTTGGCCGTGTCGAAGTAGTAGTCGCTCGCTCCCTCACGGGACGCGTCGGGGGCCGGGACGGCATACGCCCACCCGTCGGCCACGAGCCGCTCGATCGGCCCGACGAAGGTCGGGATGCTCTCGACGGCCCCGAGATACTCGTCGGGCGGGATCACGGCCAGCGCCGTCATGTCCTCGCGGAAGAGCGCGATCTCGCGTGTGGCGAGCTCCTCCCACGGTATGCCGTCGCGCTCGGCACGCTCGAGCAGCGGGTCGTCGATGTCGGTGATGTTCTGGACATACCGGACGGCGCGGCCGCTGTCGCGCAGCACCCGGCCAAGCAGGTCGAACGTCACGTAGGTGGCCGCGTGACCGAGGTGGGTGGCGTCGTAGGGGGTGATCCCGCAGACGTAGACGGTGACCGTGTCGCCGGTGCCGACGGGCACGAGGTCGCCGGATGCCGTGTCGCGGACGCGCACCTCGGGCGCGCGGCCGGGGACCTGGGGGATGAACGGCATCGGCCAGCTTCTCACGCGCGCAGCCTATCCCGGCGACCTCAAGGGACCCTCCGCGCGGTCGGCGATCGAGCGTGTGGGGTGCTCAGAGGGGCGGCCAGGGCACCGAAGGCCAGTCCGGGCTCGGGTAGGGATGCACCCGCGTCCGGACGAGCCGGGCGATGCGGGTGACCAGCGCGTCGACGTCGCCCTCTGGCAGGAGGGTGAGCATGCGGGTGTGGGCCGGGTCCTGCTCCAGCAGCGCCTGCAGCACTTCGAGACGGTCGACCTCGGCTTGAGGGAGGGGCTCACCGGCCCAGCCCCACAGCACCGTCCGGAGCTTGGGCGTCGGCGAGAAGGTGACGCCGTGGTCGATGGCCCAGAGCCGGCCGTTGGCATCGCGCAGACAGTGCGACCCCTTACGGTCCGAGTTGTTGATGACGGCGTCGAGGACCGCGAGGCCGCGCACGTCGTCGGCCGAGGAGTGGACGACGGTGACGGCCTCTCCGCCCGGAGTCTCGCCGTCGAAGACCGCCCGCCAGCCGTCCGGTGTCCGACCCTCCGGCACGAGGTCGACCACGGCGTCGTCGGGAACGGGGTCGAACGGGTCACCGATCCACAGCTGCACCGAGCCGGGGCCGAGCGGCCCGTCCCTCAGCACGGTCGGCGGCACGACGAACCAGCCGCCGAGCTCGGACACGACGTGTGCGGCGACCTCGCGGCCCGCAAGGGTGCCTTCGGGGAAGTCCCACAAGGGGCGTTCGCCGCGCACCGGCTTGTAGATGACGTGCCGGCCGGGCGCTGAGGACACCCGCCCGAGCACGGCGAGGTTGGACGAGTCGGCGATGCGCCCGACGACCTCGATCTCGCCGGTCAGGTCGACCGCCGACTCCGTCGGCTGGGGCAGCTCAGCGCTTGTAGCCATTGGCCCGCGGGCAGATATGGCCCGTGGGGTCGAGCGGCCCGCCACAGAAGGGACACGGCGGGCGACCTGCAGCGACGATGGCGGTGCTGCGACGGGCGAAGGCGCGCGCCTCGGCGGGGCCGAGCGTGACTCGCATCGAGTTGCGTCCGAGCGGCCCGACCTCCTCGTCGTCGACCTGCTCATCGGTCTCGTCAGGGTCGTGGTCGTGGCACTCGATGACCAGGCGCTGGCGGTCCTCGTCCCACGCCAGCGACAGTGTCTGCACCCGCCAGTCCTCGTCGAACGGCGTCTGCAGCGGCTCGCTGTCCTCCGGCATGCCACCCGGCTCGCCCGGCTCGATCGCGGCCGCGGGCGCGAGCTGGTCGAGAACGTCGTTGATCCGGTCGGCGAGGATCGAGACCTGCTGCTTCTCCACCCCGACCGTGACGATCCGCGCCCCAGCGCTCGCCTGCAGGTAGAAGGCCCGCTGACCGGCGGGTCCGACCGTGCCGGCGACGAACCGGTCTGCGGGGTCGAAGTCCTGGACGGTCATGATCTCGACCTTATCCGACGACCTCGGTCGTGCCGGCTTCGCCGGGCTGCGTCGGACCGGCGCCACCGCCGACGTCTGCGTCGCCGTCCTCGACGGCGTGTCGCTGTGGTGGACGCAGGTCGCTCAGGTCGCCGCCGATGTCGTTGACCCGGAGCACGAAGGGGCGCCGGCTCGTGTAGCGCACGACACTGACGGAGGCGGGATCGACGGTGATCCGCTGGAAGTCGTCCAGGTGCGCGCCTGCGGCGTGCGACAGGATCGACTTGATCACGTCACCGTGGGACACCGCCACCCAGGCGGCGTCGGCACCGTGCGTCTCCAGGATGCGCGCGTCGGTCTCGCGAACCGCGCGAAGGGCGCGCTCCTGCATCTCCGACATCGACTCGGCGGAGTATGCAGCCGAGTCGGGAAAGCGCGCCTGGCTGGGGCGGTCCTGCACGACCCGCCAGAGCTCGTCCTTGGCCAGCTCCGCGATGGGGCGCCCCGTCCACGCACCGTAGCGACACTCCCCCAGCCCGTCGTGGACGCTGCGGCCGACCTGTGCGGGAAGGGCGGCCGCCAGCAGGTCGGCCGTCTGCACGCACCGGTCCAGCGGCGAGGACACGATCTCGGCGATCGGCAGCGTCGCTGCAGCCATGCGCTCACCGAGCGAGGCCGCCTGCCGCTCCCCCGTCTCGTCGAGGAAGACGCCCGGCATCCAGCCGGCGAGGGTGCCTGCGGTGTTCGACGTCGAGCGTCCGTGGCGGACGAAGATCACGGTGGGCACAACGGCCAGCGTAGACGGCGGCCCCGATCGCCCGGCATACCTCCCGACCGACGCAGGGCGTCGCGGCGGACCTGCGTGCCATCCCCAGCCACGCGTGGTGAAGTAGGAGGGTGATCGTGGACAAGGCCATCTACAAGGACGGCCGCCGTCACGGGTGCGGCGACCTCAGCGACGAGCTCGACGCCCTCCGCCTGGGGGTGGAAGGCTTCCTGTGGATCGGCCTGAAGGACCCGACCGACGAGGAGTTCGCGCTCGTCAACCAGGAGCTCAACCTGCACCCGCTGGCCGTCGAGGACGCGGTGTACGGCCATCAGCGGGCGAAGATCGAGCAGTACGAAGGCTCGACGTTCGTCGTGCTGAAGACGCTGCGCTATATCGAGGCGACCAGCGACGTCGAGACCGGCGAGGTGATGCTGTTCATCGGAGACAAGTTCGTCGTCACGGTCCGCCACGGCGAGGGCAACCCGCTCGCCGGGGTGCGGCAACGCCTGGAGATCGAGCCGGAGCGCCTCGGCCATGGTCCGATGACGGTGCTGCACGCCGTCATGGACTCCGTCGTGGACAACTACATCCTCGTCGACCGTGAGATCAAGAAGGACCTCGACGAGATCGAGGAGCAGGTCTTCGGGTCTGCCCACTCGGGCGATGCGAATACGATCTACCGGCTCAAGCGCGAGGTGCTCGAGTTCCGCCGCGCGAGCCAGCCGCTGGCCGAGACGCTGGCCAACTTCATGGAGCGCGGCCGGGGGCGCGCTCTCGACAATGAGCTCGTCGTGTTCTTCCGAGACGTCGCCGACCACCTGCGGCTGGTCAACGACCACGTCGAGTCGTACGACCGTCTCCTGACCGACATCCTCTCGGCGCACCTCGCGAGCGTCTCGGTCAAGCAGAACGAGGACATGCGCCGCATCTCGGCCTGGGTGGCGATCGCTGCCGTGCCCACGATGATCGCCGGGATCTATGGCATGAACTTCGAGAACATGCCCGAGCTGTCCGCGAGCATCCATGTCGGCTCGTCGGAGTTCCGCTATGGCTACTTCCTCGTGCTGGGCATCATGGCCGGGGCCTGCACCCTGCTCTACCGGGCGTTCAAGCGGTCCGGCTGGCTGTAGCGGGCCGCCGCGGACGGTGAGCGGACGGTGGAGCGGACGGGGTCACGTGACCCCTGAGATGGGGCGCTCACTCGACCAGCCACCCCACCCGGTCGCGTGAGCGCCTGGTCACTGCCGCGACTCGCGTCAGGTCGCCGAGATCCAGCCCGCGGTCAGCGAAGCGGCGAGCACGAGACCGAGGATCACGCGGTACCAGACGAACGGGATGAGGGTGTTCGACGCGACGAAGCGCAGCAACCAGGCGATGGAGCCGTAGGCGACGACGAAGGCGACGACGAGGCCGACGACCACGGGGCCGCCGCCCAACGCCGCGAGCCCGTCCTTCTCCTCGACCGCCTGGAAGAGGCCGGCCGCGGAGAGCGCCGGGATGGCGAGGAAGAAGCTGAGCCGTGTCGCCGTCACACGGTCGATGCCGCGGAAGATGCCGGCGGAGATGGTCGCACCGGACCGGGAGACGCCGGGTATGAGCGAGAAGCACTGGATCAGCCCGATCGCGAGCCCGTCGATCGGGGTGACGGAGTGCTCGCCTCGCACTCGGCCCCGGGCCTCGATCTCGGCATACCGGCGCTCGGCGAACACCATGACCGCGCTCCACAGCACCAGAGCCACCGCGACGACCCACAGGCTGCGCAGCGGGCCTGAGATCACGTCACGGGCCAGGAAGCCGACGATGCCGACGGGGATCGAGCCGATGATGACCGCCCAGGCCAGCCCGTAGTCGGGGTCGGTGCGGGCCTCGGACCGCGTCAGCCCGCGGAACCACGCGACCGCGAAGCGCACGATGTCCTTGAAGAAGTAGATCAGCGTCGCGGCGATCGCGCCGAGCTGGATCACGGCGGTGTATGCCGTCACCGCGGGGTCATCCACCTCGAGCCCGAGGAGCTTCTCGGTGATGGTGAGGTGGGCGGTGGAGGAGACCGGGAGGTACTCGGTGAGGCCTTCGACGACGCCGAGGATGACGGCGTCGAGGTAGCTGAGATCAGCCATGGGTCAGCGGGAGCCTTCTGCGCGGGATCGGGGTCCGGCCGCGTCCCGATGGGGCGAGGCGGCCGCTTGGCACAGTGTCGCAGCCTATCCCGACACCCCGCTGACAGGCGGCCCTGGGTCCGGGTCCGCGATGCTCTCGGGGTCGTGGTCCCGACCGGCCGGCGCGGCGGCCGCCGCAGGCTCGAGGCCGGCGATCCCGGCCACGACCTGCAGCGTCGAGAGCGCCTGGTCGCGGGTCATGCCGCCGCTGGCCGCGACGGCGAGGGTCGTCACGCCCGCCTCCTCATAGCGGCGGATGCGGCGCGCGATGCGGGCCGGGGAGCCGAGCAGCGCCGTCTCGTCGATGAAGTCGAGTGGCACTGCCTCTGCGGCCTCGCGATGCCGGCCGGCGAGGTAGAGGTCCTGCACGCGAGCGGCGTCGTCCTCGAACCCCATCCGGCAGGCGAGCTGGTTGTAGAAGTTCTGCTCGCGCGAACCCATCCCGCCGATGTAGAGCGCGCAGTAGTCGCGGACGAAGCCGGCAGCCGTCTCCACGTCGTCCACCAGGATGACCGGCGTGGTGGCCACGACGTCGAAGCCGGCCATCGGGTCGGCATCGGAGCCCTTGCCGCCGGCGCGGCGCCCCGCCTCGATCGTGGCCAACAGCTCACCGGCGTGCTCGGGACTGAAGAAGATCGCCAGCCAGCCGTCGGCGATCTCGCCGGCGAGCTGAAGGTTCTTCGGACCGACCGCGGCCAGGTAGACCGGGATGTCCGGGCGAGCGGGACGGGCAGCGAGCTTGAGCGCCTTACCGGGGCCGCCCGGAAGCGGCAGCGGGTAGTGCGGACCGTCGTGTGCGACCGTCTCGCGCCGGATGGCGGCCCGGACGATCTCGACGTAGTCGCGGGTGCGTCCGAGTGGGTGCCGGAACGGCACACCATGCCAGCCCTCGCTCACCTGTGGCCCGGACACCCCGAGCCCCAAGCGGAACCGGCCGTGCGACAGGGTGTCGATCGTTGCCGCTGTCATGGCGGTCATCGCGGGCGTGCGCGCCGGGATCTGCATCACGGCCGAGCCGAGCCCGATCCGTTCCGTCACCGCCCCGAGCCACGCCAGCACCGACGGGCTGTCCGAGCCATACGCCTCCGCGACCCAGGCGCTGTCGAACCCGAGGCGGTCGGCCTCGCGGCCGATCGCGATCTGGTCGTCCCCCGAGGTGCCGCGACCCCAGTAGCCCAGGTTCACTCCGATCTTCATGAGCCGCAGGCTATCGGCGCGGGGCCCGACGTGGCGCGCGATGACGGCGTGACGCGACGCACTACGGTCTGGGACATGCGCAGGCGTCTCGGCTCTTCCGGTCTCTCGGTCACCCCCTTGGCGCTGGGCACCATGCTCTGGGGCAACGCCGTCGACCGGCACGATGCGGCCGACCATCTGCGCGCCTTCGTCGACGCAGGAGGCAACCTCATCGACACGGCATACGGCTACGGCGGCGGAGACGCCGAGACGATCCTCGGCGGCCTGCTGTCCAGCACGGTGTCGCGCGACGAGGTGGTCGTCTGCACCAAGGCGGGCGTGGCGCGGGTGGGCAGCGAGCGGCGAGTCGACGTCTCACGCGGTGGGCTGATGGCCCAGCTCGAGGCGTCCTTGCGCCGGCTCGGCACCGACCATGTCGACCTCTGGCTCGTGCACACCTGGTCTGACGACGTCCCACTCTCGGAGACGTTGTCGGCTCTCGAGTGGGCGGCGGGCTCCGGGCGGGCGCGCTATGTCGGAGTGTCCAACTACTCGGGGTGGCAGTCGGCGAGAGCCTTCAGTCTCCTGGAGAGCGCGCGAGTTCCCTTGGTGGCCAACGAGGTTCAGTACTCCCTCGTATGCCGTGCTCCCGAGACCGAGGTCATACCCGCTGCCGACTCGCTCGGCATCGGCCTGCTCCCCTGGTCGCCGCTCGGGCGCGGCGTGCTCTCCGGGAAGTACCGCAGCGGCATACCGTCCGGCTCGCGAGCCGCGTCACCCGACTTCCCCGGCTTCGCCGAGCGGTTCCTCGACGAGCACAGCGTCCGGGTCGCCGACGCGGTGGCGATGGCGGCGCGCGGACTCGGGGTGAAGCCTGCGGAGGTCGCACTGGCCTGGGTGCGCGACCGACCGGCAGTGGCCGCGCCGATCGTCGGTGCTCGGACCGCGGCCCAGCTGCGCACGGCTCTGTCGAGCCTCGACCTGGAGCTGCCGGAGCAGATCGTCACCGCACTGGACGACGTGTCAGCCTGACCGCGGCGGTGGGACCTCAGCGGCGCGAGTCCGCGCCGTCCTGCATCGCAGCGTCCTCGTCCTCGTCGTCCTCGTCGTCGTCCTCTTCGTCTTCGTCGTCGTCCTCGAAGTCGATGTCGTCGTCGTAGTCGTCGTCCTCGTCGAGGTCGTCGTCCTCGTCGTCCTCGTCGTCCTCGTCGTCCTCGTCGTCATCGTCGAGGTCGTCGTCCTCGTCCTCGTCCTCGTCCTCGTCCTCGTCGGCGACGTCCTCGTAGTCGTCGGAGTCGAGACCGGCGTAGACGCGGCCGTCGGTGCCGTCCTCGTCCTCGTGTCCATCGAAGTCGTCGCCGTAGATCGCCAGCGGTGTCGCCACCTCGGTGGCGTCGTACAGCGCCTCGTCATAGTCGTCGAAAGCCTCGGCGAGATCCTGCGCGGCGGCGACGACCATGGGGTGGTCGGGGTCGCGGCTCGCGTTCGCGGCCTCGAAGTGACGCTCGAGGGCGGCGATGAGCTGCTCCAGGGCGGAACGCGGGTCGGTCATGCTTCGACCGTAGTGGACCCAACCACGCAGGAGAACCGAATTCGGGCCACGAAACCGGAACGGTCCCGGCACGAGCGAGGCTCGTGCCGGGACCGTTTACCGGTGCTTCCCAGGCCGTTCATCGACCGAGGGAAAGACCGGTCACATCGGGGCCTTGACCGTGTCCTTCGCCGGCGGCGCCTGGATGTCCACAGGCTCGCCGTACTTACTCATCGTCATCTCGGCGTCGACGCCCATCAGGCTGAAGACGACCTTGCGCAGGTGGTCCTTCTCGTCGACCCAGACCGTGTAGCTGAGGGTCTTCGGGAGCTTGCCCTTCTCCTCGGCCGGCAGCGTGTCCTCGATGGACTTGCTGTCGAGCGTCAGGTCGTACTTGTACGTCTTGTCGCCGTCGACGGTGTCCTCGCCGACGTACTTCACGTTGGTGACGGCCTTGTCGAACTGGTCATACATCTTGGACGGGTCCGCCTGGTTGAGGGACTCCGCGAGCTGCTTGCCGACCGTCGAGGAGCTGTCCACGACCGCCCACTTGTTCGCGGCCAGCCCTGGGAAGCCCTTCATGTAGACCTTGCCGTCGACGAGGATCATGTCGAGCTTCATCGCCGAGCCCATGTCCATGGAGACCCGCATCGCCGGGTTGGTCTTGTCGACCTTCGTGTCGCCGACCATGCTGATCTTCTCGCCGGAGGCATCCATCGCCATGGTGACGTGGGCCGTCGTGGCGCCGTCGGAGGCCGCCTTGAGCGCGGCGACGAGCGCGTCCTTGTCCTTGAACGGCTGCGCGGACGAGTCGCCTGTGGCCGTGCTCGAGGCGCTCTGGGACTGGGTTGTGCCCGTCGACGGCGTCTCGGTCTTGCCGCAGGCGGCGGCGCCGAGGACGACCGGCAGGATGATGGCTGCAGCCGCGGTGCGGCGTAGGTTGAGTCTCACGTGTTGCCCTCCTGGGCCCTCTACGCCGGGCATCGCCAGGCGGTGAACCCCGTTGGTGCCGCACCCTCCCCGGCGCGGCCTTCTCTGACCGCATGAGGCTACCGCGCGGATGTTGCATGCCTGCCCGGGTTCGGGTCTCGTTGGTGTCACAATGGCGGCGATGACCGAATACGAGTACCGGGTCCTCACCTTCGACCGGCACACCTCCAAGGCAGAGGCGCGCCAGGCGGTCAGAGACCATGCCGAGTACGGCCGCTGGGAGCTCGCCAGGACCGTCATCTACGAGGGCGGCGTGCGCCGGATGTGGCTCCGCCGCCGCATCATGCGGGTCGAGCGCACGGCCTGACCGGGCCACCGGGCCACCGGGCCGATCCGGCCGACCGGCTCTCGAGTGCCCCGACCGGTCCGCAGTCAGCAGGTCCGCAGGAAGTCGCCGAGCACCCGCGCGCCGAACCGCAATGACTCGACCGGGACCCGCTCGTCGATGCCGTGGAACATCGGCGCGAAGTCGAGGTCGGCGGGCAGACGCAGCGGGGCGAAGCCGTAGCCCTGGATCCCGAGCCGGCCGAGCGCCTTGTTGTCGGTGCCTCCCGACAGGCAGTACGGCAGGATCGCGGCCGACGGGTCCTCGCGGAGCAGCGACTGCTTCATCGCCTCGACGAGACCGCCCTCGAACGGCGCCTCGAGCGCGACATCGGTGTGGACGACCTCGACCTCGACGTGCTCGCCCGCGAGCTGCCGGATCGTCTCCATGAGCTGCTCCTCGTGGCCGGGCAGGAAGCGGCAGTCGACCGCCGCGCTCGCGGTCTGCGGGATGACGTTGTGCTTGTACCCCGAGTCGAGCATGGTCACGTTGGCCGTGTCGCGAAGCGTGCCCCGCACGAATCCCTGCGCCCCACCGAGCGCGCTGAGCAGCGGCTCGAGGTCGGCGGCATACCCACCGTCGCCGCCGCGCGGCACGCCGGTGAGCTGGCTCAACCCGTCGAGCAGCGCGCGGACCGAGGCGATGTACTCATGTGGCCACTCGTATGCCGCGATCCGGCCGATCGCGGCGGCGAGCCGGACGATGGCGTTCTCGTCGTTCGGGACCGACCCGTGCCCGGCCCGCCCGTGCGCCCGCAGGCGCAGCCACGCGATGCCCTTCTCGGCCGTCTGGAGCAGGTAGGCCCGGCGTTCCCCCTGCGGCGTCGGCACCGTGACGCTGTAGCCACCGACCTCGCTCACCGCCTCGGTCACGCCCTCGAACCACTCCGGGTGGTTGTCGACGAGCCAGTGGCTGCCGAAGACGCCGCCCGCCTCCTCGTCGGCGAACAGGACGAACGTGGTCGTGCGGGCGGGCTTGGTCCCGGTCCGCGCGAAGTGACGCAGGTTAGCGATGATCATCGCGTCCATGTCCTTCATGTCGACCGCGCCGCGTCCCCAGATGCAGCCGTCGCGCTCCTCTGCGGCGAACGGGTCGACCTGCCAGTCGGCGGCGTTGGCGGGGACGACATCGAGGTGGCCGTGCACAGCGAGCCTGGGGCGGGTGGGGTCCGCTCCCTCCAGGCGCAGCACGACGGTGGCTCGCCCGGTCTCGCTCTCGAGCAGCTCGGCTTCGAGGCCGACCTCGGCCAGCTCGCCCATGACATACTCGGCTGCCTTGCGCTCGCCGGGGCCGCTGCCGTCGCCGTAGTTGGACGTGTCGATCCGGATCAGGTCCGCGCAGATGCGGGCCACCTCGTCCTCCGGGCTGAGGATGCGGTCGGCGGCGGGTCGGTCGTCGGTCATGCCGATCAGGGTATGCCGGAGCGTCCCTCGGGCGGACCTGCCCCGTTTGGTCTTTTGGACAGCCCCCGTGCTAACGTTTCCCCTCGCCGCAAGGGAGTCCTAGGGCCCCTTGCACATCACCTTGTCGGGGTGGCGGAATGGCAGACGCGCTAGCTTGAGGTGCTAGTGCCCTTAACGGGCGTGGGGGTTCAAGTCCCCCCCTCGACACCAAGCGGAGGGCTCAGGTCGCTGACCTGGGCCCTCTGTCGCTCTCTCGCGGCGATCGGACGGATCGGACCGACCGTGGGCGATTCGTTGGCCACACCTCTGCAACAGACGTAATCTCGTGGTGTGAGTGACACACAGGTGACCCGGCTGGCCGACGACCTCTACGACGTGCTCGGACTTCTCCGACGTCGGTCCCGGCGTCTCGTCGGGGCGCCCTTCCCCGACCTGGCCCTCTCCGGCGCACAGCTCGAGCTGGTCCGCGTGATCCGCCGTAACCCGGGGGTGGCGGTCGCCCATGCGGCGACCCTGCTGGGACTCGCCCCGAACACCGTCTCGACGCTCGTGGGGCAGCTGGTCGCCCTCGAGGTCGTGGTCCGCGACCGCGACGAGCGCGACCGCCGGCTCGCTCGGCTGCACCTGACTCCTGCGGCACGCGAGACCCTCGAGCAGTGGCGCGACCGCCGCGCGCAGGCAACCGCCGCCGCGCTGGCCGAGCTCGGCGCGGGCGACCGCGCGCGCCTGGCCGAGGCGCTCCCCCTGCTCGCGCGGGTCGCTGCTGCCCTGCCGGACGAGGAGGCGGCCGAGCCGAGCATCGACCCGACCACCAAGCGCTCCGAGCGATCCAGGCCGGCCCTCGACCAGGCCGGGACATGACCGCAGCGCTCGACCTGCGGGGTCTGTCGTTCAGCTTCGGCAAGTTCCGTGCCGTGGACGACCTGACGTTCGCGGTCGAGCCGGGCGAGTGCTTCGGCCTGCTCGGGCCCAACGGCGCCGGCAAGACGACGACGATCCGCCTGCTCAACACGCTGCTGCCGCTGCAGGTGGGTGACGTGTGGGTCTTCGGCCGCTCCGTGCGCGAGGACGCGATGGGCGTGCGACGGCTGATCGGGTACGTGCCGCAGTCGCTGTCCATCGAGGGCGACCTCACGGGGCGGCAGAACGTCGAGTGGTTCGCACGCCTCTTCGACGTGCCACGCCGCGAGCGACGCGCGCGCGTCGACGAGGTGCTCGACATGGTGGACCTGCGCCCCGACGAGCACCGCCTCGCCTCGACCTACTCCGGAGGCATGGTGCGGCGCCTCGAGCTGGCGCAGGCACTGGTCAACCGCCCGGCCCTGCTCGTGCTCGACGAGCCGACGGTGGGCCTCGACCCGGTCGCCCGCGACAGCGTGTGGCACCGGGTTGCGCAGATGCAGAACGACCACGGGATGACCGTGCTGCTCACGACTCACTACATGGAGGAGGCGGACGCGCTCTGCGACCGCATCGCCCTGATGCACCACGGCCGGCTCCGCGCCTTGGGCTCCCCGGACGATCTCAAGTCCGATGTGGGTGACGATGCATCGCTCGAGGACGTCTTCCGCCACCACACCGGCGCGAACCTCGACGGTGCCGCCACAGAGAAGGGAGGGCTGCGCAGTGTCCGGGCAACTCGTCGAACCGCGCGTCGCCTCGGCTGACTCGCAGGCACGCACCGGCGTCCTTCTGCTGGTGTCCCGGATCGGGACGTTCTGCCTCGTCGAGCTGCAGAAGCTGCGGCATGACCGCAGCGAGCTGCTCACCCGGGCCATCCAGCCCGTCCTCTGGCTGGTCATCTTCGGCACGACGTTCAGTCGCATCCGCGCCATCCCGACTGGCGGCCTCGACTATCTCGACTTCCTCGCTCCAGGGGTCATCGCCCAGTCGGCCCTGTTCATCGCGATCTTCTACGGCATCCAGATCATCTGGGAGCGCGACTCTGGCGTGCTCACCAAGCTCCTCGTGACGCCGAGCCCGCGCTCGGCGCTCGTGGCCGGCAAGGCGTTCGCGGCGGGCGTCCGGTCGGTCGCTCAGGCAGCGATCGTCGTGGTGGTGGCCGCGCTCATGGGCGTGGCGATGTCGTGGAACCCGGTCCACCTCGTCGGTGTCGTGGCCGTGGTCATGCTCGGCGCGGCGTTCTTCTCGTGCCTGTCCCTGAGCATCGCCGGCGTCGCGCTGAGGCGCGACCGCCTCATGGGGATCGGCCAGGCCATCACCATGCCCCTGTTCTTCGCCTCGAACGCGCTCTACCCGATCGAGCTCATGCCCGGCTGGCTCCAGGTGGTCAGCCACGTCAACCCGCTGACCTACGAGGTCTCGGCGCTGCGTGGCCTGCTCATCGGCACCCCGACGAACTACTGGCTCGACTTCGGCGTGCTGCTCGGCAGTGCCGTCGCGGGCATCGCGTGCGCGGCGGCGCTCATCGGCAGGCTCGCGCGATGAGACTCGCCATGCCTGCGACGTGCGCCGGCACCGACACGTAACCGCACGTTCGGCCCGCCACCGTACGCTGTGCCGCGTGACCTTCCTGCGCGCCCTCTGGACCCTCCTGCATCTGCAGGGCTTCCGTCGGCTCTTCGTCAGCCGGGTCACCTCATCCTTCAGCGACGGATTGTTCCAGGTGGCGCTGGCAAGCCATGTCCTGTTCAACCCGGAGCAGGCCGCTGACGCCCGCAGCATCGCGCTGGCGTTCGCCGTCGTGCTGCTCCCCTACAGCGTGCTCGGGCCGTTCGTCGGTGTGCTGCTCGACCGGTGGCCGCGGCGCCGGGTGATCATCGTCAGCCAGCTCATCCGGGCCGCGGCGATGCTGGCGGTCACCGGGCTGGTGACGGGCTCGGACACCGGTCCCGCGTTCTTCGCCCTCGTCCTGCTGGTCTTCTCGGTGAACCGGTTCATCCTCGCCGGCATCGCGGCCGCGATGCCCCACGTCGTGACCCGCGACCGCCTGGTCAGCGCGAACTCCGTTGCCCCGACCTGCGGATCGATCGCCTACCTCATCGGCGGCGGGGTCGGCACCGGGCTGCGCGCGCTCGGCGCGACCGACGCCGTCGTCGTCATCGCGGCTGCTGCCGGTGTTCTCGTCGCCGCGTGGGCGGCCGCGCGGCTGCCCTTCATCGGCCCGGACGACACGCGGGACGCACCCTCGATAGGTCACATCACGCGGTCGGTCATCACCGGCCTCGTCGAGGCGGTCCGGACCCTGCCGCGGCGGGCCCGCGTCCTGCTCCTTCTCGTCTTCCTCACCCGGCTCCCGTTCGGGTTCCTCCTGCTCCAGTCGCTGCTGCTCTTCCGGGGCCCCTTCGAAGGCAGCAACGGTGCGCTCGGCTTCGGGATCGCCGCGGGTGCGTCCGCGGTCGGTTTCGCCCTGGCCGCGTTCGTGACCCCGTGGCTGGCACCTCGCCTGAGCGCCGTCCCGTTCGCGGCCCGCATGCTCGCCCTCGGCGCTCTCACCTGTGCGGTGTTCGGCCCGTTCATGCAGCCTTGGAGCATCGTCGTCATCGGCTTCGTGGTGTCCTTCACCTCGCAGTGCGTCAAGATCTCGGTCGACTCGCTCATGCAGGCACACGTCGACGACCACCTGCTGGGCCGGGCGTTCTCGGCATACGACGTGGTCTACAACGCGGGCATGGTGCTCGCCGCTGCGCTCGGGGCGCTGCTGCTGCCGGAGACGGGGCTGGCCTGGTGGCCGCTCATGGCCTTCGCCTGCCTGTATGCCGCTGCGGCCACCCTGCTGGGCCGCACCTGGGCCCGGGCGACCCGGCTCGACCTCGAGCGGCCACTAGTGTGACCCCCGTGCTGCCCGAGCTGACCGCGACCCGCTACGTGACCCCGCTCAAGGAGGGCGGCTCGCTGCCCGGCCTCGTCGAGGCCGACGACGACGGCACGTACGTCATGAAGTTCCGAGGCGCCGGACAGGGCCTCAAGGTCCTCGTCGCGGAGGTCATCGTGGCGGGCCTGGCCCGGCTGGTCGACGTGCCGGTGCCCGACCTCGCCGTCATCACCCTCGATCCGCGTATCGCCAAGTACGAGGCCGACGAGGAGGTGCAGGACCTGCTGACGGCGTCGGTGGGCACCAACCTCGGCGTCGACTTCCTGCCCGGGTCGCTCGGCTACGACGGCTCTCGACCCCCTGCTGCCGACCTCGCCGAGCGGATCATCTGGCTCGATGCGCTGACCGCCAACGTGGACCGCACGTGGTCCAACCCCAACCTGCTGGTGTGGCACGGGCGCACCTGGGCCATCGACCACGGCGCAGCGCTCTACTTCCACCACTCCTGGCCGTCCAAGGCACCGTCGCCCGAGCGCTTCGCGGCCCAGCCGTTCGATGCGACCCGCCATGTCCTGCGCGACGTCGCCGGCGACGTCTCCGCACGTCACGACGAGCTCGCCGCACTCCTGACGGAGGAGGAGGTCGAGGCTGTGATCGCACAGGTGCCCGATGGCTGGATCGAGCCCACCCCAGACCTCGCCGACGCTGCGGCGGTGCGGGCGGCATACCGGCAGATGCTGCGGGCTCGACTGGACGGTGCGGCAGCATGGCTCCCGACGGGGGTCGCCGCGTGAACGCCTACCAGTACGTCCTGCTCAGGCTCGTCCCGCGCGTCGACCGCGAGGAGTTCATCAACGTCGGCGTGGTGCTCTACTCCCAGGACGCGGGCTTCCTCGACGCCGCCTGGGACCTGGACGAGCGGCGGGTGTCGGCCCTCGCATCGACGTGCGATCTCGACGGCGTCCGCTCGATGCTCGAGCAGATCCGGGCCGTATGCCGTGGGGCGACCGGAAAGGGCCTTCCGACCCTCGAGAAGCCCGGCCAGCGGTTCGGCTGGATCATCGCGCCGCGCTCGACCGTCGTGCAGCCGGGACCTGTGCACGGCGGGCTCTGCGACGACCCGGCCGTCGAGCTCGAGCGGCTGCTCGACCGCCTCGTCCGCGCCTAGGCCGGCTCAGGCGTCGCGACGCTCGACGCCCCGCAGGTCTGCCATCAGCGCGCGAGTCCGATCGCGACTGTCGAGGTACTGCAGGAGCAGGTGGCGCCCGACGAACCAGGCGACGGCCGTCGTCACCCAGCACGCGAGCGCCGGCTTCCACCACTGCGATGCGTCCACCGGACCATCGTGGGACGACGCGGCCATGGCCCGGGTCTGGAGGTACCAGAAGATCATCGGGATGCCGCTGCAGACGACGGCCGTCCAGATCAGCAGTGCACGCCGGTTCCGCCGAGCACGACGGACGCGCTCCGACTCTTGTCTTTCGGTTCGAGCCACGCGGTGAGTCTGTCAGACCCCCAAGGAGATTGGCGCGCTGAAACCGCGTTGTCTCACGGATTCGCTGGTCTCCGTGGCCGATCCGACCTAGCGCGGACCGCGGACGCGCAGCGCCCACATCGCCACCGCCGACGCGGCGGCCACGTTGAGAGAGTCGACGCCGCCGGCCATCGGGATGCGCACGGTGAGGTCCGCGGCCGCGACGGTGCGACGGGACAGGCCGTCGCCCTCGGCGCCGACAACGACTGCGACCCGCTCCGGAGGGTTCGACTCGAGCTCGTCGAGGGACACCGAGTCGTCGGACAGAGCCATGGCTGCGACGGTGAAGCCTGCCTCGCGAAGAGTGTCAATTCCGTTGGGCCACGGGCTGATTCGTGTCCAGGGCACCTGAAAGACCGTGCCCATGGACACCCTGATGGAACGCCGGTAGAGGGGGTCGGCGCATCGTGGCGTCACGAGCACGGCATCGACGCCGAGCGCCGCGGCGCTGCGGAAGATGGCGCCCACGTTGGTGTGGTCGACGATGTCCTCGAGGACGACCACGCGTCGGGCACCGGCGACGAGGTTCGCGACCTCTGGCAGGACGGGACGTTGCATCGCCGCAAGGGCGCCGCGGTGGAGGTGGAAGCCGGTGAGCTGCTCGAGGACGTCGTGCTCGCCGACGAAGACGGGCACACCGGCGGCTTCAGCGTCGGCGACGACGTCCGACAGGTCGTCGAGCCATCTCCTCGCCATGAGGTACGACCGAGGGGCGTGCCCGGCGCGCAGGGCACGCCGGATCACCTTCTCGCTCTCAGCGATGTAGAGACCGCGCTCGGGCTCCGTGCGGCGGCGGAGGGCGACGTCGGTCAGCCCGACGTAGTCCTCCAGCCGCGGGTCGGCGGCGTCAGTGATCTCGATCGGCACGCCGACAGGCTAGTGCTCGAAGGTCTGCACCCGGTCAGGGGAACCAGATGAGCTTGACCGCGGCAACGACGCCGATCACGACAATGATGCATCGCAGCGCGACGGGCGGGATCCGGCGGCCGACGTGGGCGCCGATGATGCCCCCGAGGAAGGCCCCCGTCGCGATCAGCAGAACCACGAGCCAGTCGATGTACTCGCGGGCGAAGAGGATGAAGACGACTGCGGCCACGAAGTTGACGACGAGGGCGAGGACGTTCTTGTAGCCGTTGAGTCGCTGGATGGGCTCGGCGGACAGCGCGCTGAAGATTCCCATGAGCAGCACGCCCTGCGCGGCGCCGAAGTAGCCGCCGTAGACCCCGGCCAGGAAGACTCCGGCGGCCATGGCCGGCGCGTGCCAGCGCGGCTCGCGGGCAGCGTCGTGGGGTCGTGCGAGCGACTGCAGCTTCGGCCCGACGAGCACGAGGACGACGGCGATGCCGATGAGCACGGGCACGATCGCGCGGAAGGCCGATGCCGGCAGCACGAGCAACAGTCCGGCGCCGACCACGGCCCCCACGAAGGACAGCGGCATGAGCCGCCGCAGCGTGCCGCTCGCGCCGACGAGCTCGTGCCGGTACCCCCAGGAGCCGCTGGCTCCCCCGGCGACGAGGCCGATGTTGTTGGACACGTTCGCGACCAGGGGCGGGTACCCGAAGAACAGCAGCGTCGGGAACGTCAGCAGCGTCCCCGACCCGACGATGGTGTTGATGATCCCTGCGCCGGTGCCGGCGAGCGCGATGGCGAGCCCGGACCAGAACGACACCCGGTCACCCTACAAGGGGTGCCCGGGTGTCGATTGGGGCTGTCCACACTGCCCGGACTGGGCAGGACTGGTGGCAGGTCAGCGCTGGGTCGGCGCCTCCGGCAGCTCAGGCGGCTCCGGCAGGTCGCCGGGGTCGGGGTCGGCCGCCGAGGCTGCTGCCCCGGCGCCACTGGCCTCGACGGGCGGTGCGGCCATCGGTGGCGGCGGGACCTCGGTGCCGCCGTGCCGGATCGGGGGCTGCTGGCGCCCGACCGGCGCGGCATGCTCGGTGGACTCGGCGCTGGCCTGGGCGGCTTGGCCGCGCGCCTCGGCGAGGGCCTTGGCCGGGTCCTCGAGGACCGTCTCGGAGAAGGCATCGTCGAGCTCGGGCTCGACCCACGGCTCGTCATCGATATCGGAACGAGGCGCGTCGTTGCCGCCGAGTGCGTTGCCGATCCCCTTGAGGGCGTCGGTCAGCTCGGACGGGACGATCCACATCTTGTTGGCGTCGCCTCGAGCGATCTGCGGGAGCACCTGGAGGTACTGGTACGCCAGGAGCCGCTGGGTCGGCTTGCCACGGTGGATCGCCGAGAAGACCTGCTGGATCGCGCGAGCCTGCCCCTGGGCCTCGAGGATGCGTGCCTGGGCGGAACCCTCGGCTCGCAGGATCTGGCTCTGCTTCTCGCCTTCGGCCGTGAGGATGGCCGACTGCTTGACACCTTCGGCCGTGAGGATGGCGGCACGACGGTCACGCTCGGCGCGCATCTGCTTCTCCATCGAGTCCTGCACCGACGCGGGCGGGTCGATCGCCTTGAGCTCGACCCGGTTGACGCGGATTCCCCACTTGCCGGTGGCCTCGTCGAGGACGCCACGGAGCTGGCCGTTGATCTGGTCGCGGCTGGTCAGGGTCTGCTCGAGGTCGAGGGAGCCGATGACGTTACGCAGGGTGGTGACGGTGAGCTGCTCGATGCCTTGGATGAAGTTGGCGATCTCGTAGACGGCCGACTTGGCTTCGATGACGGAGTAGTAGATGACGGTGTCGATGCTGACAACGAGGTTGTCAGAGGTGATCACCGGCTGCGGCGGGAACGACACGACCTGCTCGCGCAGGTCGATGTTCGCCCGCACCTTGTCGACGAACGGCACGAGGAAGTGGATCCCGGCCGTGAGCGTCTTGTTGTAGCTGCCGAGGCGCTCGACGATCTGCGCGGTCTGCTGCGGCACGATGCGCACCGTGCGCAGCACGACGATGATGACCACTACGAGGATCAGCAGCGGGATGATGAGTACCGGGTCCACGACCTTCTCCCTGATCAGCCGCGTTGCTCGGGCGCTTGAGGTTGCCCGATCGGTGCGCGGCGGGTGCGGGCTGGTCGGACGACCAGCCCGTTCGATGCAGCTATCAGCTGCCCACGACGCGGGCGCGGCTCACGACCGCGGTGGCCCCGTCGATGGAGTCGACGATGACCTCCTCACCGGGCTCGATGCTCCCGTTGAGCGTGCGGGCCGACCAGGTCTCGCCGGACAGCTTGACCCGGCCCCCTGCGGGGGTCACACGGTCGAGGGCCACGGCCGACCGGCCGATCTGCGCAGCCGCTCCCATGAGGTGCTGCTCGTGGACGGTGAACCGCTTCTTGAGCCAGGGGCGCACGGTCAGGAGCAGAGCGATGGTCACGCCCGCCGCGACGATGGACTGGATCAGGACGGGAGCGCCGAGCGCAGCCGCCGCACTGCCTCCGAGAGCGCCGCCGGCGACCATCAGGAAGGTGAAGTCGGCGGTGACCGCCTCGATCGCCACGAACACCAGGGCCGACCCGAGCCAGACCAGCCATGCCTGCCCCTCGAACACGTTCCCACCCTGCTTTCATCGTGTCGGCGCCAGGACGCCGACGTCCCGTGCGTCACTCCTGTGACGTCTCTAAGTCTGCCTCAGTTCCCTGTCGGCACCTACGGCCGGAGGCGCCCGATGAGGTCACGATCAGGTGGCTGCTCGGGCCGACCAGCGCTCGCCGTGGCGCTCGAGCACGAGGGGCATCCCGAAGGTGGCGGTGAGGTTCTCGGCGGTAAGGGTCAGCGTGAGCGGACCGGCCGCAACGACGCGCCCGTTGCGGAGCATGAGCACGTCGGTGAACGACGGTGGGATCTCCTCGACGTGGTGGGTCACGAGGACCAGGGCCGGGGCCTCGGTGTCGGCAGCAAGGTCGCCGAGCCGCCGCACGAGGTCCTCGCGGCCGCCGAGGTCGAGCCCCGCGGCCGGCTCGTCGAGCAGCATCAGCTCGGGATCGGTCATCAGGGCCCGGGCGATCTGGACACGCTTGCGCTCACCCTCGCTGAGGGTGCCGTAGGTGCGGTCGGCGAGATGGTCGGCCCCGAGCGCCTTGAGCAGCTCCATCGCGCGGGCATAGTCGACCTCGTCGTAGGTCTCCCGCCATCGGCCGATGATGCCGTAGGACGCCGTGACGACGACGTTCCCGACGATCTCGTCGCCGGGGATTCGCTCGGCCATCGAGGAGCTGGCCAGGCCGATCCGCGGCCGCAGCTCGAAGACGTCGACCGCGCCGAGCACCTCGCCGAGAACTCCGGCGACCCCCGTCGTGGGGTGCATCCGCGCTGCGGCTATCTGCAGCAGCGTCGTCTTTCCCGCGCCGTTCGGCCCGAGCACGACCCAGCGCTCGCCCTCCTCGACCTCCCACGTCACGTCGTCGACGAGCGTCGTCGCGCCGCGTCGAACGGTCACTCCGGCGAAGGCGAGGACATCGCTCATGCGAGATCACCTTCCGAGGAGCGCTCAAGACTGCTCATGGCTCGACCCTATGACACGGCACGGCCGCGGCTCCGGGGGCGCACCCTACGATGGCGGGGTGCCCGAGCTGCCCGCCTCAGTCCGCCTCGCTCTCTGGGTGACCGCGGCCTGGCGGGGCGATGTCACTACCCCGGAGGCGCTTTCGCGCGCCTTCCCGGACGTCGACCATGTCGCCGGAGACCTCGCCCGCTTGGACGTGTGGCGCGACCTGGGCGAGCGGGCAGTGTTCGTCGCGCTCCCTCGCCCCGGCGACACGAGCCGTATGCCGCCCGGCTCGGTCGCGGCGTCAGCCCACGCAGCCTCGGCCGGCGAGTGCGTCTTCGTCGCGGGCCTCGGTGGAGTGCTCGTCCCGACCCTGTCCGAGTTCGGTCCCGCCGGTGACGTCGGGCTCCGGGTGGACTGGACCGCATACGACGCGGACCCGGTTCCGCGTCATCGCCTGGAGATGCTCGACCTTCGCGACGTCGAGCGGCAGCTCGTCGCGCGGCTGCACGAGCACGCGAGCGGTTTCGAGTCGGTCGGCGGCCACCCGTGGGGTGCGCAGGCGCGCGCGGAGGCAGAGTCCGACCTCGACACTGCCCTGTGGGGGATCCCGCCACGCACGTCGGGGCGCGCGCTGCGGATCATGGCACTCGCCGGCAACGTCTCGCGGATGGCACACCGCGCGTCCGGCCTCACCGCGCTCGGGTCGGGCGGGCTCGACGCCGGCACGGCCCACGCGCGGGACCTCCTGCTTCGCGACCTCGGTGCTGACGCCGACGCGGCGCTGTCGGACGCGACCAACATCGCGGTGATGTCGATCGCCGGCTGGCGGCCGGCCTGACCCAGCGCCTAGCCCTCGCGGCCGGGCTCGGCCGGCTCGAGGTGCGCCAGCACCGCTCTGGCGTAAGCTCGCTCGGCGTCGATGTCGGCATGGCGATTCAGGTCGCCGTCGCTGGAACGCATCACGACGGCATACCCGCCATCGAGCTGCTCCAGCGCCACGAACGCGTCGCCGAGCAGCTCCCTGAGCTGGTCCTCGCGCGGCAGCCAGACCACCTTGCTGCGCTCGACGCTGTCGAGCGCCCACTCGGTCGTCCCGTTGAAACCGATGACGTCGCCCGTGCGGAAGGGGTGGACGTCGATGGTGAGATCGCTGATGACGAAGACGTCCTCCTCCATCCCGTCCACGGGCACGACGAAGCGGTCGCCCCGAGCGGGCTTCCACTCGAGACCGGCCGCGGTCAGGCGCTTGGCGAGCTCGATCGTCAGCATGCCCCATCCTCACATCCCGCCGCGCGCGGTCCAAGGTCACCTAGATTGGCCGGATGACTGACAGCCCGCAGCTCCCGCAGCTCACGCCGCTCGACGAGTCCACCTTCGACACCGTGCTGTGCATCGCCGCGCACCCGGACGACCTCGAGTACGGCACCGCGGCCGCGGTGGACCGGTGGGTCAAGGCGGGCAAGACCGTGACCTACCTGCTGGTCACTCGGGGCGAGGCCGGAATCGACACGATCCACCCGGACGAGGCCGGTCCGCTGCGCGAGCAGGAGGAGCGCGACGGTGCAGCAGAGGTCGGCGTCGAGGTCGTGGAGTTCCTCGACGGGTTCAAGGACGGCGTCGTCGAGTATGGTCTGCCGCTTCGCCGCGCGATCGCTCGCGAGATCCGGATCCGCCGGCCTGACCTGCTCGTCAGCCTCACCCATGCCGAGCGTTTCCCGAACGGCTTCGTCAACCAGGCCGACCACCGGGCAGTCGGCCTCGCCGTCATCGATGCCAAAGCTGACGCGGGCAACCGATGGATCTTTCCGGGCCTCGTCGACGAGGGCCACGAGCCCTGGAAGGCCAAGAGCCTGCTGGTCTGCGGCGACCCCCAGCCGACGCACTGGGTCGACGTCTCCGACCATTTCGACGCCGCCGTCGCTTCCCTCTCGTCGCACGACGACTACCTGGCGGCGCTCGGTCCGGACTACCCCAAGCCGGCCGAGCTCCTCGAGATGATCCTCGGCGGTGCCGCCGGGGCGCTCGGCGTGAAGTACGCCCTCGCCGGCCACCTCATCACCTGATCATCGGCTGACGAGGCGCTCGACCAGGGGTCGCAGCGCCGCCGACCGGCGGCGCTGCCAGTCCCGGAAGGTGGGCTGTCCGGGCCGCTCAGGCTTCAGCGCGTAGAAACGGAACATCCCAGTGACCGCCACGACGAATCGCGTTGCCTCGTAAGGCAGCCGGGCCAGCATCCCTCGCGCCGTGCTGAGCGCCACCTGCGGTCCGCCGACATGACCGGACGCTACGACGTCGAGCGCCAGCGACGCGGCGTCGACCCATGCCGCGCCATGGCACGCCGAAGCCCAGTCCACGAGCCACACGTCCTCGCCGTGCGGAACGGCGTTGTCGCAGCGGACGTCCAGATGGACCAGATGCGGGCCGGTCGTCCAGATGGACCACCCGTCCGACATGGCGACGAGGCTCTCGATGTGTGCGCGCTCCCAGTCGTCGAGCTCGTCGGGACGGTCGTGCACCAGGTCACGCCACCCGTCCAACGGCGGCAGCCGCTCGACGGCCGGCGCCAGCCCCTCGATGCCTACGTGACCCGCACACGTTGCGACGGCGTCCGCGACGGACGCGAGGTGTTGCGACCTCCACGGTGGCCCGACGGCAGTGCCGTCAGCCGCTTCGGTCACGATGGTGACCCACCCGTCGTGCTCGAAACCCGCGACCAGGGGTGCGTGCGGCACCGAGCCGGGCAGCATACGGAGCACCTCCAGCTCGCGGCGATGGAACTCGTGTGCGCTCGGGCTCATCGACGCCGCAACGGTTTTCGCAAAGACCTGTCGGCCGTCGGTGAGCGTCAGCAGCGCAGCAGGTCCGGGCGACATGCCACCGTGCACCGACTCGGTGCCGACCACACGTGCGCCGACCGCCGCCTCGAGTGCGGCGTGGAGGCCCGGTGGAACCTGGTCGAACGGCAGCCGGGGTGTGAAGGCGCCCGTCATGCGCCGCCGAGGACCGCCCGGTAGACCTCGAGCGTTCGGTCCCCGATCGAGGCCCACGAGAACGACTCGACGGCTCGCTGTCGCCCCGCCTGTCCGAACCGGCGCGCGCGGTCGACGTCGGCCACGCCTTCGTTCAGCGCGGCGGCCAGGTCGGCCACGAACCGCTCGGGGTCGACCGGGGTGCCGGTGCCGTCCTGCACCTGCTCGATCGGCACGAGCCAGCCGGTCTCGCGGTCGACCACCACCTCGGGGATGCCACCGGTCGCGGTCGCGACCACGGCGAGCTCGCAGGCCATCGCCTCGAGGTTGACGATGCCCAGCGGCTCGTAGACCGACGGGCACGCGAACACCGTCCCGTGGCTGAGCAGTGCGACGACCTCGTTGCGGGGCAGCATGTCCGGGATCCACACGACCCCCTCGCGCTGGCTGCGGAGGTCGTTCATCAGGCCCTCGACCTCGGCCTTGATCTCAGGCGTGTCCGGTGCGCCGGCGCACAGGACGAGCTGCACGTCGGCGGGGAGCGAGGCGCAGGCCCGCAGGAGGTACGGCAGTCCCTTCTGGCGCGTGATCCGGCCGACGAACACGACGGACCGCCGGTCGGGGTCGACGCCGTGCCTGCGGACGGTCTCCCGGGCAGCGTCGGACCGGTCTGGGACCCACAGCTGGGAGTCGATCCCGTTGTGCACCACGTGAACTCGGTCGGGATCCAGGGTCGGGTAGCTCTTGAGGATGTCCTCGCGCATGCCGGCGCTCACCGCGACGACTGCCGCGGCGGCCTCGTAGGCCGTGCGCTCGGCCCAGGACGACACGCGGTAGCCGCCGCCGAGCTGCTCGGCCTTCCACGGGCGCATCGGCTCCAGCGAGTGTGCCGTGACGACATGCGGCATACCCCCGAGGAGCGAGGCGAGGTGGCCACCGAGGTTGGCGTACCACGTGTGGGAGTGGACGATGTCCGCTCCGACACAGTCACCTGCGAGCGCGACGTCGACACCAAGGGTCTGCAGGGCCGGGTTGCTCTGTGCGAGCTGGGGGAGGTCGGGGTATGCCGTGGTGCCGGGTTCGTCACGCGGGGCCCCGAAGCAGCGCACCTGGACGTCGAGGTCACCGCGCGCGCGCAGCGCCCGGACGAGCTCGGCCACATGGACGCCGGCGCCCCCGTAGATGGCGGGCGGGTACTCCTTGCTGAGGATGTCGACGCGCACGATCTGACCCTAGCCCCGCCGGCTCGCGCGCAGCGGCGACGCGACGGAGAAAGCGCGACCCCAGTGCGGACAAACCTGCCGGGGTGCCGACGATGGCCCTAGGGTGACGTCATGGCCCGACGAAGCCCATCCGCTGGTCCGAAAGTCCTTGCCATCGTGCTCGCCGGGGGTGAGGGAAAGCGGCTGATGCCGCTCACAGCGGACCGGGCCAAACCCGCGGTGCCGTTCGCCGGCATCTACCGGCTGATCGACCTCGCGCTGTCCAACGTCGTCAACTCGGGCTACCTCAAGGTCGTCGTCCTCACGCAGTACAAGTCCCACAGCCTCGACGCCCATGTCACCAAGACCTGGCGGATGTCGACGCTCCTGGGCAACTACGTCACGACCGTGCCCGCCCAGCAGCGCGTCGACAAGAACTGGTATCTCGGCAGCGCCGACGCGATCTACCAGAGCCTCAACCTCATGCACGACGAGCGGCCCGAGATCGTCGTCGTCGTCGGGGCGGACCACGTCTACCGCATGGACTTCAGCGCCATGGTCGACCAGCACATCGAGACGGGTGCAGCGTGCACGGTCGCCGCGATCCGCCAGCCGATCTCGCTGGCGAACCAGTTCGGTGTCATCGAGGTCGACCCGAGCGACCCGTCCAAGATCGCCGCGTTCCGCGAGAAGCCCAGCGACCCGCAGGGGCTGCCTGACAACCCGGACGAGGTCCTCGCCTCGATGGGCAACTATGTCTTCACCGCCGACGCGCTCGAGGAGGCCGTCACACGAGACCACGACCGCGAGTCGAGCAGCCACGACATGGGCGGCGACCTCGTGCCCGACTTCGTCAAGCGCGGTGAGGCGGGCGTCTACGACTTCAAGGACAACGTCGTCCCCGGCTCGACCGAGCGCGACGGCGGCTACTGGCGCGACGTCGGCACGATCGAGTCGTACTACGACGCCCACATGGACCTCATCTCGATCCACCCGGTCTTCAACCTCTACAACTACGAGTGGCCGATCTACACCCAGCACAGCCCCTACCCCCCGGCGAAGTTCGTCCACGGCAGCGGCGACCGGATCGGCGAGGCCCTGAACTCGGCTGTCTCCCCCGGCGTCGTCGTCTCGGGCGCGCACATCTACGCGTCGGTCCTGTCGCCCCTGGTGCACGTGCACTCGTACGCGAGCATCCAGGGCTCGGTCATCCTCGACAACGTCACGGTGAACCGGCACGCCCAGATCCGGCGGGCGATCATCGACAAGAACGCCGTCATCCCCGAGGGCTGCCAGATCGGGATCGACCACGAGCACGACCGGGCCCGAGGGCTGCACGTCACTGACACGGGGATCGTCGTCGTCGGCAAGGACCAGGTCGTCACACGGTGACCGCACCCGCGTCCAGGCAGTCCGACAACGCCACGACGCTTGCGGCATACGAGGCGCGCGCAGAGGTGTACCGGTCCCAGACCGGGCAGGAAACGCAGACTCCGGACCCGTTCGTCGAGCGGCTTGCGGCGCTGGCGCCGCCGGGTGAGGTGCTCGAGATCGGCAGCGCCCACGGCCGCGACTCGGACAGTCTGGAGCGGCTGGGCCGGCGGGTGCGGCGCACCGATGCCACCAGGGCGTTCGTCGACATGCAACGTGCGGCGGGACACGATGCCGAGGTCCTGGACGTCCTGACTGATCCTCTGGTCGACGACCGCCACGGCCCGTATGCCGCTGTGCTCGCCAACGCCGTCTTCCTGCACCTCACGCCCGAGCAGCTGCACGACGTGCTGACCAAGGTGCGCGGGGCCCTTATCCCCGGCGGTCTGCTGGGGTTCACCGTGAAGGCCGGTGACGGCGCCGAGTGGAGCGACCACAAGCTCGGTCTTCCGCGCTGGTTCCAGTACTGGCGAGCGGACCCGCTCCGCGATGCCGTGGAAGGCGCGGACCTGTCCGTCCTCGACCTCTCGGCTCGCCCCGGGGCGAGCTGGAACTGGCTGGTCGTCCTGGCGACGCCCCGCGTGCGGTAATTAGCTGGCCGGCGGCCGGCCCGTGTCGTATACGGTCGTCGAGGCCGGTGAGGCATTCACCGCCATCGGATCTCCCTAGGAGTGCGAGTGACCCCGGAAATGACCCCGGACCAGACCCCTCCCACCAGCGCCGCCGACCCACGTCCGGCGCGTGTCGGGATCCAGATCCCGCCGCAGCACGCCACGTGGGCCGAGATCCGCCGGCTCGTCTCGACGCTCGAGGAGCTGGGGATCGACATCCTCCTCAACTGGGACCACTTCTTCCCGCTGAGCGGGGACGCGGGCGGCCTTCACTTCGAGTGCTGGACGATGCTGGGCGCCTGGGCGGAGGCCACCGAGAGGGTCGAGATCGGCGCGCTGGTGACGTGCAACTCGTACCGCAACCCGAGCCTGCTCGCGGACATGGCCCGCACCGTCGACCACATGAGCGGTGGCCGGCTCATCCTCGGCATCGGGGCGGGGTGGAAGCAGCTCGACTACGACGAGTACGGCTACGACTTCGGCACGCCCGGCAGCCGCCTCGACAACCTCGCCCGTGACCTCCCGGTCATCCGGGACCGCTGGACCCGGCTCAACCCTGCGCCGACTCGGGACATCCCGATCCTCATCGGCGGCGGGGGCGAGAAGAAGACGCTGCGCATCGTCGCCGAGCACGCGACGATCTGGCACGGCTTCGGCGGGCCCGAGGAGATCGCGCACAAGCACCGCGTCCTCGACGAATGGTGCGCCCGCCGTGGACGCGACCCCCTCGAGATCGAGCGCTCCGCCGGCGTGGCCTTCGTCCCCGGGCGCAACCCGGACCAGTCCGGCGACTACGCCGGCAACGCCCAGCAGCTCTACGACGTCGGCACCCGCCTGTTTACCGCCAGCCTCTCGGCCGCGCACCCCGACCTCGGTCGGGTGCGTGACCTCGTCGCGTGGCGCGACGAGGTCAACGCCCACGCCTGACCCGGACCGGGTCAAGGGCCGCATGCCGGAAGGCGCGGCAGGGCGGCATACGCGGTGGTTAGCCTGACGCAAGTGACCGCACCGAACCCTGTCGAGAGCAAGACCCTCAGCATCACCGTGACCGGCGCCGACCGGCCGGGAGTCGCGGGAACCCTGCTCGGAGCCCTGTCGGGAGTGGGTGCTGACGTCCTCGACATCCAGCAGGTCGTTGTCCACGGGCACCTCACACTGGCGCTCCTGCTGCGCACCGGTGAGCACGTCGACGAGCTCCGGGACGCAGCCGCCGTGGCGGCCCACCGGCTCGGCCTTGCCCTCACCGTCGTCGAGGGCACCGGCGACGGTGCGCGCCCGCGCCAGGGACGCGCCGCAGTCGTCGTCCTCGGGGCGCCACTGAAGGCGGACGCGGTCTCGCTCGTCACGAGCCGGATCGCCGACCATGGAGCCAACATCGACCGGATCCGGCGGCTGTCGCGCTACCCCGTCACCACCGTCGAGTTCGACATCTCGGGAGCGGACGTCGGGTCGCTGCGCACCGAGCTCGCCCTGGCCGCCACGTCGGCAGGCATCGACGTCGCCGTTTCCCCAGGCGGGCTCGCGCGCCGAGGGCGGCGGCTCGTCGTGCTCGACGTCGACTCGACCCTGATCCAGCAAGAGGTGATCGAGCTGCTCGCGGCGCACTCCGGCCGCGAGGCCGAGGTAGCCGAGGTGACGGCGCGCGCGATGGCCGGTGAGCTCGACTTCGAGGAGTCGCTGCGGGCCCGGGTCGCCACGCTCGCCGGTCTGCCCGCGTCGGTGATCGAGGACGTCCGGGCGACGGTCGAGCTGACCCCGGGGGCGCGAACCCTGGTCCGCACCCTGAAGCGGCTCGGCTTCACGTTGGGCCTCGTCAGCGGCGGGTTCATCGAGGTCGTCGGCACTCTTGCCGCCGACCTCGGCATCGACCACGTGCGCGCGAACCAGCTCGAGATCGTGGACGACACCTTGACCGGGCGGGTGGTCGGAGACGTCGTCGACCGAGCCGGCAAGGCCGCCGCGCTGCGCGAGTTCGCAACTCAGGAAGGGCTCCCCCTGAGCCGCACCGTTGCGATCGGCGACGGCGCCAACGACCTCGACATGCTCGACATCGCCGGGCTCGGAGTGGCCTTCAACGCCAAGCCCCTCGTGCGCAAGCGGGCCCAGACCTCGGTGAACGTGCCCTATCTCGACTCGGTGCTCTACCTGCTGGGGATCTCGCGCGAGGAGATCGAGGAGGCCGATCTCGACGACGGCACGCCGACGCAGGCTCCGCCGGTGCCGCACGCCGGTCACTAGGCTGGCGCGATGCGAAGCGACCCGCCCTCGGGGCCGCCGGCGTCCCCGTCGGCATCGGCGACCGGTGTCCGGCGCACCCTGCTGGTCATCGGTGGGGCCGAGGACCGCATCGGCCGGTCGGTCGTGCTCAAGCGCTTCGTCAAGCTCGCCGGAGGACGCAGGTCCCACATCGTCGTCGTCCCGACCGCTTCGGCGTTCGCCGACGAGGTGTCCGAGTCCTACCGCGACGTGTTCACCCGACTGCGCGGCGGCGACGTCTCCGTCGTGCACCCCGTCACCCGTCGGGACGCGAACGACCCGTCCATGGTCGCCTCCCTCGATGCGGCCACCGGCATCTTCATCACCGGCGGCAGCCAGGTGAAGCTGGCCCAGAACGTCGTCGGCACGCCGGTCGGCGACGCCATCATCCGCGCCTACGACCGCGGCGCGGTCGTGGCGGGGACGTCGGCCGGCGCGTCGATCATGAGCCGGTTCATGATCTCGCTCGGCGAGGAGGGCCTCACGCCCCGCCAGCGCGCGAGCCAGATCTCCGCGGGCCTCGGGCTCGTCGAGGACGTCATCATCGACCAGCACTTCGAGCAGCGCGGGCGGTACGGGCGCCTCATGTCCATGGTCGCGGCGTCACCGAACCTGCTCGGGATGGGGATCGACGAGAACACCGCCGCCGAGATCCGCAACGGACGGGTGATGTCCGTCATCGGCGCTGGGTCGATCTTTCTCGTCAACGCCCGCAACGCCATCACCGATGCCCCCGACGCTCGCCGAGGAGCCCCGCTGCTGGTTTCGGGAGCAGTCGTGCACTCGCTGCCCACGGGCAGTACGTTCGACCTGGAGCACGTCGAGCTGACCGCTTTCGTCGAGCGTCACCCGGACATCGAGGGCGCGGTCGTCCCGGCCAAGGTCCGGGCGGCGCGCTCGACCAGCAGCGCCGCCCACTGAGCCCCGCAGGAGGAAATGCATGCCCGTCGAGGTACCGACCCCGACCGGACCGGCTCGCCCGGACCTCAAGATCATCGAGACCCGCATCTACCGCGGGCCGAACGTGTGGTCGTACCAGCAGGCGATCCACCTCGTGGTCGACCTGGGCAGCCTCGAGGAGTACCCGACGGTGTCGCTGCCCGGCTTCACGGACCGGCTGCTCGAGCTCGTCCCGGGGCTCGAGCGGCATACCTGCTCGCTGGGCCGCCGTGGCGGCTTCGTCGAACGCCTGCGCGAGGGCACCTGGCTCGGACACGTCGCCGAGCACGTCGCCCTGCAGCTGCAGACCCTCGCCGGTCACGACCAGCGGCGCGGGAAGACCCGCGGAGTCAAGGGCAAGCCGGGCCAGTACAACATCATCTACGGGTACACCGACGAGACCGTCGGCGTCGCCGCCGGCAACCTGTCGGTGCGCCTCATGAACCACCTCGTCGACCCGTCTGACGGGTTCGACTTCGAGACGGAGTTCAACGCGTTCCTGCGCCAGGCCGACCGCGTCGCGTTCGGCCCGTCGACCGCGGCCATCCTCGAGGAGGCCGCATCCCGCGACATCCCGTTCATCCGGCTCAACGCGGCCTCCCTGGTCCAGCTCGGTCAGGGCGTGCACGCCCAGCGGATCCGAGCGACGATGACGTCGAAGACGGGTGCGCTGGCCGTCGACATCGCCAGCGACAAGGACCTCACGACCAAGCTGCTCGGATCTGCGGGCCTGCCCGTGCCCAAGCAGGAGGCCGCGCGCACCCTGCGAGGCACCCTCGACGCAGCGCGCCGGATCGGCTACCCCGTCGTCGTCAAGCCGCTCGACGGCAACCACGGCCGCGGCGTCTGCCTCAACCTCCAGAGCGACGACGAGGTCGAGAAGGCCTACGACATCGCCAAGGCCGAGTCGCGCCGGGGCACCATCATCGTCGAGTCCTTCGTCACCGGCCGCGACTACCGGTGCCTCATCGTGGGTGGCCGCATGCAGGCCATCGCCGAGCGGGTGCCGGCCCACGTGATCGGAGACGGCACTCACACGGTCGCCGAGCTCGTCGAGATCACCAACGCGGACCCCCGACGAGGGGTCGGGCACGAGAAGGTGCTCACCAAGATCAAGGTCGACGCCAACGCCAAGGAGATCCTCGCCGGCCAGGGCCTGACCCTGGAGGCGGTGCCGGGCGAGGGCGACATGGTCAAGCTGGCGCTGACCGGCAACATGTCCACCGGTGGCATCTCCATCGACCGGACCTTCGACGCCCACCCGGACAACGTCGAGATCGCCGAGGAGGCCGCCCGTATCGTCGGGCTCGACGTGGCCGGCATCGACTTCATCTGCCCCGACATCACCTACCCGGTGCGCGAGACCGGTGGCGCGATCTGCGAGGTCAACGCAGCGCCCGGCTTCCGCATGCACACCCACCCGACCGTCGGCGAGCCGCAGTTCATCGCCAAGCCGGTCGTCGACCTGCTCTTCCCACCCGGGTCCACGTCCCGAGTGCCGATCGTGGCCGTGACCGGCACCAACGGCAAGACGACGACGGCGCGGATGATCGCTCATATCTTCAAGGGCATCGGGCGCAAGGTCGGCATGACCTCCACCGACGGTGTCGTCATCGACGAGCGGCTCGTCATCAAGGCCGACGCGTCCGGACCTCGCTCCGCGAGGATGGTCCTGCAGAACCCCCGCGTCGACTTCGCGGTCATGGAGGTCGCCCGCGGCGGCATCCTGCGTGAAGGCCTGGGCTACGACCGCAACGACATCGCCGTGGTCACCAACATCGCCCCGGACCACCTGGGGCTCAAGGGAATCGAGACTCTCAGGCAGCTCGCCGACGTCAAGGCGGTCATCGTGGAGGCGGTTCCGCGTGACGGCTTCGCCGTCCTCAACGCAGACGACCCGCATGTCCGCAACATGCGGCGCCGGTGCTCCGGCGGCATCGTGTGGTTCACGATGTCCGAGCCGGGCACGGAGGTCCGCGAGTTCGTCGACGACTACTGCCGCCGTGGCGGACGCGCCGTCGTGCTGGAGCCCAGCGACCGCGGCGAGATGATGGTCATCAAGCACGGACGCCGCTCGATGCAGCTCGCGTGGACACACCTGCTCCCGTCGACGTTCGGCGGGGCGGCCCGCTTCAACGTCGCCAACGCGCTCGCGGCCGCCGGTGCCGCATTCGCGGCCGGCGCGCCGCTGCACGACATCAGGCAGGGCCTGCGCACCTTCGCCACGACGTACTACCTGTCCCCGGGCCGGCTCAACCTCGTCCACGTCAACAACGCCGAGGTGTTCGTCGACTACTGTCACAACGCGGCGGGCATGAAGGAGCTCGGCACGTTCGTCGACCGGTATGCCGCTCAGAAGAGCGGACAGTCCGACCTGGCCAAGTCCTCGCGCATCGGCATGATCGGCGCCGCGGGCGACCGTCGGGACGACGACATCCGCGAGCTCGGGGCCGTCGCGTCACAGCACTTCGACGTGCTCGTCGTGCGAGAGGACGCCCGGCTGCGGGGACGCCGACCCGGCGAGACCGCGGCGCTCGTCGCCGAGGGCGCGCGGGCGGCGATGCAGGAAGGCGCTCGTTGCCGCCAGGTCGAGATCGTGCTCGACGAGCTCGAGGCCACGCGGCACGTCCTGGCGCGCACCAACCCTGGCGACCTCGTCGTGATGTGTGTCGACAAGCACTCGATGGTGGTGGCGGAGCTCGAGGAGCGGACCAAGCACGCCCAGGCCGGCGCCCGGATCGGAGCGGCGGCCGCCGCCACGAGTGACCCGGACCTCGACCCCAGCACCCTCACCGAGACGGCCGAGGCCGAGGGCGAGGAGGCCGAGGGCGAAGCCCTCGGAGCGGTGCCGGCAGAGCCAGCGCCCGAGCGCGCCGACGACACCGCGATCTGAGCGGATCAGCCTGCGGGTCAGGCGGCATACAGCGTCGTGCTGACGACCACGGATGCCGCCTGATCCGCAGACTGACACTCGGCCCGGATCACGAGGCTGCTCAGCCGGCGGTTCAGTCTGCGGATCAGTCGGTGGTTCGGTCGGTGGTTCGGTCGGTGGATCAGTCGGTGGATCAGTCGGTGGTGGTGGACGGCGCGAGCTCGTCGGCGTAGGCACGCAGCGCCCGGCGGTACGACTGCGTGTCGGCGTCCGTCGTGGCATCGAGCGTGGCCCGGATCAGGTCCGCAACGGCCTGCCGCTCCTGCCCGAGGTCGGCCTGCACCAGCGCGCGGAGCATGAGGGCCGCGGTGTTGTGCGGGCGGGTCTCGAGCACCTCGGCGACGATGGCCTGGGCCTCGGCGACGCGGCCGACCACCCGCAGGCTCGAGGCGAGCTGCAGCTGGCCGCGGTGCCGGTGCGGCTCCTTGAGGCCACCGGCGAGCGCCTCTTCGTACAGCGTGATCGCCCCCTGCTCGTCGCCCATGGAGTCCTTGGCGCCGGCGAGCTCGAAGACGAGCCGGGCGTCGTTGGGGTGCTCGTCGACGAGTGTCTGGGCCGCGGCCAGACGGGCGTCCTCGTCGTCCAGCTGCCACAGCGCCGCGATCTCCGACTCGAGCTCGTGCTCGCCACGCGCGGCGACGACCTTGCGGCGGATCGCCCGGGCGTCATCGACCTTGCCGTCGTGCTCGCGGATCCAACCGTCGACCTCGGCACGCTCGGCGTGGCACATCAGCGCGATGACGTCGCCGTCGAGGGCGTGCGGAACGAGGGCCTCGAACGACGCAAGCTCGGTGCCGTAGCCGGGCACGTCGAGGACCCCGACCTTGGCCAGCCCCTCCCGGAAGAGCCCGAGCAGCGCCTCGGGGTCGCGACCGCGCAGATAGTGCTCGGCGATCTTGAGCACGACCTGCTCCGCGCCGCGGCCGGCGATCTCGCCCATCGACATGATGGCGTCATCAGCGCGGTCGCCGGCGCAGCCGAGGCTGAGCCGGACTGCCCCGCCCGGGGCGGCGAGCCCGCGAGCCACCTCCAGCAGGGACTCGAGCCCCGCCTCGTTGTGGGCCATGTCCATGATCACGGTGGCCTTGCCGCCGCCGTCCAGAGGCAGGGTGTAGGTGTTGAGCCGGCCCCAGTTGTGCTGGGGGTCGGGGGCGAACGTGCGCAGCCCTTCGACCACCGCAGACCGGGCCACCCCCAGGCCGAGCGCGGCGGCCGCGCCGGCGAGGGCGTTGGCGATGTTGTTGCGCGAGAGCCCGCTCATCGTCATCGGCACGTCGACGATCTTGACGAGCCGGTCGGGGTCGCCGTTCGGCGTCAACACCACCATCTCGCCGTCGAGCACGGTGATGCCGCGCCCGCCCATGTTGATCGACTCCCACAGAGCCGGTGAGGCAGGGTCGAGGCTGAACGCCCAGGGCTTGGCCTTGATCCCGTGACGCATCGCCCAGACCCGCGGGTCGTCGCCGTTGAGCACGACCCATCCCTGCGGCTTGGTGACGGTGGTGACGATGGCCTTGACCTCGGCGAGCTGGTCGAGCGTGTCGATCCCCTGCAGGCCGAGGTGGTCTGCGCTGACGTTGGTCACGACGCTCACGTCGTTCTCGGTGACGCCCATGCCCTTGAGCAGCATTCCTCCGCGGGCCGTCTCGAGGATGCCGATGTCGAGCCCCGGAGTCTCGAGCACGCCTCGGGCGCCTGCGGGTCCGGAGAAGTCGCCGTCCTCCTTGGTCTCGCCCATGACGACGATCCCGTCCGTGGAGCTCCACGCTGTCGTGAGACCGGCCGTCATGCACATGTGGGCCATGAGCCGCGTCGTCGTCGTCTTGCCGTTCGTCCCGGTCACCGATGCCACCGGCACGGTCGGGGTGATGACGTTGGGGCCCGGACCGTCGGGCGAGGCCATGATGGCCACCGCGGCCGCCTCGATCACCTCATCCGCACGCTGGGTGCGGGCGAGCAGGCCTGCGAGCACCACACCGATCTGCTCGCCTGCAGCCCGGCCCCGAGTGCGGTGGATCCATGGGAACGCCAGCACGATGTCCTCGACGGTCTGGCCGGCGCGGACCCGGACCCCGAGCCGCCCCGTGCCGATCTCGGTGCCGACCCGTCGCATGACGGTGCGGATGACGCGCATGACGAAGCGCTGGCGCAGCGCCGTGCCCCGGCGCCCGGGACGGACCGAACGCATGCCCAGCCGGTGCCCCAGCGCCTCGGCCTCGGTGCGCTTGAGGTCGAGATAGCCGGGCAGATGCAGGATGACCTTGATGGCCGGGCGGGCGAAGTAGAGGTTGGGCCCGTCGAGCACGCGGACCTCGTCGACGCGGACGGGCTCGCGCCGGGTCACTCGGGTGGGCTCGACGGCCGGTGCGTCGGTGGGGATCACGGTGCTGGACTGGCTACCGGCGTCAGGCATGCGCAGACTCTAGCGACCCGTGGAGGCGCCCGCGCACCTGCGGCTCCGATGACGCGTGACGTTCACTGTCCCATCGCGTGGACGCCACCGTCGACGTGCACGATCTCGCCCGTCGTGGCCGGGAACCAGTCGGAAAGGAGTGCGGCGCAGGCCTTGGCCGCCGGTTCTGGGTCGTTGATGTCCCAGCCGAGCGGAGCCCGGTCGCCCCAGCTGTTCTCGAACTGCTCGAAGCCCGGGATCGACTTGGCGGCCGTGGTGCGAATCGGGCCGGCGGCCACGAGGTTGCACCGCACTCCCTTCGGCCCGAGGTCGCGCGCGAGGTAGCGGCTCGTCGACTCGAAGGCGGCCTTGGCGACCCCCATCCAGTCGTAGACCGGCCACGCGAACTTCGCGTCGAAGGTGAGGCCGACGATGCTGCCGCCGTCCGCCATGAGCGGGAGCGAAGCCGTGGCAAGGCTCTTCAGGCTGTATGCCGAGATGTGCAGCGCCGTCGACACGTCGTCCCAGGTGCCCTCCATGAAGTTGAAGGCGCCCTGGGGCGCGAACCCGATCGAGTGCAGCACGCCGTCGAGGCCGTCCACATGCTCGCGCAGCCGCTCGCTCAGGGTGTCGAGGTGCTCCGTGTTGGCGACGTCGAGCTCGATGAGCTGCGGCGCCTCGGGCAGCCGTCGGGAGATCGTCTGGGTGATCTTCATCGTGCGCCCGAACGAGGTCAGCACCACCGTCGCCCCCTCCTGCTGGGCGATCTTCGCGACGTGGAACGCGATGGAGCTGTCCATGAGGACGCCGGTGATGAGGAGCTTCTTGCCTTCGAGGATTCCCATGCCTGCGACTTTCTCGTGTGGTCCGGAACGTGCTGCGAGCCTGATGCGGTGACAGCTGCGCGAGTCGCGCGTGAGGTGTGGTTTCAGTGGCCCATGCCAAGCCCGCCGTCGACGGGGATCACGGCCCCCGAGATGTATGCCGCGTCGTCGCTGGCGACGAAGCGCACCACCGACGCGACCTCCTCGGGCGTCGCGAACCGGCCCGCCGGGATGCCGGCCAGGTACGCCTTCTTCTGGTCGTCGGGAAGCACGGCCGTCATCTCGGTCTCGATGAAGCCGGGGGCCACCACGTTGGCCGTGATGCCGCGGCCGCCGAGCTCGCGGGTGATCGACCGAGCGAGCCCGACCAGCCCGGACTTGCTGGCGGCGTAGTTGGTCTGTCCGGGCGAGCCGTAGAGTCCGACGACGCTGGAGATCAGCACGATGCGTCCGCGCCGCTTGCGGATCATGCCGGTGGCTGCGCGGCGAGCACACCTGAAGGCGCCGGCGAGGTTCGTGTCGATCACCGAGTCGAACTCGTCGTCGCTCATCCGCATGAGCAGCGTGTCCCTGGTGATGCCGGCGTTGGCGACGAGGACCTCGACGGGCCCGCCGAAGATCTGCTCCGCCTCGGTGAAGGCTGCGTCGACCGACGCCGTGTCGGTGACCTCGCAGCGGACGCCGCGCAGGCCCTCTGGGGGCTCACCGGACCGGTGCGTGATGACGACGTTGTCGCCCGCCTCGGCGAACGCCTTGGCGATGGCGAGGCCGATGCCTCGGTTGCCACCCGTGACCAGCACGTTTCGCGGCTCGCTCGGTGCCACTTGGCTTCCTCCCTCCGTCCGGCGTGCGCCGGTGCTCGTCTGCTGTGTCGCTTGCCTGACCCGAAACCTAACGGACTACCGAAGGGTAGACAGCACGGTGTCACCCTCTCGGCGGGCGGCCTAAGGTGGAGGCGTGGCAAGACCGAAGAACGAGCCCGTGGTGCACACCGTCACCTCGGCGCCGACGGCGTCGACCGACGACCAGGACAAGCGGGTCAAGCGGTACCTCACGATGATGGGGATCCGGGTGGCGTGCTTCGGTCTCGTCTTCGTCACCTCGGGGTGGTTGCGGTGGGCCGCGATCATCGGCGCGGTCGCGATCCCCTACTTCGCGGTCGTCATCGCGAACGCCGTCAGGCCCGGTGAGGAAGGGCGTTTCGAGCACGTCACACCTGCCCCGGACGACACCAACCGCCTCGAGCCGTGAGCGAGGCCGAGACTGTCGCGTCGGACCACGTCTGCAGCGCGAAAGGGTGCCGTGCGGCCGCCAGACATGCCGTCGTGTGGCGCAACCCGAAGCTCCACGCGGCCGACCGTCGCAAGGTGTGGCTCGCGTGCGACGACCACCGTCAGTCTCTGGCGGACTTCGTCGCGATACGCGGGTTCCTCATCGAGGTCATCCCGGTCGAGCAGCTGACGGCGGCGGACGGCTGACGGCCGTCGGCGCCTGCTCGTGAACCTCAGGCTGTGATCAGCCGCCGATCGCCGACATCGGCCGCTCCGGCTGCACGAACCCCGCGTCGCCGATGCCGTGGCCACGCCTCTTGCGCCACATCTCGCCGCGGATGAGGTCGAGCAGCTCGTCGTCGGTGGCGCCGTCGCGCATCGGGGTGCGCAGGTCGGTCTCGGTGTTCGAGAACAGGCAGTTGCGCACCTGTCCGTCGGCTGTGAGCCGGGTGCGGTCGCAGGCGGCACAGAACGCCGCGGTCACGCTGGCGATGATGCCGACGGTGCGTGGGCCGCCGTCGATGAGGAACCGCTCTGCCGGCGCGCTCCCCCGCTCGCTCTGCGGCAGGGGTGTGAGCTCCCAGCGCTCGGAGAGCCGGGCTCGGATCTCGTCGGCCGTGACCATGTCGCCGCGGTCCCATGCATGCTGGGCGTCCAGGGGCATCTGCTCGATGAACCGCAGCTCGTAGCCGCGCTCGAGGCACCACGCGAGGACGTCGGCCACGGCCTCGTCGTTGATGCCGCGCATGGCCACCGCGTTGACCTTGACCGGGGTGAGCCCGGCATCCGCGGCCGCCTTGAGGCCGGCCTCGACGTCGTTGATGCGGTCGCGGCGGGTCAGCTGGGTGAAGGTCTCGGCATCGATGGTGTCGAGGCTGACGTTGACGCGGTCGAGCCCCGCGGCGGCCAGCCCGTGCGCCACCCGCTCGAGCCCGACGCCGTTGGTCGTCATCGCGATGCGGGGCCGCGGCTCGAGAGCGGCGATCCCGCTGACGAGCTCGACGAGCGACCGGCGCAGCAGCGGCTCGCCACCCGTGAGGCGCACCTGGGTCACACCGTCGCGCACGAACAGCCCGATGACGCGAAGCATCTCCTCGTCGGTGAGCATCTCTGCCTTGGGCATCCAGGGCAGGCCCTCGGCCGGCATGCAGTACGTGCAGCGGAGGTTGCATCGGTCGGTCACCGACACGCGCAGGTCGCGGGCCACCCGGCCGAACTGGTCGACCAAGCCGGCCGGCCGAACCGTCGGATCGGGAAGGCGGGTCATGAGCACCACTCTAAGCCGGGGTACCGTCGATCCGTGCTTCGACTCTGGCTGACTCGGCGATGGCTCGTGGGGACCCTCCTCGCGATCGCCTTCGCGGTGGCCTGCTTCTACCTCGGCCTGTGGCAGTGGCACCGGTACCTCGAGCAGCGCACGAAGGTCGACGCGATCGCGGCCAACTACCAGTCACGGCCCGTGCCGCTGTCCCAGGTGCCGCTGGCGGGCGGCCTCACGCCCGAGAAGCAGTGGACGCGAGTGACCTTCACCGGCACGTATGCCGCTGGCTCGGACCTGCTCGTCCGCAACCGGACGCTCGACAGCACGGTCGGCTTCGAGGTCCTCACCCCGGTGACGACCGGCGAGGGCCTCACGCTGCTGGTCGACCGTGGCTGGGTGCCCAACGGCGACAACGCCGAGGCGACCCCGGGAACGGACTCGCCTCCGGTGGGGCCGGTCGAGGTGACCGGATGGCTGCGGACCGGGGAGCCGAGCCTCGGTCGCGAGCTGCCCCGGCCACAGCTGGCCAGCATCAGCATCGACGACGCGCGAGCCCAGCTCGGCTCGCTCTCGAACGTCGACGCATATGTCGTGCTCGGCTCGCAACAGCCCGCAGCGTTCCGGGGCGACCACCCGGTCGTCGTGCTCCCGAAGCCCGAGGAGGACCTCGGCCCGCACCAGGCCTACGCGTTCCAGTGGTGGCTGTTCATGCCCGGTGGGCTGATCTTCGTGTTCTGGGCGATCCGTCACGAGCTCGCGACCCGCGAGGCCGAGCTGGAGGGCCCGGGCTCGCAGGCGGCTCCTTCACCAACGAAGCCGACCAAGCCGAAGAAGGTGCGGATCTGGGACGAGGAGGACGCCTGAGCAGCGCCGGGTGAGCCCGACGTGCACACGGTGACTCCGGCGCCCTCAGGCCACGGTCGAAGCGGCCTCGCCGATGTCGAACTGGGTCGCGTGCAGGTCGGCATAGAGCCCGCCCGCCGCCAGCAGCTCCGCGTGCCGGCCCGTCTGGACGACGCGGCCGTGGTCGAGCACGACGATGAGGTCGGCCTGGCGGATCGTCGACAGCCGGTGCGCGATGACGATCGAGGTGCGGCCCTCGAGGGCGGCGTCGAGGGCTCGCTGCACGGCGACCTCGGACTCGGAGTCCAGGTGCGCGGTGGCCTCGTCCAGAACGACGACGTCGGGGGCCTTGAGCAGCAGCCGGGCGATCGCGAGCCGCTGCTTCTCGCCGCCGGACAGACGATGGCCGCGGTCGCCGACGACCGTGTCCAGGCCCTCTGGGAGCTCGTCGATGAGGTCGCCGATCTGCGCGGCCCGAAGGACCGCATCCAGCTCCTCGTCGGTCGCGTCGTGCCGTGCGTAGAGGAGGTTCGCCCGGATCGTGTCGTGGAACAGGTGCGCCTCCTGTGTCACCACGCCGACCCGGTCGCGCAGGGATGACATGGTCGCGTCCCGCAGGTCGACTCCTCCGACCTTCACGGTGCCGGACGTCGGGTCGTACAGGCGGGCCACCAGTGAGGTCAGCGTCGTCTTGCCGCCGCCGGACGGTCCGACGAGTGCGACGAGCGACCCTGCCCGGGCGGTGAGCGAGACGTGGTGCAGGACCTCCCCGCTCCCCCGACGGTCACCCGAGGCGACCGACTCGAGCGAGGCCAGTGACACCTCGTCGGCCGACGGGTAGCCGAAAGACACCTGGTCGATCTCGACGTCCAGCGGACCCGCGGGTAGGTCGACCGCTCCCGGCTTCTCCTTGACGAGCGGCTGGAGATCGAGGATCTCGAAGACACGCTCGAACGAGATGAGGGCCGTCATGACATCGACGCGGACGTTGGACAGCGAGGTGAGCGGCCCGTAGAGGCGCGCCAGCAGGGCCGCAAGGGCGAGCAGCGTGCCCACGGACAGTGTGCCGTTGACGGCCATGACGCCGCCGAAGCCGTAGACCATCGCCGTTGCCAGAGCGGCCACCAGGCCGAGGGCGACCATGAAGACCGCCCGGTTGATGGAGATCTCGACGCCGATGTCTCGGACCTTTCCGGCCCGCTCGGCGTACTCCGCTTCCTCGCGGGCCGGGGTGCCGAAGAGCTTGACGAGCAGCGCGCCGGCGACGTTGAAACGCTCGGCCATGCGCGATCCCATGTCGGCGTTGAGCTGCATCTGCCGGTGCGCGAGCGTGGCCAGCCGACGGCCCATGAACCTGGCGGGGAAGAGGAACAGCGGCACGAGCAGCAGGGACCCGACGGTGAGCTGCCACGACAGCGCGAGCATCGCGCCGACGACGAGGACCACGGTGACGATGTTGGACACGACGTTGGACAGGACCGAGGTGAACGCCTGCTGGGCGCCGATCACGTCGCTGTTGAGCCGGGTGACCAGGGAGCCGGTCTGGGCGCGGGTGAAGAAGGCGATCGGCTGACGCAGCACATGTGCGAAGACTTCCGTACGGAGATCGTTGATGAGGCCCTCACCGATCCGCGAGGAGTACCACCGCGAGACGATCGTCAGCACCGCGTCGAGGATCGCGATGGCCGCCACGAGCGCCGCCAGGCGGACGACCACCCCGGAGTCCTTCGGGATGACACCGTCGTCGACGAGCCGCTTGAGCAGCAGCGGGACGGCCACGACCAGGGCCGAGTCCATGACCACGACCACCAGGAAGCCGATGATCGACCCGCGGTACGGAGCGGCATACGACAGGACCCGTCGCCGGGTGCCCGGCGCCAGTGTCTTCTCGGCGACCGACGAGTCTCGCGACATCGACCGCATCGCCATCCACGGCTGCATGCCCAAAGCCAGGGCCTCCTTCCTCTCCTCCATCAAACTCCCCGGCACCGACAGCGATTCCCGCTCGGCGCGCCAGGGGCGACCTGAGCCCGACCAGCTGAGCAGCTCAGCAGCTCGGATGGGGCAGGTCAGGTCAGGCGGTCGGCTCGGACAGCAGCGACAGGAGCAGGCCGGTCTGCGCCTCACGCTCGGTCGCCAGCTGCTGCCCGCGGCCGGAGGTCACCGCTGACCGAAGGAGCGGCTTGAGCGCGCGCAGCGCGTGAGCCGGCGCGGCAAGGAGAGCCTCGACGAGCGCCCCGGTGGCGGCGTCGAGGCCCTCGCGGCCCTCCGCTGGTGCGACGAGGTTGACCAGACCCATCGCGAGGGCCTCGTCGGCGGTGACGAAGCGCCCAGTGGCACAGATCTCGAGCGCGCGGGCGTACCCGACGAGGTCGACCAGAGGCTTGGTGCCGCCCAGGTCAGGGACCAGACCGAGGCTCGTCTCGCGCATCGCGAACCGAGCATCCGCTGTGGCCACCCGCAGGTCCGCCGCCAGCGCGAGCTGGAAGCCCGCGCCGATGGCATACCCCTGGACGGCGGCGACCACGACGGCGGGGCACTCGCCCCAGGCGGTGAAGCCGTCCTGGTATGCCGCGATGCCCCGCTGGATGCTGCTCGGACCGCCCTGGGCCAGCTCAGCCAGGCTCTGCTCGCCCGGCACTCCCGCCGGGGTGAACATGGCGGTGTCGATCCCCGCGGAGAAGGCCGGGCCCGCGCCGGTCAGCACGACAACGCGCACCTCGTCGGGCACCGCCCGAGCCTCCTGCGCCAAGGCGGTCCAGAGCGAGGGCGTCTGCGCGTTGCGGCGCGCAGCGTTGTCCAAGGTGATGGTGCGGACCGGGCCGTCGGTCTCCACCCGAAGGTGCGGATGCGTCATGCCTCGCAGGCTACCGAGGCCCGCCTCAGGCGGCCGCGGCGGTGCGGCGCGGTGCGATGACCCGCAGGACTCCCCAGCCGGTCACCGAGGCGGGCTGCACGGTCTCCACCCGGATGACGCGCGTGCAGCCCAGGCACGACCACGCAGAGGTCGGGTCCGGGAACGGCGTCAGGTCGTCACCCGCGCAGTACGGGCAGGTGAGGTGGTCGATCGGCATGGTGACCAGAGTGCCGACCGCGCCGACCAAATACAATAACCGTCCATCATGTGATCCATCACAAGTGCTTATGAATCAGGCGAGCGCGATGAGATCCTTGTAGTCAGGCCCCCAGAGGTCCTCCACGCCATCGGGCAGGAGCAGGATCCGCTCCGGCTCCAGAGCGTCGACCGCGCCCTCGTCGTGCGTCACCAGGACCACTGCGCCTTCGTAGGTCGAGAGCGCGCCGAGGATCTCGGCCCGCGAGGCCGGATCGAGGTTGTTCGTCGGCTCGTCGAGCAGCAGCACATTGGCCGAGCTGACCACGAGCATGGCCAGCGACAGGCGGGTCTTCTCACCCCCCGACAGCACGGCCGCGGGCTTCTCGACGTCGTCTCCCGAGAAGAGGAACGAACCGAGCACCTTGCGGACGTCGGTCTCACCGAGGTCGGGCGCCGCCGACTTCATGTTCGCGAGCACGCTGCGGTCGACGTCGAGGTTCTCGTGCTCCTGCGCGTAGTAGCCGAGCTTGAGGCCGTGGCCCGGCTCGACCTCGCCGGTGTCCGGCGCGTCGACCCCGGCCAGCATTCGCAGCAGCGTGGTCTTGCCCGCGCCGTTCAGCCCGAGCACGACGACCTTGCTGCCCCGGTCGATCGCGAGGTCGACGTCGGTGAACACCTCGAGCGAGCCGTACGACCGCGAGAGGCCCGAGGCACGCAGCGGGGTCTTTCCGCACGGCGCCGGCTTGGGAAACCGCAGCCGGGCGACCCGGTCCTGGACTCGCTCGCCCTCCACCTCGGCCATCAAGCGCTCGGCGCGGCGGGCCATGTTCTGCGCGGCGGTCGCCTTGGTCGCCTTCGCGCGCATCTTGTCGGCCTGCGCAAGCAGCGCGCTCGCCTTCTTCTGAGCGTTGGCGAACTCGCGCTTGCGGCGCCGCTCGTCGGTCTCGCGCTGCTGGATGTATGTCTTCCAGCCCATGTTGTAGACATCGAGCGCGGAGCGGTTGGCGTCGAGGTGGTAGACCTTGTTGACCACCTCGTCGAGCAGCGCGACGTCGTGGCTGATGACGATGAGACCGCCCTTGTAGGCGCGCAGGTAGTCGCGCAGCCACCCGATCGAGTCGGCGTCGAGGTGGTTCGTCGGCTCGTCCAGCAGCAGGGTCTCGTTGCCGGAGAAGAGGATCCGCGAGAGCTCGACGCGGCGTCGCTGACCACCCGACAGCGTTCGTAGCGGCTGGTTGAGGACGCGCTCCTCGAGTCCGAGGGCACTGGCGATCGCTGCCGCCTCCGACTCGGCGGCATACCCGCCCTGGGTCTCGAACTCGACCTCGAGGCGGGTGTACTTGCGCATGGCCTTCTCGCGGACCTTGTCGTCCTCGCTCGCCATCCGGGCTTCGGCCTCGGCGCGCTGGCGGACGATCACGTCGAGACCCCGCGCCGACAGGATGCGGTCGCGGGCCAGCACCTCGAGGTCACCGGTGCGCGGGTCCTGGGGCAGGTAGCCCACCGCCCCGGTGCGGGTGACCGTGCCGGCTGCCGCCTGCCCTTCCCCCGCGAGCACTTTCGTCAGGGTCGTCTTGCCGGCGCCGTTACGGCCGACCAGCCCGATCCGGTCGCCGGAGTCGATGCGGAAGCTCGCATCCTCGAGGAGCAGGCGAGCCCCAGCGCGCAGCTCGATCCCGGTGGCGACGATCACGGCATACCTCTCTCATGTGCCGGACTCCGTCCCGGCCGGACAACCCCTCTATTCTGCCAGCGCTGACCAGGTGGTCTCGACGCGTTATCCCGCGGCCGGGACGACCCCCTGCTTCGGCTCGCGCGCAGCGAGCACGATGCCGGCGCCCGCGAGCGAGATGGCGGCGGTCGCGATCGCCGCGACGTTCCACCCGGCGATGAGCCCGGCTGCCGGCGGCATCGACGCGTGGGCGGCCACGACCACCGACACGACCGTCACGCCGACTGCGGAGCCGACGTAGCGGGCGGTGTTGTTGGCGCCGCTGCCCATGCCCCCGCGCTCGGCCGGCACGCTGGCGACGGCTTCGCGGCCCAGGGCGGCATTGAGCAGCCCGCTGGCGACCCCGGCCACGACCAGGCCCGGCAGCAGTCGCGGCCAGGTGGTGCCAGAAGTGAGCCCGAAGAGCAGGAGCTGCCCGACGGCGACGCCGACGAGCCCCACGGCAAGCCGCGCCCGTCCCGTCACGTTCGCCGGGAGCCGTCGGGCCAGCAGCGCCATCACGACGCTGGACCCTGACCAGGTGAGGAAGAGCAGGGCCGCCTCGGTGGCCGGCAGTCGGAAGGCCAGACCCAGGAAGGCCGGCATGAAGGACAGCAGGCCGATGATGCCGGCACCGGTCGCGAACGCGCCGGCCGTGGCAGCGACGAACCGCGGGCTGCGGAACAGCGACAGGTCGATCATGGCCGACCCGCTCGTCCGCTCGACGAGCAGGAACCCGAGACCTGCGGCCACCGCCACGGCGAGCAGGACCACGACCGTCGGGCTCGCCCAGCCCTGCCGACCCTCGACGAGGGCAGCCAGGAAGGTGGTCATCGACGCGGCAAGCAGAAGGGCACCCGGGACGTCGAGCCCGCGCGGCGTCGCCGACCGGACCTCGACGAGGCGCAGTCGACCCCAGGCCGCGAGCCCCACACTGGCGACGGCGACGACCCAGAATGCGTCGCGCCACGTCGCCCACTGCTCGAGGTACGACGAGAGCAGCGGCCCCAAAGCGATGCCGGCGCCAACGCTGGCTCCCCACACGCCGCTCGCGGCCGCGCGTTCGTGGCCGGCACGGAACCAGTGGGCGACCAGCCCGAGGCTGGCGGCGACCACAGCAGCGGCACCGATGCCCTGCGCCACGCGGGCGAGCACGAGGACCATGGTCGTCGGTGCCAGAGCGCCGGCCACCGATGCGGCCGCGAGGAGCACGAGCCCTCCGGTCAGGACCCGACGGCGACCGCGGTCGTCGGCGAGAGTGCCCGCAGTGAGCAGGGCTGCCCCGAGCCCGATCCCCATCGAGCTGAGGATCCACGTGCGTCCGGAGATGTCCGCGCCGAGGTCGAGGCTGACCGCGTTGAGGGTCGCGATGGGAGACGTGAACGCAACCAGCGCGAGCATCGTGCCGAGAGCGGCCAGGACGAGTGCCCGACGCGGCTCTCCCGGCGTCACGGGCCTTGGTTCCGACCCGGGTGCGGTCCCCGACTCGGGCTCACCGGGCATGGTCTCCTCCGCAGCATCGAGCCCTGCGGCGGGCCGCTCCGCGCTGCGGGTGGTGGTCCGGGGTGGCGTGTTCACGGTGCACTCCTCAGGTATGCCGTCCCGCCTGCGCGGCGGATTAGTCTGGTCAACAGACCATAGCCTAGGATGTATTCCATGGCTCTCGGCACTGACTACCTCGGCCAGGACTGCTCCCTGGCCCGCGCCCTCGAGATCGTCGGCGAGCGGTGGACGCTGCTCATCGTCAGGGACGCCATGTTCGGGATCCGTCGCTTCACCGACTTTGCCCGCCGCCTCGACATCTCCAAAGCCGTTCTCACCCAACGCCTTTCAGCACTCGTCGAGGCCGGCGTGATGGAGCGCGTCGCGCATGGCGGACGGGACGAGTACGTCCTGACCGACGCTGGTCGGGGACTGTGGCCGGCGATGTATGCCCTCGTCCAGTGGGGGGATGCTCAGACCTCCACCCACGGGCCACGCCGCCTCTTCCGCCACGCGCCGTGCGGCACTGACCTCGACGTCGCCGGCCGCTGCCCGACCTGCGACATCCTGCCGCCGCCTGGCGACCTCGAGACCCTCCCCGGTCCAGGAGCGTCGATGGCTCCGCCACGCTCGGAGATCTCGGCCGCCCTCCGGAAGCCGCACCGGCTGCTCGCCCCGATCCGCGTCTGAGGCAGGACGCCAGACCCGTGCCAACGGACGACCCCCGGCGCCTCGTTTCGGGCCCGACCACGCCCCTCGGGTAGCGTGAGCGACCGTGAACGCGCCCATCACCGTTCGTGACATCTCCGCCGAGGAGCATCTCCTGTGGCTGCAGAAGCAGCCGTCGGCGAGCTTCCTGCAGACCCCGGCATGGGGTGAGGTGAAGCAGGACTGGCGGCACGGCTCGGTGGGCTGGTTCGAGGACGGCACCATGGTCGGGGCCGCACTCGTGCTCTACCGCTCGCTGCCGCGCGTCGGGCGCTTCCTGGCCTACGTCCCCGAGGGACCGTCCATCGACTGGTCCTCACCGCGCCTGGTCGAGCTGCTCCGAGCGCTGCGTGACCATCTCAAGCGGAAGAGGGCGTTCGCGCTCCGGATCGGGCCGCCGGTGGCCACCCACCGCTGGCACACCGCGACGATCAAGGAGGCGATCGCCGACACCGCTGTCCGTCGCTACGACGAGGCCGCGCCGGACGTCACCGAGCCGGTCGGCACGGCGGTCGTCGACACGCTTCGGCGGCTTGGCTTCCGGCACCTGTCGGCCGACGACGGCTTTGCCGCCGGGCAGCCGGAGTACGTCTTCCAGGTGCCCCTGGCCGGGCGCACCGAGGCAGACCTGCTCGCCGGAATGAACCAGCTCTGGCGCCGGAACATCAAGAAGACCGAGAAGAACGGCGTGCACGTGCGCGTCGGTGACGCGTCGGACCTCCCGGCCTTCCACCGCTGCTACGCCGAGACCGCCGAGCGTGACCGGTTCACCCCGCGCGGGCTCGCGTACTTCGAGCACATGTATGCCGTCATGTCGGCCGAGGACCCCGAGCGGATCCGCGTCTACCTCGCCGAGCACGACGGCGACGTGCTCGCAGCGACGATCTGGATCAGGGTCGGCGAGCACGCGTGGTACTCCTACGGTGCGTCCACCGCCGCCAAGCGCGAGCTGCAGGGCTCGACGGCGATCCAGTGGCGCATGCTCCGTGACTCGCTCGCGGCCGGAGCGACGGTCTACGACCTGCGCGGCATCACGAACACCGTCGCCGAGGACAACCCGCACATCGGGCTGATCCGGTTCAAGGTCGGCACGGGCGGCGAGGCCGTGCGGCTCGCGGGTGAGTGGGACCTGCCCCTGAACCCTTTGCTGTACAAGGCATTCGACCTCTACATGAAGCGGCGGTGATCAGACGTGTCATTCGTGCTGCACGTCGACGGCGAGCGCTGGCGCGCGGCCCACGACCGGTTCGTCGCAGACCGCCCAGGGCTCGTGCCGGTCGTCAAGGGCAACGGCTACGGCTTCGGCCGTGACCTGCTCTGCGCCGAGTCCGGCCGCCTCGGCGTGGAACTCATCGCGATCGGGACCTACGCGGAGCTGCCGGAGGCGCTCGCGACGTTCGGCCGCGACGTCCTCGTCATGGAGCCGTACCGCCGCGCGATCCACGCCGACCTTGCTGACCTCGCCAACAGGCGCGTGGTCCACACCGTGACGACGCGCGACGACGTCACGGACCTGCGCACGGCGAACCCCGACGCCCGGGTCATGGTCGAAGGGCTCACCTCGATGAACCGCTTCGGTGCCCCCGCCCCCGACGTCGCAGGTCTGGCAGCGGACGCGGACGCCGTCGGCGTGACGCTGCACCTCCCCCTCGGCTCAGGGCACGTCGAGGAGATCAGCCGGTTCGTTGCCGCAGTGCCGAACGTCCGCGACTGGTACGTCTCTCACGTCACACGCGACGAGCTGGCGACCCTGGCGAACCGCTTCCCGGACAACGAGTTCCGCCCCCGCGTGGGCACCGACCTCTGGTACGCCGACCCGGCCTCCTACGAGGTCCGCGCCCACGTCCTGGACGTCCGTCCGGTCGACCGCGGCGCCCACGCCGGGTACCGCCAGCGGCCGGTCCCTGCCGGACATCTTGTCGTCGTCAGCGGTGGGACCTCGCACGGGGTCGCGATGGAGAGCCCGTCCTCGGCGGCGACCGTCCGCAGCCGCGCCATCGCGGTCGCGGAAGGGGCGCTCGAGGCGGTCCACCGGGTGCGGTCGCCGTTCACAATCGCCGGGACGATGCCACGCTTCGTCGAGCCGCCCCACATGCAGTGCAGCCTGCTGGCCCTTCCGGCCGGCCTCGCTCCCCCGCGGGTCGGCGACGAGGTCACTGTGCGGATGCGGCTGACCACGACGACGCCGGACGCCGTCGTCGTCCACTGACGCTGCCGCCCGCCTGAGGCCGCGGGCTAGGGTGAAGCCAACGGATCAGTCGGCCGACACCCACAAGGAGCCCGCATGACCTTCAACGACAACGCGCAGCTCGACACCTCGCAGGTGGAGAGCGGCCGCGGCGGTGGGGGTGGTGGCTTCGGCGGTGGGGGTGGCGGCTTCCCTGGCGGCATCCAGGTCGGCGGTGGCATCGGCGGGCTGATCATGCTCGTCCTGGTGCTCATCTTCGGCGGAAAGGCGCTGCTCGGCGGGGGCGGCATCGGCGACTCCGCCGACACCGGGACCGGCGGGCTGCCCTCTCAGCAGCTGCAGCCCGCGCAGGTCGCTGCCGGCGGCCAGGTCGACCAGAGCGAGTTCTCCCAGTGCAAGACCGGCGCGGACGCGAACCGCAACGACGTCTGCCTCATCATCGCCACGGTCAACAGCGTCCAGGACTACTGGGCCGACACGCTGCCGAAGTACCAGGTCAACTACGAGCCCGCGAAGACGGTGATCTACCAGGGCCAGACCCCGTCGGGCTGCGGGACGGCCAACGCGCAGGTCGGCCCGTTCTACTGCCCGCTCGACAAGAAGGTGTATGTCGACGCGAGCTTCTTCGAGGAGCTCCAGAGCAAGTTCGGCGCCAACGGGGGGCAGCTGGCCAAGGAGTACGTCATCGCACACGAGTACGGCCACCACATCCAGGATCTCCTCGGCCTGCTCAACCGCGCACAGCAGGACCCCCAGGGCCCCAACTCCGGCTCCGTCCGCACCGAGCTCATGGCCGACTGCCTCGCGGGCACGTGGGTCAAGCACGCCACCGAGACCACCGATGCGAACGGCACGCCGCTGCTCAAGCCGATCACCGAGGAGGACATCCAGTCCGCGCTCAGCGCGGCGGCCGCCGTCGGCGACGACCGCATACAGGAGAAGATGCAGGGCAGGGTCACCCCGGAGACGTGGACCCACGGCTCGGCCAAGGCGCGGATGGACTGGTTCACGCAGGGCTACCGGACCGGCGACATCAACCAGTGCAACACCTTCGGCGCCAGCACCGTGAGCTGAGACCGGGACGTCAGCGCAGGGGCTCGGTCAGCTCGACCCGGATGGCCCTCCCCCGCCGCAGCGCCGCCTCGAGCACGTCTCGTCGCGGGTCGGGCAGGTCGTAGAGCTCGCGCACCGGGAGCCCCTTCAACGCCCGCAGCGCTGACGCCGCGAGCACCGCGCGCACCAGTGCGCGATCGCCGCCGACGACGAGCCCGGCAGGTATGCCGTCCGCCCCCTCGGGTGGTGACTCGTCGTCCCGCAGCAGCACCCGCTTCGCGTGCCCGACGACGGCATCGACGAGCTCGTCGGCCTGCTTGTCGCGACGCCGGGCGAACCGCTGCTGCGACCAGCCCCCAGCCGCGGTGCGCGACTGCACGTGGCGGCTCCCGACCTTCGACTCGGTGAACCGGCCTGCACGAGCCAGCCCCACGGCATACCCGCCGCGGCGGACGAGGACGACCCCGAGGGGGTCGTGCCTGAACGGGCGCGCCACCACGGTCGCACCGTCGGCCGCCCGTGCGGACACGACGACGCCGTCGGGAGAGGTCTCCTCGACGGCGTCGAAGGCGCCATGACGCTCGGCGAATCCGGCCATCCACCGGTCGTACCGCTCCGGGTCGACCTCGATGACCCGCGTCGTCACGTCAGAGGTTGAAGCCCAGGGCGCGCAGCTGGTCGCGGCCGTCCTCGGTGATCTTGTCGGGACCCCACGGCGGCATCCAGACCCAGTTGATCCGGTGCGACACCACGAGGCCCTCGAGGGCCTGCGCGGCCTGGTCCTCGATCACGTCCGTCAGCGGGCAGGCCGCGGACGTCAGCGTCATGTCGATGACCGCGTGGGACTGCGAGTCGACCGTGATGCCGTAGACGAGGCCGAGGTCGACGACGTTGATGCCCAGCTCGGGGTCGACCACGTCACGCAGCGCCTCCTCGACGTCCGCGACGTTGGTCGGAGTGGTTGCCTGGCTGGTCTCGCTCATGACGAAACTCCTTGCGGTGAAACGGAACTCGTGGAGGTGATATCGACGCCGGCTCGGGCCAGGGCGTCGGTGAAGGCCGCCCAGCCGAGCAGGGCGCACTTGACTCGTGCGGGATACTTCGCGACGCCGGCAAAGGCGACGCCGTCGCCGATGGTGTCCTCGTCACCGGCGATCGTTCCCTTGGAGGTGAGCATCGCGCGCATCGCCTCATAGGTGGCGAGCGCCTCGTGGACCGGGTGCCCGATCACCTCGTCGGCGAGCACCGACGACGACGCGACCGAGATGGAGCATCCTTGGGCGCGGTAGGACACGTCGGTGACGACGGCGTCAGCGCCCTCTCCGGTGACGTCCACCCGCAACGTCACCTCGTCGCCGCACGTCGGGTTGATGTGGTGCACCTCGGCGTCGAACGGCTCACGCAGGCCGGCGTGGTGGGGCCGCTTGGAGTGCTCGAGGATCAGCTCCTGGTAGAGGTCCATGTCAGCTTGCCTCCCTGGCGGCCTCGCCGCGCAGCGCCGGTGCGTCGTGCGTCGGCTCCAGGTCTGCGTCGGGATCGAGGTCCGCCACGTCGACGCCGAAGATCGCCGGCACCCGGTCGAGCGCGACCAGCAGGGTGTCGATGTCGGCCTCGGTGTTGTGCACCGCGACCGAGGCGCGGGTCGTCGCCGTCGCGCCGAGGGCGCGGTGCAGCGGCCAGGCACAGTGATGGCCGACACGAACGGCGACACCGTGGTCGTCGAGGACCTGGCCAACGTCATGGGCGTGAACGCCGTCCACGACGAAGGCGACGGCACCGCCGCGCGGGACCCCGACAGGTGGGCCGACCACGCGAACCCAGGGCCGCTGCGCGAGGCCGACGAGCAGCCGCTCCACGAGACGGGCCTCGTGGGCGCTGATCCGGTCGATGCCGATCGACTCGACCCACCGGACAGCGGCGGCGAGCCCGACTGCCTGCGCGGCGTTCGGCACGCCGGCCTCGAACTTCTGTGGCGCGGGCGCGTAGCTGGACCGCTCCATCGTCACGAGCTCGATCATCGAGCCGCCGGTGAGGAACGGGGGCATGACCTCGAGCAGCTCCGCGCGTCCCCACAGCACACCGACCCCCATCGGGCCGTACAGCTTGTGGCCGCTGAAGGCGATGAAGTCGGCACCGAGCCGCGCCACGTCGACTGCCAGGTGCGGGACCGACTGGCAGGCGTCGACGACCGCGAGCGCCCCCACGGAGTGCGCTCGCGCGGCGAGGTCGGTCACGGGGTTGACCGTGCCGAGCACGTTGGAGACGTGGGTGAACGCGAAGACCTTGGTGCGCGACGTCAGCAGCTCGTCCAGGTCGGTGAGGTCGAGCGACCCGTCGGCAGCCAGCGGCACCCAGCGCAGGGTGGCACCCGTGCGGCGTGCGAGCTCCTGCCACGGGACGAGGTTGGCGTGGTGCTCCATCTCGGTGACGAGGATCTCGTCACCGGGCCCGAGCACGAACCGGGCGTCCTTGGGCCCGCTCGTCGGCGCCGCGTTGGAGAAGGCGTAGGCGACGAGGTTGAGCGCCTCGGTGGCGTTCTTGGTGAAGACCACCTCGTCGGCCGGAGCGCCGATGAATGCCGCGATGGTCGCTCGTGCCGACTCGAAGTCGTCGGTGGCCTCCTCCGCAAGCTGGTGTGCGCCACGGTGCACCGCCGCGTTGTGCTGCTCGTAGAAGGCGCGCTCGGCGTCGAGGACCTGCCTCGGCTTGTGCGAGGTCGCACCCGAGTCGAGGTAGACGAGAGGCCGGCCGTCGCGCACGGTGCGCGCCAGGATCGGGAAGTCGCCGCGGATCGCGGCAAGCTCCCCGTCCGTGAGCGGCAGGTCACCCGGCATCCGGCTCAGGCCTCCGTCGTCACCGTCGCGCCGGCGGTGGCGTATCGGTCGTAGCCCTCGTCCTCGAGACGGTCGGCGAGCTCGGGGCCGCCCTCTTCGACGATGCGGCCGTCGACGAAGACATGCACGAAGTCGGGCTTGATGTAGCGCAGGATCCGCGTGTAGTGCGTGATGAGCAGGACACCGAGGTTGTTGGCGTCCTTGGCGCGGTTGACACCCTCGGACACGATCTTCAGCGCGTCCACGTCGAGGCCGGAGTCGGTCTCGTCGAGGATGGCCACCTTCGGCCGGAGCAGCTCCATCTGGAGGATCTCGTGGCGCTTCTTCTCACCGCCGGAGAAGCCCTCGTTGACACTGCGGTCGGCGAAGGCAGGGTCCATCCGGAGGTTGCCCATGGCCGCCTTGACGTCCTTGACCCAGGTGCGCAGCTTGGGGGCCTCGCCGTCGATCGCGGTCTTGGCGGTGCGCAGGAAGTTGCTCACCGTGACCCCGGGCACCTCGACGGGGTACTGCATGGCGAGGAAGAGGCCGGCGCGGGCGCGCTCGTCGACCTTCATCGCAAGGACGTCCTGCCCGTCGAGCGTGACGGTGCCGCCGGTGATCGTGTACTTCGGGTGGCCCGCGATGCTGTAGGCCAGCGTCGACTTGCCGGAGCCGTTGGGGCCCATGAGTGCATGGGTCTCCCCCGAGTTCACCGTGAGGTCGACCCCGCGCAGGATCTCCTTGGGGCCGTCCTCGGTCTCGACCGAGACCGTCAGTCCCTTGATCTCGAGCGTGCTCATGGGTCAGTTCTCCTTGGTGCTGTCGGGGGTGGTGGTTGGGGTGGTCTGGGTGGGAGCGGCGTATGCCGTCGTCTCGAGCTCTTCCTCGATCGCGGCCGTGATCTCGTCGCGGAGGTCGAGCAGCGGGATCTCGCGGACGAGGTCGGCGAAGAAGCCGCGGACGACGAGGCGCTTGGCCTCGTCCTCGCGGATGCCGCGTGACTGCAGGTAGAACAGCTGCAGGTCGTCGAACCGCCCCGTGGCCGACGCGTGGCCGGCGCCGACGATCTCACCCGTCTCGATCTCGAGGTTGGGCACGGAGTCGGCGCGGGCGCCGTCGGTGAGCACGAGGTTGCGGTTGAGCTCGTAGGTGTCGGTGCCTTCGGCCTCTGCACGGATGAGCACGTCACCGACCCAGACCGTCCGGGCGGTGCGGCCCTGCAGTGCCCCCTTGTAGGTCGCTCTGCTCTTGCAGTGGGCCGCGTTGTGGTCGACGTAGGAGCGGTGTTCGAGGTGCTGTCCGGCATCGGCGAAGTACACGCCGAGCAGAGTCGCGTCGCCGCCGGGACCTGCATAGCGGACGTTGGCGTTGATGCGCACGACCTCCCCGCCCAGAGACACCGCGAGGTGCTTGTAGGCGGCGTCGCGGCCGACCAGCGCGTCGTGCTGCGCGAGGTGCACGGCGTCGTCGTCCCAGCGCTGAACGGCGACAACGGTGAGGTCGGAGGCGTCACCAGTCACGACGGAGAGCAGCTGGGTGTAGTGCGCGGTGCCGGTGTGCTCGAGGACGACGGTGCCCTTGGCGTGGTGACCGGCGCGCACGACGATGTGGCCGTGCACGGTCTGCCCACCGACACCGTCGAGCGTGATGCGGACCGGCTCGGCCAGCTCCGCCTCGGCCTCGATGTCGACGAGGACCACGTGGTCAACGGTGCCGGCAACGGCGGCCGCGCGGTCCTGTGGGGGCAGGATGCCCAGCGCCCGCGCGTCGGTCGCCGAGATCGTCGAGGTCGTGACGCCCTCGGGCAGGTCGGCCGTCCACGCGAGCGTGCCGCTCGCGCCGGCCTCGAAGAGCCCGGCGAGCTTCTTGACGGGGGTGAAGCGCCACTCCTCCTCGCGACCCCCCGGGATCGGGAACGCGGCGAGGTCGAACGAGGCGGTGCGCTCGGCCCGGGACTGCTGGGGCACGAAAGCCGCAGCCGAGTCGGTGTGGGCACGGTTTGCAGCGTCGGCCACGGAGCTGCCCGTGTCGACGAGCGTGTCGGCAACTGACATCAGCCGACGGCTCCTTCCATCTGGAGTTCGATGAGGCGGTTGAGCTCGAGGGCGTACTCCATCGGCAGCTCGCGCGCGATCGGCTCGATGAAGCCGCGCACGATCATCGCCATGGCCTCGTCCTCGGCCATGCCGCGGGACATGAGGTAGAAGAGCTGGTCCTCGGACACCCTGGACACGGTCGCCTCGTGACCCATCGACACGTCGTCCTCCCGGATGTCGACGTAGGGGTACGTGTCCGACCGGCTGATGGTGTCGACGAGCAGGGCGTCGCAGCGGACCGTCGATGCCGAGTGCGAGGCGCCCTCGAGCACCTGAACGAGGCCGCGGTACGACGCGCGCCCACCGCCGCGGGCGACGGACTTGCTGATGATCGAGCTCTTCGTGTTCGGGGCAGCGTGGACCATCTTGGAGCCCGTGTCCTGGTGCTGGCCCTCGCCGGCGAAGGCGATCGAGAGGGTCTCGCCCTTGGCGTGCTCGCCGAGCAGGAAGACCGCCGGGTACTTCATCGTCACCTTGGAGCCGATGTTGCCGTCGATCCACTCCATCGTGGCGCCCTCCTCGCAGGTGGCGCGCTTGGTCACGAGGTTGTAGACGTTGTTCGACCAGTTCTGGATGGTCGTGTAACGCACCCGGGCGTTCTTCTTGACGATGATCTCGACGACCGCCGAGTGCAGCGAGTCGGACTTGTAGATCGGCGCGGTGCAGCCCTCGACGTAGTGCACGTAGGAGCCCTCGTCGGCGATGATCAGCGTCCGCTCGAACTGGCCCATGTTCTCGGTGTTGATCCGGAAGTAGGCCTGCAGCGGGATGTCGACGTGCACACCCGGCGGGACATAGATGAACGAGCCACCCGACCAGACGGCCGTGTTGAGCGCCGCGAACTTGTTGTCACCGGCCGGGATCACCGTGGCGAAGTGCTCGCGGAAGACGTCCTCGTGCTGCTTGAGCGCCGTGTCGGTGTCGAGGAAGATGACGCCCTGCGCCTCGAGGTCCTCACGGATCTGGTGGTAGACGACCTCGGACTCGTACTGCGCGGCCACACCCGCGACGAGGCGCTGCTTCTCCGCCTCCGGGATGCCGAGCCGGTCGTAGGTGTTCTTGATGTCCTCGGGGAGCTCGTCCCAGGTCGCCGCCTGCTTCTCGGTCGACTTCACGAAGTACTTGATGTTCTGGAAGTCGATGCCGGTCAGGTCCGAGCCCCACGACGGCATCGGCTTCTTCGAGAAGAGTGACAGGCCCTTGAGCCGGAGCTTGGTCATCCACTCCGGCTCGCTCTTGCGGCCCGAGATGTCGCGCACGACATCCTCGTTGAGCCCACGGCGCGCGGAGGCGCCGGCCAGGTCGCTGTCGGCCCAGCCGTACTCGTAACGGCCGATGTCCTTCAGGCCCGGGTTGAGCTCTTCGATGTGGGTGGTCATGAGGAACCTTCCTTGACGTGCGTGAGGCTGTCGTTCCGGGTGAGCTGTTGCGTGGTCTGTGCAGTGCTCTGTGCTGTGGTCTGCGGTGCGGTCAGAGCTGTGGTCTTGATGGTCGCCGGTGGCGTGGCGGTCCCGGGGGCGTCAACACCGGAGGTCGCCGTGGTCTTCCGAGCGAGTCCGCCCGTCGGGACGAACGTCGTGCACACGTGGTGCCCACCGGCCAGGGTGGCGAGCCGCTGCACGTGAACCCCGAGCAGGCGGGAGAACGCCTCGGTCTCTGCCTCGCAGAACGCCGGGAACTCCTCCGCGACGTGCTGCACAGGACAGTGGCCCTGGCAGAGCTGGACCCCGGTGAGCGCACCGCTGCCGACGGGTCGAGCGGTGGCAGCGAAGCCGTCCTCGCTCAGGGCCTCGACAAGGACGTCAGCCCGGGCCGAGGTGTCCTCGCCCGCGACGGCCATCCGGTCGGCATACTTCTTCTCGAGCTCGCCGACCCGGCCGCGCGCGAAGTCGCGGACCGCAGCCGGTCCGGCGTGGTCCGAGAGGTAGCGCAGCACCTCCACGGCGAGCGAGTCGTAGTCGGCCTCGAGCGCACGGTGGCCCGCCTCGGAGATGACGTAGGCGCGGGCAGGGCGCCCACGGCCGCGCCGGACACCGGCGGGCTCGTGCGGCTCGACCGCACCCTGCTCGACGAGCGCGTCGAGGTGACGTCGGACCGCGGCGGGGGTCAGGTCAAGGTGGCGCCCCAGCTCGGCGGCCGTGATGGGCCCGTCGACGGAGACCATGTGCAGGACCCGCGAGCGCGTGCGTGACTCGAGCGGCGAGACGTGCTCGCCGTCCTTCGTGTCACGCGGAGCGTGCTCACCGATAAACACAACACCATTGTGACGTAATTGGCCGGGGCACTTCCAGTTAGGCTCGCCTAACCGGCCGAGCGACCCGTCCGGCCCTTCCCCTCGGGGTCGTCCGCGCCGCCCACCGGGCCCGCCGCGAGCTCCGGCCCCGTGAGCTCCGCATCGGTCTCGTCCACCTCGTCGGCCTCATCCGCCTCGTCAGCCTCATCCGCCTCATCGGGCTCTGGAGGCATGATCACCGAGGGCAGCTTGCGCCGCGGAGGTGCCACGGCATTCGGCCCGAACCAGCGGCGCCGCAGGGGCGCGGTGAGCCAGCCGAGCGGGCACGTCAGCACGTAGCCGTACGCGACGATCATCCCCGTCGGCCCGGGGTAGAGGACGAGACCGAGGACGAGCAGGACCGCGAGCGGGATCGAGATCCGCAGGTGACGCGGCGACAGCAGGTCGCGGAAGGACCGGAAACGGAACGAGGAGGCCATGAGCGCGGCCGGCAGCACCCCGGCCGCAACCGGCAGCAGGGGCGCCCAGTCGTAGAGCGGGTCGCCGATCGCCATGACGGTCGAGATGACGACCCCGGCGGCGCCAGGGCTGGCCAGCCCGACGAAGTAGCGCTTGTCGGCCAGCGGGTCGATGGTCACGTTGAAGCGCGCCAGCCGGTAGGCCGCGCAAGCCAGCCAGAACATCGCGCCCACCCACGCCCACGCAGGGTGCGCGGGGAAGGCCCAGGTGTACACCAGCACCGCGGGCGCGATGCCGAACGAGATGAGGTCGGCCAGCGAGTCGAACTGCAGCCCGAACGGGGTGATCGCCCCGACCGCGCGGGCCACTGCACCGTCGGCGATGTCGAGGACGATGGAGATGCCGATCAGGACCGCCGCGACCCGGAACTCCCCCTGGAAGGACAGCAGCACCGACGAGAAGCCGCAGAGCATGTTGCCGAGGGTGAACAGGCTCGGCAGCACCGCGCGGGCCCGAACCTTCGGGTTGAGCCGGCTCCACGGGACGACGCGTGCGCCGGTCTGCGAGACGAGCCGGATGCCGCGGCTCACCCGTTGGCGAGCCCGGGGCAGGGGCCGTGACGACCGGTCGGTGCCGGCGTCGTCATTCATGAGGCGTCGCTCGACAGCGCGGCCGGGAACCGGCCCAGCACGGTCTCACCACCGACGGCCCGCTTGCCCTTGGAGACCTCGAGGACGACCTCGGGTGGCAGGAACACGTCCATGCGGGAACCGAACTTCATCAGGCCGATCCGCTCCCCCGTCGCGACCTCGTCGCCGGCCTGCACCCGCGTGACGATGCGCCGCGCCAGCTGCCCGACGAGCTGCCGGTAGACGACGCGGCGGGTGCGCCCGCCGACGACTCGCTCGACGACGATCTCGCTGCGCTCGTTCTTGGTGGCGCTCTCGGCGCGGTACGCCGCGAGGAACCGCCCCGGGACGTGGGTGACGTCGACGACGCGCCCGCCGTACGGAGAGCGGTTCATGTGCACGTCGAGGAGCGAGAGGAAGATGCTCACCTGCTGCCACTGCCCCTCCGGCGCCACTCCGGGCTGCGGCTCGCCGACATGCATGACGATGCCGTCCGCTGGGGCGAGCACGACGTCCGGGTCGGTCACGGGCGTCGTGTCCGGCGTGCGGTCGGGGTCGCGGAAGAAGAGGGTCACCCCCGCCGTCAGCAGGCCCAGGGCTGCGGTCGTGCGCGGCTTGCGGGCGAGCGCGGCGACCACCGTCGGCACGGCGGCCATGACGGTGAACGGCTTGGCGGCGGGGTCGATCTTCACGGGTCGGGCGTCTCCGTCGTGAGTCGGGAGGAGCAGGCGCTGGACCGCTGGTCGAGGCGCCTGATCGGGGTCGTCGGGACGAGCCTAGACTCATCCGACATGACCGCCGCGGTGACACTGTCCGACCTGCACCGCGCATTCGGGTCGGTCCGAGCCCTCGACGGTCTCACCTGGTCGGCACCCACCGGCAAGGTCACTGCGGTCCTCGGCCCGAACGGCGCCGGCAAGACCACCGCCGTCGAGTGTGCGGTGGGTCTGGGCAAGGCCGACTCGGGTGTCGTGGAGGTGCTCGGCGTCGCGCCGTGGAACGCCTCGGCCGACCATCGGGCACGGGTCGGCGTGGTGCTGCAGGCCGGTGGCCTGCCCAACGGCACCAAGCCGATGCGGCTGCTGCATCATCTGGCCCGTCTCTACGACGACCCGGCCGATGTCGAGGCCGTCGCGCGCAGCCTGGGCGTCACCGACTTCGCGTCCACGACCGTGCGCCGCCTGTCCGGCGGGCAGAAGCAGCGGCTGGCCTTCGCTGCCGCCCTCCTCGGCCGCCCGGAGGTCCTCTTCCTCGACGAGCCGGTGGCCGGTCTCGACCCGCACGGACGGCTCGACGTCTGGGACCTGATCCGCGACCAACGAGACCGCGGCGTCACCGTGGTCGTCACGACCCACTCGTTCGAGGAGGCCGAGCGCCTCGCCGACCACCTCGTCATCATGAACGCCGGGCGCACCGTCGCCGAGGGCACGCTCGAGGTGGTCACCGCGGGTCGCTCGCTCGAGGACGTCTATTTCAGCCTCACCAGGAAGGGGGCCGCGTGAGGGCGGCGGCTCCGCGGCAGCGCGTGCTCGCGCAGGCCAGGTTCGAGGCGGGCAGCCTGCTGCGCAACGGCGAGCAGCTGCTGGTGTCCCTGCTGCTGCCCGCGATGGTCCTCGTCGGCCTGAGCTACTCGACGACCCCCTCGCTCGGGCCGGGCAACCGCATCGACGTCGCGGTCCCCGGGGTCCTGGCTCTGTGCATCATCTCCGCCGCGTTCACCTCCCAGGCGATCGCCACGGGCTTCGACCGCCGGTATGCGGTGCTCCGCTACCTCGGCGTGACGCCGCTCGGCCGCGGCGGCCTCATCGCCGCGAAGGCGACTGCCACGCTCGCCGTGGAGCTGGTCCAGGTCGTCGTCATCGCCGGGCTCGGTCTCGCGCTCGGCTGGCGACCGCGCGCCTCCGGCATCCCGTATGCCGTCCTGTTCCTCGTCGTCGGCACCTGGGCTTTCGTGGCACTGGCGCTCCTGCTGGCCGGGACACTGCGCGCCGAGGCGGTGCTGGCTGTGGCCAACCTCGTCTGGGTCGTGCTCCTCGTTCTCGGAGGCGTCGTCGTCCCGCGCACGGAGCTGCCCGACGGCGCCTCGCACGTCGCGGCGCTGCTGCCCTCTGCGGGCCTGGCCGACGGGCTCCGCTCGGCGCTCGTCGAGGGTTCCCTGAACGTACCTGCCCTCGGCATCGTTGTGCTGTGGGGAGCCGTTGCCACCGTGCTCGCTGCACGATGGTTCCGCTTCGACGACTGAACCCGCACGCTGCTCACCCCTCAAGCTCCCACGTACGGAGGCGACGTGTTCGACTACATCTTCGGGCTCCCGATGCACGCCCTGGCCATCCACGCGGTGGTCGTGCTGGTGCCGCTGTCGGCACTGTGCGCCATCGCCTACGTCGCCCGGCCCAGCTGGCGCACCGCGCTCCGCTGGCCGACGGCGGTCGGTGCCCTCGTGTCGGGAGTCTCTGCGTTCGTCGCGGCCGAGAGCGGGGAGCAGCTGCTCGTCCGCGTGTCGGCGACGCGCGCGCGCACGACCGACTTCGACCTCGTGCAGCAGCACGTCGACTGGGGCGACCGGGCCAAGCTCTTCTGCCTGCTCTTCATGGTGCTCACGCTCGCCGCGGTCTGGTTCGTCAGACCGCCCGAGCAGGAGACGCCTCGCAGCCGCCCGTTCGAGGTGCTCCTGTCGATCCTGGTGACGCTCGGAGCGCTGACTGCGATCACGACGGTGGTCCTCGCCGGGCACGCGGGAGCCGAGGCCGTCTGGAGCGGTCTGGCCTGAGCGCTCTGGCCTGAGCGCTCTGGCCTGAGCGGCCGCCGTTCGGGGCGCTCTCGGGGCCGGTTCCTCGGACGCCGGGCCAGCGGCATACGCTCTGACCGTGTCACGCGTGTCCACCACGACCTCCCGCCTGTCCGCCACCCAGTCGCGGTGGGTGCGCCCGATCCTTGTCGCGAACCTCGTCGGCGAGATCTCCATCGTCGCCACCGGCGGCGTCGTGCGACTCACCGGCAGCGGACTCGGCTGCTCGACATGGCCCGAGTGCCAGCCGGGCTCGTTCACCCCGGTGCGCACCCCGGAGAGCTCCTTCCACGGCCTCGTCGAGTTCGGCAACCGCACGCTCACGGGAGTCGTCGGCCTTCTCGCCGTCGCGTCCCTGGTGGCCGTGCTCATGCGGTGGCCCGGTCGACGCCGTCTGATCGTCGTGGCCGCCGCCGTGCTCGCCGGGATCCCGGCGCAGGCCGTGCTCGGCGGCATCACCGTGCTCACCGGGCTCAACCCGTGGACGGTGATGGGGCACTTCCTCCTGTCGATGGTGCTCGTGTCGCTGTCCACCGCACTCGTGCGAGGGGCGCAGGACGAGGACTCCGGCCCGGGCGAGCTTGTGGTCCATCCGCTGGCGAGGAAGCTCGCCTTCGGCACGGCTGCCGTCGGCGGGGTCGTGCTCGTGCTCGGCACGATCGTCACCGGATCCGGACCACACTCCGGCGACGCCGACCGTCCTGCCCGGACCAACTTCGACCCGCGTTTCGTCTCGTGGATGCACGCCGACACGGTGATGCTCTTCTGCGGCCTCGTCATCGCCACCCTCGTCGCCGTGCGCATCACGGCGACGACCGACGAGGCCAGGCGATCGTGGGACATCGTGCTCGTGGTCACCGTGATCCAGGGGATCATCGGCTACGTCCAGTACTTCACCAAGCTGCCCGAGATGCTCGTCCTCATGCACATGATCGGCGCGAGCCTCCTGGTCGCGGCGCTCACCTGGGGCGTGTTGTCGACTCGGCGAAACCCCGTCTGACCGACCGACCGCCACCCCTGCCTAGTCTTGGACGCGTGACGGACCAGCCGACCCTGCGCGACGGCGAGCTCGTGCTCCGTCCCTGGACCGGCGACGACAGCGAGCCGACGAGGCTGCTGCACGACGAAGAGATCGCGCGGTGGTTCGACTTCCCGGCCGTCGTGCCCTCGGCCGACCAGCACCGCGCCTGGATCGACCAGACCCACGCGGAGTGGGCGGCGGGGTCGAAGGCGACCTTCCTCGTGCAGTGGCGGGGTATGCCGGCCGGCTCGGTCGACGTGCGCCGGGCGGACGCGGGTGTCGGCGTCCTCTCGTGGGCGGTCTACGCACCCTTCCGCGGGCAGGGGCTCGCCTGGCGGGCCGTCCGCCTCCTGGTCGAGTGGGCGTTCGAGGCGCTGTCGATCGAGCGGGTCGAGGCGCACGTCAACCCGGAGAACCGCGCCTCCGTACGGACCGCGTTGCGCGCCGGCCTGCGCCGTGAAGGTCTGCTGCGCGGCAATGCCGTCCTGGGCGGGCTCCGTCAGGACACCGTCGTGTTCGGGCGGCGCCGCGAGGACCCGCTGCCGGACACCCGCGACGGCTTCACCGCCATGCTCGACTCCACGCTGCCGACGAAGCGCGCCATCGCCCAGGGGGTGCTGCGGTCGCCCGATGGCGAGGTGCTCCTCTGCGAGCTGGTCTACAAGCGCGAGTGGGACCTGCCGGGAGGCGTTGTCGACCGGCACGAGTCGCCCGCTGCCTGTGTCGTCCGCGAGCTGCGCGAGGAGCTCGACCTGCAGGTGTCCGTCCGCGCGCTGCTTGCGGTGAACTGGCTGCCAGCTCTCTACGGCTGGGCCGACGCCACCGTGTTCGTCTTCGACCTCGGGGTGCTCGACCGGGACGTCGTCCTGCACGCGAGCCTGGAGAGGCGCGAGATCGCTGCCGTCCATTGGACCGGACCGGACGACTGGGCCCTGCGCGCCGCGCCGTACAACCAGCGTCTGCTCACAGTGCTGGCCACGAACCACGAGGGAACGCTCTACCTCGAGGACGGCCATCCGGCGATCTGACGGCAGTCGTCGCACCTTGGGGCCCGGCGGACCGCCACCAAGGCGGACCCGCTCGCAGCCGAGTGACGTCCGGCGGCGTTGGTTGCGGTCCGTGGGACCCGCCGGTCAGGAGAGGCCGGGAAGCGGCAGGTGCCAGATCGGGTCGAGGGCTACGCCGACGAACAGGATCGTGAGATACGTGATCGAGAAGTGGAACAGCCGCATCGGCTTCAGCGCGCTCTCGGCCGCGCCCGCCTTCGCCTTCGCCAGCAGACGGTGCGCTTCAGCGAGGAACAGCACGCCGGAGACGACGGCCGCGACGGCATACAGCCACCCCATCCGCTGGACGGGGATCAGCGCGAGCGACGTGAGCACCATCGCCCAGGAGTAGAAGACGATCTGCCCCGCGACGACCACGAAACGCTCGACGACCGGCAGCATCGGCACGTGCGCCGTGGCGTAGTCGTCCTTGTACCGCATCGACAGCGGCCAGTAGTGCGGCGGTGTCCAGAAGAAGATCACCATGAAGAGGATGAACGCCGACCAGCTGACGGTGTTCGTCACCGCCGACCATCCGATCAGCACCGGCATGCAGCCGGCCGCCCCGCCCCACACGATGTTCTGTGCGGTCCGGCGCTTGAGCAGCAGGGTGTAGCCGAAGACGTAGAAGAGCAGCGCCGCCAGGGCGAGCCCCGCGCTCAGCCAGTTCACGAGGAACCCGAGCCACAGGGTCGAGGCGACCGTGAGGGCCACGCCGAAGGTGAGCGCTCCCGCGGGGCTCACGGTGCCGGTGACGAGCGGACGCCGGCTGGTGCGGTGCATGACCGCGTCGATGTCGCGGTCGATGTAGCAGTTGAGGGTGTTGGCGGCGCCCGCCGAGAGAGTGCCTCCCACCACGGTCGCAACGATGAGCCAGAGCTGGGGCACCCCGCCCTCGGCGAGGAACATCACGGGGATCGTCGTGATGAGAAGCAGCTCGATGATCCGCGGCTTCATCAGCGAGACGTACTGCCCGACGAGGAACCTCAGTCCACTGCCGTCCGGACCGTGCAGCGCCGACAGGTCGGCGCGGGGGTCCACCGTTGTCACTGAGATCCTCACCGCTGGTTCGTCGCTCGCACCCTCGGGTACGGAGCATTGCGACGCAAGTCTAGACCGTCGCGCTGGCGGTCGGCGCACCGCCCGTGACCGGCACTCGGTCGAAGTGTCGTCGCTCACAGGGCGAGGGCTAGGCTCGTGTCCGTACGAGATTGACCCTGCCTTAAGGAGACCCGTCCGTGCTCACCGCTGCGTCCAGCACCGCTGAAGCGAAGAAGCCCACCCGCTCTCGTTCCACCACGAAGACGACGAAGGCCCTGCTGGCACAGCGAGACGCCGGTCTTGCCCTGCCCGTCGCCAAGAAGGCCGGTTGGAGCGACCTCGACGTGCGTGCCGTCGACACGGTGCGCCTGCTCGCCGCGGACGCCGTTCAGAAGGTCGGCAACGGTCACCCTGGCACGGCCATGTCTCTCGCCCCGTTGGCGTACCTGCTCTACCAGAACGTCATGACGCACGACCCCTCCGACCCCACCTGGCTCGGTCGCGACCGGTTCGTCCTGTCGGCGGGCCACTCCAGCCTCACCCAGTACATCCAGCTCTACCTGTCGGGCTATGGCCTGGGCCTCGACGACCTCAAGTCGCTGCGCACGTGGGGATCGCTGACCCCGGGCCACCCCGAGGTGCACCACACCAAGGGCGTCGAGATCACGACCGGCCCGCTCGGCTCCGGCCTGGCCTCCGCCGTCGGCATGGCGATGGCCCAGCGGCGCCAGCGCGGGCTCTTCGACCCCGACGCCAAGCCGGGCACGAGCCCGTTCGACCACCGCATCTACGTCATCGCCTCGGACGGTGACATGCAGGAGGGGGTCAGCCACGAGGCCTGCGCGCTCGCGGGGCACCAGGAGCTCGGCAACCTCACCGTCGTCTACGACGCCAACCAGATCTCCATCGAGGACGACACGGATATCGCGTTCAGCGAGGACGTGGCCGCCCGCTTCACGGCATACGGCTGGCACGTCGTCGAGGTCGACTGGCGCCAGGACGCCAACGGCGCCACCTACGTGGAGGACGTCGACGCGCTCCTCGCAGCGATCCGCTCCGGCGAGAAGGTCGCCGACAAGCCGACGCTCGTCGTGCTGCACACGATCATCGCGTGGCCGGCCCCCACGAAGCAGAACACCGGCAAGTCGCACGGCTCCGCACTCGGCGACGCCGAGGTGTCGGCGACCAAGGAGCTGCTCGGCTTCGACCCGACGAAGTCCTTCACCGTCGAGCCCGCCGTCCTGCGCCACGCACGCGAGGTCGGCAAGCGCGGCAAGGCCGCGCACCGCGAGTGGGAGAAGAGCTTCAAGGCCTGGCGCAAGGCCAACCCCGACCGCGCGGAGCTGCTCGACCGCGTCCTCGCCGGCGAGGCACCCGATGGCCTCGCCAAGGCCCTGCCGACCTTCCCGGCAGACGAGAAGGGCCTGGCCACGCGCGCCGCGTCGGGCAAGGTGCTCGGCGCCCTCGCCGACGTGATGCCCGAGCTCTGGGGCGGCTCGGCCGACCTCGCGGAGTCCAACAACACGACGATGGAGGGGCAGCCGTCGTTCGTCCCGACCGGCAAGCAGACCAGGGAGTGGAAGGGCGGCCCCTACGGCCGGACGCTCCACTTCGGCATCCGCGAGAACGGCATGGGGATGATCCTCAACGGCATCGCGCTCGAAGGGCTGACCCGCCCCTACGGCGGGACCTTCCTCGTCTTCTCCGACTACATGCGCCCCGCCGTCCGGCTCGCCGCGATCCAGCAGGTCCCCGTGACCTACGTGTGGACGCACGACTCGATCGGCCTCGGCGAGGACGGCCCGACGCACCAGCCGATCGAGCACCTCGCCGCCCTGCGGGCGATCCCCGGGCTGGACGTCGTGCGGCCCGCCGACGCCAACGAGACGGCGGCCGCCTGGGCTCAGATCCTCACTCGTAACAGCGGCCCGGCGGCGCTGTGCCTGACCCGCCAGGCGGTTCCGACGTTCGACCGGAAGAAGCTCGGCAAGGCCAGCGGCGTCGCCAAGGGCGCCTACGTCCTCGTCGAGGAGTCACGCGCCGGCGAGCCGGACGTCGTCATCATCGCCACCGGGTCCGAGGTGCAGCTCGCGGTCGCGGCCGCCGAGCGCCTGGAGAAGTCGAAGATCGCGACCCGCGTCGTGTCGATGCCGTGCCGCGAGTGGTTCGAGCGCCAGACGCGCGCTTACCAGGACAAGGTGCTGCCCCCATCGGTGCGCGCCCGGGTCAGCGTCGAGGCCGGCGTGTCGATGGGCTGGCACGACCTCGTCGGCGACGCCGGCCGCAGCGTCAGCATCGAGCACTTCGGCGCGTCCGCCGACTACCAGACCCTCTACCGCGAGTTCGGCATCACGACCGAGACCGTGGTCAAGGCGGCCAAGGACTCGCTCAAGGCCGCCGACCACGCCGCGACGACGGCGCCGCGGGTGACCGAGACCAGCCCCATGCGTGCCGCCCAGAGCGCTGCCACGGACGTCATGGGCGACGAGCTGGTCCCGAGTGCCAAGGCCGCCGAGTCCGCCAACTGACCACCACCAACGGGAAGTGACACCATGACCAACCCGAACACCCAGGCCCTGTCCGACGCGGGAGTCTCGATCTGGCTCGACGACCTGTCCCGCGACCTCCTCGAGACCGGGCGGATCACCGACCTCATCAAGGAGCGCAACGTCGTCGGCGTCACGTCCAACCCGTCGATCTTCCAGGCGGCGCTGTCCAAGGGCGACCGCTACAACGACGACCTGGCCGTGCTGACGGCGCAGGGCAAGAGCGCCGCCGAGGTCGTGTTCGAGCTGACCACGAGCGACGTGCGCGACGCGTGCGACCTCTTCATGCCGGTCTACGAGGCGACCAACGGCGTCGACGGCCGCGTGTCGATCGAGGTCGACCCGAACCTCGCGCACGAGTCCGACGAGACCGTCGCGCAGGCCAAGCAGCTGGCGGCCGCCGTCGACCGCGCGAACGCCTTCATCAAGATCCCGGCCACCAAGGCCGGCCTGCCGGCCATCACCGCGACGATCGCCGAGGGGATCAGCGTCAACGTGACGCTCATCTTCTCGCTCGACCGCTACCGCGCCGTCATGAACGCCTACCTCGAGGGCCTCGAGAAGGCCCACGCGGACGGCAAGGACCTGTCGAAGATCCACTCGGTCGCCTCGTTCTTCGTCTCGCGGGTCGACACCGAGATCGACAAGCGCCTCGACGCGATCGGCACCGACGAGGCAAAGACCCTGCGCGGCAAGGCGGGCGTGGCCAACGCCCGGCTCGCCTACCAGGCGTACGAGGAGGTCTTCTCCACGCCCCGATGGACGAGCCTGGCCGACGAAGGCGCCAACGCGCAGCGGCCACTCTGGGCCTCGACGGGCGTCAAGGACCCGGCCTACCCCGACACGATGTACGTCACCGAGCTCGTGGCGCCGGGCATCGTCAACACGATGCCCGAGAAGACCCTCGAGGCCACCGCCGACCACGGCGACATCACCGGCGACACCATCACCGGCACGTACGCCGAGGCCAGCACCGTGCTCGACGACCTCGATGCAATCGGCGTCTCCTACACCGAGGTCGTCGACCTGCTCGAGGACGAGGGTGTCGAGAAGTTCGAGAAGGCATGGGGCGAGCTGATGGATGGCGTCACCACCGAGATGGAGAAGGTGCGCGCATGAGCAGTATTGGATGGCGCCTCCGCTTCGCTTCGGCGCGTGCCGCGGCGCCGCGTTCTATAGAGGGAGATCTCGTATGAGCTCCTTGTCCGTCAGCGCGTCAGGGGCTGCGGCGGACGCGGTCGCGGCGCACGTGCCGGCCCTTGTCGGCGACTCCGTCGCGAGCCGGCTCTTCTCGCAGGACGCGACCCTCTGGGGCCCGGAGGCCGAAGCCGAGTCACGGATCCGCCTCTCCTGGGTGGGTCTCCCCCGGTCGTCCCGGCCGCTCGTGGGCGAGGTCGCGGCCCTTCGCGACAGCTTCGCGGAGCAGGGCCTGACCCATGTCGTGCTCTGCGGCATGGGTGGGTCGTCGCTGGCTCCAGAGGTCATCTGCGCGACAGCCGGCAAGGACCTCGTCGTGCTCGACTCCTCGGACCCCGACTACGTCCGGCGCGCGCTCGCCGACGATCTCGAGCACACGGTGGTCGTCGTGTCGAGCAAGTCGGGTTCGACCGTCGAGACCGACTCACAGCGACGCGCCTACGAGCAGGCGTTCAGCGACGCCGGCATCGACCCCGCCGGCCGGATCGTCATCGTCACCGACCCCGGCAGCCCGCTCGACAAGGAGTCCCGGGACAAGGGATACCGCGTCGTCAACGCGGACCCCGACGTCGGCGGCCGGTACTCCGCCCTGACCGCTTTCGGCCTCGTGCCGAGCGGCCTTGCGGGAGTGGACATCGAGGCCCTCCTCGACGAGGCCGAGGCGGTTGCCGACCTCCTCGCAGCCGACGACGACGCCAACCCAGGCCTGCGTCTCGGTGCCGCGATCGGTGGCACGACGCCCTTGCGCGACAAGCTCGTCCTCGTCGACGACGGCTCCGGCATCGTCGGGTTCGCCGACTGGGCCGAGCAGCTCATCGCCGAGTCCACGGGCAAGGACGGCACCGGCATACTCCCGGTGGTCGTCGCCGGCGAGGACGACCCCGAGGTGCGGTGGCCCGCGGCCGACGTGACCGTGGCCCGGCTCGTCGGCGACGACGACGGCCCCGCCGGATCCGATGCGGACGCCTCGGTCTCCCAGGTGCGCGTTGGCGGCGCGCTCGGTGCCCAGCTGCTCTTGTGGGAGGTCGCCACCGCCGTCGCGGGGCGCCTCCTTGGCATCAACCCCTTCGACCAGCCCGACGTCGAGAGCGCCAAGAAAGCTGCTCGCGAGCTGCTCGACAAGGGGATCGGCGCGGGCGCAGCGCCTGCCGCGACGGACGGCGCCATCGAGATCCGGACACTGGGCGGCCCGAGCGGGTGGCTCGGCGACGCCGACACGGTCGCCGCTGCCCTCGACGCGCTGTTCGCCCAGCTCGACCCCCAACACGGGTACGTAGCCGTCATGGCGTACCTCGACCGCCTCGGCGACGCCGACCTGGCGCAGTGCCGCAGCGAGCTCGCCCGCCGCACCGAGCGCCCGACGACGTTCGGCTGGGGACCGCGCTTCCTCCACTCGACCGGCCAGTTCCACAAGGGCGGGCCTGCCGTCGGCGTCTACCTCCAGGTGACAACGGCTCCGAAGCAGGACCTCCCCATCCCCGGGCGCGACTTCTCGTTCGGCGACTTCATCGCCGCGCAGGCGGGAGGCGACGCGGCGGTGCTGGCCGACCACGGGCGGCCGGTCCTGCAGCTGCACCTCACTGACCACGACGCCGGGTTGGCCCAGCTGCGAGCCGCCCTCGCCCCAGGGGACCGTGGATGAGTCCGGCGCGAGTCGCCCACGGGCTCAACCCTCTTCGCGACCCCAGAGACAAACGGCTCCCCCGGATCGCCGGACCGTGTGGCCTCGTGCTCTTCGGTGTGACCGGCGACCTCGCCCGCAAGAAGCTCATGCCGGCGATCTACGACCTCGCCAACCGGGGCCTGCTGCCTCCCGGGTTCTCCCTCATCGGCTTCGCCCGTCGTGACTGGGCCACTCAGGACTTCGGGCAGGTCGTGCACGACGCGGTCAAGCAGTACGCCCGCACGCCGTTCAGCGAGGACGTCTGGCGCAACCTCTCCGAGGGTTTCCGCTTCGTGCCGGGGACGTTCGACGACCCGGCTGCCTTCGACCTGCTCGCCAAGACGGTCGACGAGCTGGACCGCGACAGAGGCACCGGCGGCAACCACGCGTTCTACCTGTCGATCCCGCCGGGGTTCTTCGCCCAGGTCTGCGAGCAGCTGAAGCGCTGCGGGCTCACCCACGCCGAGGGCGACAGCTGGCGCCGGGTCATCATCGAGAAGCCGTTCGGCCACGACCTCAAGAGCGCGCAGCAGCTCAACGAGATCGTCGAAGGCGTCTTCCCGCCCGACGCGGTCTTCCGCATCGACCACTACCTCGGCAAGGAGACGGTCCAGAACCTGCTGGCGCTGCGGTTCGCGAACCAGCTCTTCGAGCCCGTGTGGAACGCCAACTACGTCGACCACGTGCAGATCACGATGGCCGAGGACATCGGCATCGCCGGGCGCGCTGGCTACTACGACGGCATCGGCGCGGCTCGTGACGTGATCCAGAACCACCTGCTCCAGCTGTTGGCGCTGACCGCCATGGAGGAGCCGGTCTCCTTCGACGCGCGCGACCTGCGCGCGGAGAAGGAGAAGGTGCTCTCGGCGGTGCGGTTGCCCCGTGACCTCGACAAGGGCGCGGCCCGGGGGCAGTATGCCGCGGGCTGGCAGGGCGCCGAGGAGGTCGTCGGCTACCTCCAGGAGGACGGCGTCAAGCCGACGTCCACGACCGAGACGTTCGCGGCCGTGACCCTCGAGGTCGACACCCGCCGCTGGGCCGGGGTGCCGTTCTACCTGCGAGCCGGCAAGCGCCTGGGCAAGCGCGTCACCGAGATCGCCGTCGTCTTCAAGCGCGCTCCGCACCTGCCCTTCGAGCACACGGCCACCGACGAGCTCGGCCAGAACGCGATCGTCATCCGCGTCCAGCCCGACGAGGGTGTCACCATCAGGTTCGGCTCCAAGGTGCCGGGGGCGCAGATGGAGGTGCGCGACGTGACGATGGACTTCGGCTACGGCTCGGCGTTCACCGAGGCGTCGCCCGAGGCTTACGAACGCCTCATTCTCGACGTGCTGCTCGGCGACCCGCCGCTGTTCCCCCGCCACGAGGAGGTCGAGCTGTCCTGGCAGATCCTCGACCCGCTCATCCGGCACTGGGCCAAGAACGGCAAGCCGCAGCAGTATGCCGCCGGCACGTGGGGGCCGCCGTGCGCCGACGACATGCTCGCCAAAGACGGACGCACGTGGAGGATGCCGTGATCAGGGACCTCACCGACACCACCACGACCGCCGTCAGCAAGACGCTCGTCCGGCTGCGCAACGAGGTCGGCGCCATGGCGCTGGGCCGGGTGCTCACGCTGGTCGTCGTCATCGACGAAACCGATGCCAGCGAGGCCATCGACGTGGCGAACCACGCGAGCCGCCAGCATCCCTGCCGCATCATCGTCGTCATCCCGGGCGACCGCCGCGGCAAGAACCGGCTCGATGCCCAGATCCGCCTCGGGGGCGACGCCGGCGCCAGCGAGATCGTCGTCCTGCGCCTCTACGGGCCGCTGGCGAACCACGGCCCGAGCGTCGTCGTGCCGCTGCTGCTCGCCGACTCCCCCATCGTCGCGTGGTGGCCCGGCAAGGCCCCCGACAACGTCGCGGCTGACCCGATCGGCGCCATGGCACAGCGTCGCATCACCGACGCCGCGGAGCACCGCAACCCGCGGTTCATGCTCAAGAAGCGAGCGACCAACTACTCGCCCGGCGACACGGACCTGTCGTGGACCAGGCTGACCCGGTGGCGCGGCCTGCTCGCTGCCGCCATTGACCAGCCGCCCTACGAGCCGATCAGTGGCGCCGTCGTCGCGGGCGCCCCGGACTCTCCGTCGACCGACCTCCTCGCGGCCTGGCTCTCTCGACGGCTCAAGGTTCCGGTGAGCCGGGTCTCCACCCCGCGTGGGTCGGGCATCAGCTCCGTGCGGCTCGAGCGCAAGAGCGGACCGATCGACCTCGTCCGGCCCGGGGATGTCGTGGCGACGCTGTCACAGTCCGGCCAGCCCGCCCGCCGGATCAGCCTCCCGCGGCGGGAGATGCCGGAGATCCTCGCGGACGAGCTGCGCCGCCTCGACCCCGACGAGACGTACGAGGACGCCCTGCTCCACGGGCTCGAGGGCCTCGCACCGGCGCGGCTCACGGCGGCTGCGGCCGCGAAGTCCGGCAAGGCCCCCGACCCCGCTGCGTCGCGCCGGCTCGCCGCACGGCTCAGCCGCGACGAGACCGCTCAGGACGCCAGCGCGATGATCACCGCGCCACCGGCGCCTGAGACGGCCGGCACGGAGCAGGTGCGGGCCGCAACGGTGCGCAAGCTCGCCGGCAAGCGCACTCCGCGCGAGAAGGAGACCGCCAAGGCCCGCAAGTCCAGCGCGAAGACGACCGATGCCAAGGCTGTGAGCAGCGACTCCTCGGGTTCTGAGGCGCCCGCCCAGAGCACGGCGAAGAGCACGCCTGCGGGCACGACGCGGGCGCGGCGCGCCACCGCCGCCAAGAAGGCGAGCTCGTGAGCGCGGGCCCCCGGGTCGTCGTGCACCCCGGCAAGCAGCCGCTCGCCGACGCTTCGGCTGCGCGCCTGGTCACCGCGATCATCGATGCCCAGAGCCAGAAGCCGGAGGCGCAGCTCGCCCTGACCGGCGGGTCGATGGGTTCGGCGATCATCGCGTCCCTGACCCGGATCCCGGCCCGCTCCGCGGTCGACTGGTCACGCGTGCGGGTCTGGTGGGGAGACGAGCGCTACCTGCCCGCGGGCGACCCGCAGCGCAACGACCGCCAGAATGACGACGCCGGTCTGATGTCACTCGGCCTGGACCCGGCCAAGGTGCACCGGGTCGCCGGTCCCGACACATCGGAGAGCGCCGAGGCCAGCGCCGCAGCATACGGCGAGACGGTGCATGAGCACGGTCAGGGCGAGTTCGACGTCGTGCTGCTCGGCGTGGGGCCCGACGGGCACATCGCGTCGCTGTTCCCTCACCACCCCGCATGTGAGGTCATGGGCACCCTCGCGGTCGCGGTGCACGACTCCCCCAAGCCACCCGCGGACCGGGTGTCCCTGACCTTCGAATGCCTCGAACGCAGCCACGAGGTGTGGTTCCTCGTCTCGGGCTCGGACAAGGCCGACGCGGTCGCGGCGGCGCTGACGCCCGGGACCCAGCGCTGGGACATCCCTGCTTGTGGGCTGCGCGGTGAGACGACGACGCTCTGGCTGCTCGACACCGACGCGGCCGCGAAGGTGCCGGCGCGGATCGCCGACTAGGGCCGAACGCCACGAAGCCGACCGGCCTCGTCAGTCGAGAACTCGACTGAGCCGGCCGGCCGGCACCGGGAGACGGTCGGCTACTGGATGAGGCCGCGCTCGCGCAGGGACGCGAGGGCCTCGTCGAGGATGGCGGCGCCGTCGGCGTCGCTGCGGCGCTCCTTCACGTAGGCCAGGTGGGTCTTGTAGGGCTCGACCTTCGGCGGTGCGGGCGGGTTGTCCTTGTCCTGGCCCGCCGGGAAGCCGCAGCGCGGGCAGTCCCAGTTCTCGGGGAGCACCATGCCGGGCTCCTCTGCGAAGCTCGGCCGGGTCTCGTGCCCGTTGGCGCACCAGTACGACACGAAGACCCTGGGCGCGGCGTCGCCGCGCTCGGCCTCACCCATCGGGCCCGCGCCGACCCGGCTTCCGCGAATGGCGTTTCCGCTGGCCATCTAGCCGTCCCCTCAGCTCTGGAAGCGGGCCAGGATGCCCAGGCCGATGATTGCGGTGGACCACACGAGCGCCACGGCCACGGTGAAGCGGTCGAGGTTGCGCTCGGCGACGGACGAGCCACCGAGGGACGTCGACATGCCCCCGCCGAACATGTCGGACAGGCCACCACCCTTGCCCTTGTGCAGCAGGATGAACAGGGTCAGGACCAGGCTGGTCAGCACCAGCAGGACCTGCAGCACGATGCGCACGGCATCCACGTGGTCACTCCAAATCGTCGGGTTTCGGGCCGGTCGGCCACGATTTCGGGGGCTCGGGACAGGATACCTGCCCCGAGCCCCATCGGCCGAACGCCGGTCAGCCGGCCGTCACGTGATCGCGGTACCGGCAGATCGACGCGAACTCGGCCGGATCGATGGACGCACCACCGACGAGGGCGCCGTCGACGTCCTCCTGGGCCATGATCGCGGCCACGTTGGAGGCCTTGACACTGCCGCCATAGAGGATGCGAATGCCGTCGGCGACGTCGCCGCTGTAGAGCTCGGCGAGGAGCGTGCGGATCGCCGCACACACCTCCTGGGCGTCCTCAGGCGTCGCCACCTCGCCGGTGCCGATCGCCCAGATCGGCTCGTAGGCGATGACGACCGAGGCAGCCTGCTCCTTGGTGATTCCGTCGAGCGCGGCTCGCAGCTGCGCGACGACGTGCTCGACCTGGCCGTTCTCCTTGCGGATGGCGAGCGGCTCGCCGCAGCACAGGATCGGAGTCAGGCCGTGGGCGTAGGCCGCCTTGACCTTCGCGGCGACCATGGCGTCGGTCTCGTCATGACCCTCGCGGCGCTCGCTGTGGCCGATCACGACGTAGGTGCAGCCCAGCCTGGCCAGGAACGCCCCTGAGATGTCACCGGTGTACGCCCCCGCGGAGTGCGGGGAGAGGTCCTGGGCGCCGTACTTGAGGTCCAGCTTGTCGCCCTCGATGAGCGTCTGGACCGACCGCAGGTCGGTGAACGGAGGGAGCACCGCCACCTCGACCGCGGTGTGGTCGTGCTTGGCGTCCCGCAGCGTCCAGTCGAGCTTCTGCACGAGGTGGGTGGCCTGCAGGTGGTCGAGGTTCATCTTCCAGTTTCCGGCCATCAGCGGGATGCGCCCGACCGGTGAGGTGTCGCTAGCCATCAGGCATCGCCCTCCTCGAGAACCGTGAGCCCGGGCAGCTCCTTGCCCTCGAGGTACTCGAGGCTGGCCCCGCCGCCGGTCGAGATGTGTCCGAAGTCCGAGTCGGCGAAGCCGAGCTGGCGGACGGCAGCGGCGGAGTCACCGCCACCGACGACCGTCAGGGCGCCGCCCTTGGTCACCTCGACGAGGGTGCGCGCCACGGCCTCGGTGCCTGCGGCATACGGCGCCATCTCGAACGCGCCCATCGGGCCGTTCCAGAAGACCGTGCGGCAGTCGGCGAGCTTCTCGGCGAACAGGGCGCTCGACGCCGGGCCGATGTCCAGGCCCATCCGGTCGGCCGGGATCGCGTCGACCCCGACGACCTCGTGCGCGGCGTCGGCGCTGAACGCGTCGGCCACCACGATGTCGACCGGCAGGACGATCTCGATGCCCTCGCGCTCGGCACGGTCGAGGTAGCCCTTGACCGTGTCGATCTGGTCGGCCTCGAGCAGGCTCCTGCCGACCTCGAGCCCCTTGGCGGCGAGGAAGGTGAAGACCATGCCGCCTCCGATGAGGAGGCGGTCGGCCGTGCCGAGCAGGTTGCCGATCACACCGAGCTTGTCGGAGACCTTGGCGCCACCGAGCACGACGGCATACGGACGCTCGGGGTCGTGCGTCAGCCGACGCAGGACGTCGACCTCGGCTTGGACCAGCCCGCCTGTGGCGTGCGGAAGGAGCCTGGCGACGTCGTAGACGGACGCCTGCTTGCGATGCACCACGCCGAAACCGTCCGAGACGAACACGTCTGCCAGAGAAGCCAGCTCGGCCGCGAAGCCGGCGCGCTCCTCGTCGGTCTTGGCGGTCTCCCCCGGGTTGAACCGGAGGTTCTCGAGCAGCAGGACCTGGCCGTCCTCGAGCGCCCCCACCTTGGCCTGGGCCGCCTCGCCGACGGTGTCCTCGGCGAAGGCGACCGGCTGCCCGAGCACCTCACCGAGACGCTGGGCGACGGGTGCCAGGGAGTACTTCGCCTCCGGAGCCCCCTTCGGCCGTCCCAGGTGGGCGCACACGATCACGCGGGCGCCGGCCTCGGTGAGGGCCTTGATCGTCGGGACGGACGCGCGGATGCGGCCGTCGTCGGTGATCGTGGTGCCGTCCAAGGGCACGTTGAGGTCGGACCGGACGAGAACGCGCTTGCCGCGCAGGTCGCCGAGGTCCTTGATCGTCTTCACCGGCGCCCTCAGAGCGAGGAGCCGACGAGCTTGACGATGTCGACGAGGCGGTTGGAGTAGCCCCACTCGTTGTCGTACCAGCCGACGACCTTGACCTGGTTGCCGATGACCTTGGTCAGGCCGGCGTCGAAGATGCACGAGGAGGGGTCGGTCTCGATGTCCTTGGACACGATCTCGTCCTCGGTGTAGGTGAGGTAGCCCTTGAGCGGGCCCTCGGCTGCGGCCTTGACCGCGGCGTTGACCTCCTCGACAGTCGTCTCGCGGCCCGCCTCGAAGGTCAGGTCGGTCGCCGAGCCGGTGGGCACGGGGACGCGAAGCGCGAAGCCGTCGAGCTTGCCCTTGAGGTCGGGCAGCACGAGGCCGATCGCCTTGGCGGCACCCGTCGAGGTGGGGACGATGTTGAGCGCAGCGGCGCGGGCGCGGCGCAGGTCGCGGTGCGGTGCGTCCTGGAGGTTCTGGTCCTGTGTGTACGCGTGGATCGTCGTCATGAGGCCCTTGACGATCGTGAACTCGTCGTGGAGAGCCTTGGCCATCGGAGCAAGGCAGTTCGTCGTGCACGAGGCGTTCGAGATCACCGTGTGGGCGGCCGGGTCGTACAGGTCGTCGTTGACGCCCATGACGATGGTGATGTCCTCGTTCTTGGCCGGCGCAGAGATGATGACCTTCTTGGCGCCGGCGTCGACGTGCGCCTTGGCCTTGGTGGCGTCGGTGAAGAAGCCGGTCGACTCGACGACGACGTCAGCGCCCACACCCGCCCAGTCGATCGCAGCGGGGTCGCGCTCCTCGAAGACGCGAATCGCCTTGCCGTCCACGCTGATCGACGACTCGTCGTAGGTGACCTCACCAGGGAAGCGGCCGAGGATCGAGTCGTACTTGAGAAGGTGGGCCAGCGTCTTGTTGTCCATGAGGTCGTTGGTCGCCACGACCTCGATGTCGGCGCCGGACGCCAGGGCGGCGCGGAAGAAGTTGCGGCCGATGCGGCCAAAGCCGTTGATACCAACGCGAACGGTCACTGCTCAAGCACCTCTTCGGAAAGACTGTGTCGGACTGGTTGTCGGACGGGATGTCAGACCATGGGCCGCGCCGTTGCGACCGCGATCACCGCCCACCCTAGTCGGTCGGGTCTGCGCCCGAGGCGCCAGTCTCAGGCCTTGGTGAGCGGCTGCTCAGCTCTCGAGCATCTCCGGAGTGAGGTTCGCATCCGTGCCCGGGACACCGAGCTCCTCGGCCCGCTTGTCCGCCATGGCAAGGAGCCGGCGGATCCGGCCGGCGACCGCGTCCTTGGTCATCGGCGGCTTGGCCAGCTGTCCCAGCTCCTCCAGGCTCGCCTGCTTGTGCTCCAGGCGCAGCACACCCGCCTCGCGCAGGTGGTCCGGGATGTCATCACCGAGCAGCTCCATCGCGCGCTCGACACGTGCCCCCGCCGCGACGGCGGCCCGCGCGGAGCGGCGAAGGTTCGCGTCGTCGAAGTTGGCCAGGCGGTTGGCGGTGGCCCGCACCTCGCGGCGCATGCGCCGCTCCTCCCAGGCCAGCACGGCGTCGTGGGCGCCGAGCCGGGTCAGCATCGCCCCGATGGCGTCGCCGTCGCGGATGACCACACGGTCCACCCCGCGCACCTCGCGGGCCTTGGCCTGGATGCCGATGCGACGGGCCGCTCCGACGAGGGCGAGGGCCGCCTCCGGGCCGGGGCAGGTGATCTCGAGGGCCGACGACCGGCCGGGCTCGGTCAGCGAGCCGTGGGCGAGGAACGCGCCACGCCAAGCCGCCTCGGAGTCGCACGTCGCCGCGCTGACGACCTTCGGCGGGAGACCCCGGACGGGTCGGCCCCGCGTGTCGACCAGACCGGTCTGCCGCGCCAGGGTGGCGCCGTCCTCGACGACGCGGACCACGTAGCGCGAACCGCGGCGCAGACCACCCGCCGCCAGGACGAGGACGTCACTCTTGTGGCCGTAGACCTCGGTGATGTTGCGCCGGAGGCGGCGTGCGGCGTTCGCGGTGTCGAGCTCGGCCTCGACGACGATCTGTCCGCCGATGATGTGCAGGCCGCCGGCGAACCGCAGCATCGTGGACACCTCGGCCTTGCGACAACAGGGCTTGGTGACCTCGAGACGCGAGAGCTCGTCCTTCACCTTTGCTGTCATCGCCATGCGGGACATCCTGCCACCCCGATCAAGCACCCTCGGCCGGTCAGGAGATGACGTCGCGCAACGCGGCCGCCAGCCGCAGCGGGTCGTGGACCCCCGGCTCGCGGCGAGCGGCCACCGGCGCGACGACGAGCTCGGCCCCGACCTCGGCCGCCGCGGCACGCAGCGACGAGTCGTCCGCGACCGCACTCGGGTCGGCGAGGACCACGTCGAGCCGAAGGTCAGGGGCGTTGGCCGCCAGCGAGGCCAGATGGTCCTCGGCGCGGAAGTCCCGGGTCTCTCCCTTGTGCACCTCGAGGTTGAGGTTGAGCAGGCGCTTGGCCGGCGTCGCCACGAGCGCATCGGCGAGGTCGGGCACCAGCAGGTGCGGCATGACCGAGGTGAACCAGGAGCCGGGGCCGAGCATGACCCAGTCCGCGTCGGTGACGGCAGCGAGTGCCTCCGGGCAGGGTGCCGGGCAGGTCGGGAGGATCCCGATCGACCTCACCCTGCCGGGCGACGAGGCGACCAGATGCTGGCCGCGGACCTCGACAGCCTGTCCGGGTCGTTCCGGGTCGTGACCGACGATCTCGGCAACGATCTCCAGAGGCTCGGCCGCCATCGGCAGGACGCGTCCACGGGCTCCCAGCAGCCGCCCGACGAGGTCGAGCCCACGGACCGGGTCGCCGAGCAGCTCCCAGATCGACACGATCATGAGGTTGCCGAGCGCGTGGCCGTTCAGCTCGCCCGTGCCGGCGAAGCGGTGCTGCAGGACATCGCGCCAGGTGTGGCCCCAGTCGCTGTCGTCGCAGAGCGCGGACAGCGCCATCCGCAGGTCGCCGGGCGGCAGCACGTCGAACTCCTTGCGGAGCCGCCCGCTGGAGCCGCCGTCGTCGGCGACCGTGACCACGGCGGTGACGTGGTCGGTGAGCAGCCGAAGCGCGGTGAGCGCGGCCGCGAGGCCATGCCCGCCGCCGAGGGCGACGATGCGACGCTGGTGCGGTGGGACGATGGGTCCCCTCGGCGGGGTCACTCGCGTCCGAGGTCTCGATGCACGACGAAGGTGTCGACGCTCTTGCGGTCGCCGAGACGCGCGCTCAGCGCTTCGGACACGGCGACCGACCGGTGCTTGCCGCCGGTGCAGCCGACGGCGACGGTGACATAGCGCCGACCCTCACGGACGTAGCCGTCGATCATCGTCGTCAGCAGGTCGTGGGCCTTGTCGAGGAACTCCTCGGCCCCCGGCTGCTTCATGACGAACTCGGCGACCGGCGCGTCCCGGCCGGTCAGGGGCCGCAGCTCGGGCACCCAGTACGGGTTGGGCAGGAAACGCATGTCGAACACGACATCGGCATCGAGCGGCAGGCCGTACTTGAAGCCGAACGACATGACGGCGATCCGCAGCTGCACCTTGCGGTCCCCGGCGAACAGCGACGACAGCTTGGCGCTCAGCTGGTGCACGTTGAGCCCCGAGCTGTCGATGACGACGTCGGCAGACGAGCGGAGGTCCAGCAGCATCTGCCGCTCGCGCTGGATGCCGTCGAGCAGCCGCCCGTCCCCCTGGAGCGGGTGCGGCCGCCGGACGCTCTCGAAACGACGGACCAACGCCTCGTCGGTCGCGTCGAGGAAGACCAGACTCGGCCGCTCACCGCGCTCGCGGGCCGCGGCGATGGCACCCTCGAGCTGCGCGAACCAGCCGCGCGCCCTGACGTCCACGACGACCGCGACCTGCTGGAGCGTTGCGTCGGGGTTCTGTGCGCGGGCCTGGTCGCGCAGCTCGGCGAGGTGGGTCAGCAGCTGCGGAGGGAGGTTGTCGACGACCAGCCACCCGAGGTCCTCGAGGACGTTCGCCGTCGTGCTGCGACCGGCGCCGCTCATGCCCGTGACGATCACGATCGGAGCGTCGGCCAAAGATGCCGGCTGGCTCGGACTGAGGTCAGCTGTCATTCGAGCACTTCTCCCGTCGTGAGGTTCACGGCTGGCTCCGGTGGTGCCCCTTCAGCCAAGTGGGTCACGATGGCCGAGGCAAGCGACTTGCCGATGCCCGGCACCGCCATGATGTCGTTCGCATCGGCGGCGCGTAGCCGCTTGACGGACCCGAAGTGCCTGAGCAGCGCCTTCTGCCGGCTCTCGCCGAGCCCGGGTATGCCGTCCAGCTGGGAGGTCGTCATCGCCTTCGACCGACGCTGGCGGTGGAAGGTGATCGCGAACCGGTGTGCCTCGTCACGAAGCCGCTGCAGCAGGTAGAGACCCTCGCTCGTGCGGGGCAGGATCACCGGGTGCTCGGTGCGAGGCAGCCACACCTCCTCGAGCCGCTTGGCGAGCCCCACCAGCGCCACCTCCTCGATGCCGAGCTCGTCGAGCACCGCCTGGGCGGCGTTCACCTGCGGTAGGCCGCCGTCGACGACGACGAGGCTCGGTGGGTAGGCGAACCGCCGGGGCCGGCCGGTCTCGGGGTCGATCGGGCCCGATGCAGCGCCGTTGTCGAGATCGCCGCCGTCGTCGTCCCCGTCGCGCCCATCGGTTTGGCTGGCCGCGTCGGAGGCGCCGACGACACCGGTGGACAGGTCGAGGTCCCCGGCTCCCTCTGCCTCCTCGAGGTACCGCCGGAAGCGCCGGGTGAGCACCTCGCGCATCGCCGCGGTGTCGTCGACCGTCGCCACGCCGTCGTCGGCCGCCGCGCCGCGCACGATGAAGCGGCGGTACTCGCTCTTGCGGGCGACGCCGTCCTCGAAGACGACCATCGAGGCGACGACATTGGTGCCCTGGACATGGCTCACGTCGTAGCACTCGATGCGCAGCGGTGCCTCGTCGAGACCGAGGAAGTCCTGCAGCTCCTGCAGCGCCTGGCTGCGCAGGGTGAGGTCGCCGGCACGGGCCACCTTGTGCCGCGCGAGTGACTGCTCGGCGTTGCGGCGGACGGTCTCCATGAGCGTGCGCTTGTCTCCGCGCTGCGGCACTCGGACGCTCACGGCGGACCCGCGCACCGAGCCGAGCCACTCCGCGACGGCGTCCGCGTCGGGAGGCGTCACGGGCACGAGCACCTCCCGCGGGATCGAGTCGCGGTCGGCGTCGCCGTAGACCTGCTGCAGGAGGTGCTCGACGAGCAGTGGGAGGTCCTCGCTCTCCTTCTCGACGACCCACCCGCGCTGGCCCCGGATCCGCCCACCGCGGACGTGGAACACCTGGACGGCCGCCTCGAGCTCGTCGTCGGCCAGAGCGAACACGTCGGCGTCGGTCGCGTCGCCGAGCACGACGGCCTGCTTCTCGAGGGCTTTGGTCAGCGCAGCGATGTCGTCGCGCAGCCGGGCCGCCTCCTCGAACTCGAGCTCGGAGGCTGCGTCGCGCATCCGCCGCTCGAGCCGCCTGACGAACCGCGTCGTGTTGCCTGCCATGAAGTCGCAGAAGTCCTCGGCGATGGCCCGGTGCTCCTCGGCGGTGACGCGCCCGACACAGGGCGCGGAGCACTTGTCGATATAGCCGAGCAGGCACGGGCGTCCACTCGCCGCCGCCCGCTTGAACACCCCTGACGAGCAGGTGCGCAACGGGAACACCCGAAGGAGCAGGTCGAGGGTCTCGCGAATCGCCCACGCGTGGCCGTACGGCCCGAAGTACCGGGTGCCCTTGCGCTTGGCACCGCGCATGACCTGGGCTCGAGGAAACTCCTCCCCCATCGTCACCGCGAGGAACGGGTACGACTTGTCGTCGCGGTACTTGACGTTGAAACGCGGGTCGAACTCCTTGATCCAGGAGTACTCGAGCTGCAACGCCTCGACCTCGGTCCGCACGACGGTCCACTCCACCGACGCAGCGGTGGTCACCATCGTGGCGGTGCGCGGGTGCAGCGCGGTGATGTCCTGGAAGTAGGACGACAGCCGAGGGCGCAGCGACTTGGCCTTGCCGACGTAGATGACGCGGCCGTGGGTGTCGCGGAACCGGTAGACGCCCGGGTCGGTCGGGATCTCCCCCGGCTTCGGTCGGTAGGTCGTCGGGTCCGCCACGACTCCACCCTATGTCGCGGCACCGACGGCACCGGCACGCCGGTCTGCCACCGGACGGCATACCTCGACGGCTCCGGCTCGGAGCGTCGGCGGGCGGGTCAGCTCACGGTGAACGTGGTGCCGGTGACGGTGACGTTCTTGGCCGGGAGCGGGCTCTGGGCCAGGCTGTCGGGCGTCGGCGCGCCGGTGCTGATGTCGAAGTGGCTCGCGTGGCAGGGACAGATGATCTGCCCGCCGCTGATCTCCCCGACGATGCAGCCCTGGTGCGTGCAGACTGCCGAGAAGGCCTTGAACTGGCCGGCCGTCGGCTGGGTCACCACCACCTGCTCGTCGGGGAAGATCTTGCCGCCGCCGACGGGGATGTCGGAGGTCGGGGTGCCGGCAGGCGCAGGGGTCTGCGGCTGGCCCGACGCCCCCTCCGTCGGCGTGGCGGAGCTCCCCGACGCGGGCGGCTGGGGCTCGGCGACCACGGGTGGGCTGCTGCAGGCGGCGAGCGCGCCGGCGCTCCCGACCACGACGGTCGCGGCGAGTATGCCGCGGCGGTCCATGAGCACGGACGCGCCCGGCACGCGGTCGCGGCGCGCGGGGGCGACGCTGGGCTGGACAGAAGTGCTGAGGATCGGCTCGGTGGGGTCGGACGGCGTGCGCTGGGGGCGCTGTGTCATGCGTTCCTCTTCCGGGTCGTCGTGCTCCTCGTGGCCCGGGCCTTGCTCACGGTGGTGCCCGAGGAGCTCTTCTTCGCAGCGGCGGTGGTGGCACCTCCTCGGGTGCGGCCGCTCGCCGTGCTCGACATCGTGCTCGTGGCCGCTGTGCGTTTGCCGTCACCGCGCTGTGAACCCGCAGGCGCCTTCTCGCGCGACGCCGTGCGGGCAGTGCGCTCGAGGATCGGGCGCAGGAACCGGCCGGTGTGGCTCGCCTCGACCTGGGCGACGTCCTCTGGGGTGCCTTCGGCGATGACCAGACCACCTCCGGAACCGCCCTCTGGGCCGAGGTCGATGATCCAGTCGGCATTCTTGATGACGTCGAGGTTGTGCTCGATGACGATGACGGTGTTGCCTTTGTCGACCAGGCCCTGCAGCACGTCGAGGAGCTTGCGGATGTCCTCGAAGTGCAGGCCGGTGGTCGGCTCGTCGAGGACGTAGATGGTGCGTCCGGTGGAGCGCTTCTGCAGCTCGCTGGCGAGCTTGACCCGCTGGGCCTCCCCGCCGGAGAGGGTGGGTGCGGGCTGGCCGAGGCGCACGTAGCCGAGCCCGACGTCGTTGAGGGTCTTGAGGTGACGCGAGATCGCGGGCACTGCCTCGAAGAAGGTCGCGGCCTCCTCGATCGGCATGTCGAGGACGTCGGCGATCGTCTTGCCCTTGAAGTGCACCTCGAGCGTCTCGCGGTTGTACCGGGCCCCGTGGCACACCTCGCACGGGACGTACACGTCGGGCAGGAAGTTCATCTCGATCTTGATCGTGCCGTCCCCCGAGCACGCGTCGCAGCGACCGCCCTTGACGTTGAAGGAGAACCGCCCGGGCTGGTAGCCGCGGATCTTGGCCTCCGTCGTCTCGGCGAAGAGCTTGCGCATGTTGTCGAAGACGCCGGTGTACGTGGCGGGGTTCGACCGCGGGGTGCGCCCGATCGGGCTCTGATCGACGTGCACGACCTTGTCGAGCTGGTCGAGGCCGGCCACGGACTTGTGCCGTCCCGGCACGTGGCGAGCACCGTTGAGCTTGTTCGCGAGGACGTTGTAGAGGATGTCGTTGACGAGCGTCGACTTGCCGGAACCGGACACGCCGGTGACCGCCACGAGGTTGCCGAGCGGGAAGCTGACGTCGATGTCGCGAAGGTTGTTCTCGCGTGCCCCGGTGACCGTGAGGATGCGCCCGTCGTGTCCCCGGCGCACCGGCGGCGTGGGGATCTCGCGCCGCCCGGAGAGGTACATCCCGGTCAGCGATTCGGCGTGCTCGAGGAGCCCCTGGACGGTGCCGGAGTGCACCACCTTGCCGCCGTGCTCGCCTGCGCCGGGACCGATGTCGACGACCCAGTCGGCGGTCGCGATGGTGTCCTCGTCGTGCTCGACGACGATGAGGGTGTTGCCGAGGTCGCGCAGCCGCGTCAGCGTCTCGATGAGCCGGTGGTTGTCGCGCTGGTGCAGGCCGATCGAGGGCTCGTCGAGGACATAGAGGACTCCGACGAGGCCAGAGCCGATCTGGGTGGCCAGCCGGATCCGCTGCGCCTCGCCGCCGGAGAGCGTGCCCGCCGGCCGGTCGAGCGACAGGTAGTCGAGCCCGACGTCGAGCAGGAAGCCGAGCCGCGCGTCGATCTCCTTGATGACGCGCTCGGCGATCTGCTGCTCCCGCACGGTGAAGTCGACGTTGTCGAGGAACCCGGCAGCTTCGCTGATCGCCAGCCCGCAGACGTCCGAGATGTTCTTCCCGCCGACGAGCACTGCGAGCGACTCGGGCTTGAGCCGGGCGCCCTTGCAGGCGGGGCACGGCACCTCGCGCATGTACCCCTCGTAACGCTCGCGGCTCCACTCGCTGTCGGTCTCGGCGTGGCGACGCTTGATGAACGGCACCGCGCCCTCGAAGCCCGTCGTGTACGACCGGTCACGGCCGTAGCGGTTCTTGTAGCGCACGTGGACCTTGTAGTTCTGCCCGTGGAGCACGGCCTCCTTGGCCCGCGCCGGCAGCGCACGCCAGGGGACGTCCATCGAGAACTTCATGTCCTCGGCGAGGGCGGACAGGACGCGCTGGAAGTACTCCGCGGAACCCGAGCCCTGGGCCCACGGCTGGATGGCGCCCTCGGCGAGGGTCAGCTCGTCGTCGGGCACGACGAGCTCCGGGTCGACCTCGAGCTCGGTGCCGATGCCGGTGCAGGTGGTGCAGGCGCCGAAGGGCGAGTTGAACGAGAACGACCGCGGCTGGATCTCGTCCATGCCGAGCGGGTGGTTGTTGGGGCAGGCCATCTTCTCGGAGAAGCGGCGCTCGCGGTCCTTGTCCTTCGGGTCGCGGTCCACGAAGTCGACGAGCACGATCCCACCGGCCAGGCCCAGGGCGGTCTCGACCGAGTCAGTCAGGCGCCGCTTGGCGCCGGCGTCGTCGCCCTTGGCCACGAGCCGGTCGACGACGACCTCGATGGTGTGCTTCTTCTGCTTCTCGAGCGCCGGAGGCTCGGTCAGCGAGACGACCTCACCATCGACGCGGGCGCGTGAGAAGCCCTTGGTCTGGAGCTCGCCGAAGAGGTCGACGAACTCACCCTTGCGACCCTGCACGACCGGCGCCAGCACCTGGAACCGGGTGCGGTCCTCGAGGGTGAGCAGCTGGTCGACGATCTGCTGCGGGGACTGGCGGGTGACCGGCTCGCCACACACGGGGCAGTGCGGACGCCCGGCACGCGCGAACAGCAGCCGGAGGTAGTCATAGACCTCGGTGATGGTGCCGACGGTCGACCGCGGGTTGCGGTTGGTCGACTTCTGGTCGATCGACACCGCCGGCGAGAGGCCCTCGATGAAGTCGACGTCCGGCTTGTCCATCTGCCCGAGGAACTGCCGGGCGTAGGCCGACAGCGACTCGACGTAGCGTCGCTGGCCCTCGGCGAAGATCGTGTCGAACGCGAGGCTCGACTTGCCCGACCCGGAGAGCCCGGTGAAGACGATGAGACTGTCTCGGGGAAGGTCGACGGAGATGTCGCGCAGGTTGTGCTCGCGGGCTCCGCGGACGACCAGGGAGTGGGGGTTGCCGGTAGGCATTACAGTCACGCGCAACATGCTAGGTGCGGCCACCGACAACACCGAATGCGATCTGCCCGGAGGGAGCCCCGACCGCCCGCACCTGCCAGGCGGCATACTCGGACCATGCAGCCAGCTGACGTGACCCCGGCCCTGGTGGCCGCAGAGACCGAGCGCGTCGTCGCGACCGCAGCGTCCCTCGACGACCTCGCCGTCTCGGCCCCCTCGATCTGCGAAGGCTGGTCGCGCGGTCACGTCCTGACCCACATCGCGCGGAACGCCGACGCCCTCGCCCGGGTCTGCGCCGTCGCCACCGACGGCGTCCCCGGGTCGATGTACGACAGCAACGAGGCACGCGACACCGAGATCGAGGCGGGAGCCGGACGCCCGGCGGCCGACCAGACGGCCGACGTCCGTGAGACGGCCTCACGGCTCGCCGGCCGGCTCGAGAGCCTCCAGCCCGAGCACGCTGAGCTGACCGTCCCGCGCACGCCCGGCGGCGACCGTCTCATCGTCGTCGGCGGTGTGCCCTACCTGCGCCTGCGCGAGCTCGTCTACCACCATGTGGACCTCGACGCCGGCTACACCTTCGCCGACGCGCCCGCCGACGTCGTGGCCATGCTCCTCGCCGACGCGGTCGCCCGGCTCGGCACGGAGGACGAGCCACCGGCGATCACGGTGACCACCGACGAGGGCGGCCATTTCGTGGTCGGCGCCGGGACGACTCAGGTCGCGGGGCCACAGGCGGCGGTCCTGACCTGGATCGCTCGGAGCAGGACCGACGGCGTGACCTTCGACGGCCCGGTGCCGGTCCTGCCGTTCGGGGGCTGACCGATGGGCTATACGGGCAAGGTGTCTCCTGGCGGGCCGGTCGACGTGCGGGAGCTCGACGACCTGACGATCCGCAAGCTGTCGGTGTCCTCCTTCGACAACAACGTGTACCTGCTGACCTGCCGGGCCACCGGTTCCCAGCTGCTCGTCGACGCCGCCGACGAGGCACCGCGGATCCTCGAGCTCGTCGCGTCAGGGGGTGCCGGCCTCGACGTGCTGGTGACGACACACCGGCACGGCGACCACACGCGCGCGCTGGCCGAGGTGGCCACGGCGACCGGCGCTCGAACGGTCGCCGGCGCGGACGACGCCGACGACCTGCCGATCAGCGTCGACCAGCGCGTGGGCCAGGGCGACACCCTCACCTTCGGTGACGTGACGCTGGACGTCATCCATCTCAGGGGTCACACCCCGGGCTCGATCGCGCTTGCGTACGACGACCCGCACGGGCACACGCACCTGTTCACCGGAGACAGCCTGTTCCCCGGCGGCATCGGCAACACCAAGAACCCCGGGCAGAGCTTCGACGCCCTCATCGAGGACGTCACGACTCGCGTCTTCGACGTCTACGACGACGACACGTGGTTCTACCCCGGCCACGGCAACGACTCGACGCTCGGGGCCGAGCGGCCCCATCTCAAGGAGTGGCGCGCCCGGCGCTGGTGAGACTCACGAGACCCCGAGGGTGTATGCCGTCCCGCCCCTCGGCGTGTCACGAACCCCGGGCCCCCCCGCCCGGCAGCCGGACCCGGAAGCGCGTGTCGCCCGGCTCCGACTCGATCTCGATGGTTCCGCCGTGCCGCTCGACCACGATCCGCCGCGCGATGTCGAGTCCCAGACCGGTGCCCCTGCCCACACCCTTGGTCGTGAAGAAGGCCTCGAAGGCCCGCTCCTTCGCCTCCCGGCTGAGCCCGGGGCCGGTGTCACCGATCTCGACACACACACCGTCTCCGTCCCGCCGCGTCGTCACGGTCAGCGTCCCGGAGCCCTCCATGGCGTCGACGGCGTTGTCGATGAGGTTCGTCCACACCTGGTTGAGCTCCCCCGGCATCGCCTCGATCGACGGCACATCGGTGCCCCAGTCCCGCACCACGGTCACTCCGCCACGCAGCTTCGGGCCGAGCACGAGCAGGGTGCTCTCGATCCCATCCCGCACCTCGATGAGCTGGAACGAGGCCTTGTCCATCTGCGAGTAGGACTTGATCGCGCCGACGAGCTCGGAGACCCGACGCGTCGACTCCCTGACCTCGGCGAGCAGGGACGTCGCCGCCACGGTGCTCGCCACCCAGGAGACTGCCGCGACGAGGGCGGCGGGAGGAACTGCGCTCGCCACCTTCTCGCACCAGTCGACCCGGGCGCCTGCGGCGGCGAGCGTCGGGGACAGCGCCCAGGAGCGCGGCACGTCGTGATCCTCGAGCCAGCCGCCGAGCTCCTCCTCGCGGTCTGCGAGCTCGAGCGCGTCGGGTGGCGTGCCGGGCTGCAGCACCGGTGGCGTGAGCTCGTGCCGCAGGCCGTCGAGTGCAGTGAACTGGTCTGACGAGAGGTCTCCGTCGGCCATCTGCTGCAGCGAGCCGAGTGCGCCCGCGAGGGCGTCCTCGAGCTCCGCCGCGGAGCGGCTGGCCGCCGAAGCCGGGTTGTTGATCTCGTGGGCAAGGCCCGCAGCAAGGGTGCCGAGGGTGACGAGAGCGCTGCGCTGCCGGGCCGTCGCCTCGATCGAACGCGCCGTCCCGTATAACCCGGCGACGAGATGCCCGCCGAGCGGGAACCACGCGTTCATCAGCTCATGGAGACGCGGGGCGGGGAGCTTGAGCAGGCGGCCGGGGGTCACGCCCCGTGCCGTCGCGAGATAGACGCCGTTCTCGTCCCACGCGCGGAAGCCGCCGGCCCAGCGGCCGGGGACGTCCATCCGCCCGACCACCACGTCCTCGCGGCCGATCCGGCGGACCAGCTCGAGAGCACCGTCGAGCAGGACCCACCAGTAGTCGGCGTGCTGCCCCTCGACGAACTGGACCTCACCGGGGACGATGGGCGACTCGTCGGCCGCCTCGAGCAGCTCGTCGAGCTGGGCGTCGCTGAGACCGGTGAACAGGGCGATCGCTCGAAGGTCTCCCCGGGTGATCATCGTTCGCTCCTCATCCGGCTCTCCCCCGAATCTCGTCCGACAGGTCAGACCGTTGCGAGATAGCGGTGCACGAAGTAGACGGACATCGCACCCTCGCCCACCGCCGACGCGACCCGCTTCATCGAGTCGAGCCGGACGTCGCCGGCTGCGAAGACTCCGGGCAGGCTCGTCTCCAGCGCGAAAGGAGGCCGGGGAAGGGGCCACGGGGCTCCCGCCGGCTTACTGACGAGGTCCTGCCCGGTGACGATGAAGCCGTGCTCGTCACGCGCGACGTCACCGCCGAGCCAGTCGGTCCGCGGCGACGCGCCGATGAAGACGAACAGCCAGGAGGCGGGGACCGGGAACGTGCTCCCGTCGTTGCGGTCGGCCAGGGTGAGCGACTCCAGGTGTCCGTCTCCCGCTGCTCCCACGACCTCCGTGCGCGTGCGGACGTCAATGACCTCCGAGGCGACGATCCGCTCCACGAGATACTGCGACATCGACGCCTCGAGCGATTCGCCGCGCACGACGAGCGTGACGCGCTTCGCGAACCGCGCGATGTTCAGCGCGGCCTGGCCGGCCGAGTTGGCCGCGCCCACGATGTAGACCTCGTCGCCGGCGCACTGGGACGCCTCGCTCGCGTTGGCGCCGTAGTAGACACCTCGCCCGACGAGGTCGGCCACGCCATCGGCCTCGAGTCTTCGGTATGAGACCCCGGTGGCGAGGATGATGCTGCGAGCCTCGATGTCGTCGCCGCCCTCGACACGCACGGCCCGCACCGGGCCTCTCGACTCGAGCGCGACGACGTCACGGGCCAGGACCATCTCGGCCCCGAACCGCTGGACCTGAGCGATGGCCCGCGCGGCGAGATCGGAGCCGGTCAGCCCACGTGGGAAACCGAGGTAGTTCTCTATGGCCGCGCTCTGCGCAGCCTGTCCCCCGGGTGCGGCGTGCTCGACGACGACGGTGCTGAGACCTTCTGATGCGGCATACACCGCTGCAGCGAGACCGGCTGGCCCGCCTCCGACGATGCACACGTCGTAGATGTCGCGCTCGGCGCGGGTGCGCAGCCCCAGTGCGGTGGCGAGGTCGACCAGCGAGGGCCCGCACAGCGTGTCCCGGTCGGGGATGAGCACCAGCGGAAGGCCCGACGGCGGGGCACCGGACAGGTCGAGCAACCGCGTCCCCTCCGCGTCGAGCTCGACGTCGTACCAGACATAGGGGACGTGGTTGCTGGTGAGGAACGTCTTGACCTCGTGGCTGTGCTCCGACCAGCGGTGGCCGACGACGCGGACGTCACCTGTGTGCTCGGGGTGGGCGTTGTGCCAGTCGCCGAGCAGGTCGTCGACGACGGGGTAGAGCCGCTCCTCGGGTGGGTCCCACGGCTTGAGGAGGTAGTGGTCGAGCCCGATGTCGTTGATCGCCTGGATCGCGACCTCGGTGTCGGCATATGCCGTCAGCAGCAGCAGCTTCGCGTCGGGCGCCAGCTCGCGGACCTGCGCGAGCAGCTCGATGCCGGTCATCCCGGGCATCCGCTGGTCGGACGCGACGAGCGCGAGCGGCTGGTCCCGCAGCGCGAGGCGCCTGATGATGTCGAGCGCCTCTGCGCCGGACTGGGCACGTACGACGCGGTGGGCCGCACCATAACGGGCGCGCAGGTCGCGCGCGATGGCAGCCGAGACGGGTGGGTCGTCGTCGACCGTGAGGATGGTCGGCTTGCTCACCGGCTCAGCGTACGAGGGACGCGCCCGCGCGTCCGCTGACTCGCCGAAGTCCGTCCATCGAGGTGTGGTGGGTGGGACGGGGCGCCCACTCGACCTGGGGCTGGAAGCCGGTCAGGCGGTTCCTCGGGTCTGGCGGTGCCGCGGCCGGGCAATGCCTTGCGTCAGGCGGACTCGAGGGTGTCCTCGACGTCGCTGGACTCGACCTCGTCGATGAGTGACTCCAGCTCCGTCCGGAGGAAGTCGAGGTCGTCGGGGACGTTGATGAGGATGAAGTGGCGGCGTGGGTTGTTGGCCACACAGAGCCCGATGCCGAGCCGGGACCTGCCGTGCCGGTCGCGCCACGCGCGTTCGAGCTGGGGACCGCCTTGCCAGTCGACGGGCGCGTGCAGCCAGCCCTGGACGTCGACGAGGTCGCCATCAGGTCCGTGACGCCGGTTCTTCGGGGGATCGAATCCCTCGAGGGTGACTCGTTCATCCATGTTTTCGACGGTACTCCTGACAGCCGTTCGCGAGAACGGAACGACGACCGGCGAGTCCCCATCGTCACCGCACCGACACACACCCATCCTGTGGCTCCCAGGGAAGGAACACGGAATGCCCAGCATCAGCGGTGCCGCGTGCGGACGGCATCGGGCCACCTGAGAGCGGGATGCGAGGATGTCCGACGTGACCCTCTCCGCCATCCCTGTCGCCGCCACGCACCTCGCCGCCGTCCCCGTCACCACGGTGTGGTCGAGCCCGGACGGCCCGCGCGGCGTCGACGAGCCGATGGTGAGGGACACGCCCGACGCGGTGGCCTGGCTCGCGGCGCTCGACGCGAACGCGAGTGACGACGAGTCCGGCGACGGGCGCCTTGGCCTGCACGGGCGCGTGGAGTCGCAGCTGGTGGACGGGGAGCCCGTCGTCGTCACCGGGCTCGACGGCAGCGGTCGGTGGTCACACGTCGTCGCACCCTGGCAGCTGTCGCCCAAGGATGGCCGCGGGTACCCGGGCTGGGTGCCCACCGCGCACCTGCGCCCCGTGAGCTCTGAGGACGTCGCGCTGAACCCGCCGCCGGCCGCCGACACCGACCTCGACGACTCCGGCCCTGAGGCGGGGCACCCGGCGATCGCCTTCGCGCGCAAGCACATCGGGCTCCCGTACCTGTGGTCCGGCCTGTCCCCGTTGGGTTTCGACTGCTCGGGCCTCGTCCTGTACACGTGGCGCCGGTTCGGCCAGGTCGTCGCGCGTGACGCGTATGCGCAGGCCGAGCTCGCCGCGCCCGTCGCCCTGGGCGACGTCCAGCCGGGCGACCTCTACTTCTTCGCCCGACCCGGCCAGCGCGTGCATCACGTCGGCATCGTCGTGGACCGTGGCCGGATGGTCCATGCCTCGGAGACGGGCGGCGTCCTCGTCGAGGAGGACCTGTCCGCCGAGCGGCTCGCGACCCTGGTGGCCGCTGGGCGGCTCCCGCTCCCGTGAAGGTCGACCACCGCACTGCGCCCCTGCTGGTCCTCGGGGGTGTCGTCTCCGTCCAGTTCGGCGGCGCCTTCGCCGCCACTCTGGTCCCGCGGATCGGGGCGGCCGGGTCGGTGTTCCTTCGCCTCGTCTTCGCGACACTGATCCTGTATGCCGTCGCCCGGCCTTCGTGGCGGCGCCGCTCCCGGTCGGACTGGGTCACGGTCATCCTTTTCGGCCTCGCCCTGGCGGCGATGAACACCGCGTTCTACGCCTCGCTCGCCCATCTGCCGATCGGCGTCGCGGTGACCATCGAGTTCCTCGGTCCGCTCGGGCTGGCCGCCATCCTCAGCCGCCGACCGCGAGACTTCCTCGCCGTGGCCGCCGCGGCTCTCGGCGTCGCCCTCGTCTCGGGTGCCTTCGACAGCTCGTGGAACCGGTTCGACCGGATCGGCATCCTCTTCGCGGCGATCGCGGGAGTGATGTGGGCGGCATACATCGTGATGAGCCAGCGAACCGGCAAGGCGTTCCAAGGACTCGACGGGCTCGCGCTCGCCCTCATCGTGTCGAGCGTCGTCGTGGCGCCGCTCGGGCTGACGACCGTCCACACCTGGACGCCGCGCGATGTCGCCCTCGGTCTCGCGATCGCTGTGCTGTCCTCGGTGTTGCCCTACTCACTCGAGCTGGTCGCGTTGCGTCACCTCGCGCAACATGTCTTCGGGATCCTGCTCAGCCTCGAGCCGGTCGTCGCCGCGTTCGCCGGCTTCGTCGTGCTGGGCCAGGTCCTCGACGCCCCACAGCTCGTCGGAATGGGCCTGGTCGTCGTCGCCTCCGCCATCGTCCTGGGCTCGCAGGAGCGCCCGGCCTCCCCGGACGCGTCGGTCGGGCCGGGCTGATGCTCGACTTGACCTCAAGTCGACGTGAAGTCCTACCGTCGCGCCATGCCGATCAGCACACCGAATGCCGACGCAACCGTGAGTGACTCGCGCACGGACTCGCGACCTGGCGAGACCAGCGGCGGTCTGCTCTCGCCGGCCTTGCGCGCGACCACGATCGGCGTGCTGGCCCTCGTCTCCCTGCACGCCTTCGAGGCGCTCGCCCTGACCACGGTCATGCCGACGATCGCTGCCGAGCTGCACGGCGAGTCCCTCTACGCCATGGCCTTCACCGCGACGCTCGCGAGCGGCATCGTCAGCATCGTCTGGTCGGGCAACCTCGCCGACCGGCACGGTCCGCGACCGCCTCTCGTCATGGGGTTGGCGCTCTTCTGTGCCGGCCTGGTCGGCGCCGGGCTCGCGCCGTCGATGGTGGTGCTCGTCGGCGCTCGGGTCGTCCAGGGGCTCGGCGCGGGGATGACCAGTACGGCGCTCTACGTCCTCGTCACGCGCGTCTACCCGCAGCGGCTGCACACCGCGATCCTGGCCGGCTTCTCGGCGGCCTGGGTGGTCCCCTCCGTTGCCGGTCCGTTCGTCGCCGGCGTCATCACCCAGGCTCTCGGATGGCGCTGGGTCTTCGGACTCGCCATCCTCGTGCTCATCGTCGCTGCGGCCCTGCTCGCTCGCATCGTCCGTGGCCTTCGCCAGGACGTCGTCGACGTGCCGTGGCGCTGGCGGGCGCTCGCCGCCTCGGTCGTTCTTGCTGTCGCCGTCCTCGCGCTGAACTCGGTCGCAGGCAGCCTCGACGCCCTGGCGGTCGTCGTCGTGGTCGTCGGCCTCGTGACCATCGGGCTCATGCTCGTGCCTCTGACACCTCGGGGCACCCTGTGGGCAGCGCGCGGGCTGCCCACCGACATCCTGCTGCGAGCCCTCGCCTTCGCGGCGTTCAGCGGCACGGAGATCTACCTGCCACGGCTCCTCACCGAGCGCGACCACCTGAGCCCCAGCCTCGCCGGCCTCTCGCTCACCCTCACCGGCGTGACCTGGTTCCTCGGCTCCTGGGTCCAGGGCCGCTGGGAGCGTCGCTTCGAGATCGGGCGCACCGCGGCCGTGTCGATGGCCACGATCACCCTCGCCCTGGCGGGACTCGCCGTTGCCGTGGCCGTCGGTGCGCCGGCCTGGGTCGTCATCGTCATCTTCCCGGTCGTCGGCCTGGGCATCGGGACGCAGTATCCGCGCGTCACGGCCCAGGCCCTGGCTCGGGCCGAAGCGACCCAGCAGGGGTTCGTCAGCTCCGCCCTGCAGATCGGGGACTCCTCCGGTGGCGCGACGGCGATCGCCCTCTCGGCCGTCGTGTTCGCGGCCGCTGGGTCGGTCGTGCCAGGCGCCTACGTCGCCGTCTTCGGCGCCATGGCCGTGCCGGCTCTCGTCGGATGGATCGTGGCGCACCGGGTCCGCTGAGCACCCACGGTCGACCCGGGCGAAAAGCCCGCACCCCAACCAGCAGGACGAAGGGGCCGAGCGCTCATGTTGCTCGGCCCCTGACGTCGCCTGTCAGTGGTGTACGGAGTCCGTAGGGTGGTGGTCGACACCGGCCTCGAGCGCGGCGTCGCGACGAGACTTCCAGAGGCTCGCGATGGTCGTGACGCCGAGGATGAGCACGATGGCGCCCAGCGACACGACGATCGGGATGTCCGGGATGTTGTCGAACTTCTGGCCACCGTTGAGGAACGGCAGGTTGTTCTCGTGCAGCGCGTGCATGACGAGCTTCACGCCGATGAAGCCGAGCAGCACGGCCAGGCCGATGCTGAGATAGACCAGCTTCTTGAGCAGTCCACCGATGAGGAAGTACAGCTGCCGCAGGCCCATCAGGGCGAAGATGTTGGCCGTCAGGACGAGGAACGGCTCCTTGGTGAGACCGTAGATCGCCGGGATCGAGTCGAGGGCGAAGAGCAGGTCGGTCGTGCCGAGCGCCAGGATGACGATGAACATCGGGGTGACGAGGCGCTTGCCCTTCTCGACCACGGTGAGGTGCGCCCCGTTCCACTGCTTGGTCGCGGGGAAGCGCCGCTCGACCCACAGCAGGAGGCGGTTCTCGTGGTACTCCTCGTCGTCGCTCTCCCCTCCGCTCGCGAGCTTGACCGCCGTGTAGATGAGGAACGCCCCGAAGATGTAGAACACCCATGCATAGCTGTTGATCACCACGGCACCGAGCCCGATGAAGATGCCTCGGAGCACGATGGCGATGACGATGCCGATCATCAGGGCGGACTGCTGCAGCTTCAGCGGCACCTTGAAGCTGGCCATGATCAGCAGGAACACGAAGAGGTTGTCGACCGACAGGGAGTACTCGGTCAGCCAGCCGGCATAGAACTCGCCCGCGAACTGGCCGCCCCACTCGAACCACACGAAGAGGCCGAACACGACGGCCGCGCCGATATAGAAGGCCAGGTGCCTGCCGGCCTCGGCCATCGACGGCACATGAGGCCGTCGCGCGATGACGAACACGTCGACGATCAGGAACGCCGACATCAACCCGATGGTGAGGAACCAACCCCAGACGGGAACGTTCATGGATGCAAACCCTTCCGGTCACCAGACAGTAACCGGAGGTCTCTCCCGCCCGACAGTGCCCTGCGGCGGACCGACGGGACCGGGAGCCGAGTGCTGGCGCTCCGTGATGACGAGCCCGTCGCGTGGGGGATACTCCCCTCCGTGAACGCCTGATCCTCTCATCCCGGAGCGGGGGAGCTCAAATCGGTCCGCCCAGTGGGCGAGCCGACCTCGGAGTAGGTCAGCGCGCGGTGACGTCAGCGGGTCGCGGCGCTCATCTGACGAAGCTCCTTCTTGAGCTCACCGATCTCGTCACGCAGGCGGGCGGCGAGCTCGAAGTGCAGCTCGGCGGCCGCCTGGTGCATCTGCGTGGTCAGCTCCTGGATCAGCGAGGCGAGGTCGGCCGCCGCCAGGTCCGCCGGGCGGTTGGAGACACCACCGGCAGATACCCCGAGGTCGGCTGTCATCGCGCCCCTGCCGGCGCCGCTCTTGCCGCGCGACTGCATGCGACCCGAGCCGATGAGCTCGGCGGTGTCGGCGTCCTCACGCTGGAGCAGGTCGGTGATGTCGGCGATCTTCTTGCGCAACGGCGTCGGGTCGATGCCGTGCTCGGTGTTGTAGGCGACCTGCTTCTCGCGGCGACGGTTGGTCTCGTCGAGGGCGTCCTGCATCGACGGCGTGATCTTGTCTGCGTACATATGCACCTGGCCCGACACGTTGCGGGCGGCGCGGCCGATCGTCTGGATGAGGGACCTGGTCGAGCGGAGGAAACCTTCCTTGTCCGCGTCGAGGATCGACACGAGGGAGACCTCCGGGAGGTCGAGACCCTCGCGGAGCAGGTTGATGCCGACCAGGACGTCGAAGATCCCGGTGCGCAGCTCGCGCAGCAGCTCCACGCGGCGCAAGGTGTCGACCTCGCTGTGCAGGTACCGGACGCGGACACCCTTGTCGAGCAGGTAGTCGGTGAGGTCCTCGGCCATCTTCTTGGTCAGAGTCGTCACGAGCACACGCTCGTTGCGCTTGGTGCGCTCCTGGATCTCGTGGATGAGGTCGTCGATCTGGCCCTTCGTGGGCTTGAGCACGACCTCGGGGTCGATCAGGCCGGTCGGGCGGATGATCTGCTCGACGGGCGGGCCGGAGCGGGCCAGCTCGTACTCCCCCGGCGTCGCGGACAGGTAGATGGTCTGGCCGATGCGCTCGAGGAACTCCTCCCACTTCAGCGGGCGGTTGTCCATCGCGCTCGGCAGGCGGAACCCGTGCTCGACCAGCATGCGCTTGCGCGACATGTCGCCTTCGTACATCGACCCGATCTGCGGGACCGTCTGGTGCGACTCGTCGATGACGAGCAGGAAGTCATCCGGGAAGTAGTCGAGCAGGCAGTTCGGCGCGGAGCCGGCCGTGCGGCCGTCGATGTGGCGGCTGTAGTTCTCGATGCCGTTGCAGAACCCGACCTGGCGCATCATCTCGATGTCGTACGTCGTGCGCATCCGGAGTCGCTGCGCCTCGAGCAGCTTGCCCTGCTTCTCGAACAGCGCCAGCTGGTCCTCCAGCTCGAGCTCGATCCCGCGGATCGCGCGGTCCATCCGCTCCGGGCCGGCGACGTAGTGGGATGCCGGGAAGACGTACATCTCCTGCTCCTCGTTGACCACCTCTCCGGTCACGGGGTGCAGCGTGTAGATGCGCTCGATCTCGTCGCCGAAGAACTCGATGCGGACCGCGAGCTCCTCGTAGACCGGGATGATCTCGACCGTGTCGCCGCGCACCCGGAAGGTGCCCCGGGTGAAGGCCAGGTCGTTGCGGGTGTACTGCATCTCGACGAACCTGCGCAGGAGCAGGTCGCGCTCGATCTCCATCCCGACCCGGACGCTCGTCATGCGGTCGACATACTCCTGCGGCGTGCCGAGGCCGTAGATGCACGAGACGGAGGCGACGACGATGACATCGCGGCGGGTCAGCAGCGAGTTGGTCGCCGAGTGGCGCAGCCGCTCGACCTCGTCGTTGACCGACGAGTCCTTCTCGATGTAGGTGTCCGTCTGCGGGATGTACGCCTCAGGCTGGTAGTAGTCGTAGTACGACACGAAGTACTCGACGGCGTTGTTGGGCAGCAGCTCCCGGAACTCGTTGGCCAGCTGGGCCGCGAGCGTCTTGTTCGGGGCCATGACGAGCGTCGGCCGCTGGACCTGCTCGATGAGCCAGGCCGTCGTCGCCGACTTGCCGGTGCCCGTGGCGCCGAGCAGCACGGTGTCCTGCTCTCCCTGCTTCACCCGCCGCGTGAGCTCGGTGATGGCCTGCGGCTGGTCGCCGCTCGGCTGGTACTCCGAGATGACCCGGAAGGGGGCCACGGTGCGCTGGAGGTCGGTCGTGGGACGCATGGGTCAACCGTACGTCCCACGACCGACAGCGCCCATCGCGCTAGCGCCGGCGGGCAAGACGCTCCTCGTCCTCGTCGGTCCAGCAGGGGCGCAGCTCGACCGTCTCTCCAGGACCGGTGAACGTGGTCGCGATCTGCTCGGCGCGCTCTCGCGAGGCGACGTCGACGAGGAAGAAGCCGGCCAGGTGCTCCTTGGACTCGGCGTACGGCCCGTCGGTCGCGACCGGCATACCGCCGTCCCAGCGGAACAGTCGGGCGTCGGAGGGGGCGCCGAGCGCCTCACCCCCTTTGAGCTCGCCGCTGCTCGACAGCTCGGCGAGCAGCGTCTCGAAGTCGGCGTTGAGCCGCTCGCGCTCCGAGGCCGGCAGCGCCTGGTGCTCGGCGACGAACTCTCCCGTGGGATGTCCCCACGGCTGCGGGTTGGAGTGGATCAGGATGACGTACTTCACGTCGTGCTCCTTTCGGGGGTGTGCGGCCGGTCGACCGCCTCAGCAGAGACGTCGGAGCCAGATCGTCGTTCTCGACACCGGCCCGAGGCGAGCCCGGCCACCGGGACACGCGCCGGACGCCGAGCGGGTGTCCACGGTCACCACCTCAGCACGGCACCGTCACGGCACGCGGTAGGTCCACTCGGGCGTGGCGAACTTCGTGTCGACCAGCTGTTGGGCCTCGGCCAGCTCCTCCGGCGTGTAGTCGGCGTCCTTGGTGCGGTAGCGGCGCGCGAACGACGCGGCGAACGACTCGAGGATGCCGTCCCGGCGGAGGCCGGTCTGCGACCGCATCGGGTCGACCCGCTTGTTCGCGGACTTCGTCCCCTTGTCCGAGAGCTTCTCGCGCCCGATGCGGAGCACCTCGAGCATCTTGTCGGCGTCGATGTCGTAGGCCATCGTCACGTGGTGGAGCACGGCGCCCGCAGCGAAGCGCTTCTGTGCCGCCCCGCCGATCTTGCCCTTGTCGCTCGCGATGTCGTTGAGCGGAACGAAGTGTGCCGAGACCCCCACGTCCGAGAGGGCGCCGATGACCCACTCGTCGAGGAACGAGTAGGAGCGCTCGAAGCTGAGGCCCTCCACCAGCGAGGTCGGAACGACGAGCGAGTAGGTGATGGTGTTGCCCGGCTCCATGAACATGGCGCCGCCGCCGGAGACCCGCCGCACGACGTCGATGTGATGCCTGGCAGCGCCGTCGGGGTCGACCTCGTTGCGGACGGACTGGAACGAGCCGATGACGACGAGCGGGCTGTCCCAGTCCCAGAAGCGAAGGGTCGGCGGCCGTACACCGGCTGCGACCTCCCGGGCGATGACCTCGTCGAGCGCGACGTGCATCGCCGGGTGCAGCACCCTCGCGGGGATGACGTCGAAGACGTGGTCGTCCCAGCCGGTCGCCTTGCCCAGGGCGCGCCGCACCGCGATCCCGACCGACTCGGCCGTGAAGCCGATGAGCGACACGTCGTCGGCGAGCGCCCCGGTCACCGCAGACGCGAGCTGCTCGACACCCGCGTCGACGGGCATGCCCGCGAGGGCGGCGTTGATGTCGCCGAGGGCCTCGTCGGGCTCGAGGAAGAAGTCGCCCGAGACACTGACGTCGGTCAGCCGTCCGTCAACGACCTCGAGGTCGACCGCAACGAGCTTGCCTCCGGCAACCTTGTACTCACCACGCATGACACCCACAACACGCGATCACGCCGGCGTATGCCGTCGGACGCCGTTACCTGCCGTCGTACGCCGTGCGGCCGGCCCCGAGATCCGCGAGGTCCCACCCCGGGCGCCGGCCCGGTCAGGGCTCTGGACGCCAGCCGGTCCGGGCCGCCCACGCCCGGGCACGATCGAACGCACCCTCGAACCATGGCTCCTTGGCCTCGACGTAGGCCTCGGTGGTGTCGTCTACCGCCAGGAGCCGCCGCTTCTCGGCGGCGTACGCGGCGCGCTCGGCAGGGTCGTGCACCAGCCAGTCCCGGAAGAGCAGCGCGAACCGCCACCCGGGGCTCCCGTGCTCGCGGACGTGGACGTGGACGTGCTCGCAGGGGTCGCAGCCGCCCCAGAACCGCTTCGTCCACCCGGCCGGGTCGGCGCCGGCCGGATGCGGGGTGTCCTGGGTGTTGCCCTCGACGAGGACGTAGCCGGCGTCCTGGAGGGCCGCGTCGACCTCGTCACGGTCGGCGTCGGCGAGGTGACGCACCCCGACCTGGACGTCGATGACGTCCTTCGCCAGCAGCCCCGTCACCGCAGTCGACCCGACGTGCGACACCTCGGTGGCCACGCCGCTCGCTGCCAGGGCGGCGCCGATCTTGGCCACCACGCGCTGACCGCGTGCTCCCCAGTCGGCGCGCGGCTCGACGACCGCCCCCCGCTCGGGACGCCTGGTCCGTATGCGGTCCCGCAGGTTCGCCGCATACGGCTCGATCCGCTCGCGCCACAGCCGGTCGACGGCCTCGTCGAGCTCCGCCGGTGTCCCGGTGTTGTCGAGGACCACATCGGCTACCAGGCGGCGCTGCTCGTCGCTCGCCTGGGTGGCAATGCGATGCCGGGCATCCTGCTCGGCCAGGCCCCGCTGCTCGACCAGCCGCCGGACCCTGGTCTCGACGTCGGCAGCCACCACAACCGTCAGGTGCTCGTGCACCCAGAGCCCTCGCTCGACGAGAAGGGGCATGTCGAACACCGAGACGCTCCCGTCCGGTGCGGTCGCCCTCAGCTGCGCGACACGTGCCGCGATGGCCGGGGTGGTGATGTCCTCCAGCTCAGCCAGCGCCTCGGGGTCCGGAAAGACGACCGCCGCGAGCCCGGCCCGGTCCAGCGTGCCGTCGTCACGGATCACCTGCTCGCCGAACCGCTCGCGGATCTGCGCCAACGCCGGGGTGCCCGGCTCCACGACCTCGCGCGCAACCTGGTCGGCGTCGACGACGTGGGCGCCCAAGCGGGCCAGCCGCCGGGATACCGTCGACTTGCCCGAGCCGATCCCACCGGTGACCCCTACGCGCAGCACGCGGGCCAGCCTAGTGGCGGTCCTCGCTGCCGCTCGCGCGGTCGAAGATCGCCAGGAGCCCCTCGGCCAGCCAGCCGGCATACATCTCGTGGGTCCAGCCGCAACGCCGCACGAACCGGTCGTAGATCTCCGGTGCCGAGACGACCCAGACCATGTCGATGAACCGCTCGCGGTCCAGCCGGGGCGGCAGCCCGTGCGCCTTCTCGAGCGCGTTGAGTGCGTTGGTATTGCCCGCCCGACGCTCGGCGTCGATGGTGGCCACGAAGGCCTGCAGGCCGGCGTCTCCCCCGGCCCCCTGGGCGAGCAGCACCCCGAGCAGCGGGCCGACGCGCTGGTAGATGGTCGCGCAGAGTGCGGCATAGGCGCGCACGAAGCCCTCGCGGTCGGGGGCCTGGGACATGGCCCGGAACTCGGGACGGTCGTGCATCGCGATCGGCTCGTCGTCGCCGACGAGCATGACGTCGTAGACCGCCTTGACCACGTCCGCCTTGCCGCCGATGGCGTTGTACACCGTCTGGGCACTCACGTCGGCCGACGCCGCGAGCTGGCTGACCGACATCGCGTGGTAGCCGTCGCGCAGCAGCATCTCGCGAGCGGCGTCGATGATCCGGCGGCGGGTCGCCTGCGCCGCCTCAGCCCGCGAGCTGTTGTCGTAGGCCCGGTCTGTTGACATTGCTGTCCTTCGAATGGATCATGTGTTCGCTGGAACGGCGTTCTAGCGAATGGGGTGGGGTCAGGGGTCCCCATCCCGCTGCTGCACCTCGCGGTGCAACGGGAGCCAACAGCGGCGACCTGTTGCCGCACCGAGTGTGCCACGAACGCCCCGGCCCCCGCCGCGCGGGGAGACGGAGGGGGAGCGAGGGATCGGGTCACAGGGGCCCGGTCCCTCGCTGCCGTCCGGGTCCTCGTCCGGCGCGGGCAGTCCCGCTCTCGGGTGCTGCAGCGACGCTCAGCCGGGGTCGCTCGGCGAGGCGGGAGCCAGCGCGGCGAGCTGCGCGATGGCCCGGTCGGGATAGTCCGAGACGAGTCCGTCGACGCCCGCGTCGACCATCGCGCGCATGCGCGCCGGGTCGTTGACGGTCCACGGCAGCACGGAGAGCCCGAGGTCGTGCGCCTGGTCTACCAGCGCCCGGTCCACGAGGATGTGCTCGGGCGAGATGACCTGGGCGCCGAGCTCGGCCACTGCGCCGCAGACGTCGTCGCCGTGGTCCTCGGACCGCACGCTGCCCGTCCACACGCTCCCCTGCACCCAGGTCACGTCCGCCTCGACCAGCGCCGACCTGGCGACGTGTGGCGCGACGCGGGCCGACAGCTCGAGCACCGCCCAGTCGAAGGAGTGGACGAAGCACTGCCACTCGAGCCCGAGGTCGTGCACGGTGTCCAGCACGCCGTCGAGCAGCACCTCGCGCCCCGCGACCTCACGCGCGTCGAGCGGGTTGACCTTGAGCTCGATGGTCCACCACACGTCCGGCGCCCGTTCCAGGCCGAACGTGAGCACCTCGCGCAGGGTCGAGATCCACGCGCCCGGAGCCGGGGCCTGGCCGGGGAAACCGGGCAGGACCTGGCTGCCCACGTCGACGGTCCGCAGCTGCGCCAGGGTGAGGTCGGCGATGTGGGCCCCGATGAGGTCGGGGCCGGTAGGCAGGCACTTGATGGGCAACAGCATCGGGTCGTGCCACACGACGAGCTGGCGGTCGGCGGTCAGCCGCACGTCGAGCTCGACCCCGGTGACACCCGCGTCGAACGCGGCCCGGAAGCTCGAGAGGGTGTTCTCCACCACGAGGCCCTTGGCACCGCGATGTCCCTCGATGTCGAAGCGTCCCGAGGCCCAGGGGCCGACCCGCCGGTCTGCATGGCTCACGGGACGACGGTAGACGAGAGCCCCGGACCCGTGTCGGATCCGGGGCTCTCGAAGAGCGGTCAGGCTCAGTTGCCGGTCAGCTTCTCCCGAAGCGCGGCGAGCGCCTCGTCGGACGCGAGCGTGCCCTCGGCCGGAGCCGGCGAGCCGCTGCGCGGGCCCTCGGAGTCGGACGAGTCACCGGTCGCCGACGAGTACGAGGTGGCCGTGCCGGTGCTGGCCGCAGCCTCGGCGTCGGCCTTGTGCGCGGCGTCGACCTGGGCCTTGTGCGCCTCCCAGCGCGCGTGGGCCTCGGCGTACTGCCGCTCCCAGCGCTCGCGCTGGGCCTCGAAGCCCTCGAGCCACTCGTTGGTCTCGGGGTCGAAGCCCTCGGGGTACTTGTAGTTGCCCTGCTCGTCGTACTCCGCGGCCATGCCGTAGAGCGTCGGGTCGAACTCGGACACCGGGACGGAGTCGTCGTTGGCCTGCTTGAGCGACAGGGAGATACGACGACGCTCGAGGTCGATGTCGATGACCTTGACGAAGATCTCGTCGCCGACGTTGACGACCTGCTCCGGCAGCTCCACGTGGCGCTCGGCCAGCTCGGAGATGTGCACGAGGCCCTCGATGCCGTCCTCGACGCGCACGAACGCACCGAACGGGACGAGCTTGGTGACCTTGCCCGGGACGACCTGGCCGATGGCGTGGGTCCGGGCGAAGTGCTGCCAGGGGTCCTCCTGGGTCGCCTTCAGCGACAGGGAGACCCGCTCGCGGTCCATGTCGACGTCGAGCACCTCGACGGTGACCTCGGTGCCGACCTCGACGACCTCGGACGGGTGGTCGATGTGCTTCCAGGACAGCTCGGAGACGTGGACGAGACCGTCGACGCCGCCGAGGTCGACGAACGCACCGAAGTTGACGATGCTGCTCACGACGCCCTGGCGGACCTGGCCCTTCTGGAGCTCCTTGAGGAAGGTAGTGCGGACCTCCGACTGCGTCTGCTCGAGCCAGGCGCGACGCGACAGGACCACGTTGTTGCGGTTCTTGTCGAGCTCGATGATCTTGGCCTCGATCTCCTTGCCGACGTACGGCTGGAGGTCACGGACGCGACGCATCTCGACGAGCGACGCGGGAAGGAAGCCGCGCAGGCCGATGTCGAGGATGAGACCACCCTTGACGACCTCGATGACGGTGCCGGTGACGACGCCGTCCTCCTCCTTGACCTTCTCGATCGTGCCCCAGGCGCGCTCGTACTGGGCGCGCTTCTTGGACAGGATCAGCCGGCCCTCCTTGTCCTCCTTCTGGAGAACGAGGGCCTCGACCTCGTCGCCGACACCGACGACCTCGGACGGGTCGACGTCGTGCTTGATGGACAGCTCACGCGAGGGGATGACGCCCTCGGTCTTGTAGCCGATGTCGAGCAGGACCTCGTCCCGGTCGACCTTGACGATGCGACCCTCGACGATGTCGCCGTCGTTGAAGTCCTTGATGGTCGCGTCGATGGCGGCAAGGATGTCTTCCTGAGAGCCGATGTCGTTGATGGCGACCTCAGGCGCGGTCTTCTCGACCGTGTTGGCAGTCATGTAGTAGGAACTCCGATTGTGGACAGTTAGGTTGGGGACCCCGGATCCTGAGCACGTGGCTCATCGACCCGACGTCTTGTGGACAGGTGCATCCCTGATCGTGCGCACACGAATGTGCTCGGCAATCCTATCGACGCTGTCAGCACCCGGTCAAAAGAACGCAGAGTATGCCGTGGATATGCCATGACCACGCCGAGCGATGCGACCCGCAGGCCGGCCCTGCCGGACGAGACGGTCGCGGCCAACCGGGCCTGGTGGGACGCCGAGGCCACGCCCTACTACGTCGAGCACGGCGCCTTCCTCGGTGACACCGACTTCGTGTGGGGACCCGAGCGGCTGCGGGAGGAGGACGCACACCTGCTCGGCGACGCCGAGGGTCAGGTCGTCCTCGAGATCGGGGCCGGGTCCGGGCAGTGCTCCCGCTGGCTCGCCGGACGCGGCGCGACGGTCGTGGCCACCGACCTGTCCGCCGGCATGGTGGAGACCGGGGTCGCGGTCAACGCAGCGGTCGACGAGCGGGCCCGCGTGCCGTTCGTGCAGTGCGACGGACGGTCCCTGCCGTTCGCCGAGGCTGTCTTCGACACCGTCTTCACGGCATACGGCGTGGTGCCGTTCGTGGCGGACTCCGACGTGGTCATGGCCGAGGTGGCGCGCGTGCTGCGCCCCGGTGGGCGGTTCGTCTTCTCGACGACGCACCCGGTCCGCTGGGCCTTCCCGGACGACCCCGGCCCGGATGGCCTGACGGCGCGGCACTCGTACTTCGACCGCACCCCGTACGTCGAGCAGGACTCGGCGGGCCGCGCGACCTACGTGGAGCACCACCGCACGCTCGGCGACCGGGTCCGCGAGATCGCCGCGGCCGGGCTCACGCTCGTCGATGTCGTCGAGCCGGAGTGGCCGAGCGGCCACGACGAGCCGTGGGGCGGATGGTCGCCGCTGCGCGGCCGCGTCCTCCCCGGCACCGCGATCTACGTCTGCACCAAGCCGGCGTGAGCGGGGCCTACCCGTCGTGCCCGCCCACCTGCGGGCGAGGGATCAGGCGACGGCGCGATGCTGGGACCCACCGAGGCCGTCGAGCGCGTCCAGGCCCTCCGCGTCGTCATCACGGCTGGACGGGCCGGACCCGCGAGACGAGATCAGCAGGAGGACGCCGACGCCGATGAGCACCAGGCCCAGGACGATGCCCACGGGCCGAAGAGCACCGCCGACGAAGCCGAGCAGCTTGCCCTTGGTGCCCCAGGCCTTCGCGTTCTCCTGGACCGTCTGGTCGGTGTAGCCGATCGTGCCCTTGGTCGTGGCGACCTCACCGACGTCGCTCACGAGGGCCTTGTCCAGGACCTCTTGTCCCTTGATGAGCACGCCGGTGTTCGGCTCGACCCAGAGGGTGCGCGTGTTGCCGTACATCACCTTCGCCACGACGTCGTCCCCGGTCCGGTCGAAGATGCCCGCGGGGACCGGGCGCGTGGCCACCTCGGCCCGCGGGATGACCTGCTCGAAGACGTAGGTATTGACGCCTGAGATGTTCTCCTCGCGGACGAAGTTGATGTCGACCGCGCGTCCGAGGTCACCGTCCCACCAGGGGTAGGTCTTCTTCTCGACCGCGAACGGGAACTTGAAGAACAGGCCCTCGTGCTTGACGGGCACCATCTTCTCGGGATCCTCCAGGTCGCCGGCCGAGCGCACGTCGGTCGTGGACCCGGTGGTGAGCCCCGTCGTCCGGTCGAACGTGACGATCTCGTTGCTGAAGGTCAACGGCCCGACCCCGACCGCCTCGGACTTCACGCCGGTCTGCCAGACCGCGGTCGTGTCACGCTGGTCCGCCGGCACGGCGCCCGGGATGCCGACGACCATGCGGGTGCTGCGCACGGTGGCGTCGGTCAGCTTGTCGTAATGGGCGGTGTCGCCCTCGGACCACAGCCGGAGCACGGACATGCCTTCGCCCTGGGACACCGACGTCGAGCTCTGGTCGAGCGGGACGGTCGTGAGCTGGTCGTAGATCAGCGGTTTGCCCAGGATGCCGAGGAGCAGGAGGGCGATGCCGAGCACCAGCGAAACGGCAGCGAGAACACGGCGCAACTGAGTGACTCCCGGGCTTGGATGACAACGCTGTCAAGGACAGGCTACGCGCTGGTAACCTCACTTCGCGCGAAGCGTACCAGCGTGTACGGTGGCCGTCACCCACCACAGAGCACCACCTTGCAAGGACGCTAGGAGCCCCTCTTGACCGAGGTCGCCTCGGCCGGCGGACGACACCGGTCCCCCGTGGCGCACACCGGCGCCGACCCAGACGTCGCCGCCGACGATGTCGCCGTCGACGAAGGACCGAGCTGGCTCGTGCGCGACCCGGTTCGCACGGCTGCACTCGCCATCGCTGTCATCAGCCTCGCCATCCGTGCCAGCGTCCTCAAGGACGGCTACTTCCTCACGGACGACTTCATGCTCACGACCCGCGCGGTCGAGAACGACTTCGGGTACTCCTACCTGACCCGGGTCCACACGGGGCACTTCGAACCGATCGGGTTCGCCTTCATGTGGGTCTTCGCCCATCTGGCCGCCCTCGACTGGACGGTGGCCGTGCTGGCCATCATCGCCGCGCAGGCCGTGCTGTCGTTCATGGTGTGGCGGCTGCTCACCGAGCTGTTCGGCCGCCGGGCCATGACGCTGCTGCCGTTCGCGGTGTTCAGCATCAGCACGCTGACCCTGCCCACGTTCAGCTGGCTGTCCGCGGCGATCATCTGGGCGCCGCTGATGATCGCGATGGCCGGCGTGCTGCGGCATCACACGCGGTACCTGCGCACGCACCAGACGCGAAACCTTGCCGGTGCGGGCATCTGGCTGCTCGTCGGGATGGCCAGCTTCGAGAAGGTCCTCGTCCTGCTGCCTTACCTCGTCGCGTTCTCGTTCGTCGTCCTTCCGAGCCTGCGGATGCGGTGGACGGCACTGCGCCGCTTCGTCCGCGCCACCCTGCCGCTCTGGCTCGTCTATGGGGCGTGCACGGCGGCATACCTCGGCGTCTACGTCACGAACGCGCGTCACTCCGACGTCAGCTCCGGGCTCCGCTCCCCCGGCGTCGGCACCCTCGGCGAGTTCGCCTACCGCACCGTGCTGCAGACCTTCGTCCCGGGCGCCCTGGGAGGCCCGTGGGAGTGGACGCCGGTGAGCAGCGCCACCGCCATCGTGTCCTCCCCGCGTGGCTTCGAGTGGGGCGCGTGGGTGGTCGCCGCCGCCGTCGTGGGTGCGAGCCTCGTGCTGAGGCGACGCGCAGTCCGGGCCTGGGTCTCCCTGGGCGTCTACCTCTTCTTCTCGATCCTCGCGCTCGGGGTCAGCCGAGTCCCGCTCATCGGGTCCGTCGCCGGCCTCGAGACCCGGTATGTCGCTGACGCCGTCATCCCCCTCGTCATCACCATCGGCTTCTGCGTGATGCCGGTGCAGGGCGAGCGCCAGGCGTGGTACGCCACGCCGTACGGCCTGCCGGCCGAGACGTTCCGGCGCGTCAAGCAGGTCTGCGTCGCGTCTCTGCTCGCGGTGATGCTCGCCCTGTCGCTGCACGCGATGAGCGGCTACGCCACGTTCCACGCGTCCAACCCGTACCGCGCCTTCGTCGAGAACGCCCGAGCGGGGTTCGCGGCGCTGCCGGACGGGGCGCAGGTGTACGACACGGCGCTCCCGGTCGACGTCGTCGGACCCTTGTTCCTCGACTACAACCGCGTCAGTCGCTTCCTCGCGCCCTTCACGGACGCCCGTGGCCGGGCCGCGCTCTACGAGACGACTGAGTACACCAAACCGTATGTGCTGAAACCCGACGGGACGTTCGCCCCGATGCGGGTGGACGGCATCGGCTCGCCGGCACCGCTCGGCGGCACGTGCGGCTGGAGCGACGCGTCCGGGCGGGTCGTCGTGCCGCTCGCGGCCGACGTGTTCGCCTGGTCGTGGGCCATGCGGATCGGCTATCTGGCCGACGGCGACGCCTCCGCCGTCGTGCACCTCGGCAAGGGCTCGGTCCCGATCCGGCTGCACCAGGGCCTCGGCGAGGTGTTCATCCCGATCACCGGCGGCGGCAACCAGGTCGAGCTGACCGACCTGACCCCGGGGGTGCGCGTGTGCGTCGGGGACATCCAGGTCGGCAACCCGGTGCCCAAGGCATGATGGTCCGCCCGGGCGGCGACCGGCCGTGAGGACGCGCTTCGCTGCTCTGGACGGGCTGCGGTTCGTCGGTGCGCTCATGGTGCTCACCACCCACGTCGGCTTCGACAGTGGCGCTGCCCTTCGCGGCCCGTATGCCGGCCTGCTCTCCCGGCTGGACGCCGGTGTCGCGCTCTTCTTCGCCGTCTCGGGCTTTCTGCTGACGCGGCCGCACTTCATGGCGCACCTGGAGGGCCACACGCGGCCACGGCCGAGGTCCTACTTCGTCCGGCGGGCCGCCCGCATCGTTCCGGTCCTGTGGCTGGCGGTCGGGCTCGCTTGGTGGCTGCTGCGCACGCCGTCAGGCGCCACGGGCGACTACCTGGCCCATGCCGCACTCGTGCAGACGTATGTCGGGACCCCTCTCACCGCCGGTCTGACCCAGTTCTGGAGCCTGTCGGTCGAGGTCTCCTTCTACCTCGTCCTGCCGGCGGTCGCGTCGCTGATGTGCCGGGGTTCCGCCGACCTGCGCTGGGTCCGCCGAGTCAGCGCCGGGCTGGTGCTGGCCATGCTGGCCGGTCCGGCCTGGATGGCGGTCGCCACCGCCACGGGTCACCCGGCGTGGCGGCTCTGGCTGCCCGGCTTCCTCGGATGGTTCGCAGTGGGCATGCTGCTCGCCGTCTGGCACTCGGCCCGCACGGTCGGACTGGTGCGAGCAGGACGTGTCGACGCCGCAGCGGCATACCCGGGGACGGTGTGGGCGGCGGCAGCGGCGGTGATCGCCATCGCGGGGACCGCGCTCGCGGGCCCGTACGACCTGTCAGAGCCCACGCCTGGCCAGGCCGCGACCAAGAACCTCCTCTACACGGTGTTCGGCCTCCTCGTCATCCTGCCCGCGGTGGCTGCGGTGCGCGGCTCGGCAGCGCCGTCGGGCGGTCGGGTCCTACGCAGCAGGCCCGTGGTCTGGCTCGGCGTCGTGTCCTACGGCATCTTCGGCTACCACGTCATCGTGCTCGCCCTCGTCGGACGCGTCGACGCGTTCGAGCCGTTCACCGGCGCGTTCTGGGGCCCCTGGGTCATCACGCTCGTGGTCACGACCGCGCTTGCAGCCCTCAGCTACTACGTCGTGGAGCTGCCCATCATGCGCTCCGCACGGCGCCGGACCTCCCGCTCGCGGCCGGACGCCCACGCGTCGGCACCGACCAGCAGCGCGGAGGCGCTGACGCCCAGCCAGACCAGCGCCTGAACGCCCCATGACGTCAGGCTGAGGTCATTCGCCGGCCACGGGCGAAGCGCCACGACGACTGCCGCGGCAGCCGGGCCACCCACTGCTGCAGCGAGGTACGGCAGCCGCGTCCTGGTCCCACGCACCGCCGCGAAGGCGAGCACCACGCCCACGGCGAGACACGCCGCCACGCCGCCGGCGAGGCAGACGATCAGACCTGCGGCGCCCGTCGTGGCGAGCGCCCGCCGCCGGGAGCGTTTCCCATCAGGGGCGCCAGCCCGGTCAGTGGAGACCGCCCGGCCGCCGGCGGGCCACAGCGCAACCACGACCAGGAGCCCGAGGAGCGCCAGGCCGACAAGGAGGGCAGCCCGGTAGGTCCGGTCCGGCTCGAATGACGCCAGCACCTGGGTCGCGGCTCCCGCGGGCAGCACCCATCCCTGCTGCCACCCGTTGACGCGCAACGGTCTCAGCGCCGTGCCGTCTGGCGTCGATGCTGTCCACCCGCGGTTGAAGTTCTGCGCCAGGACGAGCACCGACGACGTGGCGCGCTCCGGCACCGCCGCAACGACCTCGGCCGGTGTGGGGTGCACGCTGGCCACGGCCCACTGCGCCGTGGACGCGTCGACCGGACCGGACCTGGTCAGTGCAAGGCTCAGCGGCGCGAACTCCGCGCTCCGGCTCGTCTCGAGCAAGGTCTCGCCCGCGGGGAGTCGCATCCCACCGTCGATGCCACCTCCGCGACCGCACAGCTGCCATCGCAGCGGCTGGGCGTCGAGGATGTCGCCCACGGTTCCCGACACCGATGTGCGCCAGGTGCGACCGCCGACCACGAGCCGAGGTCCGAAGCCGCACGGCACTCCCGTGGCCAGCGAGTCGGGCAGCGGCTGCTGAAGGTCCTCCGCACCCACGACACGCAGCTCGCTGAAGCCCACCGGGGCAAAGGACCGTGCACCGGTGCGGGAGTCGATGTTGACGAGCAGGCGCGTGTCATCGAACGTCAGATGCAGCGACCTGGTGACCTGTGGAGGCAGGTCGGCACGCCCGTTCTCGTCGAGACGCACGGTCCGGGTCGTGCCGTCGTCGAAGCGCACGTGGACGACGACCGGCGTCGACGCAGGCAGGGCGAACGACTTCGCGACGACGATCCCCGAGACACGACGCTTCGTCGGGAAGTGCACCTCGTACCACGGCGCAGGGTCCGACGGACCCGCCACCCACCCGGTCCCCAGGTCTGCGTCGAGGGCCGCGTCCGGCCGTCCTCGCGGCGCGGACACGAGCCGAGACGACGCTGTCGCGGACCAGCCGCCCGGCAGACGGAGGAGTCGCTCCAGGCCAGCACCGTCGACGGCGCGCACCCGACCCGAGAAGCCGTAGGTCGCGGCCGCCGGCGCGGTCCAGGTCCTGGCCCAGCTCTGCTCCTCGGGAGCAGTCGACAGGCTCGGTGCGCAGACCGATCGGCCGTCTGCGACAGCGCAGTCGCCGTGCCCTGGCTTGCCGGCCTGAAGCAGGATCGAGTCCGGCGCCGACGCTCCCGGGACAGCCGGCAACCGGGCCACCGCGAGGGCGTGGACCCCGGGAACCTGCAGCTCGGTGATCCCGAACCCGTTCGGCGCACCCGAAGCGACCCCTGTCAGTGTCACCCGCAGGCGCGACGTCTGCCCTGGAGGCGTCACCAGCGTGATCGCGGGACCTGAGAAGACGTCGGTCACCGCATGACCGGTATCCGTGTCGACGCGGACCGTCAGGGGTGCCGCGCCGACCGGGGTCTGCGACGAGAGCTGGATCCGAGCACCGGCGACGCTGCGCGGCGCGTCGAGGTCGATCTGGAGCCACTCCCCGACGGCCTTGCCGTAGGTCCCGCTGACCCACCGGGTCGAGGGGTCGCCGTCGAGTGCGGCGGCCGGCCCGAAGCCAGGACCGAGGCGGAGCGAGGCGTACGCGTCCGAGGCAGACGACGACGCCGTGACGTCGCGAACGCCTCTCCACTCCAAGGAGGTTCGCTGGTCGGCGGCGACGACGTCGTAGTCGATGACCTTCCGGCCGGAGCGTCCCGGGTCATCGGCGGCTAGGAGCGCGGAGGTGTTCGCCGACGACCGGCCGAAGTTGACCTCCCGCCGGCGGGAGCCGTCGGTCAGGACCAGACGGTGGTCACGCCCCTCGAGATCCTGGGCCGCCGCATCGCCGGCGAGGACGGTGTCACGCCAGGCGCCCTCGCCAGCGAGCTGCACGAGGTTCTCCGGGCCACCCGCGACGACGCTCAGCTCGCTCTCCGGGACGAGGCGGGCGGTGCTCGGGGCCGGCACGGAGTAGACGACGATCGCAGGTCGCTGCACCAACGTCCGGTAGTCGACAGTCAGGTCGGCGGACTCGCCGTACGCGCCGGTGAGCGGCCCGAAGTGGGCCACCTCGGACAGGCCGGAGCGGCGCAGCGTCTCCTCGACGACGGCGGGGGGCGCGCCCTGCTTGTCGAGCCGGAGCTCGTTGCGTACCAGGACGAACGCGATGCCCGAGCGCGAGAGCGTCGCTGCGAGCCCGGGCACGTCCGTCCCGGTCGAGAGCACGTCGCTCATCGAGTCGAGCAGCCTGGTGGCCCCGGCAGACCCGAGGGGCACGGCATCCCTCACGACGAACGGACGGCTCGCGAGAGCCTGGAGGGGCTCGTCCTTCGTCGAACCCCAGGTGAGGTCGCTGAAGCTCGCGTCGGGGGCCACCAGCACCGCGCCGGACGCCGGCTGGGCGTCGAGCCAGGCGGCGGCCTGACGCCAGTGCTGCGGGATCTCCCGGTAGGCCTCCGGGCGCGCCATCGACGCGCCCAGGGCGGGTGAGGCCACCGTGACGACGAGCCCGCCCACGACGACAGGCAGGACCCACCGGCGGACCCATGGCGTGCCGACGAGACCACGAGCCAGCTCGTGCATCCGGCCCACGGCGAGCGCGAACCCCACGGCGAGCGGCATACGGACGACAGCTTCGAACTTGTGCGTGTTGCGGAAGGGCGCGAGCGGCCCGTCGAGAAGCTGCTGGACCTGGGTCGCCCAGGGCCACGAGCCCCCGCCGACATGGCCGAGTGTGACGAGGGCCAGCCCAACCGCTGCGCTGAGCACCAGGAACGGCGCATGTGCCATCCGGCCCCGGGTGATTCCAGCGAGGCCCAGTGCGGCGACGACCATGGACGCGATGACGACCGCAGGGGTCACGAGGTAGAGCCATCCGGCAGGCCACGACGGTCCGGTCGGCCCGGTGAGGAACCCCAGCCACGGCGTGGTCCCTCGCACCGCCTCGAAGGGGCTCGCGGTGCTTGTCGTCAGGCCGGCGTTCTCGATCCAGGACAGGAAGGGCGGGCTGTATCGCGACAGGAGCAGCAGTGGCCCGACCCACCATGCCGACGCGAGCGCGATGCACCCGGACCAGGCCGCGGCAAGCCGGAGGTTGGCAGCGTCCCAGCGGCGGGTCGCGATCCACAGAGCGGGCACGACGAGCACGGCCACCGACGCGGCGCCGTTGATGCCTCCGACACACGCGAACGCCAGCGCCGAGCGCGTGACCCGCCAGCGAATGCTCTTGTCCTGCATGACCAGTGGGAGCAGGACCCACGGGGCCACAGCCATCGGCCAGACCTCGACCGAGGTGACCGCAACCTCGCTGACGATCCGAGGGGCCAGGGCGTATGCCGCGGCCCCCGCCAGGCGGGCCCACGGGTCCGTGATCCCGAGCCGACGCGTCAGGGCCCACATACCGAGCAGAGCCACCGTGAACACGAGGGTCCACCACAGACGCTGCACCACCCAAGCGGGCACGCCGGCTTCGTACAGGAGCAGGTGGAACGGCCCGACGGGGAACAGGTAGCCGTACGCCTGGTTCTGCAGCTGTCCGAAGCTGCCGTTCGGGTCCCACAGGTGCAGCGCACGAGCGAGGAAGCTCGCGGGGTCGGCGGTGAGGTCGAGCTTGGTGTCCGGAACGACCAGCCCCGTGGACTGCCGGAACGCGAGCGCCGCGAACACCATCACCAGCACGACGAGGCGTAGGCGCCACACGAGCCGCGGGGCGCCGGAGGTCATCTCTTCCTCAGGACGATGACCGCGTTCCAGCACGCGAGCTCCCGAAGGCCCGGGACGTGGATCACCCACCTCGCCCAGCCGGGGTGGTAACGCGGCAGCACGTCGACGATATCGACCGCTCCGGCATCGCGCTGCCGCCGCGCCCAGCGGACCATCCGGCCCACCGAGCAGGCGAACAGCGTCCGTCCGAAGTCGTTCTTGGGACGTCGGCCGTGGCGTCGGGCATACCGGTCTGCTGCGCGTCGGCCACCGAGGTAGTGCCATGGCGCCGTCTCGTGCCCGCCCCACGGCGAGAGCCACGGCGTCCACGAGATGACGACGCACCCCCCGCGGGCGGTGACGCGGACCATCTCGGCGGCCATCGCCTCGGGGTCCGGAACATGCTCCAGCACGTTGCTCGAGAAGGTCAGGTGGACCGCGTCCGTCGCGATGGGCAGGCTGAGGCCGGAGGCGCGCAAGGTGTTCGAGCCGACCGTGCCGCGCGCGGTCAGCTCGCCCACGTCCGGGTCGAGCCCGGCATACCGTGCCCCAGCCCGCGCGAAGGCGTCGGCGAAGTAGCCAGGGCCACCCCCGACGTCGACGACCATCGCTCCTGCGAGGCGACACCAGGTGCCGACCTCTCGGACGGTGTCCTGGGCCAGCAGGGAGTAGAAATGGTCGGGGTCGGTCTGCTCGACCCGGAAGGCCCTGAACAGCTGGACCGAGCGTGCGACCGTGCCCCGCGGGGCGAGCTCGTGCACCGTCACGCGCTCGACGCCTCGGCCGAGATGGAGCGGGACTCGTCGCGAGACCCGTGACGGGACTCGGCGCGGGACTCCTCGTCCAGGCCGGACACGTCGCCGAGCAGCTGCTCCCACGCGTCGACGGTCGCGAGCCACGAGTAGCTCCGGGCGTGGACCCGCGCCGCGCGACCGAGCTCCTCGCGGCGTGCGTGGTCGAGCAGGAGGTCGGAGGTGACACTCGCCATGTGTTCGACGTCCTCCACGAGCAGGCCGGTCTGCCCGTCGACGATCGACTCGGACAGTCCCCCCGCGCCGTGGTGCGCGATGGTGGGTATGCCGTGAGAGGCGGCCTCGACGACGTTGAGGCCCCATCCCTCCTTGGCGCTCGGGGCCAGGGCGAGCCACGCCCGAGCCAGCTCGCGATGCTTCGTCAGCTCGTCGACGTAGCCGAGCATGCGGACGCGGCTGGACACGCCGGCACGCTCGGCGTGGTCGACGATGCGTTCGTGCCACCAGCCATCGCCGATGATCCGCAGCTCTAGGTCGGGGTGGTCTCGCTGCAGGCGTGCGAGCACGTCGATGGCCAGCTCGACGCGCTTGTGGGGGACGAGCCGTCCGAGCACCACGATGGTGGGTCGGACGGCGCGAGGCTGCGACAGGGCCATCGGTGAGTCGGTGCCGTTGTGGATGACCGTGATCGACTCCCGGTCGAGCCCGAGCGCGCACAGCTCGTCCCGGGACCGGTCAGAGACCGTGACGCAGGGGCGTCCTCGGTAGACGACCGGCGAGACCCGCGACTCGACGAACCAGCCCGCCCGCGCCATGACGGGCCCGAACACCACGGGCCACTGCTCACGATGCACGTGGTGGACGAGCGACACCACGGGCGAGCGGGTGGCCAGCGGCGCCCAGAACGGCAGGCCGTTCTGGGTGTCGACGACGGCATCGAACGGACCGCCCCGGCGCGCTTCGCGTCGCATCGCCTGGAGCGCTCGGGGGTACACGCCCATGCGCCCACCGGCCCGCACGATGCGGTATCCGTCGCGCAGCTCGGACGTCGGAGCGTGTGGGTGGGCTGCGCAGAAGAACACGACGTCGTGGCCTCGCTCCGCGAGCCCGGCGCACACCGTCTGCGCGTAGCGCTCGGCGCCGCCCCCTTCGCTGTGCGTGAGGTCACGCCAGTTGAGGAACGCGATGCGCACGGCGACGTGAGGGGTGTGGAACGGGACGGGCGACCGGAGGGGTCAGCCGCCGTAGCGGATGACTCGGGAGGGGTCGACCGGCTGCTGGGGGCCGTTCTGGACGGCCGAGGAGTCGTTCGGCGCGGTCGCGCTCACCACGGCGCTGATGGCTCCCCAGGCCACGCCTCCACCGACCAGGCCGCTCAGGACGACGACGATGAACGTGATAGCGACCGCCCCGCGCTCTGGCTGGTTCGACACTGAACTTCCTCCCTGGAACGCCACGGGACGTGGCTTACTCGTGAGTATGTTAGCGGTCGATCGGCCTTTGGCAAGGTGCTGGCGCCGCCGGGTGTGCCGCGTCGGGTCGCCCGGGGAGCAGGCTCAGGGAACGCTCCAGACCGTGAACTCCCGCGTCGCGAGCAGCTGCCGGAGCCCGCGATGCTCTTTCGGCAGTGGACCTGGCGTGCCGAGCCATTCGACGACGCGGTCGATCCCGTCCCGACGGAGCGCGTCCGCGTCGAGCGCGTCGCCGCGAGCCCATGCGGCGGCCTGCGGAGGCTCGCTGGGTCCGACGACCCAGACCTGGCCGTCCCGAACCACGGTGAGCCTCCGCGCCGCGGCCGTGGTGCGGGGTACGGCGAGCGGCACCGGATCGAGGAACGGCTCGGGGCCAGCCCAGGAGACCTGGCGCATGGGCTGCCACGGCAGGAGCAGGGCCCGTCCCTCGCCCACCGCCGCCACCATGTCCGCCCAGGCCTGCGGCATCGTGGTCGGGCGGTATGCCGCAGCGAGCCTGGCGCTCGCGTCAGGCGCGGCCAGCAGGACGAGTCCCACCCCGGTCACGCCGACCGCGAGCCGCGTCGCGATCGCCGCTGAGACACTCCCGGGCGGCGCCGCGGAGCCCGATCGTGAGGTCGGCTCCGGCGCATCGGCGGTGCTCCGCGTCCGGGGGCCAGCCAGCAGCGCAGCCATCCTGGCGGCGCCGAGCCCGGCCAGCACGCACAGGGTCATCGACGACGCGAGCAGCAGCCGATGGGTGTCGCGGAACAGCCCGAGGCCAGGCACCCACTGAAGGCGGGAGAACAGAGCCACTCCCGCCGGGGTGGCCAGCGCGAGTGCGACGACGGGCGGAGCGATCAGCGCCGCCGCCGCGAAGCCGGCCCGACGCCGTGACCTCAGTCCACGCCAACCGAGCACGGCGAGGGCGATCAGCGCCGCCGAGGCTGCGAGGGCGACGGGCTCGCCCCGGGACGGCAGCCGTGCGGCCGCCGACCAGGCACCTCCCCCGGTCACCACGTCCAGGAGCCCGCCGATGCCCCGGGCCTCCACCCGGAACGCCGAGACCCCACCGTCCTCCCCGGCCTCGGTGGCGCCGAGCAGAGCCGGCACCAGCCAGGGCAGGCACCACACCAGACCCAGGCCCGCGAGCAGGGCGAGGTCCCGAGACGACCTGCCGTAGAGGCACGAGGCACAGAGCCCGGCGGCGAGCACAGCGACTCCACCGAACGGAGTCAGGGCCGCAGGCAGGGACACCACCGCGACACCGCTGAGCCACCTCCAGCCCGTGGCGGGTCGGCGGGCGGCGACGACGACCCATGGGAGCACGGACCAGGCCAGCAGGGTCGGCGGCTGGCCGAGGAGGAGGCGCTCCGTGCCGTACACCGACCACGTCGCCGCGGCGGCGGCAACGCCGGTCGCGACGGGGCCATGGCCTCGAAGGAGCCAGGTCACGCCGGTACCCGCGAGCAGCAGCGTCGCCAGCAGCATGACCTGCTGTTGGACCCCCGAGGGCACGACGGCGGACAGGAGCGCTGTGACCGCATCCAGCGGCACGGCGCGCGGGGCGTAACCGTCGAGCCCGAGTGCTCTCGCGTTCAGGACCGGGGACGGAACGCTGACGAAGTCGCGGTAGAGCAGCTGGCCGCGTCCGAGCGAGGGCCACAGCTGGACCGCCGTCGCGACGGCGGTGACGCCGAACCCGACGACGACAGCGGTGGCGGTCCCGCGCCCGGGTAACGTCATGCCGGGCACTATGGCACAACGCCTCCCGGCCGCATCGCCGCCGTAGGCCGTGGGCCGTCGCCCACATCCTTGCGAGTGTGAGAAGGTGCACGCCGTGGTGACGACTGGGAGCCCGCCCGCTCAGCGGCTGGCCGGGCCGGGTGGAGCGCTGCTGGCGGGCACCTTGCTGTCGAACCTGCTCTCCTATGCCTTCTTCGTCGTCCTGAGCCGGCACCTGTCGGGCGCCGACCTCGGCGCGGTCGGAGCACTGGTGAACCTGTCGGTGATCGCGTCAGTCGCCGGGCTCGGCCTCCAGCTCGTCGCGGCACGGCTCGTCGCCCATGCGGCGGAGGCATCGGCGAGTGACCGCCTTGATCGCCAGATCCTTTGGAACGCAACGGGACTCGGGATCGCTGTCGCTGCGGTCGTCGCTTTGGGCTCGCCGTTGCTGTCAACCCTGCTCCACGTCCCACTTGCGGCCGTAATCATCCTGGCGGCCTCGCTCGCCCCGATGACCCTGACGTTCGCATGCCAAGGCGTGCTCCAAGGACGCGAGCGGTTCGTGACGCTGGCGGTCGTGCTCGCGCTTGCCGGGGTCGCCAAGCTCGGCGCTGCAGTAGCCGCCGCTCTCACTGCTCTCTCCGTCACCGGGGTCGTCGGGGCCCTCACGGCCGGCTGGTTCCTGGTCGCCTTCGTCGCCCTCTGGGCCGCCCGAGCCTGGCCGCAGCGGGACACCGCCGTCCGGCCGGGTCATCTCTGGCGCCTGGTCGCCGCTGCGGTCGTGCCGACCTCGGGCCTGCTGTTCCTGTCGAGCGTCGACGTGCTGCTCGCCCGGCAACATCTGACCCCCGCGCAGTCCGGCGCCTACACGATCGGGGCCCTTTTCGAGAAGGCCGCCTTCTGGGGGATGACGTTCCTGGCAACGCTCTTCTACCCCGCCATGGCCGTTGCGCATCGACGGCGGGATGCCTTGACGCGGGCGCTCGGCATCACCGGGGCCGTCGGGCTGGCGGGGGTGCTCGTCGCTGCGCTGTTCGGGGCACAGCTCGCGACGCTGGTCGGCGGCGCTTCCTATGCCGCGCTGGGCCCAGACCTGTGGCGCTTCACGGCCTACGGTGTCTGTCTCGCTCTCGTCCAGGTGCTGGCGTATGCCGGGCTGGCGACCGCGAGCGCGCCCATGGGCCGGGCGATCTGGCTCGTCAACATCATGGCCGTCGCGCTGGTCACTGCCCTGCCGGCGACGCGGTCCTCGGTGTCGGCTCTGGTGACGACCCTCGCGCTGTGCGCCACCGCCCTCGTGCTCGTCGGGCTCTATCTCGAGCGCAGCACACTCGGCCCGGTCAGTGGGCCGCGTCGTGCCAGGAGCGACCGACACCCACGTTGACGTCGAGCGGCACGTCCATCTCGACGGCGTGACCCATCTCGTGCCGGACCAGCTGCTCGATGTCGTCGCGCTCCCCCGGGGCGATCTCGAGCACGAGCTCGTCGTGAACCTGAAGCAGGATCCGTGAGCGCGCGCCCGCCTTGGTCAGGGCGCGGTCGACGCCGATCATCGCCACCTTCATGATGTCCGCCGCCGATCCCTGGATGGGCGCGTTGAGGGCCATCCGCTCCGCGGCCTCGCGGCGCTGACGGTTGTCCGACGTGAGGTCGGGAAGGTAGCGGCGGCGCCCGAGCATGGTCGCGGTGTACCCGGTGCCGCGCGCGACGGCCACAACGTCACGCAGGTAGTCGCTCACGCCCCCGAACCGCTCGAAGTAGCCGTCCATGAGACCGCGCGCCTCTTCGGTGCTGATGGTCAGCTGCTTGGAGAGCCCGAACGCGGACAGGCCGTAGGCCAGGCCGTAGGACATCGCCTTGACCTTCGAGCGCATCTGCGGGGTGACGTCCTCGGGCGCGACGCCGAAGACCCGGGAGCCGACGAAACGGTGCAGGTCCTCCCCCGAGCGGAACGCGTCGATGAGCCCGGCGTCGCCTGACAGGTGCGCCATCACCCGCATCTCGATCTGGGAGTAGTCCGCGGACATGAGGGCCTCATAGCCGTCTCCGACGACGAACAGCTCCCGGATGCGGCGGCCCTCCTCTGTGCGGATCGGGACGTTCTGGAGGTTGGGGTCAGTCGAGGAGAGGCGACCGGTCGCGGCGATGGTCTGCAGGTAGGTCGTGTGGATCCGGTCGTCATCGGCCACCGACTTCTGCAGCCCCTCGACCGTCACTCGCAGGCGCGCCGAGTCACGGTGCCGCAGCAGTGCCTCGAGGAAGGGGTGCTCGGTCTTGGTGAACAGGTCGCTGAGGGCGTCGGCATCCGTCGTGTAGCCGGTCTTGGTGCGCTTGGTCTTGGGCATGTTGAGCTGGCCGAAGAGCACCTCCTGGAGCTGCTTCGGCGAGCCGAGGTTGATCTTCTCCCCGCCGATCGCATCCCACGCGTCCTCCTGCGCCTGGGCGACCTTGACCGCGAAGTCCTTCTCGAGGTCGTCGAGACCGGGCACGTCGACCGCGATGCCGATCCGTTCCATCCGCGCCAGGACGTCGATGAGCGGCAGCTCGACGTCGGCGAGCAGCTCGGCGCCGCCGGTCGAGGCGACCTGCTCGTCGAGCACGACTGCGAGGTCGCGGACGGCGGTCGCGCGCACCATCTCCTTCTGCGCGGCCTTCTCGTCCGCGTCGCCCTCGAAGTCGAGCATCCCCTGCCCGTCGGCTGCCGACTGCGCGCTGAGCTCGCGCTTGAGGTTGCGCAGCACGAGGTCGTCGAGGTGGTAGGTGCGCTGGTCGGGCTTGACGAGGTATGCCGCGAGCTGGGTGTCGCTCGTCAGCCCGTCGAGGGCCCAGCCACGGGCCGCCAGAGCCTCGATCGGGCCCTTCGCGTCATGCATCGCCTTGGGCCGCTTCGGGTCCTCCAGCCACTCCCCCACGGCCGCCTCGCCGTCAGGGGTGAGCGTGGTCAGGTCGATCCAGGCTGCGGCGCCGTCGGACGCCGCGACCGCAATGCCGGCGGCGTCGCCCGTCCCGCGCGCCCAGCTGCCGGACACGGACAGCGCTGCCCGCTCGGCTCCGCCGAGGTGCTCGGCCACCCAGCCGGCCACCTCGTCGGCCGCGAGCACGACGCCATCGACCTCGAACCCCGACTCGGCCTCGGGCTCGCTCGCCTCGACCTCGCTGAAGAGCCGGTCGCGCAGCACCCGGAACTCGAGCCGGTCGAAGACCTCGTGGACCTCCTCGCGGGCCCACTGAGTCCGCTCGAGCTCCTCGACGGTCACCCCGACCGGGGCGTCCTTGACGAGCTGGTTGAGCCGGCGGTTGCGCAGCACCTGGTCGAGGTGCTCGCGCAGGGCGTCGCCTGCCTTGCCCTTGATCTGGTCGATGCCGGCGACGATCCCGTCGAGGTTGCCGAACTGGGTGATCCACTTCGCGGCCGTCTTGGGCCCGACCCCCGGCACGCCCGGGAGGTTGTCCGACGTCTCGCCGACCATCGCGGCCAGGTCGCTGTAGCGAGTCGGCGGCACGCCGTACTTCTCCTCCACCTGCGCCGGCCCCATCCGCCACACCTCGGAGACACCACGGACCGGGTAGAGGATCGTCACGTTGTCGGAGACGAGCTGGAACGTGTCGCGGTCGCCGGAGCAGATCAGCACCTCGACGCCGGAGTCGTCGGCCTCGGTCGCGATGGTCGCGATGATGTCGTCCGCCTCGTAGCCGTCCAGCTCGACGAAGCGGATCCGCAGTGCGTCGAGCACCTCCTTGACCAGCGGCAGCTGGCCGGCGAACTCGTCCGGCGTCCGCGCCCGACCCGCCTTGTACTCGGCATACTCCTGCGTGCGGAACGTCTGCCGCGACTTGTCGAAGGCGACGACGACATGGGTGGGCTGCTCGTCGCGCAGCATGTTGATGAGCATCGAGGTGAAGCCGTAGACGGCGTTGGTGTGCTGTCCCGTGCTCGTCGAGAAGTTCTCGGTAGGGAGCGCGAAGAACGCGCGGTAGGCCAGCGAGTGTCCGTCGAGGAGGAGAAGTCGGCTCACACGGGCAGCCTAGTGTCCGGCACCGACGGTGGAGGTGGCGCCGTGGCCGTCGGCAGGGCGGCATACGATCTCGGGCATGACTGACTCGACGACGCAGGATGGCTCACCGGACGCGACCCTGGAGGCCATGCGCGCCAGCGGCGCCGGCACGCTCATCGAGCGGATGGGGATCGAGCTCGTCGAGACCACCCCGGAGCGTCTCGTCGCGACGATGCCCGTCGAGGGCAACACGCAGCCGTATGGACTCCTCCATGGCGGCGCGAGCGTCGTGCTTGCCGAGACGCTCGGCTCGCTCGGGGCACAGCTCTATGCCGGCCCGGGCCGCGTGGCCGTCGGCCTCGACATCAACGCGACGCACCACCGCGCAGCTCGCAGCGGCGTCGTGACGGGCACGGCGACGGTGCTCAGCGCCGGGCGCACCCTCGTCAGCTACGAGGTCGCCGTCACGGACGAGGACGGCAAGCGGGTCTGCACGTCGCGGATCACGTGCCTGCTGCGCGATGTGGCGCCTGGGGCCTGACCGAGGCTCGGCGGTCGCGGCGCCGCTGGAGCACCTGCTCGAGGGGCAGCACCTTCGCTCGTGACTCGCCCGCGAGCCGACGCTGCAGGCTCGTCGCCGAGGCGATGCGGCGCACGGTCTCCGGCACGAAGCCGAGACGCGCGAAGAACCGGTTCGCCTCGCGGTCCGCGGCGGGCACCGAGCTTGCCAGGTGGTCGCAACCCTGCCGGTCGGCATATCTCGTCACGGCCGTGAGCAACGCGCGTCCGATGCCCTGGCGCCGGAAGTCCGGGTGCACGAAGAGCATGTCGATCGACACGCACGGCGAGTTGACCAGCAGGCTTCGAGTCGAGTCGGCGAGCACGACGTAGCCGGCGGGCTGGTCGTCGCTGAAAGCGATGTAGGCACAGACGTCTTCGCGCTGTAACGCGTTGCGAAGGGTGCCGTCGAGGGCGAGCCGCTGAGCGGCCTCCGGGGAGGTGCCTCCCTCGATGCGGTGGGTGATCCAGAGTCCGATGAACTTGGAGTGCAGACCCTCATCCACCCGCTGCACCGACGCGACCGCTCGACCCATCATCCCTCCAGTTCCCTACCCCGAGGTCACTCGGCTGAGATTACGGCCAACCGGCTTCCGGCGGAAGGGGATCCGCAGGGTGTGTTGACGACCGAGGGCGCCACGGCCGAAGCCGTGGCGCCCTTGACCGATCCTGGAGCCGGAATGCCGTCAGGAGGTTTCGTCGTCAGACGTCCCCACCCAGGTAGGCCTCCTTCACCGCCGGGTCTGCGGCGAGCTCCGGGCCCTTGCCCTCGCGGACGATCTCGCCGGTCTCGAGGATGTAAGCCCGGTGCGACCGCTTCAGCGCCTGGGCGGCGTTCTGCTCGACGAGCAGCACGGTCGTGCCCTGGCCGTTGATCTCGGCGACGATCTCGAAGATCTGCTGGATCAGCTTGGGAGCCAGGCCCATCGACGGCTCGTCGAGCAGCAGCAGCCTGGGCTTGGCCATGAGGGCCCGGCCCATCGCGAGCATCTGCTGCTCACCACCCGACATCGACCCGGCGGCCTGGTTGCTGCGCTCCTTGAGCCGCGGGAAGAGGTCGAACACCCGATCGAGATCGTCCTTGACCGCCTTCGTCTTTCGGTCGGGGCGGGCGTAGGTGCCCATCTCGAGGTTCTCCATCACCGTCATGCCGACGAAGCACCCGCGGCCCTCAGGAGACTGCGCGATGCCGAGCACCGGCCGCTCGTGCGACGGAGTGTGCGTGATGTCCTTGCCGTCGAACCTGACCTCGCCCGCCCTCACCGGACGCAGGCCTGACACGGTCTTGAGGGTCGTCGTCTTGCCCGCGCCGTTGGCGCCGATGAGGGTGACGATCTCCCCCTCGTCGACACTGAAGCTGATGTCGCGGATGGCCTCGATGCGCCCGTAGTTGACGCACAGTCCCTTGACCTCAAGAAGCATCTTCTTCATCAACTCCCAGATAGGCGGCGATGACCGCCGGGTTGTCGCGGATCTCGGCCGGCGCGCCCTCGGCGATCTTACGACCGAACTCGAGCACGACGATCCGGTCGGTGACGCCCATGACGAGGCGCATGTCGTGCTCGATGAGCAGCACGGTGTACCCCTGGTCGCGGATCGAGCGGATCAGATCCATGAGCTTGGCCTTCTCGGCCGGGTTGAAGCCCGCCGCCGGCTCGTCGAGGCAGAGCAGCTGCGGGCTCGTCGCCAGCGCTCGCGCGATCTCGAGCCGGCGCTGGTCGCCGTAGGGCAGGTTCCGGGCCAGCTCGTCCGCCTTGTTCTCCAGCCCCATGAACTCCAGCAGCTCGAGAGCGCGGGCCTGCCCCTGCTCCTCCTCCCGCCGGTGCTTGGGCAGGCGGAACATCGCCGACCCGACGCCCGTCGTGTGGTGTGCGTCGACCCCGACGAGGACGTTCTCAAGAGCCGTCATGTTCGCGAACAGGCGGATGTTCTGGAACGTCCGCGCGATGCCCAGCTTGGTGATCTGGAACTTCTTGCGCTTGCCCAACGGCTTGCTGAGGAACCGCACGCCGCCCGACGTGGGCTGGTAGACGCCGGTCATGACGTTGAAGCACGTCGTCTTGCCGGCACCGTTGGGACCGATGAGACCGAGGATCTCGCCCTTGTTGATGTGGAAGCTCACCTCGTTCAGCGCCACGACACCACCGAAGCGCAGCGTGACGTTGTCGACCTCGAGAATGCGCTCGCCCTCGGCAACCGTCGGGCCGATGTCCTCGGGCGCGATGTCGACGTCGGGGTTGATCTCGGTGACAGCGTCAGCCGGGTCAGCCAGCGGCGGTGGGTCGTCCGTCTCCGCGTCCGCCGCGGTGGGCCGCTCCGCGACCGGGTCCACCGTGGCGCCGACCTCCGGATCCTGGATCGTGGCAGCGGTCAGGTCACTGGGCGTGGCACCGGTCGGGTCGGCGGTGGAGTCAGCCGTCGGGTCGGCCTTCGCGTCAACGTCGGCATCAGCGTTGGCAACAGCGTTGGCGTTGACGTCCTCGTTGACATCAGCGCTGGCCTCGGCGGGCTGCTGGGTGGACTGGCTCGTGTCCTCAGGCTGGGTCTGCTCAGGCACTGGCTTCTCCTTCCTCGAGAACGTGCTGTCTCTCATCGGCCCGCTTGGCTCGAACGGTCCGCCGCGGTGGCAGGATGCCCTGCGGACGGAAGATCGCCAGGAGCATCAGCGCCAGGCCGAAGGCGAGCACCCGGAAGTCCGCGAAGTCGCGGAAGCGCTCCGGGAAGTAGGCGACCACGATCGCGCCGAGGATGACACCCCACCGGTTGCCTGCACCACCGACGACGACCGCGGCGAGGAACAGGATCGAGAACAGCAGCTGGAAGCTGTCCGGGTTGATGAAGCCGGCCTTGGTCGCGAACAGGGCGCCCGACAGGCCGCCGATCGCGGCGCCGAGCATGAAGGCCAACAGCTTGAACTTGAAGGTCGGCACCCCCATCAGCTCGGCAGCGTCCTCGTCCTCGCGCGTGGCCTCCCAGGCACGCCCGACCCGGCTGTTCTTCACGAGGATGTCGAAGATCAGCACGAGGCCGATGACGAACAGGCCCAACCAGTAGTACGGCACGAAGTCGGCGATGCTGAACTTGAGGAACGTCGAGGTGGTCTCGAGGTCGATGACCGGGACGCCGGTGCTCCAGTCGATGCTCGGCACGTCGAACAGCTCGATGCCGGGCGGGCTGGGGATCGACGAGATGCCCTGCGCGGCGCCGAGCCACTCGGAGTTGACGAGGGTCAGGCGCACGATCTCACCGAAGCCAAGGGTCACGATCGCGAGGTAGTCACCGCGGACCCGCAGCGTCGGTGCGCCGAGGATCAGACCCGAGATCATCGCCATGACGATCGCGATCGGCACAACGGTGATCCAGGACAGCTTCGCGTGCTGCGCGCTCAGGACACCGACGGTGTAGGCCCCGATCGCGTAGAAGCCGACATACCCGAGGTCGAGCAGTCCGGCATACCCGACGACGATGTTGAGGCCGAGGGCCACCAGCACGTAGGTGCAGACGGTGAACAGCACGCCGCCGAAGTCCGACCCCTCGGTCGTGATGAGCGGGATGTTGAGCAGCGGCAGCAGGAACAGGAACAACGCGAAGAGCACCCAGAGGATGATCTTGGCGCTCTTGGGCATCCCGCTGACGCGCTCCTTGAAGCCAGGACGGGGAGCCTTGGCCGTGGTGGTTGCGGTGGTCATACGCGTGCCTTTCCGAGGGACTCACCGAGCAGGCCGGTGGGCCGGAAGAGCAGGACAAGAATGAGCAGGACGAAGGCGACGACGTCCTTCCACTGCGTGCCCACGAGGGCCGAGCCGTAGTTCTCCGCGACACCGAGGACGAAGCCACCGAGGAGAGCTCCACGGAGGTTGCCGATGCCGCCGAGCACGGCGGCGGTGAACGCCTTGACGCCCAGGAGGAAGCCCGCGTCGTACCGCGTGATCCCGATCTTCAGCATGTAGAAGGCAGCCGCGGCTCCGGCCATGACGCCACCGACGAGGAACGTCACCTGGATGACGCGGTCGCGGTTGACGCCCATGAGGGCAGCCGACTCGGGATCCATGGCGACCGCGCGGATACCGCGGCCGGTCCTCGAGCGCCGCACCCACTGGTCGAGCACGACCATGATCGCGATCGCGCCGAAGATGACGAAGAAGTCGACGTTCGTCACGTGGTAGCCGCCGATCTCGACGACCGACTGTGGCTGGATGATCGTCGCCATGCCGGCGTTGTTGCGCGAGTTGCGGACGTAGTCGCTCAGGGTGTCCTCAAGGCCCACCCAGCTCGCGATCCGGCCGCGAAGGCCCATGAGCTCCGACAGCACGAACGAGGCACCGATGGCCGAGATGAGGGCGATGAGGGGCGGGGCGTTGCGCTTACGCAGCGGGCGGTAGGCGAACCGCTCGAGGAGCACGGCGATCAAGCCGGACATGGCCATAGCGGCGATGAACATCGCCGCTACCCAGAAGATGACCTGGCCGACCGAGCCGCCGGTCCTGCCGCCGAAGAACATCACCACCCAGAGGGCGGCGAAGGTGCCGTACATGAACACTTCGGAGTGCGCGAAGTTGATGAGTCGCAGCACGCCGTAGACCAGGGTGTAGCCGAGGGCGACGAGGGCATAGACCGCACCAAGGGTGAGGCCGGTGATCGTCAGCGCCCAGAAGTTGTCGATGAGGAACTGCATCCAAGACCTCCTGAGGGCCAGGTGCGGTGGGCGGGATCAGACAAGCGCGTCGAGGGATACGAAGGGCGGTCGGAGCCTACTGCTCCGACCGCCCTTCATGCTCGGACTCGGCGGTTACTTGATCTCGCCGATCGACACGATCTTGCCGTTCTCGACCTTGTAGGCGAAGACCTTGATGTCCACGACCTCACCCTTGGCGTCGAACTTGAGCTGCTTCGTGACGCCCTTCTGGTCGTAGTTCTTCACCCAGTCGACCATCGTGGCGCGGGTCTTGCCGGCGCCGATGCCGTTGAGCAGGATCGTCGCGGCGTCGTAGCCCTCACCGGAGTAGGTGTTGGGGTCCTCGTTGTACTTGGCCTTGTACGCGGCCTGGAAGTCCGGAGCGACGTCCGGCGGAACGCACGGGCAGGTGATGATCGTGCCCTCGGCGGCTTCCTTGGCGTTGTCGATGAACGACTGGTCCTTGACGCCGTCGGCCACGACGTACGTGCCCTTCCAGCCGGCGTCGCGCAGCTGCTTGATCATCGGCGCGGCCTCGGGGGCGTAGCCGCCGAAGAAGAGAGCGTCGGCACCGGCAGCGGTCACCTTGGTGACCGAGGCGCTGAAGTCAGTCTGCTTCTGCTGGATCGTGTCGCTGCCGACAACCTGCGAGCCGAGGTCCTGGCGGACGATGTCGGCCAGACCCTTGCCGTACTCAGACGCGTCGTCGATGACGAAGACCTTCTGCGCCTTGAGGGTGTCCTTGATGTACTTGGCCGCGGCGGGACCCTGCGTCGCGTCGTTGCCGAGCGCGCGGAAGAAGGTCTTCCAGCCGTTGTCGGCCAGCTTCGGGTTGGTCGCCGACGGCGTGATCGTCACGAGGCCGGCCTCGTTGAACGCCGGGTCGGCAGCCTTGGACTCGCCGGAGAAGGCGGGGCCGACGATGCCGACGACCTTCTTGTCGTCGATGGCCTTCTTGGCCAGAGCCGGGGCCTGGGTCGGGTCACCCTGCGAGTCGTAGTTCTCGAGGGTCACCTTGCAGTTGGCGTGCGCCTTGTTGTAGTCGTCGAGCGCGAGGTTGACGCCGTTCTGGATGTAGATGCCCAGGTTGGCGTTCGGGCCGGTGAGGGCACCGAACATGCCGATCTTCAGGTCGCACGACGCGGCAGAGGCGCCGCCGGTGCCGCCGGCAGAGGGAGTCTCGCCGCCCTTGGTACCACAGGCACCGAGAGCAAGCGCCGCGGCCACGAGCGGCACAGCGAACTTGAGGGTGGAACGCACGGATGTCCTCCTGATGTCACACATCCCTCGGATGAGGGCTGACACGGAGACTAGGCCCAATTTCGTGCTGAGGTCACGACCTAAGACCGATCGGTGACCGACCCGTGACCTCGGCGTGACGCTTGCGCCGAACGATTTGCGGTAATCGGCCGTCAGGACGCCGGGAATCCGTTGATGACCGCCTCCGCCACCTCTTTCATCCCGAGGCGGCGGTCCATCGCCGTCTTCTGGATCCATCGGAAGGCGTCCGCCTCGCTCAGCTTGAGCTGCGCCATGAGCACGCCCTTGGCGCGGTCGACGAGCTTGCGCGTCTCGAGCCGCTCCCCGAGGTCCGCCACCTCGGCCTCGAGCGCCTTGAGCTCCTGCCAGCGCGAGGTGGCGATGTCGATCGCCGGCCGCAGGTCGGCAGCGGTGAACGGCTTGACGATGTAGGCCATGACGCCGGCGTCGCGGGCCCGCTCGACGAGCTCGGTCTGCGAGAACGCCGTGAGCATGATGACCGGGCACAGCTTCGCCTCGTGCAGCTGCTCGGCGGCCGAAAGACCATCGAGCACAGGCATCTTGACGTCCATGATGACCAGGTCGGGCTTGACCTCGCGGGCCAGCTCGACAGCCTGCTCGCCGTTGCTCGCCTGCCCCACGACGTCGTAGCCCTGCTCACCGAGCATCTCGACGAGATCCAGCCGGATCAGCGCCTCGTCCTCGGCGACGAGGATGCGGGTGGCGCCGCCCACCGGGGCGGGCTTGCTGGCCGGCGTGGCCTGAGGTTTTGGGCTGGTGCTCTCGTCTGTGCTCACGGGCAAAGCCTAGCCGGGGCGAGGTTTCCGGCGCGTTTCGGGACCGTGACGCCCAGGCGCCGTGAGCGCGTGCGCACCGACGGTCGCGGACCCCCCGACCGCCATGGTCGCGGACGTCGTCCGCGCGCCAGAGGCAAGGGTGCCGGGAGCGGGACTCGAACCCGCACGGCCTTGCGGCCAGAGCATTTTGAGTGCCCCGTGTCTGCCATTCCACCACCCCGGCTGGAGTGCCGGGCCAGCATACCGGCGCGACGTGCCACGGTATGCCGCCGGGCGCGGATGGCCGCCCATGCCCAGTCCCCGGGCAACGGGGAACCCACCACAGACCTGCGTATGCCGCCGGGTGGGCCGAGCGGCATACGCAGGGTCAGGCAGCGAGCGCAGGTTGTCCAGGTGGCGCCGCGTCAGCCGGTGACCTCCTCCGGGCGGTAGGCGGGCGCCCGGCGGTGCACGGCGTCGCCGACCCGGTGGACCCGCAGTGCATTCGTCGAACCGGGGATGCCGGGCGGCGAGCCGGCGACGATGACGACGCGCTCCCCCTCGGCCACGCGCCCCTCGGGGATCAGCTTGAGGTCCACCTGCATCGCGAACTGGTCGGTGTGGTGCATGCGCGGGACGAGGTAGGTCTCGACGCCCCAGACCAGGGCGAGCTGCGACCGGACGCGCTGCTCGGAGGTGAACGCCAGCATCGGCAGCCGGGGCCGGATCCGCGCCATGCGCTTGGCCGAGCCGCCGGTCTCGCTGAAGGTGATGAGGAACCGTGCCCCGACAACCTCGCCGATCTCGACGGCCGCCTTGGTGACGGCGCCACCGACGGTCTTCGGGTTGGTCTTCATCCGCGCGATCTTGTCGTAGCCGTGCTCCTCGGTGCTCTCGATGATCCGAGCCATCGTGTGCACGGCCTCGATCGGCCAGGCGCCGACCGACGTCTCGCCGGAGAGCATGAGGGCGTCCGCACCGTCGAGGACGGCGTTGGCGGCGTCGGAGGCCTCGGCGCGCGTCGGCCGGGGGTTCTCGATCATCGACTCGAGCACCTGGGTCGCGACGATGACCGGCTTGGCCTCCCGGCGGGCCAGCTCGATCGCGGACTTCTGCACGAGCGGGACGTCTTCGAGCGGCATCTCGACGCCGAGGTCGCCACGGGCGACCATGATGCCGTCGAAGGCCTGGACGATCGCCTCGAGGTTGTCCACGGCCTGCGGCTTCTCGATCTTGGCGATGACCGGGATGCGATACCCGAACTCGTCCATGATCTCGTGCACGTCGATGATGTCGTCGGCAGCGCGCACGAACGACAGGGCGATCAGGTCGGCGCCGAGGCGCATTGCGAAACGGAGGTCCTCACGGTCCTTCGCCGACAAGGCCGGGACACTGACCGCGACTCCGGGCAGGTTGATTCCCTTGTTGTTGCTCACCTCGCCGCCCACGACCGTCTCGGTGAGCACGTCGGTGTCGGTGACCTCGACGGCCCGGAGCATGACCTTGCCGTCGTCGATGAGCAGGACGTCGCCGGGCTTCACGTCGCCCGGCAGGCCGGCATACGTCGTGCCGACGATCGTGTCGTCGCCCTCCACCTCACGCGTGGTGATGGTGAAGCGCTGGCCCTTGCTCAGGGTCACCGGGCCGGACGCGAAGCGGCCGGTGCGGATCTTGGGACCCTGCAGGTCCACGAGGATGCCGACGGCGCGGCCGGAGCCGTCGCTCGCGGCACGCACGTCGCGGTAGACCTGCTCGTGGATCGAGTGGTCGCCGTGGGAGAGGTTGAGCCGAGCGACGTCCATACCGGCGTCGACGAGGGCTCGAAGCTGCTCAGGGGATGAGGTCTTGGGACCGATCGTGCAGACGATCTTGGCGCGACGCATGCTTCAACCTTATGGGTGCTGTGACGTGGGTCACCACGAGGGTTCGCCTTCTGGACGAACCCGCGTGGCGGGGTGGGACGGCCGCCTGCCGAGGGCAGGCCACCATGACCGGGCGTCGTTGACCGGTAGGTCCTGGGTGGTGCTGCGGGACGGGTCCGAGGCACGCTCGAGGTGCTGCCCCGGGTCGGGACCGCTCAGACGGTGAGCGGGCGGTCCGTCGGCGCGATCGGCCTCGGCAGCGAGGACGATCCGGTGAGCCACGCGTCGACGCCTGCCGCTGCGGCGCGGCCCTCCGCGATCGCCCACACGATGAGCGACTGCCCGCGGCCCGCGTCACCGGCGACGAAGACGCCGGGAACGGAGGACATGAAGTTCTTGTCGCGCCGGACGTTCGAGCGCTCGTCGAGCTCGACGCCGAGCTGCTCCACGACCCCGGGACCCTGCGGGCCGAGGAAGCCCATCGCGAACAGCACGAGCCCGGCGGGGATCTCCCGCTCGGTGCCGGGCTTCGGTGTGAACCGGCCGTCGACCAGCTCGACCTCGGTGAGGCGCAGGGCACGGACGTTGCCGTCGTCGTCTCCGACGAACTCCGACGTGCTGACGGCGTAGACCCGCTCGCCACCCTCCTCGTGCGCGCTGGCGACCCGGTAGATCATCGGGTAGGTCGGCCACGGCTGGTTGCCGGGTCGGTCGTCGCCGGGCTGCGGCAGGATCTCCAGGCTCGTCACCGACGCGGCGCCCTGGCGGTGCGCGGTGCCGATGCAGTCGGCCCCGGTGTCGCCGCCGCCGATGACGACGACGTGCTTGCCGGTCGCGAGGATCTGGTCCGGCACGTCCGTGCCGAGCGAGGCGCGGTTGGACTGTGGGAGGAAGTCCATCGCCTGGTGGATGCCGCCGAGCTCACGCCCCGGCACCAACAGGTCGCGCGGGACGGTTGCACCGACAGCCAGCACCACCGCGTCGTACCGGTCCAGCAGCTGCTTGCCGGTGATGTCGACGCCGATGTCGACGCTGTTGCGGAACCGGGTGCCCTCGGCCTCCATCTGCGCGAGCCGGCGGTCCAGCACCGACTTCTCCATCTTGAACTCGGGGATGCCGTAGCGAAGCAGACCACCGGGCTTGTCGGCCCGCTCGAACACCGCGACCGTGTGGCCGGCCCGGGTCAGCTGCTGCGCGGCGGCCAGGCCGGCCGGGCCCGAGCCGACGACGGCGACCGTCTTGCCCGAGAGGCGCTCGGGCGGCAGCGGCTTGACGAGACCGCTCGCGAACGCGCGGTCGATCGTGGTCACCTCGACCTGCTTGATCGTCACCGCGGGCTGGTTGATGCCGAGCACGCAGGCGGTCTCGCACGGCGCCGGACACAGACGTCCGGTGAACTCCGGGAAGTTGTTCGTCGCGTGGAGCCGCTCGATCGCATCGGCCCAGTCGCCCCGCCAGGCCAGGGTGTTCCATTCTGGGATGAGGTTGCCAAGCGGGCAGCCGGAGTGGCAGAAGGGAATGCCGCAGTCCATGCAGCGGCCGGCCTGGCGCTGGAGCTGGGCGGCCTCCTGCTCCTCGTAGACCTCCTTCCAGTCCCGGATGCGGACGGGGACCGGTCGGCGGGCTGGGAGCTCGCGCTCGCGGGTCGTGAGAAAGCCTTGCGGGTCAGCCACGGGACGCCTCCATGATCCGGTTCCACACTTCGGGGCCGTCGAGGTCGAGGCCGTGTTGTGTCGCCTCGGCGCGCACGTCGAGGACGCGCTGGTAGTCACGCGGCAGGACGAGCGTGAACCGCTGGCTGGCGGCTGCCCAGTCGTCGAGGAGTGCTCGGGCGACCGGGGAGTCCGTCCAGCGGACGTGCGCCTCGAGCAGCTCGGCGAGCGCGGACTCGTCGGCGGGACGCAGGGGCAGCAGGTCGACGAGCTCACCGTTGACCAGGGCCGGGTCGAGGTCGAGGACGTACGCCACGCCGCCCGACATGCCGGCGGCGAAGTTGCGCCCGGTGCTGCCGAGCACGACCGCGGTGCCACCGGTCATGTACTCGCAGCCGTGGTCGCCGACCCCTTCGACGACGGCCCGCGCACCGGAGTTGCGGACACAGAAGCGCTCGCCCACCACGCCACGCAGGAACAGCTCGCCGGTCGTGGCGCCGTAGGCGATGACGTTGCCCGCGATGACGTTCTCCTCGGCCACGAGGGTCGCCCGGCGGTCCGGTCGCACGACGACTCGGCCGCCCGACAGGCCCTTGCCGACATAGTCGTTGGCGTCGCCGAACAGCTGGAGCGTGATGCCGGCGGGGAGGAAGGCCCCGAAGGACTGGCCGCCGGAGCCGGTCATCACCAGCTCGATGGTGTCGTCGGCGAGGCCTTCCGGGTGTGCCTTGGTGACATGGTGGCCGAGCATCGTGCCGACGGTGCGGTTGACGTTGCGGACCGCGATCTCACTGCGCACCCGCTCGCCCGTCTCGATCGCGGTAAGTGCCCGGCTGACCAGCTCGTTGTCGAGGGCCTTGTCGAGCCCGTGGTCCTGCACCGTCGACTGGTGCAGAGTGCCGCCCGTCGGGTTGTCGGCGATGGTCAGGATCGGCGTCAGGTCGAGACCGGATGCCTTCCAGTGCGCGATGGCCTTGTCCAGGTCGAGGCTCGCCACCTGACCGACGGCCTCCTCGATCGAGCGGAACCCGAGCGCAGCGAGGTGCTCGCGAACCTCTTCGGCGATGTACTCGAAGAAGGTCTCGACGAACTCGGGCTTGCCGGTGAAGCGAGCGCGCAGCTCGGGGTTCTGGGTCGCGATGCCGACCGGACAGGTGTCGAGGTGACAGACCCGCATCATGACGCAGCCCGACACCACGAGCGGCGCGGTCGCGAAGCCGAACTCCTCGGCGCCGAGCAGCGCCGCGATGACGACGTCGCGGCCGGTCTTGAGCTGGCCGTCCACCTGCACGACGATCCGGTCGCGGAGCCCGTTGAGGACGAGCGTCTGCTGGGCCTCGGCAAGGCCGAGCTCCCAGGGCGCACCGGCGTGCTTGAGCGAGGTCAGGGGCGAGGCGCCGGTGCCACCGTCGTGGCCGGAGATGAGCACGACGTCGGCGTGTGCCTTGGAGACACCCGCCGCGACCGTGCCCACGCCGATCTCCGCCACGAGCTTGACGTGGACGCGTGCGGAGGGGTTGGCGTTCTTGAGGTCGTGGATCAGCTGCGCCAGATCCTCGATCGAGTAGATGTCGTGGTGCGGCGGGGGGGAGATCAGTCCCACTCCGGGGGTGGAGTGCCGGGTCTTGGCCACCCAGGGGTACACCTTGTGCCCGGGCAGCTGGCCCCCTTCGCCGGGCTTGGCGCCCTGCGCCATCTTGATCTGGATGTCGTCGGAGTGGGTGAGGTAGAGGCTCGTCACGCCGAACCGGCCCGACGCGACCTGCTTGACCGCTGACCGGCGCTCGGGGTCGAGCAGCCGCTCCTTGTCCTCGCCGCCCTCGCCGGTGTTGGACCGTCCGCCGAGGCGGTTCATCGCCACCGCGAGTGTCTCGTGCGCCTCCAGCGAGATCGAGCCGTAGCTCATCGCGCCGGTGTTGAACCGCCTGACGATCTCGCTGACCGGCTCGACCTCCTCGATCGGCACGGGCAGTCGGCCCGTCACGCCGGTCGGCTTGAAGGCCATCAGCCCCCGCAGCGTCATCAGGCGCGTGGTCTGATCGTCGATCCGCTCGGTGTACTGCTTGAAGATGTCGTAGCGCCGCTGGCGGGTCGAGTGCTGGAGGCGGAACACCGTCTCGGGGTCGAACAGGTGCGGCTCGCCCTCGCGGCGCCACTGGTACTCACCGCCCACGTCGAGGACCCGGTGCGGCTGGTGGACGCCGTCCGGTGGGTACGCGCGTGCGTGCCGCTCCGCCGCCTCACGGGAGATGACGTCCAGGCCGACACCGCCGAGCTGCGACACCGTGCCGGTGAAGTAGCGGTCGACGAGCTCCTGGGAGAGGCCGATCGCTTCGAACACCTGGGCGCCGCGGTAGGAGGCCACGGTCGAGATGCCCATCTTCGACATGACCTTGAGGACGCCCTTGCCGAGTGCCTTGATGAGGTTGCGGACCGCCTTCTCCGGGGTGACCCCCTCGATGTCGCCGGACCGGACGAGGTCCTCCACGGTCTCCATCGCGAGGTACGGGTTGACCGCCGCCGCGCCGTACCCGATGAGGAGCGCGACGTGGTGCACCTCGCGCACGTCCCCCGCCTCGACGAGCAGACCGACCTGGGTGCGCGTCTTCTCACGGATCAGGTGGTGGTGCACGGCAGCGGTCAGCAGCAGGGACGGGATCGGTGCGAGGTCGCGGCCGGAGTCGCGGTCGGAGAGCACGACGAAGCGCGCACCGCGCGAGATCGCCCGCGAGACCTCGGCGAAGATCTCGTCGAGCCGTTCGCGCATGGCCGCCGCACCGCCGGTGACGTCGTAGAGGCCGCGCACCACATGAGTGGCGTAGCCCGGCAGGTCGCCGTCGGCGTTGATGTGCACGATCTTCGCGAGCTGGTCGTTGTCGATGACCGGGAAGTCGAGCACGAGCTGCCGAGCGTGCGACGGGGTTGCGGAAAGAGCGTTCCCCTCGGGCCCCATGTACGTGCCGAGCGAGGTGACGAGCTCCTCGCGAATCGCGTCGAGGGGCGGGTTGGTCACCTGTGCGAACAGCTGGGTGAAGTAGTCGAACAGCAGCCGCGGGCGCGAAGACAGCACGGCGATCGGCGTGTCCGTGCCCATCGAGCCGAGCGCCTCGGCGCCGGATCGCGCCATCGGCGTGAGGAGGATGCGCAGCTCCTCCGCGGTGTAGCCGAAGGTCTGCTGCCGGCGGGCGACCGACGCGGCGGTGTGCACGATGTGCTCCCGCTCCGGCAGCTCCTCGAGCCGGATGAGACCGCCGTGGAGCCACTCGGCATACGGCTTGGCCGCCGCGAGCTGGCTCTTGATCTCGTCGTCGCTGACGATCCGGCCGTGCTCGGTGTCGACGAGGAACATCCGGCCCGGCTGGAGCCGGCCCCGCTGCACGATCGTGGCCGGGTCGAGCTCGAGCACGCCGGACTCGGAGGCCAGCACGACCAGGCCGTCGTCGGTCACGGTGTACCGCCCGGGGCGCAGACCGTTACGGTCGAGCACGGCGCCGACGAGCGTGCCGTCGGTGAAGCAGACGTTGGCCGGGCCGTCCCACGGCTCCATGAAGGTCGAGTGGAACTCGTAGAAGGCCCGGCGGGCCGGGTCCATCGTCTCGTGGTTCTCCCACGCCTCGGGGATCATCATGAGCACGGCGTGCGGGAGCGACCGGCCGCCGAGGTGCAGCAGCTCCAGCACCTCGTCGAAGCTCGCCGAGTCGGACGCGTCCGGGGTGCAGATCGGGTAGAGCCGCTCGAGGTCTCCCGGGATGATGTCGGAGGTCAGCTGGCTCTCGCGGGCCCGCATCCAGTTGCGGTTGCCCTTGACGGTGTTGATCTCTCCGTTGTGCGCGATGAAGCGGTACGGGTGGGCCAATGGCCACGACGGGAAGGTGTTCGTCGAGAACCGCGAGTGGACCAGTGCCAGCTCCGAGGCGAAGCGCGGGTCGGACAGGTCAGGGAAGAACGGCTCCAGCTGACCCGTGGTCAGCATGCCCTTGTAGACGATGGTTCGCGAGCTGAGCGAGGCGAAGTAGACCTCGACCTCGCGCTCCGCGCGCTTGCGCAGGCAGAACGCGAGCCGGTCGAGGCCGAGCGCGACCTGGCGTCCGATCGAGCTGCTGACGAAGAGCTGCTCGAAGAACGGCATGCAGTCGCGGGCCACCTGGCCGACGAGGTCGGCCTCCACGGGCACCGGCCGCCAGCCGAGGACCTTGAGGTTCTCGGCGACCGCGAGCTCCTCGATCCGGGCCTTCGCGGCGGCGCGCTCGACGGCGTTCTGGGGCAGGAAGGCGATGCCGGCGGCATACGCCCCGCTGTTGGGGAGGGTGAACGGGACGACCGCCCGGAAGAACTCGTCAGGGATCTGCAGGAGGATGCCGGCGCCGTCACCGACGTGCGGGTCGGCGCCCGTGGCACCGCGGTGGTCGAGGTTGCGCAGGGCCGTCATGGCGTGCTCGACGATGTCGTGTCCAGCCGTCCCGCGCATCGTGGCGATGAGCGCGACCCCGCAGGCGTCATGCTCGAACTCGCGACGGTAGAGGCCGGAGTTCTCCGGGTGTGCACTGAAGAGGGCACGGGTGCGGGTGTGCGGCGACATCTTCACCGTCCTTCTGTTGGTCCCGGAGGCGACCTGGACGGCGCCGCGTGACATGACTGGAGCCGGGCAGGTGCACCTCCCCCCAGGCGTGCTGGGGGAACGACCTCTCATCCCGGAAAGCGCAGTGGACGGCTTTGGCCACAGGCAGTGGGACGACGATATCGGAGCGGCGCGTCGTCCTACCTGTTGATACGCGGGATTCCGTATGGTGAGACGTCGTGCGAGAGGACACACGCCGTTCACGCGGACGTCACATCACGACGCGGACGGGCGCTCCTTCTTCCCGGCGCCCGCGGCGGCGGCGTTTGCCCCGTTGCCGACGGCAGCTGCCGAAGGATCTTCGTCGGCGCCCGAGCCCGCGACGACCTCGTCGCTGTCGGCCCGTGCCGGGTCGTCGTCGCCGTCGGTGACGGCCTCCTCGGTCGGCTTCTGGGCTGCCTCGGGCGACCCGGCATCGGGCTCGTCGCCGACCGTCGACGCGCCGGAGTCCGGCGACTCAGGGCGTTCCGGCAGAGGCATCTGCCCGAAGCGGCGCCACAGGTAGAGACCGAGGAGGAAGACGAGGATCGAGACCCAGGTGTTGACGCGCTGGCCGAGGATGAGGTTGGCCTCGTCGCTGCGCATGTTCTCGATGACGATGCGGCCGACGGGGTAGCCCATGACGTATGCCGCGAACACCTGGCCGGGCTTCAGCGGGTACCTGCGGCCGAGCCAGATCAGGAAGGCGGCCAGCAGCAGACACCACAGCGCCTCGTAGAGGAACGTCGGCTGGAAGTACCCCTTGACGATGGGGTTGCCTGACGCGTCGACCACGGCGCGGCCGGCCGAGGTGTCCCACTCGTAGATCCTCAGGCGCCACGGCAGATCGGTGGGTGCGCCGTAGATCTCGTTGTTGAACCAGTTGCCGAAGCGTCCCATCGCCTGGGCGATGGCGATGCCCGGCGCCGCGGCGTCGACGAAGTCCCGGAACAGCACCTGGTGGCGGCGGCAGCCGATCCAGGCACCGAGCGCGCCCAGTGCGATCGCGCCCCAGATGCCGAGCCCACCCTCGTAGATGGCGAACGCCTTCCACGGGTCGCCACCCTTGCCGAAGTACGGCTGTGGCGTCGTGATGAGGTGGTAGAGACGGCCTCCGAGGATGCCGAAAGGCACCGCCCACGCCGAGACGTCGATCGTCACACCGGGGCGGTAGCCGCGCGCCGTGAGTCGCTTGGCGGTGAGCCACACCGCGACGATGATCCCGGCGAGGATGCACATGGCGTAGCCACGGATCGGGATGGGGCCGAGGTGCCAGACCCCCACCGTCGGTGAGGGGATCTCGGCCGGCAGGGCCGACACCAAGGTGGGTATGCCGGTCAGCATGCTCATGCTCGGGCCTTCCTGACGCCGTCGGCTAGCTCTCTGGAGAGGCGGCCCAGCGCCTCGAGGCCGGCCTCGGGAGTGCTGGCCTCGGTGAGACACCGGACGAGCGCCGAGCCGACGATGACTCCGTCGGCGAACCTGCCGACCTGGGCGGCCTGGTCACCGCTGGACACGCCGATCCCGACGCACACCGGCACGTCCGAGGCGGCACGAGTGCGGGAGACCAGGTCGTCGGCGGCCTCGCCGACGCTTGCGCGCGCACCGGTGACACCCATGACGGCCGCCGCGTAGACGAAGCCTCGGCATGCGGCGGTGACCGCCGCGAGGCGCTCGGGTGTGGAGCTGGGGGCGACGAGGAAGACCTTGTCTAGGTCGTGGGCGTCGGCGGCCGAGATCCACTCCGCGGCCTCGTCCGGGATGAGGTCGGGCGTGATCAGGCCCGCTCCCCCAGCAGCGGCCAGATCGGCGGCGAACCGCTCGACGCCGTAGTGCAGGACGGGGTTCCAGTAGGTCATGACGAGCGCTCCCGCGCCGGCCGCCGACACCTCACGGGTGGCGGTGAACACGTCCTTGAGACGCACGCCGCCCTCCAAGGCGCGGACCGCGGCGTCCTGGATAACCGGGCCGTCCATGACCGGGTCGCTGTACGGCACCCCGATCTCGAGGATGTCGACGCCGTTGTCGACGAGGGTGCACATCGCCTCGATGGACCCCTCGACGGTCGGGAAGCCGACCGGCAGGTAGCCGATGAGTGCCGGACGGCCCTCCGCGCGGCACTTCTCGAGGATCGGACCGACGCTCAACTCTGCTCCCCCATGCCCTTGGCGCCCGGGTCGTCGGGCACGCGCCCGACCGTGGACCGGCCCGAGTCGTCGATGAGGCCGAACCACTGCGCGGCCGTGTGGACGTCCTTGTCGCCCCGCCCCGACAGGTTGACGAGGATGACTGCGTCGGGACCGAGCTCACGGCCGAGCTGCATCGCACCCGCGAGTGCGTGCGCGCTCTCGATGGCCGGCAGGATCCCTTCGGTGCGCGACAGGAGACGGAACGCCTCCATCGCCTCGTCGTCGGTGATCGGGCGGTACTCGGCGCGCCCTGACTCGAGAAGGTAGGCGTGCTCGGGCCCGACGCTCGGGTAGTCGAGGCCGGCGGACACGCTGTGGGACTCGATCGTCTGGCCGTCGTCGTCCTGCAGCACATACGTGTAGGCCCCGTGCAGCACGCCGGGCGTGCCTGCCGAGAACCGCGCGGCGTGCTTGCCCGAGGCGATGCCGGACCCGCCCGCCTCGAACCCGACCAGCCTGACGGTCGCGTCGTCGATGAAGCGGTGGAAGATGCCCATCGCGTTGGACCCGCCGCCGACGCACGCGCAGACGACGTCAGGCAGCCGCCCGACGAGGTCGAGGACCTGCTGGCGCGCCTCGACGCCGATGACCCGGTGGAAGTCACGCACCATCTCCGGGAAGGGGTGCGGACCGGTCACCGTGCCGAGCACGTAGTGGGTCGTGGCGACGTTGGCGACCCAGTCGCGGAAGGCCTCGTTGACGGCGTCCTTGAGGGTCCGGCTGCCGTTGTCGACGGGGACGACCTCCGCGCCGAGGAGCCGCATCCTGGCGACGTTGAGCGCTTGGCGCTCGGTGTCCTTGCGGCCCATGTACACCACGCACTCGAGACCCAGCAGGGCCGCGGCGGTGGCCGTCGCGACGCCGTGCTGACCGGCTCCGGTCTCGGCGATCACACGCGTCTTGCCCATCCGCTTGGTGAGCAGCGCCTGGCCGAGGACATTGTTGATCTTGTGCGACCCGGTGTGGTTGAGGTCCTCGCGCTTGAGGATCACCCGCGCGCCGCCACAGTGCTCGGCGAAGCGCGGCACCTCGGTGATGATGCTCGGACGCCCGGTGTAGGTGCGGTGCAGCCGCTCGAGCTCGCCGACGAACTGCGGGTCGACGACGGCCTTGCGCCACACCTCCTCGAGCTGCTCGAGGGCGGGGATGAGCGCCTCAGGGACGTACCGCCCGCCGAACGCTCCGAACCGGCCGAATGCCGGGTGCTGCTCCGTCGTGGTCACGCCGGCTCCCTGGTCACGTCGTCCTGACGCTCGCCACGCACTGCGATGGCGGCCTCGATGAAGGCGCGGACCGCCCGCTCCGGTGCGCCGTCCCGGACCAGCGCCTCGCCGACGAGGACCGCACCCGCGCCGGCGCGGACGTAGGCCGCCACGTCGGCCGGCCCGGTCACCCCGGACTCGGCGACCGCGACGACATCGCCCGGGACATGCGGCAGCAGGTCGGTCACCACGCGCGGGTCGACCTCGAGCGTCTTGAGGTTGCGGGCGTTGATGCCCACGAGTGCGGGGCGCACCGCGAGCGCCCGGTCGAGCTCGGCGGCGTCGTGCACCTCGACGAGTGCGGTCATGCCGAGCTCGCGTGCCTGGTCGTGCAGGTCGGCCATGAGCGTGTCGTCGAGTGCGGCGACGATGAGCAGGATCAGGTCGGCACCGTGGGCACGGGCCTCGGTCACCTGGTACGCGTCGACCATGAAGTCCTTGCGCAGCAAGGGAACCCGGACAGAGTCGCGGACCTGGTCGAGGTCGGCGAGGCTGCCGCCGAAACGCCGCTCCTCCGTGAGGACGCTGACGGCGCTCGCTCCCCCGGCGGCATACGACCCGGCGAGCCGACCGGGCTCCGGGATGTCTGCGAGCGCGCCCTTGCTCGGACTCGACCGCTTCACCTCGGCGATGACGGCGACGCCGGGCGCAGCCCGGAGGCTGGGGACCGGGTCGAGCGCCGGAGCGGCATAGGTGAGGCGCCGCTCGAGCTCGGAGATCGGCGTCGAGGCACGACGGCGCTCGAGATCCTCGCGGACGCCGCTGATGATCCCGTCGAGAACCGTGGGCACTGCTCTCAGCTCTTGCCGAGCGTGCCGCGCCCGGACTCGTGCGGCGCGTCGACGACGCTGCCGTCCTGAGCCGCGTGGCCCTTGTTGCCGTAGCCGGCCATCGACAGGACCTTGCCGGACACGACGCCGCCGATGATGACCACCGCGCCGACGATGCCGAGCGCCAGGTTGGGCAGCAGGACGCCGATCGCGGCGATGAGGGACCCGAGCAGGATGACTCCCACCCCTGTCCACGCCGCGACGCTGTGCCCGTGGTCCTCGTGCTGCTCTTCCATGGCTCCCTCTCTCGTATGGTCCGTCCCGTGCCGTCGGGACCGACGCACGACATTCTGTCAGGTCTTGTTGTCAGGTCTCGTCAGGGGCGTCGTGCAACGTCGGGTCCTGGCCCTCGCTCAGCTCGTCCCAGGCGGTGCGCACCTGGCCGCGCGGTCCGGCGTCGGGACGGCTGCCCCGGTCGTACCGGCCTGACAGGCCCGCCCACGACCGGCTCGACAGCGCGGCGAGCACGGAACCGGCGACCAGGACGGCGGACACGAGAAGCGCGACCCACGCCCACGCCGTGGCCGAGCCGGACGTCGCGGGCGACGTGGTGCGCGCCAGCTCTCGCGCGACCGCCGAAGCGACGGCGTCGACGGGTCGGAGCACCACGAGGACGGTGAGCAGGAGCGTGCCGAGCGCCGCAAGCACGAGCACCACGGCCGAGACGGATCGGATGACCCGGCCGCCGGTCATCATGCCCAGCAGGGCGACGATGCAGACCACGGCGAGGCCCACGACACCGGGCGCGGCCGAGCCGCCCGAGACGTCGACGACGCCACGGCTGAGGACGTCCTTCGCCTCGCCCGTGGCCCAGGTGAGAGTGCTCAGGCCGACCAGCAGCAGTGCCGGGACGAGCACGACGAGCGCCGACCGCTTCTTGTCGAGGGTCATCGGTCGGCCCCGTCCAGGACCGGTCGGAGCCCCGCGGCCGCGGCGACCGCCCGCAGTGCTGCGGCCGCTTTGTTGACCGTCTCCTCGTACTCGAGGTGAGGCACGGAGTCGGCGACGATCCCGGCCCCCGCCTGGACGTGGGCGACCCCGTCCTTGATGAGCGCGGTGCGGATCGCGATGGCCATGTCGAGGTCGCCGGCGAAGTCGAGGTAGCCGACGACCCCGCCGTACAGGCCCCGGCGCACGCCTTCGTAGCCGTCGATCAGCGCCATGGCACGCGGCTTCGGAGCGCCGCTCAGGGTGCCTGCCGGGAAGGTTGCGACGAGCGCGTCGTAGGCAGTCTGGTCGTCGCGGAGGTCGCCGACCACGGTCGACTCGATGTGCATGATGTGGCTGTAGCGCCGGATCGACATGAAGTCGACGGTGTCGACGCTGCCGGCCCGGCAGATGCGCTGAAGGTCGTTGCGGGCCAGGTCGACGAGCATGATGTGCTCGGCCCGCTCCTTGGCGTCGCCGAGCAGCTCCTCCGCAAGATGGTGGTCGTGGTCCGGGGACTTGCCCCGGGGCCGGGATCCGGCGATCGGGTGCGTGATCGCCTGCCGGCCGGTGACCTTGATCAGCGCCTCAGGGCTGGACCCCACGATGTCGTATGCCGTCCCGTCGGGGTGCGGGATGCGCAGCAGGTACATGTACGGACTGGGGTTGCTGACCCGCAGCGCACGGTAGACGTCGAGTGCGTCCGCCTCGCACGGAACGCTGAAGCGCTGGGACACGACGATCTGGAACGCCTCGCCCGCCCGGATCGCCTCCTTGGCGTCCTCGACCATCGCCTCGAACTGTTCCTGCGTGTGGCTGCTCGTCGGCTCGCTCACCCGCGGCTCGATCGTGGCCACCGTGCTCGGCGCGGGCTCGGCCAGCTCGCGGGTCATCCGGTCGAGGCGGGCCACAGCGTCCGCCCAGGCCTCCTCGATGCGCTCGTCGGTGGCGTCGTGGTTGACGGCGTTGGCCACGAGCAGGAGCGAGCCGTCGCTGTGGTCGAACACGGCCAGGTCGGTGGCCAGCATCATGCCGACCTCGGGCAGGTGGAGGTCATCGCGCCCATGGTCCGGCACGCGCTCCCAGCGCCGGACGGCGTCGTACGTGATCGCACCGACGAGCCCGCCGGTGAGCGGCGGCAGCCCCGGGATGTGCGGGGTCGCCAGCGCCGCCACGGTGTCCCGCACCGCGACGGTCGGGTCGCCTGAGGTCGGCAGCCCCACCGGAGGCTCGCCGATCCAGTGCGTCTCCCCGTCCCGCTCCGTGAGCGTGGCGGCGCTGTGCGCACCGACGATCGAGTATCGCGACCAGACGCCACCATGCTCGGCCGACTCGAGAAGGAAGGTGCCCGGCGCGTCCTTGGCGAGCTTGCGGTAGACGCCGACCGGCGTCTCCGCGTCGGCCAGCACGCGCCGCACGACCGGGATGACTCGCCGGTGCTCGAGGGCCAGCTCGGTGAACACGGCGAGGCTGGGCCACGTCCGGCCCCACGCGAGCTCCGCGTGTGGCACGGGCGCGGCGGTCAGCGACGTGGTCGATTCAGACACCGGGACATTGTGTCCCACGCCGAGGTATGCCGGCGGGCCGGCTCGCCCCCCGGACCGCCGCATGTGACGGGTGGGACCGCGCGCTCACTCGACGTGGTCTGGCGGGGGTCAGGGGGTGGCGGCGTCTGGAGCGCCCACGACGACGGGCAGCACCCGGGCGTCGAAGCAGGTGCGGTCGCCGGTGTGGCAGGCGGCGCCCACCTGGTCGACCTGGACCAGCACGGCGTCACCATCACAGTCGAGCCGGACGGCCTTGACGTGCTGGACGTGCCCGCTCGTGTCCCCCTTGCGCCAGTACTCGGACCGACTGCGGGACCAGAAGGTCACCCGCCCCTCGGTCAGGGTGCGGCGCAGCGCCTCGTCGTCCATCCAGCCGACCATGAGCACCTCGCGGGTGTCATGCTGTTGGACCACGGCTGCGACCAGGCCCTGCGCGTCGCGCTTGAGCAGGTCGGCGATCTTCGGGTCGAGGATGGTCGGGTCGGTCAGGTCGGTCACTCCGACATTCTGCCCGGGACGTCACCAGGCTCTGCCGGTGGTCTCGAAACCAAGCTGCGGGTGCGGCATGTCGAGCGGTTCCACCGCACGCGGAGGCAGGCCAGGACTCCCGGTCAGATGGCCTGCTGCTGGGCGACCCACGACTCGTGCAGCCGCGAGTAGACACCGCCGAGGCCGACGAGCTCGCTGTGATGTCCGCGCTCGACGACCCGGCCGGCGTCGACGACGATCACCTCGTCGGCGGCCTGGGCGGTGGACAGGCGGTGCGCGATCGCGATCGAGGTCCGCCCCCGAGTCAGGGAGTCGAGGGCTCGCTGGAGCCGCACCTCGGTGCTCGGGTCGACCGCCGAGGTCGCTTCGTCGAGGACCAGCAGGTCGGGGTCGGCGAGGTAGGCGCGGGCCAGCGCCACGAGCTGGCGCTCGCCCGCCGACAGCGACTCCCCCCGCTGGCCGACGTCGGTCGACAGGCCGAGCGGCAGAGTCGCCACCCACGCGTCGAGCCCGAGCTCGGTCAGCGTGAGCCGGACGTCGTCGGCACTGGCATGCGGACGGCCGAACCGGAGGTTGTCGAGCAGCGTGCCGTCGAAGAGGAACCCCTCCTGCGGCACCAGCACCACCCGGGACCGCAGCGACGAGAAGCGGATCGTGCGCAGGTCGACTCCGTCGAGCAGGACCTGGCCGCTCGTCGGGTCCATCAGCCGGGTCAGCAGCTTCGCGAGGGTCGACTTGCCCGAACCGGTCTCCCCGACGATGGCCACGCGGCTGCGCGGCGCGATCGTGAGGTCGATGTCGTGGAGCACCGGCTCGCCGCCGGGGTAGGCGAAGCCGACGCCGGTGAACTGCACGGTGATCGGTCCTCGAGGCAGCGACACGCCGTCGTCGGCAGGGTCGGCCACGTCGGCGGCGGTGTCGATGATGCCGATCACGCGCCGCCATCCGGCCACGGCGTTCTGCATCTCGTTGAGGATCTCGGTCGCCTGCTGGACCGGCATCGTGAAGAGGTTGACGAGGAACAGGAACGCGAGCAGCTCACCGAGTGTGAGACTGCCTCGAGCGCCGAGCACCGTGCCGACGACGAGGACGACGGCGGTGGTGAGCCCGGACACGAGCTGGCCGGAGGTGAAGGCGACGACCGAACGGGCCTGGGCCCCGATGGCCGCTGTGCGATGGGCCTCGACGGCGTCGTCGATCCGCTCGGCGGTGCGGTCCTCGACGCCGTAGGCACGGATCGCCTGGGCTCCCACGACCGCCTCGGAGATGGCGCCCAGCATGTCTCCGACCCGCTCTCGCACGCGGGTGTAGGCGCGCCCGACGATCCCCTGGAACTTGCGGATGATGACGAACAGCGGCACGAAGCAGAGCCAGACGACGAGAGCCAGCACCGGGCTGTAGATCACCATGAGCACGGTGGCGAGGCTGATCTGGGCGACGTTGATCATCAGCATGAGGCCGCCGAACTGCACGAACATCGAGATCGTGTCGACGTCGGAGGTCACGCGCGAGACCAGGGACCCGCGACGCTCGGTGTTCTGCGTCAGCATGGCGAGGTCGTGGATGTGGCGGAACGCCTTGAGCCGCAAGGTGGCCAGGCCGCTCTCCGAGGCCGTGAAGAGGCGGACGTTCACGAAGTAGGCAGAGAAGGCGGTGATGACCACACCGACGAGGGCGAGGCCGATATAGCGGACGACGACATCGAGGTAGGGCCCGCCCGCGGCGAGCAGCCCGTCGTCGGTGATCCGCTGGACCACGAACGGCACGAGGACCCGGCCCAGGGTCGAGAGCACCGCGAGCGCCACGGTGACCCAGATGCCCTTGCGCATCTCCGGCGAGAGCTCGAAGCCGCGCCGAAGCGTCTGCCAGGTGGTCATCCCCTTGCCGGTGGCGATCCCGTGGTGCTCGACCAGCGCCTGAGAACGCATGCTCATCGTGAGACCTCCTGCTCGACCTCACCGCGGCCATGGTCTTCACCGAGCTCCTCGTCGGCCGCGATGGCCTCGCGCTCGGCGGCCTCGCGGGCGTATGCCGTGACGAGCCGCTCGTAGCCGACACACCGGCCGAGCAGCTGCTCGTGGGTGCCGTGGTCGACGACGCGCCCCTGCTCGATGTAGACGACCTCGTCGGCGAGCAGGATCGTGGCCATCCGGTAGGCGACCACGAGAACCGTCGTGCCGGAGCTCGCCTCGCGCAGCCGGTTGAGGATCGCCTGCTCGACGCTCGGGTCGACCGCAGACGTCGCGTCGTCGAGGACAAGCAGCTGCGGCTCGCGAATCACAGCGCGGGCCAAGGCGATCCGCTGACGCTGGCCTCCGGAGAGGCTTGCGCCGCGCTCCCCCACGTGGGTATCCAGCCGGTCGGGCAGCCGCTCCACGAAGCCTGCCCCTTGAGCCACGTGGAGCGCTGCCCAGACGGCATCGTCGTCATGGGCCGTGCCGAGGGTGATGTTGCCACGCACACTGTCGTCGAACATGAAGGTCTGCTGTGCCACGAGCGCGGCGACGTCACTCACGCCTCCCTTGCGGACCTCGCGAAGGTCGACGTCGTCGACGAGCACGGCGCCGGAGTCGGGGTCGACGAGGCGCATGACGAGGTTGGTCAACGTCGACTTGCCGCTGCCCGTGGGCCCGACGAGCGCGACCGTCGCCCCCGGCGCGATGTCGAGGGTGACGTCGACGACGGCCGGGTTGAGGTCCGGCTCACCGTCCTCCGTCTCGATCTCGTAGGCATAGGCGAGGCCATCGGACTGGAGGTGGCTGGCCGACCCGCGCGGGAGCTCCTTCGCGCCGTACTCCATGCTGCCGGTCGCCTCCAGCACCGCGTTGACGCGGTTCCACCCGACCACGGCCCGGGGCATCTCGGCGAGCACCCAGCCGAGGGCGCGCACCGGGAACGCGAGGATCGAGAACAGGTAGGCGATCTGCACGACCTGGGCGGCGGTCAGCTGGCCGGACTCGACGCGCAGCGTGCCGACGAGCAGGACGGCGAGCGTGCCGATGGTCGGGATCGCCTCGATCGTGGGGTCGAACCGGCCGCGGGTGCGGCCCACCTCGATGTTGGCATCGCGCAGCTCATGGGTCACGACGCGGAACCGGTCCGCCTCGTGGTCCTCGCGGCCGAGCGACTTGACGATGAGGGCGGCCTCGAAGCTCTCGTGGGCGACCTCCGAGACGTCTGCGCGCAGCTGCTGCGCACGGGTCACGCGGGGCGACATGGCCCGCTGGAACAGGACGTTGGCGAAGAACAGCATGGGAAAGACCGTCAGGCCGACGAGGGCGAGCCACGGGTCCACGATGACCATCTGGACGATCCCGAACACCAGCATGACGATGACCCCGAGTGCCATGGGCAGGGGCGCGAAGATGTTCCAGGTCGCCTCGACATCGGCGTTCGCGTTGGACAGCAGCTGCCCGGACGGATGCCGGTGGTGCCAGCTCAGGGGGAGCCGGAGGTACTGCCGGGTGACCTTGCGGCGGTAGGTCGCGCCCAGGTTGAACATCGCGATACCACCGGCGAGGCGGCGTCCGATGACCCCCACGGTGGTGACGAGGACGACGAGGGCGACGACGCCGCCGATGAACCACAGCTGCTGACCAGTCACCGACCCGGCCTTGATCGCGGGCGCGACGGCCGCGTCCACGACCCATCCGATCGCCCACGCGGTGAGGCCGGTCATCACGCCGTAGATGACACTGCCGACCACAGCCAGGGCGAACCACCGCGGCTCACCCTTGATCCCTTTACCGATGACGGCAAAGCCCTCGCGAAGGGTCGAGGTGGTCGGGACGTTCACGGTCTGGGGCTCCCCTGATGCTGCGCTCTGTTGACGGTTGCGCCTGCGACGGTCGATGCCGTGGCGACCACTCAGCCTCTCATGAGCCACCGACGACCCTGCGCGGCCGCCTCACCCACAGCCACTCGGCCCCATCGCCGGGCCCGTCCGCCGCCGGCAGGGCCTCCGGCTCGTCCACGCGCACGAAGCCGAGCCGGCCAAGGACCCGGTGGCTCGGCACGTTGTCGGGTTCCGTGTGCGCGACCACCTCAAGGCCTGCGGCCTCCAGGGAGCGGCACATCGCGGACAGCACATCCGTCATGAGGCCACCACCGCGTGCCGAAGGCACCAGCCCATAGCCCACCTCGACGACGGCCCGCTCGTCCGGCGGCCCGAAGCACCCGATCGTCCCGACGGTGAGCGAGTCCGCCCGGCGGACGATGTGGCGCGGCGACCACGCGTCCGGGTCGCCCATCATCCCGACCGCGTCGAGGTCGTCCTCGCGCGGATAGCCCTCTGCCCAGCCGGGTCGCCTCTCCCCCGCGCGCATGGCGTCGGCCTCGTCGCGGGTCACCGGCACCAGCCGGGCGAGCCGGGTCTCCACGACGCCTGCCGAGATGGGCGTGGCGGGTGCGCCGGTGGCTACCCAGTACCGGCGTATGCCGTCCCGCACGTCCTCGAGGTCCCCTCCTTGCCCCTCGATCGTGCGGGCGGACCCGAGGTTGTCGTCGTCGCACGTGACCAGCACCGGGTCGATCGCACGGGCGGCGGCCAGGTCGAGGGCGATGCCCAGCGCGGCCGTCGCGACCCCGCGCCGACGTGACCCCGGCCGGACGGCATACCCGATGTGGCCGCCCTCCGCGAGCAAGGATCGCGTGAGGCCATGGCGCAGGGCGATGGTGCCGAGCACCCGGCCGTCCTCGACGATCCAGCGGTTCGACGAAGGCACACGCCCCTCGGGCAGCGGCTCGTCCGATCGCTCCATCCGGCCCAGTGCGTCGACCCACTCCTCGAAGGCATCCGGGTCACGCAGGACGTCGCGGTCGGAGGCCCGGTAGCTCGACCCGTGGATCAGCTCTCCGTCGAACTCGTCGACCATCTCCCACCACGAGTCGGCCAGGTCGACCGTGGGACGCACCAGCTCGATCACCAGACGACCCTAGAGACTCGCAGGCAGTGGGAGCCAGCGAGTTACCACGTGGACGGCCCGCCGAACCCGACCTGAGAGGATGACCGCATGATGCGCCACGCCCAGTCCGAACGTCTGCAGCTCTGCGACGAGCTCGACCGTCTCGGCCCCGACGAGCCCACCCTGTGCGAGGGCTGGGAGACGCGTGACATGGCGGCGCACCTGGTCGTCCGCGAGCACCGGCCCGACCTGTCCGCCGGGCGCTTCATCCCGTTCCTGCGAGGCCACCTCGAGCGCGAGCAGCGCGCGATGGCACTCGGCGACTACCCCGCGCTCGTCGGGCGCGTCCGGATGGGCCCGCCGGTGTGGAACCCGATGCGCAACGCCCGGATCGACGAGCTGACCAACCTCGTCGAGTTCTTTGTCCACTTCGAGGACGTTCGCCGGGCGCAGCCGCAGTGGCAGCCGCGCGAGCTGCCTGCCGACCGCCGCGCCGCCCTGTGGACCGGGCTGCGCCGCTCGGCGCGGCTGATGTACCGCCGCGTCCCGACCGGGATCGTGCTCATCGCCGAGGGCCAGGGGCGTTATGCCGCGAAGCTCCCCGACGTGCATGGCACCGTCATCCTGCGCGGACGTCCGGAAGAGCTGATGCTCTACTCCTACGGGCGCACGACGGTCGCCGATGTCGAGCTCGAGGGTGACGCCGACGACATCGCCGCGCTGCAGGGAGTCCACCTCGGCATCAGCTGAGCGAGTCTGGGCGAGCCGAGCGAGCCGAGCGGGCCGAGGGGGCTTGCAGTGCGTCAGCGCACGGTGACGCCGGCGGCTCGCAGCGCGTCCTTGACCTCTCCGACGGTGAGCTCGCCGAAGTGGAAGACGCTCGCCGCAAGGACGGCGTCCGCTCCCGCCTCGACCGCCGGGGCGAAGTGCTCGACCCGACCCGCGCCACCGCTCGCGATGACCGGCACCGACACGGCCGCGCGCACCTTCCTGATGAGCTCGAGGTCGAAGCCGTCCTTCGTGCCGTCGGCGTCCATCGAGTTGAGCAGGATCTCGCCCGCGCCGAGCTCGGCCGCCCGAGCGCACCACTCGACGGCATCGAGGTCGACCGGCGTGCGTCCTCCGTGCGTGGTCATGACGAAGTCGGCGGTCGGGGCACCGTCGTCACCGATCCGCCGCCGGACATCCGCCGACAGCACGAGCACCTGAGCGCCGAACCGGCTCGCGATCTCCGAGATCAGCTCGGGGCGCGCGATCGCGGCCGTGTTGACCCCGACCTTGTCCGCGCCCGCGCGCAGCAGCCGGTCGACGTCATCGACCGTGCGGACGCCGCCGCCGACGGTGAGCGGGATGAACACCTGCTCCGCGGTGCGGCTGACCACCTCGTAGGTCGTCGCCCGGTTGCCGCTGCTCGCGGTCACGTCGAGGAACGTCAGCTCGTCGACGCCCTGCTCGTCATAGACCTTGGCGAGCTCGACAGGGTCGCCGGCATCACGCAGGTTCTCGAAGTTGACGCCCTTGACCACCCGGCCGGCGTCGACATCGAGGCACGCGATGACTCTGGTGGCGACCGGCATGGCCCTAATCTAGGCCAGCGCGCCCGATGGGTAGTGTCCCGTTCATGTGGCACCAGGTGACGGAGCCGGCACTGCCGGAGCACGTCGATGCCGTGGTCTCGCTCGCGACCCACGCGTCCCCGCGATGCGGTGCCGTGGTGGTCGTCGCGATCGACGGGCCGAGCGGGTCGGGCAAGACCACGCTCGCCCTCGGCGTGTCCGAGGCCCTCGGCATCCACGGCTCCGTCGAGGTCGTCCACATGGACCGGGTCTACCCGGGGTGGGACGGGCTCGCGGTCGCGCCTTCCCTGCTCGCCGACCAGGTGCTGGCCCCGATCTCGCGCGGCCGCCGGGCGGCATTCCGCATGTGGGACTGGGCGCGGGACGAGTGGGACGGCACCAGCACGGTGGCACCATCGCAGTTCCTCGTCGTCGAAGGGTGCGGTTCCAGCGTGCAGCCGGCCGGGCAGTATGCCGCAGTGGCCGTCTTCGTCGAGGCTGACCGCCCGCTGCGGATGCGGCGCGGCATCGCTCGCGACGGTGAGGCGTACCGGCCGCACTGGGAGCGCTGGGCAGACCAGGAGACCGCGGTCTTCGCGGCCGACCGCACGAGGGAGCGTGCGGACCTCGTCCTCGACACATCTAGTCTCTGAGTCATGGAACCCGCGGACATGATGGCCGGAGTGGCCGCGTCGATGAAGGAGCGCACAGGACGGACGCTCGACGAGTGGGTCGCCCTCGTGCGGGCCGAGGGTCCCGACCCGCTGGACCAGAAGGCGGTCCGCAGCTGGCTGAAGGACGCCCACGGTGTCGCCCAGAACAGCCAGTGGGCGATCGCCGACGCCGCGGCCACGGCGGCCGGGTGGGAGCGTCCGACCGTCACCGGCTACACGGACGACCTCTACACCGGTCCGCGGGCCGGGCTGCGCCCGCTGCACGACGCCGTCGTCGAGCTGGCCCTGTCCATGGGGGAAGACACCGAGGCACAGGGTCGCAGCACGTACATCCCGGTGGTGCGCAAGACCCAGTTCGTCGCCGTCGCTCCGGGGCCGCGAGGGACTCTGCGGATCGGCCTTCGCTACCGGGGTGACGCACCCGCCGACGAACGCCTTTCTCCTGCAAAGGGATTCGCTCAAGCGACCCACTGGGTCCACCTAGCCGCCGACTCCACCCAAGCCGACGTCGAGTCGCTGACGCCACTCGTCGCTGCGGCATACGGCGACAACGGATGAGCACGCGAGCGATCCGCCCCCTCCCGCCCGTGTGGGTCATGACCGTGGCCCTCGTGGCCGTCGCCGCGAACCTGCGCATCGCCATCACGAGCGTCCCGCCCCTGCTCGACGCCATCTCCAGCGACCTCGGCCTGAGCCACGCCGCAGCCGGCGCGCTGACCACCCTCCCCGTGCTCTGCATGGGGATCTTCGCGCCGGTGGCCTCGCGCATCGCCCACCGGCTGGGGGCCGCTGCCGCCGTGCTCGCCGCCGTCGCGAGCATCCTCGTCGGCACCGCCAGCCGCTTCGCGGGCGACAACCGCTTCGTGCTCTATGCGGGGACCTTCGTGTGCGGCGTCGGCATCGCGCTCGCCGGCACACTCCTCCCCCGACTGGTCAAGGCCTTCTTCCCGCCCGAGCGGGCCGGTCTCATCACCGGCCTCTACATGCTGGCCATGATGGGCGGTGCCGCACTCAGCTCGGCTCTGTCCGTCCCCCTGGCCGACCGGCTCGGCTCCTGGCAGGCCTCGCTCGGCTCGTGGAGTGTCGTCGCGCTCGTCGGTCTCCTCGCGTGGACGCCGTTCACCGTGCGGGCGAACCCGCACCACACGCCCGGCGAAGAGGGGCCGGGCCGGCTGCCGTGGCGCCACCCCACCGCCTGGCTCGTCGCGGCCTACCTCGCCCTCCAGTCGTGGTGCTTCTACTCGGCCGTCACGTGGCTGGCGCCGACCTACGTCGAGCAGGGCTGGTCCCGCGCGTCCGCCGGCTATCTCGCGGCCGTGTTCAGCGGGGCACAGATCGTGTCCGGGCTGCTCGGTCCCGTCCTGAGCGACCGGACGTCCGACATGCGCCGGCTGCTGTTCCCGGCGGCCGTGCTCGGGGTGGCCGGCTGCGTCGCGATCTGGCTCGCTCCCCTCGCCGCCCCATGGGTCTGGGCGGCCGTGACGGGCCTCGGACAGGGTGCTGCGTTCTCCCTGGCTCTCGTGCTCCTCGTGCGCTACACGTCGACGCCGGAGGCCAGCGGCCGGCTGACCGGAATGGCCTTCCTCTTCTCCTACGGGGTCGCCTCGATCGGCCCCATCACCATGGGCCTGGTCCGCGACACGACAGGCGGGCTGACCCCCGTGTGGGCGATCCTCGCCGCCATCGGCGTGGTCCAAGGAATCGTGGTCCTCCGGCTGCGGCCGGACCTCCGACGCGTCGACTGACACCTGGTCCGCCACTTACCGCCAGGGCGTCGATCTCGCGGCGGTGCTGCTGGGACAGTTCCGTGGTCTATCTTGCTCCCCGTGAAATCGGGAGTGCGACGCCGGGTCGCTTTCGGCGTCGTGTTCCTCGTCCTGCTCTTGGCCGGCCTCGCGGTCGCGACCGGGCTGTCAAGCACGCTCGGCATCCGGACCGAGGCAAAGCAGGTGCCGGTCGAGTCGCCCCGAGTCGCCACGGCCGCGGCCGCCGTCGCGCCACCGGCTCTGACCCGGGTCACCGCCCCCACCGACGAGCGGACGGCAGCCGCGGTTGCCGAGCTGCGCGACGCAGTCGGCGACGCAGGCCAGACGCAGGGGACCACCACGCTCACCGTGCACGTCACCGATGCCACTGCGGGGAACGACAGCGACACCTACCGGTTGGAGGGCACACCGAGCGCGTTGGTCGTCCGCGCCACTACTCCTGCGGGCGCGGTCAGAGGGATCTACGACCTTGCGCTCGCCGTCCGGGAGGGGCGACCACTGACGGAGCGGCTCGGACAAGAGGTCAGCTCGCGACTGCCGTTCCGGATGGCTGACCTGGGAGCGGTCGGGGTCACACCCGACCCTGGGGCGTGGTCACGCGGCGACGACTACTCGCACAACTCCAAGGCCTTCGCCGACGCCATCCTCCCGACCGCGCCGTTCGTCGACGAGTCCGCCCTGAAGTCGGTCCGGTCCGATGCCGACGCCTACTTCCGGCACCTGCTCGCTGAGGGGTACACCGCGGTCGCCGTCCCCGGGCTGCTGGAGTACCTGACCTTCTCCGACGTCGGCGACGGTCACACCGTGTATGCAGCAGGCGACGACCACGTGGGACGCGCGCTCGCGATGCGTGAGTCGTTCGGTGCGATCTGGCGTCATGCACACGACCTCGGCCTCAAGGTCTACTTCCGCACGGACATGTTGACCCTGAGCACCCCGCTGCAGGCTTACCTCGAGAAGCAGTTCGGGTCGCTCGCGACCGAGCGGGACGACTTCTGGCAGGTGTATGCCGCCGGGCTGGACGAGCTCTACCGCACCATGCCGTACGTCGACGGGGTCGTCATCCGCATCGGCGAGGCCGGACGGGTCTACGACCTGCCCGGCTGGGACTACTACTCCGAGCTGGGGGTCACCACCGTCCCGGCGGTGCGGTCGATGTTGCGTACGTTCGTCGCGCAGGCCGAGCGAGCGGACCGAGAGGTCGTGTTCCGCACGTGGAGCGTGGGCGTGGGCGCCGTCGGCGCGATGCACACCGATCCCGCGTCGTTCCACGCGGTACTCGACGGGATCGACTCGGACCATCTGGTCGTATCCACGAAGTACTCCCTCGGAGACTTCTACAGCCACCTGCCCTTCAACCACACCCTGGAGACCGGCACCCAGCGCCGGATCATCGAGCTGCAGAGCCGCCGTGAGTTCGAGGGTTCCGGGGCGCTTCCGAACGACCTCGGTGACCTCTACCAGCAGGCGATCCAGCGGTTCGTCGCCGCCAACCCACGGGTGGAGGGGATCTGGACCTGGACCCAGGACGGCGGCCCGTGGCGCGCAGGGCCGATGACGCTCGAGCTGAAGGCGGGCTTCTGGCAGCTCTACGAGCTGAACACTGTCCTTGCCGTCCGGCTCGCTCGCGACCCGGGGACGGACCCGGCCCAGGTCACGGCCGGCTGGGCCCGACGGTGGTTCTCGGGTGAACCGGCCATCGTGGCCGCCGTGACCACCGCGATGGCGGACTCGAGGCAGGCGATAACGGAGGGACTCTACGTCGGCCCGTTCGCCGCGAAGCGCGTGTTCGCGCTGGGGCTCGAGCCGCCACCGATGATGTGGGTCTTCGAGTGGGACATCCTCACGGGCGACAGCGGCGTGCTCGACCTCGTCTATGCCGTCAGCCGCGATCGGCTGAACGACGCGATCGCGGGGGGCGAGCGCGCAGTGGCCGCGGCCGAGCGGATGCGCGACGCCGTGACCCACGCGCCGTCACAAGGATGGCGTGACCCGGCCCTGCGCGACCACCTGGTCCGGACTCTCGACTACGAGGTCGACCTGCTCACGACGCTGTCGGCCTACCGCACGATGGTCCTGCGCCATGCCGAGTGGCTCGACACCGGATCTGCCCAGGCTCGGGCCGAGTGGACGGCGGCACGAGGACGGTTCGAGGCAGCCGCGAGCACCCACGAGCGGAGGTGGGCGGGCGACGTCGACCTGCCGGCATACAACCTGACGGCGGCCCGTCTGGGGACGGAGCGCGCGGATCGTGACCCGGCCATGGCCTGGCTGGCCCGGGTGCTGCTCGTCCTCGTCGTCGGCTGGCTGGCGTTCGGCGCACTCGGGCGGGGCCGGTTCTCGCTGCCGGCCGCCCGTGCCCTGTGGGTCGCCGGCACGAGGCCCTGGCGCGCGTCGGAGGTCACGCGCGGGCTGGGACGGGCCAGCCGGGTCCTGCTCGTCGCCGTCCCCCTCGTAGCCCTTGCCGCGAGCCGTCTCGTCCAGACCTGGTTCCTCGCCCCGGCCCACATCGCCGTGGTCGCACTCGGCTGGCTTGCCCTCGCAGTCGTCCTCGCCCTGGCGCTGCGCCGCCGGGACCCATGGCCGGTCATCGCAGCCGTGGGTGGCTCGGTGCTGCTTCGGGTCGCGCTCCTGTGCGCGGTCCTGTCACCGCGCGGACCGGGTGGCTACTGGTTCGGCTTCTGGACCGACCCGGCCGGCCGAACGGCATACGTCGTCGTTTCATTCGCGCTCTTGGCGTGGGTGCTCGTCGCGGCCGCATGGTCGCTGCGCCCGGACCTCGGCCGAGCCGGTGCGGCGTGGACGGCGCTCGCCGTCGTCGGCACGGCGCTGCTCTCGGTCGGCGGGCTCGTGGGCGCGGTCGGGACCGAGCGGGCGCTGACCGTGTGGAACGACCAGCTCGCCCTGCTGCCCTGGGGTCTGTCACGCATCCTCGGCATCACGGTGTACCTCGGCATCCCGACGGACCTGCCGTGGTATGCCGTCGGGCTGGGTGCGATCGTCCTGCTCGTGGCGGGGCCGCTGGCCTGGCGCGCGTCTCGCCTGCGGCAGCCGGCCCGGGTCGGCTGACGCGACGCCGGCACGAGCAAGCGTTCGGGCAGGTCAGCCCCAGTAGTCGTCCAGCGGCTCGGGTGCCTCGTCCCAGACCGCCGACCCGCGGCGCTCGGTGACCGTGAACCGGCCCCGGTAGAAAAGCATCGGGCGGCCCTGCTCGCCATCCTCGAGCTCGATGACCCGTCCGACGACGACGTCGTGGTCGCCCGCCACGTGCACCCCGTCTACTGCGCCGTGGACCCGCATGATCGCCCCCGGCAGGCTCGGCCCACCGTGCTCGGACTCGAACCACTCCAGCCCGTCGAAGCGCCGGCCGGCCCGGGATCCGAACCGTGCGATCAGGTCACGTTGCTCGTCGCGCAGCACGTTGACCGTGAAGCGGCCGTCGTCACGCATCCGCGGCCAGGACCGTCCCCGGTGGTCGGCACAGAACAGCACCAGCGGCGGATGGAGCGAGACCGAGGCGAATGACTGGCAGGCGAAGCCCACCGGCTCCCCGTCGGCGGCATACCCGGTCACGATGGTGACCCCGGTCGCGAAGTGCCCGAGAGCGTGGCGCATCCGGTCCGGCGTGGGCTCACCACTCACGTCAGGCCGCCGTCCGGCCGCGCGTCCGGGCCGGGCTCGCGAGCCTCGCCGAACGCCTGGATCAGGGCGGCCAGCCGCGACGCCTCCCGCGAGGACACGTCCCCGTCCGCCTTCTGGATCGCCATCACCGCGACGGTGTCTCCGTCCTCGAGGTCGAGGCTCACCCAGGGCTCCCCACCGCCGAACTGGATGCCGACGATCTCCGGCCACTCGAGGGTCCGCGTCACGACGAGGTTCCGGACGACGAGGCCCTCGCGGCTGGGGACCGCCACGATCGCGGCATACCGCCAGGCGACGAGCGCGATGAGCACGCCGAGCCCGAAGAACATGAGGCGGTCGCCGGGGCCCCAGCGCCCGTCGGCCTGCGTCGGCATGATGACGGCGATGACGCCGAAGACCAGCAGCGACCCCCAGACCACGCCGAGCGCGACGGCCCGGCCGCGGCGCGGGCGGAACGGAGCCAGCGCCTCGGTCGCCGGCTGCTGCGGCAGGTCGTGGCTCACGGGAGCACTTCGCGGGCGTGGTGGCGATGCGACATGGTGGCCCTCACAGGCGGCATGCGGCGATGTCGGTGACGAGGATCGCGCGGGCGCCCAGGTCGTAGAGCTCGTCCATGAGCCGGTTGCGGCCGATCCGCGGCACCATGGCGCGCACGGCGACCCAGTCCTCGTCCTGCAGCGGGGAGACGGTCGGCGACTCCAGGCCCGGAGTCAGCTCGGTCGCCTTGTCGACGAGCTCCCTCGGGCAGTCGTAGTCGAGCATGACGTACGTGCGTGCCGTGATGACGCCGGCGAGCCGTCGCTCGAGCACGGAGACGGCCTGCGCCTCGCCCGGCCGGTCGCCGCGGATCAGAACCGCCTCCGAGCGCAGGATCGGCTCTCCGAACACCTCGAGCCCCTGGTTGCGCAGAGTCGTTCCCGTCTCGACGACGTCCGCGATGACGTCCGCGACGCCGAGCGTGATCGCGGTCTCGACGGCCCCGTCGAGCCGGACCACGTCGGCAGTGAACCCACGCCGAGCGAGGTCCGCCCGCACCAGCCCCGGGTACGACGTCGCCACCCTCTTGCCCGCGATCTCATCGATGCTCGAGACGTGACCCGGCCGAGCGGCATACCGGAAGGTGGAACCGCCGAAGCCGAGCGCGATGACCTCGACGGCGGTGGAGCCCGAGTCGAGGAGCAGGTCCCGACCGGTGACGCCCGCATCGACGGTGCCGGACCCGACGTAGACGGCGATGTCGCGGGGCCGCAGGTAGAAGAACTCCACGTCGTTGTCGGGGTCGGAGACGACCAGCTCCTTGGCGTCGCGGCGCGTCCGGTATCCGGCCTCGCGCAGCATCTCGACGGTGGCCTCGGACAGGGACCCCTTGTTGGGCACGGCGATTCGCAGCATTTCTCGGTTCCTTGGGATGGTCCTCGGGCGCTCGGTGCGAGCGGCCTCAGAGGTGGGAGTAGACGTCGTCGAGCGAGATCCCCCTCGCGAGCATGAGGACCTGAAGGTGGTAGAGCAGCTGGCTGATCTCCTCGGCCGTCTCGTCGGTCGACTGGTACTCGGCCGCCATCCAGACCTCGGCCGCCTCCTCGACGATCTTCTTGCCTATCGCGTGCACGCCGGCGTCGAGTGCGGCGACCGTCCCTGACCCTTCGGGACGTGTCGCCGCCTTGTCGGCCAGCTCGGCAAACAGCTGCTCAAAGCTCTTCACGGTGCCCAAGCCTACGGGCGCGTTCGCCGGGGCTTGAATGCCGTCCGGCTGGCGGCCGATCCCGCCCGGCCCCTGGGACATGACGGGTCGGGACGGTGCCCCGGAAGGCCCTGCTGCCGGGGTCACCACAGGCCGTGCGACGCAGTGGCCGTTCGGAGCGCGACCACGGTGGCCACAGCAGCGGAGGCAGCCTCGTGGCCCTTGTCCTCGGCCGAGCCCGGAAGGCCGGCCCGGTCCACCGCCTGGGCCTCGTCGTCACAGGTGAGCACCCCGAACCCGATGGGGGTCGCGGTGCGCACCGACACCTCGGTGATGCCGACGGTCGCCGCTTGGCAGACGTAGTCGAAGTGCGGCGTGCCACCGCGGATGACGACCCCGAGCGCGACGAGCGCGTCGTACCGGTCGGCGAGCGCGGCGCACGCCACCGGCAGCTCGAAGGTGCCCGGGACACGGACGACGTCGACCTCGGTCACCCCCGCGTCTGCGAGCCCGCGGCGGGCGCCGTCGAGCAGTCCGTCCATGACCCGCTCGTGCCAGCTCGCGGCGACGACTGCGACGGACAGTCCGCTTCCGTCGGTGGAGATGACGGGGGCTCCCTCTTTCATGCGGTCTCCAGTCCGTGGGTGCCGCGCCGCTCGCCGGCCAGCGGAATGTCGTGACCGAGCCGGACACGCTTGGTCGCCAGGTACTGCTCGTTGTCCCGGCCGATCGGGCCGTGCAGCCGCTCGACCGCCACCACGTCGATGGACAGGTGGCGCAGCGCCTCCACCTTGGCGGGGTTGTTCGTCAGCAGGACCACCTGCTCGGCGCCGAGGTCGTGCAGGATCGCGGCTCCGGCGGCGTACTCGCGGGCATCGACCGGCAGACCCAGTGCCGTCTGGGCATCCACGGTGTCGGCGCCACGGTCCTGCTGGGCGTAGGCGCGCAGCTTGTCCACCAGGCCTACCCCGCGGCCCTCGTGGCCACCGAGATAGACCACGACACCCCCGTCACGCCCGACCCGGGACAGCGAGGCCTGCAGCTGCGGGCCGCAGTCGCAGCGCAGCGACCCGAACGCGTCACCGGTCAGGCACTCCGAGTGCAGTCGCGTCAGCACCGGCCCCGAGTCGCTGAGGCCCTTGAGCCCCCGCGGGCTCACCAGCGCCACGTGCTCGTCACCCGTCAGGGTGTCGCGGTAGCCGTGCGCGGTGAAGGTGCCGTGCACCGTCGGGATCCGCGTCGTCGCAAGGCGCTCGACCCGGTCATAGCGCTGCCGCCAGCCGATCAGCTGCTCGATGGTGATCACCGGCAGGTCGAACTCACGTGACAGGTCGACGACGCCCTGCATCCGCATCATCCGGCCGTCGTCATGGACCAGCTCACCGATCAGTGCCACCGGCGGCAGCCCTGCGAGCCGGGCCAGGTCGACCGCAGCCTCCGTGTGACCCGGACGGGTCAGCACCCCACCAGGACGAGCGCGAAGCGGTAGGACATGCCCAGGACGGATCAGGTCGGCCGCGGTCGAGGACGGGTCGGCGAGCACCTGCAGCGTGCGGAGGCGGTCGGCCGCGGAGATGCCCGTCGACACGCCCGACGCGGCGTCGACCGAGACCGTGTATGCCGTCCGCAACGGGTCACGGTTCGCGGCGACCATGAGCGGCAGGTCCAGCCGGTCGGCGACCTCCGCCGGCATCGGCGCGCACAGGTACCCCGACGAGTGCCGGATCGTCCACGCCATCCACTTCGCCGTCGCCGTCGTGCCCGCCAGGACCAGGTCACCCTCGTTCTCCCGGTCCTCGTCATCGAGCACCAGGACCGGTCGGCCCTCACGAAGCGCCTCGAGCGCCTCCTCGATGGTCGACAGCACGCTCATGACGGGACCTCCTGGTTGGTGTTCGGTGGTTCGGGCCGCTCGAGGTGCCCTGCGCTCCGCTCACGGTGTCCTGCGCTCCGCGCAAGGCGCCCGCCCTGCTGGAGCAAGCGCTCGACGTACTTGGCCAGAACGTCGACCTCGAGGTTGACGACGTCGCCGACTCCCTTTCGGCTCAACGTCGTCAGTTCCAACGTCGTCGGGGTCAGCGACACGGTGAACGAGCCGTCCTCGACGGAAGCCACGGTGAGCGAGACGCCGTCGACGGTGATCGAGCCCTTCTCGACCACGTATCCGGCCAGCTGCGGCGGGAGCGTGAGCACGACCGTCTCCCAACGATCCCCAGGCGTCCGCCCGATGATCGAGGCGGTGCCGTCGACGTGCCCCTGAACGATGTGACCGCCGAAACGCCCGTCAGCGGGCATCGCACGCTCGAGGTTGACCCGGTCACCCGGACGCAGCGCCCCGAGGCTGCTGCGGCGCAGGGTCTCGGCCATCACATCCACCGTGAAGCCCTGCGCGTCGTGCTCGGTGACCGTCAGGCACACCCCGTTGACGGCGATCGATGCGCCGTGGGTGGCATCGGTGACCACCTGTGGCCCGAGGACGCGGAGCACGGCTGACTCCGGCCCGTGCGTGATCGACGCGACCGTGCCGAGCTCTTCGACGATTCCGGTGAACATCTGCTCCTACTCCCTGTTCCTCGTACCCTCTGCTGCTTCCCATGCCTCGTTCGGGCCGCCCGGCCCCGAATCGGCACGACCGGACAGGTCGGCACGCGCCCGTGTGATGGCGTGGACCCGGATGTCGTCGCCGACGCAAGTGACTTCGATCGGCACCAGCCGCACCATGTCCGACACCGTGCCGATGCCCAGGTCGCCCACCGCTGCGCGGCCATCCCCGAGCAGTGCCGGTGCGAGGTACGCGTAGACCTCGTCCACCAGCCCGGCGGTCAGGAAGGCCGCCGCCAGCGTCGGGCCTCCTTCCAGCCACACATCGCGGACTCCCCTGTCCCACAAGGCGCGCAGCGCTGCGCCCGGCTCGCGTGTGGCGAGGTGCAGCACCTCTCCGGGGCCGGCATGGAGGCGGGCATCGCGAGACACCGAGCGCTCTCCCATGACGACGCGCAGAGGCTGTCGGGCGGCCTCCCGGCCATCCGGCATACGAACGGTGAGCCTGGGGTCGTCGGCGATCACGGTGCCGGTCCCGACGAGGACAGCGTCGCGCGTGGCCCGCTGAACGTGGACGTCCGCGCGTGCCGCCTCCCCGGTGATCCACTGGCTGCTGCCGTCGGACGCCGCGCTGCGACCGTCCAGCGTTGCCGCGAACTTCCACGTCACGAGCGGGCGACCGAGGGCCACGGTGCGCGACCAGCGGTCGTTGAGCGCGGCGGCCTCGTCGGCGAGCACGCCGCCCACGGTGTCGACTCCGGCGCGTCGGAGCACCTCCGCACCGCCGGCCGCCTCAGGGTTGGGGTCGGTCTGGGCGTAGACGACGCGTGCGACGCCGGCAGCGACCAGCAGGTCGGCGCAAGGCCCGGTGCGGCCCGCGTGCGAGCACGGCTCCAGCGTGACGTATGCCGTGCTGCCCCGTGAGCGCGTGCCCGCGGCAGCCACCGCGTCGACCTCCGCGTGGGGTGAGCCGGCACCCCGGTGGTACCCCTCACCGACGACCTCACCCGCGGGACCCACGAGGACGCAGCCGACCCGAGGGTTCGGGTCAGGCCACGGCCCGGATGCGGCGAGGTGGAGAGCCCGCCGCATCCAGGACGCCGCTGCCGGTCCCATGCTCTCGGTCGAGTCGGACGTGTCCGTCATGTCGCGCGACCGCCCGATCAGCCGGCCTTCGCGTCCGCGAGGGCCGGCTCGACGTCAGGCTTGGCCGTGCGGGACACCTTGACCCACTGGATGAACCCGTAGACGACGAACGCGCCGTAGAAGGTGTAGAGGACCGCGGTCGGCACGTAGCCGGTGGCGAGCCCGAACGGGACGCCGACGAGGTCGACGCCGATCCAGGCCAGCCAGAACTCGTTCCAGCCGCGCGCCATCGCATAGGTCGCCGCGATCGAGCCGACGAAGATCCACGCGTCGCACCAGTAGAACCACCACTCGGGCGTGAAGAACGGGTTCGGGGCGAGGCTCCAGATCCACTTGAAGACCTGGGCGACGATGATGGTGCCGACCAGCCACAGCGCGATGACGGCCGTCCGCTCACGGGCCGTGGCCCAGCGTGGGGTGATCGCAGCCCCGGACGGGTCGTCGGCGTGGTTGAGCCGACGGATCCGGGACCAGCGCCACCAGCCGTAGATGCTGGTGATGATGAAGAAGACCTGGCGTCCGGCCTGGCCGAAGAGCGGGATCCGCTCGTCGGCCCCGAAAAGGGCACCGAGGTAGACGAAGAAGAGCATGACGTTGGCGACGATGCCGACCGGCCAGGCCCAGACCAGGCGCTTCATGCCGAGCCAGGCCGACGCGACGCCGATGAGCACGCCGATGAGCTCGAGCCAGTGCAGCTGGTACTGCCCGACCGGGATCGCAGCGTCGATGAGCTGCTGGAAGACGTTCTTCGACTCGTCCGCGAGCGCGAGAGTGACCATGTGGTGTTCGTCCTCGAAGTTCGTGTAGTGATGCTGAACGGACGAACTCCGGGGGACTCCACAGGTCGGTTCGGATGGCGGAGGACCTCACGGTGCCGCACACCGGCCGACGACGGCCTGTCTCGTGCTGCCTCCCATCCGGACTTTCACCGTCGGTCCTGGAGTTTCACCAGGTCAACCGGCCGCTGGCTGCGGCCGGGTCGCGGACTATCACCGCCGGCTCGGAATTACACCGACCCCGGAGCACGTAAGCCCCAGTATGCCACCGGGCGCACTCGCCGCCCCCCGCCCGCCCACGTGATGGTCCGCACTCGGATGCCACGAGGCCCGCCGGACCCGGTGGCCGCGCTCAGTGCGCGTGCTGGTCGGCGAGCGCCCGCAGCTGCTCGATGGCCCCGGCCGCGTCGTCTGCGCCGTACACCGCCGAGCCTGCAACGAAGACGTCTGCGCCGGCTTCGGCGCACTGCTCGATGGTCTCGAGGCTGACGCCCCCGTCCACCTGGACCCAGATCTCGCCGCCGTGCCGCCGCACGGCCTCTCGCACCTGCGCGACCTTGGGCATCTGGTCGGCCATGAACGACTGGCCGCCGAATCCGGGCTCGACGGTCATGACCAGGACCATGTCGAGCTCGGGCAGCAGGTCCTCGTACGGCGCGAACTCCGTGGCGGGCTTGATCGCCATCGATGCGCGAGCCCCAGCCGCGCGCAGCGCGCGCGCCAGGCCGCGAGGGTCGCGCGCCGCCTCGATGTGGAACGTCACCGACTGACAGCCCGCCTCGGCGTACATCGGCGCCCAGCGGTCAGGGTCCTCGATCATCAGGTGAGCGTCGACCGGGACAGGGCTCACCTTGAGCAGGGCTTCCACGACCGGCAGGCCGAGTGTGAGGTTCGGCACGAAATGGGCGTCCATGACATCCACGTGCGCCCAGTCCGCGTTCCGGATGCGCTCGAGCTCCGACTGGAGGTTGGCGAAGTCCGCCGACAGGATGCTCGGTGAGATCTGCACGGCAGCCACCCTAGAGCTTGCGCAGGAGTGCGAAGAACATCGCATCAGTGCCGTGCACATGCGGCCACAGCTGGACGAACGGGCCGTCACCGAGCCCACCCAGCGGCATACCGGCGGCGTCGACGAACAGCTCACGAGCGTCGACGACCTCGGCGTCCGAGCGCTTCTTCACGACGTCCTGGACGACGAAGCGCGTCTCGTTGAGGTGGGGGCTGCACGTCGCATAGCCGATGAGCCCACCCGGCATCGTGGCTTCGATCCCCGATGCGAGCAGCTCGCGCTGGAGCCCCGCCAGGGCGGCGACGTCGCCGGGGCTGCGCCGCCAGCGGGCCTCCGGACGGCGACGAAGAGCTCCGAGGCCGGTGCACGGAGCGTCGATGAGCACGCGGGAGTATGCCGCCGGCTCCGCGGTCCCGACGTCGCGACCGTCGCCTTGCCGGACCTCCAGAGTCGTCCCTGCGGCCGTAGCCGCACGAGAGGCCGCACCGAGCGTCTGACGCACGAGTCCCGCCCGATGCTCGCTGATCTCGTTGGCGACAAAGGGAATCGACCGCTGAACGGCGAGTGCGGCGAGCAGGCCGGCCTTGCCTCCGGGCCCCGCGCACAGGTCGAGCCACCGCTCCGCGCCGGGGCGGCTCTCGACGGGCGCTGCGGCGAGTGCGAGCGCCAGGAGCTGAGACCCTTCGTCCTGGACAGCCGCGCGACCCTCGCGGACAGCCGCGATCGAACCCGGGTCGCCTTCTGGCAGAACGGCTCCCACCGGACTCGTCGTCGACGGCGTGGCCCCTGCAGCGACCAGCTCGTCCACGCTCGCCAGGCCAGGGCGGGCAATGAGCGTCACCTTGGCGGGCGCGTTGTCGGCCTCGAGCAGCGCCGTCAGCGGCCCGTCGACGGTCGCTGATGTCGCCGCCCCATGACCGATGAGGGCAGCCCGAAGGGCCTTGACGACCCAGAGCGGGTGCGAGGTGCGGATCGCGAGAGCCTCCAACGGGTCGGTGACCCCGGCCGTGACGACCTCGAGCCACTCGTCGAGGTCACGTTCACTGATCCGTCGCATCACCGCGTTGACGAAACCCGCCGCCCCGGCCCCGTTGACCTGCCGCGCCAGCGCGACGGTCTCGTCGACCGCGGCGTGTGTCGGGACGCGCATGCCGAGCAGCTGGTGAGCGCCGAGCCGGATCGTGTCGAGCACCCGCGGGTCGATCTTGTCGACCGGGCGGTCGGCAGCTCGCGCCGCGACGGCGTCGTAAAGACGGTGCAGGCGCGTCGCGCCGTAGACCAGCTCGGTCGTGAAGGCGGCGTCGCGGCCGGTGAGGCGCTTCTCGCGCAACAGTCGCGGGAGGACGAGGTTGGCATAGGCGCCCTCGGCGATCTCCCGCATGACGGTGTATGCCGTGAGGCGGGGAAGGTCGGTGCGTCGGCTTCGCTCCGCCGGCCGCTGTGCCGAACGGTGCTGGGCAGACCGCTCGCGCGCGGGTGGGCGCTGCCGCCCGCGACCTCTGGACTCACCCATCGCCGAAGCCCTCCCCCGGCTCGATCCTGGAGCCGCGGGCCCAGTCCGCCGCCGGCATCGGCTTCTTTCCGTGCGCCTGAACGACGCCGAGCCGTACGGGAACACTGCCGGTTCCGACGAACACGGCGCGCTTCGTGACGATGATTCGGCCCGGGTCGAGCCGGGTGGGACGCGTGCCGTCGCCGGGTCCGTCGGCCTGCGCGTCCGCGTGGGAGCTACCAGGCACCTGGCCGGGCAGCTCGTCGGGCAGCTCATCGGGCAGCTCATCGGGCGTCGCGAGGACGAGCGGGGCGACCTTGAGGCGCTCCCCACGGAACGTCGTCCACGCACCTGGAGCCGGGGTGCAGCCTCGGACCAGGCGGTCGATGGCGAGGGCAGGTCGGCCCCACCCGATGCGGGCATCCTCGACGTCGATCTTCGGCGCCAGTGAAACACCTTCCGCCGGTTGCGGTTTCGCGACGAGCGCACCGGTCTCGATGCCATCCAGAGTGGCCACCAGCAGACCTGCCCCGGCAACGGCGAGGCGGTCCAGAAGGTCGCCCGCGGTGTCGGTCGGCCGGATCGCCTCGGTCATCACGCCGTAGACCGGTCCGGTGTCGAGGCCCTTCTCGATGAGGAAGGTCGACGCGCCGGTGACCTCGTCACCTGCCATCACCGCGTGCTGGACCGGGGCCGCTCCCCGCCAGGCGGGCAGCAACGAGAAGTGCAGGTTGACCCATCCGTGTCGCGGGATGTCGAGTGCGACCGGCGGGATCAGGTTGCCGTACGCGACGACCGGACATGCATCCGGACCGATGTCGCGAAGCCGCTCGAGGAAGTCGTCATCGCGCACCCGGGTCGGCGTCAGCACGGGCACGCCGAGCTCGTCTGCGCGCAGGCGTACCGGAGACGCCTCGAGACGCCGCCCTCGCCCCGAGGGCGCATCAGGCCGCGTCACCACCGCGACGAGCTCGTGGCTCGAGGCAGCCACCGCGTCGAGGCTAGGCACGGCCGCCTCGGGTGTGCCCGCGAACACCACCCTCATGTCACATCGCCCGACCGAAGGTGGAGTGGGGGCTGATCCGTACCTCGGGCGGGTTCTCTGCGAACCACTCCGCCTCGCGGATCGCGCGCATGGCCTCCTTGCGGGCCTCCGGGTCGAGCCGGTCGATGAAGAGGATCCCGTCGAGATGGTCAGTCTCGTGCTGCACGCAGCGGGCGAGCAGCTCGCTGCCCTCGACGACGACCGGCTCACCCCACATGTTCTGGCCCTTGGCCACGACGGACAGGGCGCGCTTGGTGTCGAATGCGAGGCCGGGGATCGACAGGCACCCCTCCGGGCCGTCCTGCTCCTCGTCAGACAGGTCCAGCACCGGGTTCACGAGGTGACCAAGGGCTCCGTCGACGTGGTAGGTGAACACCCGCAGTCCGACGCCGAGCTGGGGGGCGGCCAGGCCTGCGCCGGGCGCGTCCATCATCGTGTCCTCGAGGTCCTTGACCAAGGCACGGAGCTCTTTGTCGAAGTCGGCGACCTCGGCGGCGCGGCTGCGCAGCACCGGGTCCCCGAACAGGCGGATGTCCTTGATCGACATGAGGCTCCTGACGTCGGCAAAGGGGCGACCGACAGTCTAGGGCCGGGCCGGGTAGCGAGCCTCGCGTGGCGAGCCAAGCGTCGAGCCCGCGGCGCGCCCACGCGGCTTGCCCCAGCGGCTTGCCCAACCGCTTGGCCCAACCTCTTGGCCCAGCGGCTTGCCGCTGGTGTGTGCGGTGGCGTGCTGCGGGCTCAGTCGGCGACGGCGTCGACAATCCGGTCCCTTGTTGGGTCGGGCACGCCGTCGGCGGGCACTGGAGCGGTCCCCTCTCGGGGTGTGTCGGTCGGTTCCTCGATGCTTCTGCCCAGGTCGCGCACGGAACGCGACAGCAGTGCCGAGAGCGAGATCGCCGCGTAGACGGCCGCGCTCACGACGAGGAGTGTCTCGACGTCGACGTGGAAGGCCAGCCAGCCGTAGAGGAAGGTGCCGATCGGCATGGCCACGAACGAGCCCAGCGCGTCGTAGCTCGAGACTCGCGAGAGCACCCCGAGCGGGATGTGCTCGTGGAGCGCCGTGCTCCACCCGACACTGAAGACCTCCACTGCCGCTCCAGCCAGGAAGAAGCCGACCGCAACCGGCACGAGCGCGGGCGCGAGCCCCAGCAGGGCCATCGGGATCGCGACCACCGTGATCGCGATCATCCCGGCGCGGAGCGGATGGGCAAGCCTCAGCCGCAGCATGACCAGCGTCATGAGCACGGTCCCGAGGGCCTCTGCGCTGAGGATGAGCCCCCAGCCGGCCTCGCCGATGGCGGCAGTGGAGGAGGCGATGAGTGGCCCGAGGACACCGATGACCCCGACGTGGATCGCGTTGGTGAGGCCGAAGGCGAGCACGATGACCCAGAGCCACTGGCGTCGGGTGAACTCACCCCACCCTTCGCGGAGCTCGCGCAGCATCGAGGCCCGGGCCGGGCGGTTCTCCTCTTCACGCCGCGGGAGCCGGATCCGGGTCAGGCAGACGATCGCGACGGCATACGTGAAGGCGTCGACCGCGAGAGCCCACCCGGGCCCGATGCCGACGACGAGGGCACCCGCGACGGCAGGGCCGATGATGGTCAGCCCGCTTCGGCTGAAAGACAGCAGCGCATTGGCCTGTTGCAGCAGCCGGCGGTCGACGACGAGCGGGACCACGCCCATCATGGCCGGCATCGTGAATGCCGAGACGGCACCGTTGACGCCCTCGAGGATGGTCAGCTGGGTGAGGGTTGCGTGGCCGCTGATGATGAGCGCCGCCGCGACGCCCTGCGTGAGCATGGTCAGCACGTGCGACACCTGCAGGACGACGATCCGCGAGAAGCGGTCTGCAATCACTCCCCCAACGAGCAGGAACACGACCATGAGCAGGGTGCGCACGCCGAGCACCTGCGCCAGGGCTCCTGCGGACTGGTCGATGTGCAGCACGGCGAACGCCAGGGCGACGGGCACCATGGCCGTGCCCGCGGTCGACACGGTCCGAGCTGCGAAGTACCACGCGAAACGCCGGTCCCCCAGTGCGGCGAACGACTCCTTGACCTTCATCGGGTTCCCCTGCTTTCAGGCTTCATGCGGAAGGCGATCACGGACAGGTTGGCGCGCACCGTGCCCGCCGTGCGGGGTGGCTTGGCGCTCGCGTGCATGAGCAGGCTCGCCTCGGTCACGAGGTCCACGACACGCTGCCAGTCCTCCGGCTCGAGCCAGAGGTCGGCATCGGTCGAGAGGGTCTGCTCCCCCGGTTGGCGATCCTCGAAGCGCGCCGGGATCGCATCGGCGAGAACGCGGACGTAGTGGCGAAGGTCTGTCTCGTCGCCCGGTGTCGACGGGGAGCGATGCGCGTCCCACGGATGCCGGTACTTCTTCGCGCGGCCGCCACGGACCTTCTCCTCACCGGCCACCACGATCAGTCCCGCTGCCTCGAGGAACCTCAGGTGGTAGCTGGCGTTCGCCTGCGTGATGTCGAGCTCACGCGCGACCTCGGCGGCCGACAGCTCCGCACCGGTCAGCAGCGAGAGCATCTGCAGCCGGAGCGGGTGCGCGGTGGCCCGCAGCTCGCTGATGCGACCCTCTTCCAAAGACATGTTTGGGAGTATGGCGCGAAGGCCTGAGCACTGTCAAGCATTTCTTTGGGGGTGGCGGAACGCTCAGCCGCCGGGCTCGGTGTCGTGGGCGCTCAGGTCGAGGCGACGCGCTCAACCTCGAAGGTGAAGTCGTGCTGGCGCAGCCGGTCGACCAGGGCGTCGCCCATCGCGGTAGCCGGCGTGCAGACACCCACCCGCCCCGGGACTCCTTGGTCGCGCGCCAGGCAGATGAGGGACTGGCCGAACATCACCGCGGTCCCGCTGTAGCCGGGATCGTGGTCGGCGCCGACACGCGTGACGTATCGCGCGCCGGTGGTCGTCGTGGCCCGGATGTCCATCCGGAACCTGCCCGCGGCCTGCTGCTCGGGGCTCGGGCCCTCTCCCGGCCGCGGAAGCACTCGGTCCAGCACGGCTCGGGTCGGTCCGAAGGCCAGGCCGGTGGCGACCCCTCCCAGACCGATGGCCATCCCGGCCGCCATCACGGGCGACATCGGTCCGGTCCCGAAGTCGGTCACCTCCCGGTAGCGCAGCCCGCGTCCGTATGACCAGTCGCTCAAGGTGTTCGACAGCCGCACGACTCGAGTGTTGAAGGACGCCATGACGAAAGGACCGGTCCATCGGCCCGTGCCGGGGTCGCGGTCGATAGGAACGAACCGTCGCAGCGTCCCTGCGATGCCGTTCGTGGGGGTCCGCGTGGACTTCGGCTCCTCGGCCCGACGCGGGCTGAGGGCGTACGGATCGCTCAACGTCCGGCGCGCGGACTGGTCGGCGCGGGCCGCGATCGCCTGCTTGCGGGCCGAGTCGACCGTGCCACCTGAGAAGCCGCCCTTCAGCGACCGCACGAGCAGCGTGGTCTCGCCCAGGCTCCCCTCACCGTCTGCGCTGGCGCGCTGGGCCGTGATGAGAACACCGAGGTCGGAAGGGATCGAGTCGAACCCACAGGCATGGACGATCGCGGCGCCGGTCTCCTTGGCGCGCGCGTCGAGCTCGTCGAGCGACCAGCGCACGAAGAGCACCTCGCCCGTCAGGTCCGCATAGTGCGTCCCTTCTTCGGCGCAGGCGCGCGCCACGTCCCTGCCGTATGCCCCGTACGGCCCAACCGTGGTCCCGAGCACTGTGGTCCGCGCCGCGAGGGCACGGAGCCCGGCTTCGTCGCTGGCGTCGACGGTGGCCAGCTCCCAGGCGCGCGCGCTGTCGCCGAGCTCCGATCGGAGGGCGTCGAGCTTGGACCGGGAGCGACCGGCGAGTGCGACTCGCAAGTCCGGATCGGCGTGCTTCGCCAGATGTGCGGCGGTCAGCGAACCGACGAACCCCGTTGCACCGTAAAGGACGACGTCGAGCTCTCGTGGGGCCATGCCGCTACTCTGCCAGTCCAGGTCCCCGATGGCGTCGCGTTACCCCCCAGACGACGGGGCGCCTCGATCACAGTCCGGACAGTGTTTTCCTTCCCGCCCGCCGACTCGGCGGGTCAGGGTGGTGCAGGACCGGCACCGGACCCGGCTTCGGTCCGGGTCCCAGCGCTGGTCGCGGTGGCGGCGACGGGCGGCGGGCGATCCGGGACTGCCGGTGTCGCTGCCGGTGCTGCTGGTGGTGCCGGTGGTGCCGGTAGTGCCGGTAGTGCCGGTAGTGCCCGTGGTGCCGGTGGTGCCGCCGATGCCGGTGGTGGTGCTGGTGGTGGTGCTGGTGGTGGGGGTCGGTGCCAGGTGACTTCCCAGGGGGTGACCTCGGCGTCCAGGCCCAGCTCGTGCACCCGGGTGTGGTGCCGCCCGCACAGCAGCGCCCCGTTGCCCAGGTCGGTGGGCCCGCCGGTGGACCACGGCTGGACGTGGTGCGCCTCGCACCACTGCGGCGGGACCGTGCACCCCGGGTAGGAACAGCCCCGGTCCCGCACCGCCAGCGCCAGCCGCTGCGCGGGGGTGAAGAACCGCTGCGTGCGGCCCAGGTCCAGCACCCGTGAGGGCGTGCCGAGCACGACCGGGATGATCTCGGCCTCACACGCCAGGCGCCGCACCGCGGCCGCGGACAGGACCTCGTCGTTGTCGGCCAGCCCGGCGCCGCGGACCTGCCCCNACCCCCTGCGGGGCCGCGACCGCCCGAGCGACCAGCTCCAGCAACGCGTCCGCGCGCCGGGTCGCCGGCAGCCGCGGATCCGCCGGCACCCCGGCACACACCCCACACACCCCACGCGCCGCAGGCGTCGCATCACCGGCCACGCCCGCCGCACCGGCCGTGCCGTCGGTGCCGTCCGTGCCGGCCGTGCCGGCCGCGGCGTCGGTGTCGTCGGTGCCGTCCGTGCCGTCGGTGCCGTCCGTGCCGGCCGTGTCGTCCGTGCCGGCCGTGTCGTCCGTGCCGTCGGTGTCGTCCGTGCCGTCCGTGTCGGCCGTGTCGTCGGTGTGTGGCGGGCGGGTCAGGTGTCCGCAGACCGGGTGCCGGTACGGGGCCGGCGCGGCGTCCCAGTCCAGGTCCGGCCGGGGCCGGGCCAGCGGGTCGATCGCCGCGTCGAGCACCGCGGCGCCCTCCGGGTCCAGCCGCAGCCGGTACTCGATCAGACCCGCCGAGCGGCCCACCCGGGACAACGCCCGCCCGGCCCGCAGCCGCGCCTCCTCATCCTGGACCTGTTCCGGCGGGCGCAGCGACACCCGCGCCTGACGCACCAGCCGACGCAGCTGACGCACCCCCAACACCTCGACCTGCTCCACCATCGCATCGACCACCGCGTCCAGCTGCCCCCGGTCGGCGACCCCGGCCACCTCGTCGTGGAACCGCACCAGCACCGCCGCCTGCGCGACCGTGGCCGCCCCGCAGCGCACCTTGCCCGCCAGCACCCGCCACCGCGGCTCGGTCATGATCGCCCCGACCGCGGTCAGCTCGGCCGCCCCGGCCCCCTCCAGCACCGGCGCCCGCGCCGCCACCCAGTCATTGCGCGACAGACCCTCCCGAGCCCCCAGCCCCCGCGAGGTCACCTCACCGGCCAGCACCGCGCACAGGCTGTGCGCCAGCTCCCGCACCGCCTGCGCCTGCTCGATCGCATCACCCACCCCGGCCTCGGGCATGCACCACGTCGGGAACGAGCGGGTCACCAGCCGCAGCTCGGCCGCGATCCGCGCCAACCGCGCCGCCAGCCCCGGCAACCCCCGGAACCCCTCCAGCTCGGCCCCCGGATCCGGCTCCGAGGACGCCAGCGCCGCCAACACCGCCACCGGGTCCAGCGCCGGGCCCAGACCAGCCTCCACACCGGCCACCGGCTCACGGGTCGTCGTCGTCATGAGTAGAACATACGTTCGACCACCGACAGTCCAGTCCCGCCATCCACAGGGCCACGCGGCGACCGATCATCGAAGCGGATCGCCACGAGGCACGGTCTCAAAGGCCGCGAATTGAATCGCCCCGGGTTCAGTGGAGAGTCAGGTGTGCTTCCTCGGCGGGTGCCGGGGCAGCGGTGTTGGCAGCGTAGTAGTTGGTCTCGTACTCGATTGGCGGGATGTCGTCGCACCAGGAGTGGAGTCGTTCGCGGTTGTACCAGTCGACCCATTTGAGGACCTCGAACTCGACATGCTCGAGGGACCGCCATGGGCCGGCTCGGTGGATCAGCTCGGTCTTGAACAGCCGGTTGAGGGCCTCCGCGGCGGCGTTGTCATAGGAGTCGCCCTTGGACCCAACCGAGGCGATGATGCCGGCCTCGTCGAGGCGTTCGGTGTAGCGGATCGACAGGTACTGAACGCCGCGGTCGGAGTGGTGCACCAGCCCGGCCAGGTCGTGGCCCTCGTGCCGTCGCTGCCAGATGCCCTGCTCGAGGGCGTCCAGCGCCAGGTCCGAGCGCAGCGTCGAGGCCACCCGCCAGCCCACGATGCGGCGGCTGTACAGGTCCGTCACGAACGCGACGTACACGAACCCGGCCCAGCTGGGCACGTAGGTGATGTCCGCGACCCAGCGGGTGTTGGGCGCCTCAGCGGTGAAGTCCCGGTTCAGCGCGTCCCGCGGGCACGGCGCCTTGCCCCGGATCGTGGTGCGGGCCCGCTTGTGGTCACCGGCGACCGCACCCACGTACCCCAGCGCGCGCATCGCCGTTCCACCGTGCACCGCGCGACTGGCTCGTACCGCTGGGTCGTGGCCTGACCGAACGCATCCGCGCGATGCTCCCGGTTCAGCGCCTTCCACATCTTGCGAGCCCCGTACACGCCATAGTTGGCCTCCCACAGCCGCGCGATCCGCTCATCCAGCGCCGCGTCACTGAGCGCCCGCCGCGACGGGGGCCGGGACCTGGCGGCGTAGTACGTGCTCGGGGCGATCTTTGCCTCAGCCTCGGTCAAGACTGAGCAGCTCGGCTCGACCCCGAACTGGTCCTTGTACTCCTCGATGTACGCGATCAACGTGGCGATGGGCGGTCGAGCTCCGCCGCGAAGAAAGCCGACGCGCTCTTCAGAATCGCGTTCGCCCGGCGCAGCTCCCGGTTCTCCTTCTCCAGCTGAGCAATCCGCCCGGCCGCGTCGACCGGTCCCGGCGACCCTCCCGCGACCTGGCCCGGGGCGCTCGACCGGCCCGAGCGCCAGCCAGTTCCGCAACGTCGCCGCCGGGATCCCCAACTGGTCACCCACCTGGCTACAGGCCGTCCGCAGACCCATCCCGGGGTTGTCCCCGAGCGTCTCCTTGACCATCCGAACCGAGCGCTCACGCAGCTCGTCCGTGTACTTCCTCGGAACAGGCATGACTCCACCCTTTCGTGGGATCAGACCCTCCACCAGACCCGGGGCGATTCAAATCACCACCCGACCGACATCACCACTAGGCCGCGTCACCACCCGACGCAATCACCAGGCAATCACCGCTTGGCCTCATCACCACCGGAACATCACCGGATCGCCGCGAGCAGCAACTCACAGGTCGCGGTCACCCCATGTCCAGCGGGTCCACTCGCACGGCGACGACCTCAGACGCCTTGCGTGCGGACCGAAAGGCCTTCAGGGCCACGAGCGCGTGCGTGAGTGCCGTGGTGTCCCCCACGGGCACCCTCACCAGCACCTGATGGTCAGCCGGTGACCGCTCCCCCGCAGCTCCCACCGCTCCCGCGCCTCCGCCCGCTGCCGAGGTTCTCGACCCCACCGGCATACCCGGTCCGCGCTCCCCACCCGCCGACCTGGCTCCGCCGAAGCCCGGCGAGAACGGCAGAGGACCGAGCACCTGGGCCGCCGCTGGCAGGTCCACCTGGGTCAACGCTTCCTCGAGGGCCCGCCGGCGGCCCGTCAGCTGGGCGATTCGCACGGCCGGAGGCAGTCCCAGCTCGCGCCGGTCGGCAAGCTCGCGGGCGGCCAGCCACGCGGGGTCCCAGCGCACCAGCGCCTCGACGGCTGGCAGAGCGATCGCCTCCGGAGCGCCGCAGAGGACCACAGCGCGACCCTCACTCGCCAGGGCGGCGGCCGCCATCCACCGCCGAGCCGCTTCCAGCGGTGCGTCGAGCACGGGAAGGTCGAGCATCGCCCAGGCGTCAAGGAGCACGACGGCCGAGTAACCCCCATCGGCCACGGGCTCCGCGCCCGGTGTGGAGATCACGAGCGACGGCGCTGCCCCCACGGTCGCCAGCACCTCCCCCGATCCGGACGTGTGAACAGGCACACCCGGGAAGGCCCGGCCGATCTCCTCGGCGGTCCGCCGCGCTCCGGTGACCGCGGACCGCAGCCGATGCGAGCCACAATGGACGCACTCGAAGCGTCCACCGGCCACCGGCAGGGCGCACCACCGACACGTGGGCGCGGCCCCCGGCGAACCGAGCGCTACGGGACCCTGGCAGCGAGCACAGCGCACCGGGGTGCGGCACTGCGCACAGCTGAGTGCGGGGAGGTACCCCCGCCTGGGCACCTGAAGCAGGACCGGCCCGTCGACGAGGCCGTCCTTGGCGATCCGCCACGCGCGGGAGGGGATGTGTGCGCGTGCGGCAGGACCGTCACGCTCCTCGTCGGCGCCTTCGCCCGCAATGGTGACGCGCGGCATTGCCTCGCGCAGGGCGGCCGGGGTCGGCTCGACGGGCACCATGAGCCCGGCCTCGACGCCGAGCTGGACTCGCAGGCTGCGGCCGAACCCTCCCGAAAGCAGCGCGGCGCCGGTGGCAGCGGCACGCAGCTGGAGCACGACACCGACCTGGTGATAGGGCGCCCTCGGCTCGGCCAGGAGGTCATCCCCGTCGTCCCACCACGCGACCAGCCCGAGGTCGTGCACCGGCGCGAAGGCCGCGGCCCTCGTGCCGATGACGACACGAACGTGGCCCCGAAGCACCTTCAGCCACGCGGTGTACCTCGCCTGCGGTCCTTGGTCCGCGGTGAGCCGGACGTGCCTCCCCTTGCCGACCAAGGCGACGAGAGCGGACTCGAGCCGGTCGACATCACGATGGTCCGGCACGATGAGCACGGAGCCGCGCCCCGCCGCCATGGCCGTCGCGGCGGCGGTCGCGAAGGCGGCCGGCCAGTCCTCGTCGGTCCGCCGTCCGGGCAGCGCCTGCCAGGCGGCGGCCGGCCCCTCACCGTCGGCTATGCGGCGCAGCCATGCGGGCCCGGCCGGGTATGCCGCCCACGGGCCCGGAGCGGGCGCCGTCACCGGCCCGCACGGTGGCGGCTCGACGGGCAGGTTCCGCTCCGCGGTGGCGTGCCGCTTGGGCACGGCGAGCCGGAGCACATCGCTCACGGTGCCGGCATACCGTCCGGCGACGGCACGCGACAGCTCCAGCACTTCCGGCGTGAGCACCGGCTCGGGACTGACCACGCGGCGCAAGGGCGTCAGCTGTCCGGCGTGCTCGGCCCGCTCGCGTCGCTCGACGACGAAACCGTCGAGATCGCGGCCAGAGAAGCGCACCCGCACCCGAGCGCCCGGCACGGCGTCCGTGGCCAGCTCGTCAGGCACGGCGTACTCGAAGAGGCGGTCCAGATGGGCCAGCGGGGTCTCCACGACAACCGCAGCGACCGGCCGGTCGGCCGGTCGCTGCGGATTGAGGTCGTCGCCCACGGGGGCGAATCTAGTCTCAGCCGGAGACGGCGGCCCTCAGCGCATCCACACGGTCGGTCCGCTCCCACGTGAAGCCGTTCTCGACGCCGTCGGCCTTGGTGCGGCCGAAGTGGCCGTATGCCGCGGTGGGCCGGTAGATCGGCCGGAGCAGGTCGAGCGCGTCGACGATAGCGGCGGGCCGCAGGTCGAAGACCTTCGTGATGGCGCCCTGGATGGCGTCGGTCGGCACGGTCTCGGTGCCGAACGTCTCGACGTAGAGGCCCACGGGCTGGGCCTTGCCGATGGCGTACGCAACCTGGACCTCGCAACGGCGAGCGAGACCCGCAGCCACGATGTTCTTGGCGACCCAGCGCATGGCGTAGGCGCCGGAGCGGTCGACCTTGCTCGGGTCCTTGCCCGAGAAGGCGCCACCGCCGTGGCGGGCCATGCCACCGTAGGTGTCGACGATGATCTTGCGGCCGGTGAGCCCGGCGTCGCCCATCGGCCCGCCGATCTCGAACCGGCCGGTGGGGTTGATGAGCGCACGGAAGTCGGACGTGTCGAGGTCGGTCCCCTCGGCGGCGAGCTCGGCGAGAACGGGCTCGAACACGTGTGCCTTGATGTCCGGCTCGAGCATGCCCTCGAGCGAGACGTCAGGGGCGTGCTGCGTCGAGAGCACGACCGTGTCGAGCTTGACCGCCTTGTCGCCCTCGTAGGCGATGGTGACCTGGGTCTTGCCGTCGGGGCGCAGGTAGGCCAGCTCCTCGCTCTTGCGCACCTGGGTCAGGCGCTCGGCGAGCCGATGGGCCAGGAAGATCGGCAGGGGCATGAGCTCGGCGGTGTCGTCGCAGGCGTAGCCGAACATGAGGCCCTGGTCGCCGGCCCCTTGCTTGTCGAGCGGGTCGACGCCGCCGTGGCGGTTCTCGTGCGCCGTGTCAACGCCCTGGGCGATGTCGGGCGACTGGGCGCCGATGGAGATGGACACGCCACAGGTGCGACCGTCGAAGCCCTTCTGCGAGCCGTCGTAGCCCACCTCGAGGATCGTGTCGCGCACCAGCTTGGGGATCTCGACGTACCCCGTCGTGGACACCTCCCCGGCCACGTGCACCAGGCCGGTCGTGACCAACGTCTCGACTGCGACGCGCGCGTGCTTGTCCTCGGCGAGGAGGGCATCGAGGATCGAGTCGCTGATCTGGTCGCAGATCTTGTCCGGGTGCCCCTCGGTGACGGACTCGGACGTGAACAGACGTGCGGTCACTTGCTCTCCCTAGCTCTGTGCGGTGGTTGTGCGCCGCGTCGCGACCACGATGAGCCCGTGGTCGGCGTAGGGCGCCGAGTGTAATCCTCAGGTCAGTAGCGGCACGACGGCGTCCCACAGCGCATCGGCCACGACGTCCTTGGTCGTCGGACCGACGGTGGTCACGTCGTCGCTGCCGCGAAGCAGGATGTGCACGGTCGTGTCGTCGCGGCCGAAGGTCTTGTCGACCCCGACCTCGTTGACGACCTGGACGTCGCTGCCCTTGCGTTCGAACTTCGCTCGCGCGTGGTCCATGACACTTCCGGTGGCGTCGCCGGTCTCGGCGGCGAAGCTCACCACGACCGGCCGCCGCCCGTCGCCACGCTCGGCACGCTCGCCGACGAGGGCACGGACGATGTCGGGGTTCTCGACGAGGCGCAGGGTCAGCGCGCTGCCCGACCCGTCGACGGAACCGTCATCCCGGGAAGTGCTTGCCTTCTTGATCTTGCTGTCGCTCACCTGGGCCGGGCGGAAGTCGGCCGGCGCGGCCGCCATGACGACGACGTCGGAGGTGGCCGCCTCGCCGAGCACCGACCCCATCAGCTCGAGGGTGGTCTCGACCGGGAGCACGCGTATGCCGTCGGGCGCGGGAAGCGCGACGTTCGCCGCGACGAGCGTGACCTCGGCACCACGCGCGGCTGCAGCCCGCGCGATGGCCCAGCCCTGCTTGCCCGAGCTGCGGTTGCCGAGGAACCGCACTGGGTCCAGCGGCTCGCGGGTCCCACCAGCACTGACGACGACCTTGCGGCCGGCCAGGTCGAGGCGACCGACGGGGCGCTCGACAGTCGGCGGGCGATCGACCACCTCCGACGAGCCCTCGGAGTGCCCGCGGGACACGATCGCCAGGCACGCGGCATACAGGTCCTCGGGCTCAGGCAGCCGGCCCGGCCCGGTGTCGGCGCCCGTCAGCCGCCCGGAGGCGGGGTCGATGACATGCGCGCCGCGCGAGCGGAGCGTCGCGACGTTCGCGCGCGTGGCAGGGTGCTCCCACATCTCGGTGTGCATGGCTGGCGCGAACGCCACCGGGCAGCGCGCCGTGAGCAGCGTGTTGGTGAGCAGGTCGTCAGCGAGACCGGCGGCAGCCTTGGCGAGCACGTCAGCCGTGGCCGGCGCGACGACAACGAGGTCGGCGTTCTGCCCGATCCGCACGTGCGGGACCTCGTGCACTGATGACCACACGTCGGTGCTCACCGGCTTGCCGGAGAGCGCAGACCAGGTCGGCGCCCCCACGAACCGCAGGGCAGCCTCGGTCGGCACGACCGTGACGTCGTGGCCGTTCTCCGTGAACAGCCGTAGCAGGGAGCACGCCTTGTAGGCGGCGATCCCGCCGCTCACTCCGAGGACGACCCGCAGCGACTGCATCAGTGGTGGGTGCTCCCTGCTCTTCGGTCCGGGTGTCGGACCGACTCAGGCCTCGGTCGGCTCGGAGGTGAGCAGGCCCTCGTTGATCTCGCGCAGCGCGATCGACAGCGGCTTCTCGTGGACCTCGGTCTCGACGAGCGGGCCGACGTAGTCGAGCAGACCCTCCTGCAGCTGGGAGTAGTAGGCGTTGATCTGGCGAGCCCGCTTCGCGGAGTAGATGACGAGCGCGTACTTGGAGTCGGCGGCGGTCAGGAGGTCGTCGATCGGCGGGTTGGTGATGCCGATGGGAGCAGCCTGGGTACCGGACACAGTGATCTCGTTTCGTTTCGGTGAATCGTGGTGAATCGGGGCGAACCTTGTGCTCCATGCGGATGGACGCGCAGCAAGGCTCACCGGGTGGCGTGCCCCGATCTCATCAATGATACGAGTTCCTCGCTCGCACGCCGAACATCGTCGTTGACGATGACCTCGTCGAACTCGGGCTTGGCTGCCAGCTCGGCCCGCGCGGTCTCGAGCCGGCGCTCCCGCTCGGCCTCCCCCTCGGTGCCTCTGCCGACGAGACGACGCACCAGCTCGTCCCAGCTCGGCGGGTCGAGGAACACGAAGAGCGCGTCGGGCCAGCTCTCCCGCACCTGGCGCGCTCCCTGCAGGTCGATCTCGAGCAGGGCGTCCCGGCCCTCGCGGATCGCCCGCTCGACGGGACCGCGCGGCGTGCCGTACTTCGCCGCGCCGTGCACGACGGCGTACTCGAGGAACTGTCCGGCGGCCACGAGACGGTCGAACTCCTGGTCATCGACGAAGTGGTAATGCACCCCGTCGACCTCCCCCGGACGTGGCTTGCGCGTCGTCATCGAGACCGAGAACCACACTCCGGGGAAGTGCGTGCGGACATAGGAGGCGATGGTGCCCTTGCCGACAGCGGTCGGCCCGGCGAGCACTGTGAGACTGCCCGGCCGTGGGCCGTGGTTCTGCGAGGGCGTCCTGGTGGTGGGCTCCGCCGACATCACTGCCGTTCGAAGCGGCGCAACAGGGCCGCGACCTGGTTGGCCCCGAGGCCGCGCACGCGGCGGGACTCGGCGATGCCGACCTCGGCCATGATCGCCTTGGCCCGGACCCGGCCGACGCCCGGCATCGACTCGAGCAGCTCGGTCACCTTCAGCTTGCCGATGACGGGGTCGATCTTGCCATCCTCGAGGACCTCGGCGAGCGAGCCGCTGGAGTACTTGAGGCGGTTCTTGACCGCCGCCCGCTCCCGACGAGCGGCCGCAGCCTTCTCAAGAGCTGCTGCCCGTTGCTCAGGGGTGAGCGGTGGAAGCGCCACGGTCTTCGGTCTCCTCGCTGCCTGCGGGAACGACTGCGCCCCCGCCCGATCCAGATGTTGTCTCCGCCGAACCTAGCGAGCCGCACGTCCGCGCCGCAACGCGGGGGCGCGATCCCCACGGCCGCGATCCCCACGGCCGTGGTCATCGCCGCGCATCGTCGCGGCGGCACCGCCTCACTTGGAGAGGTCGATCCCGCAGGTCTCCTTCGCGTGGGTCTCGATCTTCTTGGCGGCGCTCTCGAAGCCCTGCATCTGTTGCGTGAGCGCCGTGAGGTCCGGCTTGTCCACGGTGAACTTCTCGAACAGTGACTCGAGCGAGATCCACTCCGACCTCACCTCGTCGGGCGCCTTGACCTCGATCTGCCTGACGGTCGCGACGAAATGGGTCGCGGCCTCCTTGTTCTGCAGGGAGGCACCGGCCGACGCCCACTCGGACTCGGCCGACGTGAGCGCGTCGCAGTATGCCTGGCTCGACGACGAGCAGGCAGAGATCGACAGTATCGCCGCCACGAGGATCAGCGTCCCCGTGCGCGCGGTCGTCGCTCGCACGACCCCACCGTATGCCGTGCGCGTTGGTGCGTCCTGCGAGTGGCACAAGTGGGTGCCCTGAGTCAGGCCAGGAGCGACTCGGCGACGCGCCGGGTCTGCGCAGCCAGGCGTCCCGGCTCGGGACCTGCGGAGAGGATCTCGCGGCTCGACGCGGCGAGCACCTGTCCCCGCGCCCGACCGAACGTCGCGGCGATCGTGTCCACCGTGCCGCCCTGCGCCCCGATGCCCGGCGCCAGAACGGGCGTCGCGGCGGCGACGAGGTCGAGCCCGAGGTCGGAGACCGCGCTGCCGACGGTCGCGCCGATGACGAGGCCGACGCTGCCCAGCTCGCCACGAGCGCGAGCCTGGGCGTTGTCGGCTGACGCGCCCTCCACCATTGAGGCCGCCACATAACGTCCATCTCGGACGGCGTGCTGGACGGTCGCGCCCTCCGGGTTCGAGGTGAGAGCTAGGACGAAGACACCCCGGCCGGTCTGCTCGGCGAGGTCGATGGCAGGCCGGAGCGACTCGTAGCCGAGGTAGGGGCTCACGGTGAGCGCGTCCGGTGGCGCGACGGCGTCCTTGCCGAGATAGGCCTCCGCGTATGCCGTCATCGTCGACCCGATGTCACCGCGCTTGGCGTCGAGGATCGTCAGGGTCTCGGCCTCGCGGAGCTCGGTGATGACGCGTTCGAGCACGGCGAGCCCGCGGCTGCCGAACACCTCGAAGAATGCCGACTGCGGCTTGACCGCGGCGACGCGGCCGGCGAAGGCCTCGACGCACGTGAGCGCGAACCGCTCCAGCCCGGCGACGTCGTAGGTCAGCCCCCACGACTCGACGAGTGACCGGTGGGGGTCGATGCCGGCACAGAGCGGACCGTTGAGGCGCATCGCGGCCTGGAGGCGGGCCCCGAAGCTTGTGGTCATCGTCGGACTCCAGTTCTGGTTTGGGAGGGGCTCGCAGCCCGGTGTCGACTCAGTCTCGGTGGGCGATCCCCACCGCGTCTGCGAAGCGGGCGTACCCCTTGGCGTCGAGCAGCTCGCACAGCTCACGGAGAACCCGCACCGGGGCCGACGGGTCGTTGAACACGGCCGTGCCGACCTGGATGGCGCTGGCACCGGCGGCGACGAGCTCGAGTGCGTCGCGGCCGGTCCGCACGCCGCCGACGCCGATGATCGGCACGGTCCGGATGCGGCCCTCGATCATCGCTCGACGGACCTGCCAGATGGCGCGCACCGCGACCGGCCGGATGGCCGGCCCGGAGAGACCGCCCGTGATGCCGCCGAGCTGTGGTCGCATGGTGTCGGTGTCGATCACGAGGCCGAGCAGGGTGTTGATCATGGTGAGACCGTCGGCGCCTGCATCGACGCAAGCCGACGCGATCGCGGTGATGTCCGTGACGTCCGGGCTCAGCTTGGCGAAGACCGGGATCTCCGGCGGCAGCTGCTCTCGCACCAGCCCGATGACCTTGGCCGAGGCCCCCGGGTCGCACGCGAACACCAGGCCGCGGTTCGCGACGTTGGGGCACGAGATGTTGACCTCGACTCCGACGACGGCGCCGACGTGGCGGCTCGCCCGCAGGGTCGCGGCCACATGGGCGTACTCCGCGCTCGAGCTACCGGCGATCGACGGCAGGACCCGAGCGCCGACGGACGCGAGCCAGGCGAGGTCCTCGTCGACGAACGCCTCGATGCCCGGCCCCTGGAGCCCGATGGAGTTGAGCATCCCCGAGGGCGTCTCGGCCATCCGGGGCGTGCCCCGGCCCGAGCGCGGCTCGGCCATGACCGACTTGGTGACGAACGCTCCGAGGTCGGCGACGTCGAAGAAGCGGTGGAGCTCCTTGCCGTTTGCCGCACACCCCGATGCGGTCATGAGCGGGTTGGGCAGACGCTGTCCGGCCAGGTCCACGGCGAGGTCGACCATCAGTGACCCCCCACCTTCGGTGCGCCGACCGCGTCGTCGGGCACTCGGGCGTGATTGCCGTCGAAGGCGTCCCAGCGCACCCGATCCCCCCTGAACACGGGCCCTTCGACGCACGAACGGACCATCCTCGTCAGCCCGTCCGTGCCGACGACCGGCATGACGCACGTCATGCACACGCCGACACCGCACGCCATCGACTCCTCGACCGCGACCTGGGCGACCGCTCCGTGGTCGCGGGCCACCTCGGTGATGGCGCGCAGCATGCCCATCGGCCCGCAGCCGTAGACGACCGCTGCGCCGGTGCGCTCGATGATGCCGGGCAGCACGTCGCTCACCCAGCCACGCTGTCCGGCGGACCCGTCGTCGGTGGTCACGGTCACGCCGTCACAGCTGCGTCGTGCCTCGACGACGCCGAAAAGGCGGTCCTCGCTCGCGGCGCCGAGCACCATCTCGACGTGACAGCCGCGTTCGCGCAGGTCGGACGCGAGCCAGAAGAGCGGGGCGCTGCCGTAGCCGCCGCCGACGAGGACACACGGGACGGGCTCGGTCGTCAGGGGGAACTGCTTGCCCAGCGGGCCGACGACGTCGATGGTGTCGTGCGGCTCGCGCTCGACGATCCACCGGGTGCCGACGCCGACGGCGGAGACCACGATCTCGACAGTGCCGCCGTAGGTCCCGCTGGGAGTGGCCCTGTGGATCGAGAACGACCGGCGCAGCAGGGTCGCCGACGCCTCGCCGCCGACGGCGAGCGCAACGAACTGACCGGGCCGCGCCAGCTCGGCGACGCCGGGCGCGACGAGAGTGATGTGCTGGTAGGCCCCGACGCGCCGGGTGGCGATCACCTCGGCAACCTCCTGCACCACCTTGGCCCGCAGGCCGGTCCCACCCACGGTCGAGCCCGTCACGCTTCCGCCCCCGTGCCGACGAGGGCCCGGCGACCGTAGAGGTCGAGGTCGCGGGCGTGGTCCTGGAGCGACTTGACGCGGATCTCCTCGGTCAGCTGCGCCTCGATGCCGAGCACGGCTGCGGCCAGGGTCGCGATCGTCGTGACGATGGGCTTGTCGGCGCTGGTCGTCGCCGCCCGGATCGCGTAGCCGTCGGCACGCGCATCCTGCCCTGAGGGGGTATTGACGACCATCTGCACGGTGCCGTCGAGGATGAGGTCGACGATCGAGGGCTCGCCACGGTCGGCGTCGCCGCGCTCCGTGATCTTGCGCACGAGGGTCGCCTCGATGCCGTTGCGCTTGAGGACCGCAGCGGTGCCGCTCGTCGCAAGGATCGTGAAGCCGAGGTCGACGAGCCGCTTGACCGGGAAGAGCATGGCGCGCTTGTCGCGGTTCGCGACAGAGACGAAGATCGCGCCTGAGCGCGGCAGGGCCGAGCCGCTGCCCTGCTGGGCCTTGGAGAACGCCGAACCGAAGTCGACGTCGATGCCCATGACCTCGCCCGTCGAGCGCATCTCCGGGCCGAGCAGCGAGTCGACGGCCACACCCTCCTTGGTGCGGAACCGCTTGAAGGGCAGCACCGCCTCCTTGCACGACACGGGCGCGTGTGCCGGCATCGCCCCACCGTCGCCGACCGCCGGCAGCAGGCCCTCCTCGCGGAGCTCCTTGATGCTCGCTCCGAGCATGACCCGAGCGGCCGCGCTCGCGAGGGGCACGCCCGTGGCCTTGGCGACGAACGGCACGGTGCGCGATGCCCTCGGGTTGGCCTCGATGACATAGAGGATGTCCTGCGCCAGGGCGAACTGGACGTTCATCAGGCCGCGGACGCCGATGCCCTCGGCCAGCTTGCGGGTGGCCTCGCGGACCCGCCCGAGCTCACCGTCCCCGAGCGTGGCGGGCGGCAGGGTGCACGAGCTGTCACCCGAGTGGATGCCGGCCTCCTCGACGTGCTCCATGATGCCGCCGAGGTACATATCCTCGCCGTCGAACAGCGCGTCGACGTCGATCTCGATGGCGTCGTCGAGGAACCGGTCGATGAGGATCGGGTGGTCGGGAGAGGCCTCGGTGGCCTTCTCGACGTACGTCACGAGCGAGTCGTCGTCGTAGACGATCACCATGCCGCGGCCACCGAGGACGTAGGACGGGCGGACCAGGACCGGGTACCCGATCTCGCGTGCCACCGCGAGGGCTTCGTCGGGGCCGTATGCCGTCCCGTGCTTGGGTGCCACCAGCCCGGCGCGCGCGAGGACCTGTCCGAAAGCCCCGCGGTCCTCGGCGAGGTGGATCGCCTCGGGTGACGTGCCGACGATCGGGACGCCCTCCGCGGCGAGGGCCCTGGCCAGACCCAGCGGCGTCTGCCCGCCCAGCTGGACGATCACTCCCGCGATCGGCCCGGCCAGCGACTCGGCGTGGATGACCTCGAGGACGTCCTCCAGGGTCAGCGGCTCGAAGTAGAGGCGGCTGCTGGTGTCGTAGTCGGTCGACACGGTCTCCGGGTTGCAGTTGACCATGACGGTGTCGAAACCCTTGTCCCGCAAGGAGAACGACGCGTGCACGCAGGAGTAGTCGAACTCGACCCCCTGGCCGATGCGGTTCGGTCCGGAGCCCAGGATGATGACGGCCGGCCGCTCGCGGGGCTCGACCTCGGTCTCCTCGTCGTACGACGAGTAGTGGTAAGGCGTGCGCGCCGCGAACTCGGCCGCACACGTGTCGACCGTCTTGTACACCGGGCGCACCCCGAGGGCGTGGCGAACCCCGCGGACCACGGCCTCCGGCATACGGCGGATGCCCGCGACCTGTGCGTCACTGAAGCCGTGTCGCTTGACCAGGCGGAGCAGGTCGGGTGTCAGCTCCGGGGCATCCGCGAGCATGGCGGCAACGTCGTTGACGAGCGCGATCTGGTCGAGGAACCACGGGTCGATGCCGGTCGCGGCGTGGACCTCCTCGACCGAGCACCCACCCCGAAGGGCCTGCTGCACCAGCACGATGCGCCCATCGGTCGGGACCCGGGCCTCCTCGAGGGCCCGCTCCGCGGCAGCCTTGCCGATCTCGCCATCCCAGTGGAACGTCGCGCCCTTCTTCTCCAGTGAGCGCAGCGCCTTCTGGAGGGCCTCGGTGAAGTTCCGCCCGATCGACATCGCCTCGCCGACCGACTTCATGGTCGTCGTCAGGGTGGGGTCGGCCGCAGGGAACTTCTCGAACGCAAATCGCGGCACCTTGACGACGACGTAGTCGAGCGTCGGCTCGAAGCTCGCCGGCGTCTCCCGGGTGATGTCGTTGGGCACCTCGTCCAGCGTGTAGCCGATCGCCATCTTCGCCGCGATCTTGGCGATCGGGAACCCGGTCGCCTTCGACGCGAGAGCGCTGGACCGGGACACGCGGGGGTTCATCTCGATGACGATGACCCTGCCGTCGCGCGGGTTGACCGCGAACTGGATGTTGCAGCCACCCGTGTCGACGCCCACCTCGCGGATGACCGCGATGCCGATGTCCCGCAGCCGCTGGTACTCGCGGTCGGTCAGTGTCAGCGCCGGCGCCACCGTGATCGAGTCGCCGGTGTGCACGCCCATCGGGTCGAGGTTCTCGATCGAGCAGACCACCACGACGTTGTCGGCGTGGTCGCGCATGACCTCGAGCTCGTACTCCTTCCAGCCGAGGATGGACTCCTCGAGCAGGACCTCCGTGGTCGGGCTGTACTGCAGGCCCTGCCCGGCGATGCGGCGCAGGTCCGCCTCGTCGTAGGCGAACCCGGAGCCCAGGCCGCCCATGGTGAACGACGGGCGGACGACAACCGGGTAGCTCAGCTCCCCGGCGGCGGCCAGGCACTCGTCCATCGTGTGGCAGATGATGCTGCGGGCCGACTCCGCGCCGCAGCGCTCGACGACGCCCTTGAAGGCCTCGCGGTCCTCACCGAGCTGGATCGCCTCGACGTTGGCGCCGATGAGCGGGCACCCGTACTTCTCGAGGACGCCGTTCTCGTGCAGGGCGATCGCGCAGTTCAGGGCAGTCTGGCCACCGAGCGTGGCGAGGACCGCATCGGGCCGTTCCTTGGCGATGATCGCCTCGACGACCTCCGGCGTGATCGGCTCGACGTACGTCGCGTCGGCGAACTCCGGGTCCGTCATGATCGTGGCCGGGTTGCTGTTGACGAGGACGACCCGGATGCCCTCCTCGCGCAGCACCCGGCACGCCTGGGTGCCGGAGTAGTCGAACTCGCACGCCTGGCCGATGACGATCGGCCCCGAGCCGATGACCAGGACGCTCTTGATGTCGTCACGCTGAGGCATTACTTGCTCGCTCCGCTCGCGTTGGTCATGAGCTCCACGAAGCGGTCGAAGAGGTATGCGGCGTCGTGGGGTCCCGCTGCCGCCTCTGGGTGGTACTGCACCGAGTAGGCCGGCACGTCGAGGCACTCGAGACCCTCGACGACGTCATCGTTGAGGCAGACGTGCGACACGCGTGCCCGGCCGTATGCCGTGTCGCTGTCGCGGTCGAGCGGGGCATCCACGGCGAAGCCGTGGTTGTGCGCGGTGACCTCGACCTTCCTCGTGGACCGGTCCATGACCGGCTGGTTGATGCCCCGGTGGCCGTACTTCAGCTTGTACGTGCCGAACCCGAGAGCCCGCCCGAGCAGCTGGTTGCCGAAACAGATCCCGAAGAACGGGACGCCGGCATCGAGCACCTGCCGCAGCAGCGCCACCTCGCGCTCGGCCGTCGCCGGGTCGCCCGGCCCGTTGGAGAAGAAGACACCGTCCGGGCCGCCGTCACCGACGGCCATGATGTCCTCGAAGGACGCAGTGGCGGGCAGCACATGGACCTCGATGCCGCGCTGCGCCATGAGCTGGGGCGTCATCGCCTTGATCCCCAGGTCGACCGCAGCGACGGTGAAGCGCTTCTCGCCGACGGCAGGGACGGCATACGGCTCGGTCGTCGTCACCTCCTCGGCGAGCGCTGCGCCGGCCATCTGCGGGCTCCGGCGCACTGCCTCCAGCAGGTCCGCCTCGGGCCGCTCTGCGGCGACGCCGCTGAAGATCCCGACCCGCATCGCGCCGCGCTCGCGCAGGTGGCGGGTCAGCGCCCGGGTGTCGACCTCGCAGATCCCGACCACTCTCTGGTCGCGCAGCTCGTCCTCGAGGTCACGCGTCGCGCGCCAGCTGGACGACCTGAGGGCCGGGTCGCGCACGACGTAGCCCGCGACCCAGATGCGAGTGCTCTCGTCATCCTCGGTGTTGACGCCGGTGTTTCCCACGTGAGGAGCCGTCATGACGATGACCTGGCGGTGGTAGCTCGGGTCCGTGAGGGTCTCCTGATATCCGGTCATCCCCGTCGAGAACACCGCCTCGCCGACAGTCTCGCCGCGGGCGCCGTAGGAGGCCCCGCGGAAGGTGCGACCGTCCTCGAGCACGAGGACGGCGGCCTCTCGAAGCCGGCTGGTGCGGCCGTTGCGACCCGGCACGTGGATGGGTGTCTGGGTGGTCACTCGTCAGCCCCCGATGCGTTCGCGTTCGTCAGTACTCGTTCGGTGTGGGACTCCGGGTCCGCGACGAAGGTCACCCGACCTCCGAAGACCGTGGTCGTCACGGCGCCGCGGAACGTCCGTCCGTGCCACGGGTTGTTGCGGGACCGGCTGCGGCTCGCGGTCGCGTCGACCGTGACCTCGCGGTCGGGGTCGACGAGCGTGATGTGGGCCGGGCTCCCCGCCTCGAGCGGGCGGCCTTGGTGCGCAAGGCCGCCGATGCCGGCAGGGGCGACGGACATGACTCGCGCCACGTCGGCCCAGTCAATCAGGCCTGGCCGCACCAGCACCTCGCTGACGACCGAGAGCGCCGTCTCCAGGCCGATCATGCCGAACGCCGCGTCGACGAAGGCGTGCTCCTTGTCGTGCCGCGCGTGTGGTGCGTGGTCGGTGGCGACGGCGTCGATCGTGCCGTCGGCGAGGGCCTCTCGCAGCGCCGCGACGTCCTCCGTCGGGCGCAGCGGCGGGTTGACCTTGTAGACGGGGTCGTAGCCGGTCAGCAGGTCGGTCGTGAGGGCCAGGTGGTGCGGCGTGACCTCCGCCGTGACGGAGATGCCCTGCGCCTTGGCCCACCGGATCACCTCGACCGTGCCGGCAGTGGACACGTGGGCGATGTGCACGCGAGAGCCGGTGTGGCGAGCCAGCATGACGTCGCGGGCGACGATCGACTCCTCGGCGACCCCGGGCCAGCCGGGCAGGCCGAGCCGCCCGGAGATCTCGCCCTCGTGGCAGCAGGCGTCAGGCCCGGCGAGCCGCGGCTCCTGGGCATGCTGGGACACCACGCCGCCGAACGGCTTGAGGTACTCCAGGGCTCGGCGCATGATGCGGGCGTCGTGGACGCAGTGTCCGTCGTCGGAGAACACCCGCACCTGCGCCCGGGACCGCGCCATGAGGCCGAGCTCAGCGAGCTCGGCGCCCTCAAGGCCCTTGGTGACGGCGCCCACGGGCACGACCTCGGTCAGGCCGCAGGCACGTCCGAGGTCGAGCACCCGCTCGGCGGCCTCTGCGGTGTCGGTGACCGGGCTGGTGTTGGCCATGGCGTAGACCGCGGTGTAGCCCCCCGCCGCCGCTGCCGCCGAGCCGGTGGCGATCGTCTCGGCGTCCTCACGGCCCGGCTCCCGCAGGTGGACGTGGAGGTCGACCAGTCCGGGCAGCGCGACGAGCCCGTCAGCGTCCAGGACCTCGGTGTCCGGAGCCGACGCGACCGGACCGAGCGACCCGACCTCACGGATGACGCCGTCGACGACGAGCAGGTCTGCTGCGTCGGCCCCGAGCAGTCGGGCTCCTCTGATGAGCAGTCGGGTCATCGGGTCGCTCCTTCCGAGGGCGCGGCACTCGTCGGGACGGCTGGTGGCCCGTCGTCTCCGGCGAGCAGGTGGTAGAGCACGGCCATCCGCACCGCGACGCCGGCCGACACCTGGTCGAGAACGACGGACTGTGGCGAGTCGGCAGCCTCGGGCGCGATCTCGAGCCCGCGGTTCATCGGCCCGGGATGAAGGACGAGCACGTCGGGGTTGCGGGTCACGAGCGTGTCGAGGCGGTCGCGGGTCAGGCCGTAGCCGACGGTGTACTCGCGCGCCGTCGGGAAGAACCCACCGCTCATCCGCTCGCGCTGCACCCGGAGCATCATCACGGCGTCGACGTCGCCATGCTCGCCGCGTCCTTCCAGGACCTCGTCGAGGTCCCAGCTCGTCGCGAAGCCGTCGGCCGCGCTCCAGGCCCCGATGCCGCTGGGCATGAGGGTCGGTGGCGCCACGACGGTCACCTTGGCGCCAAGGGTCTTCAAGGTGATGACATTGCTGCGGAAGACCCGCGAGTGCGTCAGGTCGCCGACGATGGCCACGTGCCGGCCATCGAGGTCGCCCATCCGGGTGCGGAGCGTGTAGGCGTCGAGAAGCGCCTGGGTGGGGTGCTCGTGCGTCCCGTCACCGGCGTTGATGACGCTGCACCGCACCCACTGTGCGACCTGGTGGCACGCCCCGCTCGCGTGGTGCCGGATGACCAGGGCGTCGACCGCCATCGCATCGACGGTCATGGCCGTGTCGCGCAGGCTCTCGCCCTTGCTCGTCGAGGAGCCCTTGGCCGAGAGGTTGATCGTGTCGGCCGACATCCACTTGCCGGCGATCTCGAAGGACGAGCGGGTGCGCGTCGAGTCCTCGAAGAAGAAGTTGATCACGGTGCGGCCGCGCAGCGTCGGAACCTTCTTGACCTCGCGCCGCTGCAGGTCGTGCATCGAGCCGGCGGTCTCGAGGATGTCCTCGACCTCGCGACGGGTCAGGTCGGCCGACGAGATGAGGTGCTTGGTCATCGGGCCTCTCCCCCGCTGATCCGGACGACGTCGATGCCGTCGATCTCGGCCACCCGGACATGGACTCGCTCGTCGCGGGAGGTCGGGAGGTTCTTGCCGACATGGTCGGCCCGGATCGGCAGCTCGCGGTGGCCGCGGTCGACGAGGACTGCCAGGCGCACCGCCCGCGGGCGGCCCAGCTCCGACAGTGCGTCGAGCGCAGCGCGGATGGTCCGGCCGGAGTAGAGCACGTCGTCGACGAGGACGACGACCCGGTCGTCGATGCCGGTCGCCGGGATCCGTGACCGGTGGGCGGCCCGGACCGGCTGCCGGCGCAGATCGTCACGGTGCAGCGTGATGTCGAGCTCGCCGACGGGGATCGGGGTCCCCTCGACGTCGGCGATGCAGCCTGCGAGGCGGGTCGCGAGCGGGACCCCGCGCGAGGGGATGCCGAGCAGGACCAGGCCTTCGCTGCCCTTGTTGCGCTCGAGGATCTCGTGACCGATGCGCCGCAGCGCCCGGGAGATGTCCCCCTCGCTCATGACGTCGCGTGCGTCGGGAGGGGTGCTGGAGCGGTCGCTCGATGGCTGGGCAGGCACACTCAGGTCAGGGCAGGTCACAGCCGCTGGACCTCCTTCCCCGCCTCACAGGACGGTGGTTAAAGGACGTCGTTCGGCGCCGAGTCTAGCCGCCGGACGCCGCTGCTCCGAATCCGGCCCGCGGTCCGACGACGCGAGCCCGGGGAGAAGCACGAAGCCACCCGCGGGCGGGTGGCTTCGTGCGGCGGGCGCGGCGCGGTGCCGCCAAGCAGGCTCGGACCGCCGATCAGACGATCGTGGCCTTGACCTCGGCGAGCCGGCCCAGCAGCCCGTTGACGAAGCTCGGCGACTCGTCGGTGGACAGGTCGGTCGCGAGTGCGACCGCCTCGGAGATCGCCACGGCATCAGGGATCTCGTCGTTGTAGAGGACCTCCCACGCACCCATCCGCAGGATCGCCCGGTCGACCGCAGGCATCCGCTCGATGGTCCAGCCCTGGCTGTAGTCGGTCAGGGCCGTGTTGATGTCAGTCCACTTCGCCACGACTCCGCGCACGATCTCCGCGGAGTACGGGTTGTTGCCCACGCGGGACTCGGAGTCAGTGAGCCGCTGCTCGAGCAGCGTCTGGGCGTTCATGCCTCGCTGGTCGGCCTCGAAGAGGATGTCGAGGGCTCGCGAGCGAGCCTTGGTGCGTGCAGCCACGTGGGGGCCGGTCCTGTTCCGTGTGTCTCGTCGGGTCTCGTTGTGGTCAGTCGTTGACGCGGCCGAGGTACGACCCGTCGCGGGTGTCGACCTTGACCCGGGTGCCGGTCTCGAGGAACAGCGGGACCTGGATCTGCGCGCCTGTCTCGAGGGTGGCCGGCTTGGTGCCGCCTGTGGAGCGGTCGCCCTGGAGGCCCGGCTCGGTGTGGGTGATCTCGAGGACCACGGACGCGGGCAGCTCGATGTAGAGGGGGGCGCCGTCATGGGTCGCGACGATGGCGTTCTGGTTCTCGAGCAGGTAGTCGGCCGAGCCGCCCACCGTGGTCTCCGACACATGGAGCTGGTCGTAGGTGTCGGTGTCCATGAAGACGAAGTCGGAGCCGTCCTTGTAGAGGTACTGCATCGTGCGCTTGTCGACGTTGCTCGTCTCGACCTTGATGCCCGCGTTGAACGTCTTGTCGACGACCTTGCCGGACAGGACGTTCTTGAGCTTGGTGCGCACGAACGCGGGGCCCTTGCCCGGCTTGACGTGCTGGAACTCGACGACGGACCAGAGCTGTCCCTCGAGGTTGAGCACCATGCCGTTCTTCAGGTCGTTGGTCGAAGCCATCGTTGTCAAACCACTTTCGTATGCCGGCCGGCTGGGACGCGCGCCAACGGGCACGCCGGAGCCCCGGACGTTCTTGACTTGGGAAGTTGCCGCGCAAGTCTAGCCGCGCGGATCCCTGATCGAAGAATCGGCAGGAGGCGGCTCCCTCCGGCGGTGTAGGCTCGTGCCCTTTCGCCGAGCGCACGGGGCGTGAGCGTGAACAGGGTGGTGGGGGTGGTGACGATGCACGACGGATCCGGCGCACTCGCTGACGAGCAGCGCTACCTCGAGCTCGCCCGGGCCGAGCTGGCACGGATGCGGGAAGCCGCCCTCAGCCTCGATGCATCACGAGCGAGCGACGCCGTCTCGGGGGAGGTCCTCTCACGTGTGCTCGCGAGACGGATTGCATCGCTGCAGGACGACCCGCGCACGACGCTCTTCTTCGGTCGCATCGACCTCGACCCGCCGGGAGGCCCGGCCGAGCAGTTCCACATCGGTCGGCGCCACGTCTCCGACGAGTCCGGCGACCCGGTCGTCGTCGACTGGCGGGCGCCCGTGTCCACGGCCTTCTACCGCGCGTCGCAGAGCGACCCGATGGGCGTCGTGCTGCGGCGACGGTTCGGCGTCGACCATGGCCGGCTCACAGCCTTGGAGGACGAGCACCTGCGGGATCCGGGCCACGACGGCCGCGGCACCCTGCTCGCCGCCGAGATCGAGCGACCCCGCACCGGCCCGATGCGCGACATCGTCGCCACGATCCAGCCCGAGCAGGACGAGATCGTGCGCAGCGACGTCGGCGTCACCGTCTGCGTCCAGGGCGCGCCGGGGACCGGAAAGACCGCCGTCGGCCTGCACCGCGCCGCCTGGCTGCTCTACTCCTTCAGGGACCGGCTCGACCGCTCCGGGGTGCTCGTCGTCGGACCCAACAGGGCTTTCCTCGACCACATCGGCGCCGTGCTGCCCTCGCTCGGCGAGGTCCGCGTCCGCCATGCCACGATCGAGTCGCTGCTCCAGCACGGCACGGTGCGCGCGACGGAGGCCGCCGACGTCGCACGCCTCAAAGGTGACGCCCGCATGGCAGGTGTGCTGCACCGCGCGGTCTGGTCACAGCTCGTGCGCCCGACCGAGCCCCTCGTGGTCCCGCGCGGGGCGCGCAAGTGGCGCGTTCCGGCATACGTCGTCGCCGACGTGCTCGACGAGCTTGCCGAGCGGGGCGTCCGCTACTCCGCGGCCCGCGACCTGCTCCCGCAGCGCCTGGCTCACCACGTGCTGCTCGAGATGGAGCGTGACGGAGAGGCGCCTGACGACCGCGTCCAGGACGCTGTGGCGAAGTCGCCCGCGGTGAGGCGCTTTGTGGCGTCGGTGTGGCCCGCGCTGGACGCCGCCGCCGTGCTGCACCGCCTCTGGTCCGACGCGGACTTTCTGGCGGCGGCCGCAGGCGACGCCCTCACCGAGCAGGAGCAGGCCACGCTGCTCTGGCCCCGGCCGCCACGCACCAAGGGCAGCGCTCGCTGGAGCCGGGCCGACATGGCCCTGCTCGACGAGGTCACCGACCTGCTTCGGCGTGAGCCGAGCCTCGGGCACGTCGTCCTCGACGAGGCACAGGACCTGTCGCCCATGCAGCTGCGCGCAGTCGGGCGGCGCTGTTCCACAGGGTCGGCGACCGTGCTCGGTGACATCGCCCAGGGCACGACGCCCTGGGCGACGTCGTCCTGGCCCGAGGCGATGGCCCATCTCGGCAAGGCCGACCACGATCTCGTCGTGCTCGACCGCGGTTTCCGAGTGCCCGCTGCGGTCATCGAGTACGCCGCACGGCTCCTGCCCGCGATGGCGCCCGGGCTCGGTGCGCCGGTGTCGGTCCGCGACAACCCCGGCCGCCTCGCCATCCGAGCAGTCGCCGCTCCCGGCGCTCTGCTCGACGAGGTTGCCGCCCTGGTGGCTGCCGCGGCCAGGCAGCCCGGGTCGGTCGGCGTCATTGCCGCGGACGGCACGATCGAGGCGCTGTCCGGGGCGCTCACCGACCACGGCATCCGGCACGGCAGGCTCGACGACGAGCACGGCGACGACGAGGACCGGCAGGTGGAGGTCGTGCCTGCCAGCGTCGCCAAGGGTCTCGAGTTCGACCGCGTCGTCGTCGTTGAGCCGGCCGCCATCGCCGCGGCCGAGCCCGACGAGCGCACGGGGCTGCGGCGGCTGTATGTCGTGCTCACCAGAGCCGTGTCAGAGCTGACGATCGTCCACGCCGAGCCGCTGCCCGCCGACCTCGCGCCGCCCCCTCGTCACACGGCGATGGTCAGGGCAGCGATATAGCCCGTGGCCGGGTCGCCCGACATCGTGGCGAGCTGGTGGATCCCGCCGTCGTCTCGGAAGACCATGTCGGTCGCGAGGCTGACCCGCGAGAGGTTCTGGACGCTCTGCTCGTAGCCCGCCGTCGCGTAGACGGTCTCGCACGTCGACTGCGGCAGTGCGATCTGGGAGGTCTTGACGATCGGGCCGCTCGTGGTCGCGTCCGCGACGCTCGCGTAGACCTCGAAGTGGATGTGCGGCCAGCGTCCGTCGTAGCAGGCCGGATAGACCGAGGTGAACGTCGCTGTGCCGGTGTCGTCGGTGGCCTGCACGCCGCGAAGGTAGTTCTCGCCCTCCACCCCGCTGGAGTAGAGCGAGTACTGCCCGTCGCGGTTGCAGTGCCACAGGTAGACGGCCGCCCCGACCATCGCGGTGCTCGACGCGAGGTCCTTGACCGTGAGCCGGACGGTGAGCGGGACGCCTTCCGCGGTCGTGGTCGAGCCGCCGTAGCTCCGGCGGATGTCGGAACGGATGATCCCGGAGTCGTCGAGGACGTTCGGTCCGTTGGAGCCGTCCCCCGGGAAGGGTCCGCCGGTCTCGTCAGGCGCCTCGACGAGCGCGCCGCCCGCCGCCGAGGCGCTTGCCGACGCACCCCCGACGGCTGACCCGGCAGAGCCCGATGACCCCACCCCACTGGACGTCGCGACGCCCGTGGGAGTGCTGCAGGCCGCGATCGCTCCCGCCAGCCCGAGCCCGCCGATCAGGCTGAGGGCTCGGCGGCGGTCGAGGAGCGTCTGCAGGTCGAACCGCAGACCGCGGTCGTGGTCCTCGATCTCGATGCCGTCGTCGTCGAGCCAGTCGGATGCCGGGCGCTCGTGCGGTGCCATGGAGAATCCTTCCCTCGTGCGACCCGGGCGGGCCTGCCTGGCTCGATCCTGGAGGCCCCGCCGAGGGTGCCTCTGTCCGGCGGCTGTGAGGTGACTGTGGCCAGGGTGGTGGCGGTGACCCGAGTCCGGCCGGCGCCCTACACGAGGGCGCGCAACGCGAGCAGGTACGACTGGAGACCGAAGCCGGCGATCGTGCCGGTTGCGACGCCTGCGACGACCGACGTGTGACGGAACTCCTCACGAGCGGCCGGGTTGGACAGGTGCACCTCGACGAGGCTGCGGCCGCTCGTGGTCACGATCGCGCAGGCGTCGCGGACGGCATACGAGTAGTGCGTGAACGCGCCGGGGTTCAGCACGACGTCGGCACCGGCGTCGACGGCCTCGTGGAGCCAGTCGACGAGGACACCCTCGTGGTTGGTCTGGCGGCAGTCCGCGACGAGCCCGAGATCGCGCGCTTCGCGCTCGACCGCCTCGTGGATGTCCTCGAGCGTGTCGGAGCCGTACACCTCCGGCTCGCGCGTGCCGAGCCGGTTGAGGTTGGGGCCGGACAGGACGAAGACCCGCGGTGCCGTCATGCGGCGAAGTCTAGTGAGCGCTGTGCCCGCGAGTCGGGGTCTGCTGGTCGGTGTCGGGGGCGTGGTGGGCGACGAGGTCGTATGCCGCTCGCAGCAGGTCGTCACTCGGACCGACCAGCCGGTCGGGGTGGGCCAAGGAGTCGAGCACGACGAAACGCAGCGTCGACCCGCGGGACTTCTTGTCTCGCCGCATCGCCTGGTGCAGCTCCGCCCAGCGGTCGTCGCGGTAGCCGGTCGGCAGGCCGAGCGACGCGAGCACCGACCGGTGGCGCGCGACGAGGGCATCGCCTTGCGGCCCGGCGAGATGCCCGGCCAGGCGCGCGAGCTCGGCGACGTAGACCATCCCGACCGCGATCGCCTCGCCGTGCCGCCACCGGTACCCCTCGACCTGCTCGATGGCGTGGCCGAAGGTGTGGCCGTAGTTGAGGATCTCGCGCAGCGAGCTCTCGCGCAGGTCGGCGGCGACGACGTCGGCCTTGACCCGCACGGCCCGCTCGATGAGCTCGGTGAGGTGCGGGTTGTCGGCGCGCCGTGCCGCCACCGGGTCGGCCTCGACGAGGTCGAGGATCACCGGGTCGGCGATGAAGCCACACTTCACGACCTCAGCGAGGCCGGCGACAAGGTCGGCAGCCGGGAGGGTTGCGAGCGCGTCGACGTCGCACAGCACCCCAGCGGGCGGGTGGAAGGCGCCGACGAGGTTCTTGCCCTCGGCGGTGTTGATGCCGGTCTTGCCCCCGACCGCGGCGTCGACCATGCCGAGCAGGGTCGTCGGGACCTGGACGACCTTGACCCCGCGCAGCCAGGTGGCGGCGACGAAGCCGGCGACGTCGGTCACCGTGCCGCCGCCGACACCGACGACGGCGTCAGAACGGGTGAAGCCCTCGCGGCCCAGCGTTCCCCAGAGGTCAGCGGCGACGGCTGCTGTCTTGGCGGGCTCCGCGTCGGGCACCTCGGCGGTGGTGACGGCATACCCCTGGCGCCGCAGCGCGACGGCAACCCGGTCCGTGAGCTTGGGGAGAGTCGGGGGGTGCACGACGAGCACCCGGTCGACCCCGACGCCGAGGAGGCCGCCGACCCGGTCGGTCACTCCCGAGCCGATGACGACGTCGTAGTCCCCGCCGACCGAGATGGTCGTCGGCTCGGCCAGCGTCACGCCGACGCCCCTTCGAGCGCCGGCACGATGAGGTCGACGACCTCCTCGGGTGTCCGGCCGGCCGTGTCCACCGTCAGTGTCGCGACGCGGTGGTAGGTCGGGCGGCGGTGGTTCATCATCGCGACCCAGGACGCGCGCGGGTTGACCGAGAGCAGCGGTCGCGAGCGGTCGAACCCGATGCGCTTGCTCGCATCGGCGATCGCCACCTCGAGGAAGACCACCACGTGGCCCGCCAGCGCCTCCTCGGTCAGCGGGTCCATGACGGCACCGCCGCCGAGCGCGACGACGCCCCGCTCCTGCTCGAGCGAGCGCGCCACCTCGGCGCGCTCGAGGTCGCGGAAGAACGGCTCACCGTCGTCGACGAAGATGTCGGAGATGGAGCGGCCCTGCGCCGCCTCGATGGCGGCGTCGACATCGTGGAACTCGACGCCGAGCCGGTCGGCGAGCGCACGACCCACCGTCGTCTTGCCGGCACCCGGCGGGCCGACCACGACCGCGACGGGCCGGGCGGACGCTGGCGTCACCACGTGCGCAGCCCCTCCGGGACGGCGGCGAGGTATGCCGCATGGTTGCGCGAGGTCTCGGCGACCGAGTCGCCGCCGAACTTCTCGAGGCAGGCCTGCGCGAGGACCAGCGCCACCATGGCCTCGGCGACGACGCCCGCCGCAGGGACGGCGCAGACGTCCGAGCGCTGGTGGATGGCCGTGGCCGCCTCGCCGGTGGCGACGTCGACGGTCGCGAGCGCCCTCGGAACGGTGCTGATCGGCTTCATCGCGGCGCGCACCCGGAGCGGCTGCCCCGTCGACATCCCACCTTCGGTGCCCCCGGCGCGGCCGGTGCGCCGGACGATCGCACCCTCGACGAGGTCCATCTCGTCGTGCGCCTCCGACCCCCTGCGGCGTGCGGTCTCGAAGCCGTCGCCGACCTCGACACCCTTGATCGCCTGGATGCTCATGAGCGCCTGCGCCAGCCGGCCGTCGAGACGGCGGTCCCAGTGGACGTGCGAGCCCAGGCCCGGCGGCAGGCCGTAGGCGAGGACCTCGACGACGCCGCCGAGGGTGTCGCCGTCCTTGCGCGCCGCGTCCACCTCGGCCACCATCGCGGCCGACCCGTCGGTGTCGAACGCACGCACCGGGTCGGCGTCGAGTCGCTCGACGTCGTCGGGGGTAGGCACCAGGGCCCCGGAAGCGACCTCTGCGCGACCGATGGACACCGTGTGCGACACGAGCCGGATGCCGTAGGCCTGCTCCAGGAAGCGGGCGGCAACCTCCCCGAGCGCGACGCGCGCGGCAGTCTCGCGCGCGGACGCACGCTCGAGCACCGGACGGGCGTCGGTGTGACCGTACTTCTGCATGCCGACGAGGTCCGCGTGCCCAGGGCGGGGGCGGGTCAGCGCCCTGTTGCGGGCGATCTCCTTCTCCGCGTTGACATCGTCGGCGGCGGCATACGCCTCTTCCGAGACGGCCTCGGGGCTCATGACGGTCGTCCACTTCGGCCACTCGCTGTTGCCGATGCGGACCGCGATGGGCGAGCCGATCGTGACCCCGTGCCTGAGCCCGCCGAGGAACTCGACCTCGTCCTGCTCGAACTTCATCCGGGCTCCGCGGCCGTAACCGAGCCGGCGGCGCGAAAGGGCGGCCTGCAGGTCCTTGGCGCCCACCTCGACCCCCGCAGGCAGCCCCTCGAGGACCGCGACCAGCGCGGGGCCGTGCGACTCACCGGCCGTCAACCAACGCAACATGTCTCGATCCTCCCACGCTGGTTCCGGGCCCAGCCGGGCCGCCCGCGACGCGGACGGCGCGCGTCAGACGAGGTGGACCTCGGCGAACAACGACAGGAGGAGTCCGACGAGCATCCACGGGCCGAAGGCGATGTCGTCCTTCCTGGTGCCCCTGCGCAACAGCAGCCGGGAGAGGCCGTAGAGGCCGGCCAGGATGAACGCAGTCCACGAGGCCACGAGCGTCGTGGTCACGCTGAGATAACCGGTCGAGAGACCGACGAGGCCGGCGAGCGTGACGTCGCCGAAGCCGAACCCGCTGCCCAGCAGGGCGGCGGCGAGGGCGAGCAGGAAGTAGACGAGCCACAGCACGGCGCCGGCGATGGCCGCTCGGCGCAGCGCCCCCCAGTCTCCCGACGCCAGCGACGCGAGGGCGAGCTGGCCCACGAGCATCGGGTACGCCGGGTAGGTCAGCCCTCGGGGGAGCCGGTGCACGTCGGCGTCGATCCACGCCAGGGCGACCGCGACGAAAGCGAAGCCGAGGTATGCCGGCGAGAGCGCCCACTGCGACTCGGGACCGAAGCGCCACGCCAGCAGGCCCCACAGCAGGCCGAGCCCGACCGTGACGGCATACGTGGAGACGCGCGGCCCGCGGCCGGTCTCGTCGTCGAGCCGGTAGCCACCGGATGCGAGGCGGCGACGCAGCACCTCCCCCATCGCGAGCCCGGCCAGGGTCACCGCCACGACGAACCACCAGGGTGTCGCCGGCGACTCGACCCAGGTCATGCTCGCGGCGGTGGGGCCGGGCTCGAGCCGCGCCGGGCGAGCGCCTCGTGCAGCGCGTCGCGCATGGCGCCGAGCGGGGCCTCGCGGCCCGTCATGAGCCGGACCTGGGCGGCCGCCTGGTGCAGCAGCATGTCGGTACCGGGCACCAGGGTCCAGCCGCGCTCGGCCGCGGCCAGCTGGACCGGCGTCGTGCCGGCACCGTAGACGACATCGAGGAGCACTCGGGGACGCTGCAGCCGTCGCTGCACGACTGGAGGTGGTGCCGCCGCGGCCAGGCCGGCCGGCGGCACCGTCGAGACGATGACGTCAGCATCGGTCGGCCAGTCGCCGATCTCGACCGCGTCGACCTCCAGCCCCAGCGCTTCGGTCAGGTCGACGGTCTCGGGACGGACCGCGGCCCGCACCATGAAGGTCACACGGCCCAGTCCCGCAGCGGCGAGCGCGAGCACGGCCGATCGCGCCGTGGCGCCGGAGCCGACGACCACGGCGTGGTCCACGTGGGTGACACCGTGCTCGCCCAGGGCCGCCTGGATGCCTTCGACGTCGGTGTTGTGCGCGGACCAGCCAGACTCCACACGCACCAGCGTGTTCGCCCCACCGGCGGCGCGCGCCGTCGAGGACGCGTGAGCCGCAGCAGCGAGGGCCGCCACCTTCAGCGGCATCGTCAGGGACAACCCGCGCCAGGTCCCGTCCAGGCCCGCGAGGGCGTCGGCGAAGCCTGCCTCGTCGACCTCTCGCCGGTCGTACGACCAGTCGTCGAGTCCGAGCGCGTCGTATGCCGCCCGGTGCAGGACCGGGGACAGCGAGTGCTCGACAGGCCTCCCCCAGACGGCGCAGCGCGAGGCCGCGCGGCCGGTCAGCACTTGCCCTTGTTGGCGGCGCACCAGTCCTGGAACTCCTGGACGAACTGCTGGTGCTCCTGGTACGTCGTGGCGAACTTCGTCTCGCCCGTGTCGAGGTTGACGGTGACGAAGTACAGCCAGGGGCCCGCCGGCGGACTCGCGGCGGCGGTCAGCGCGCTCTCACCGGGGTTGCCGATCGGGCCGGGCGGCAACCCCGTGAACCGACGGGTGTTGTAGGGGTTGCTGCTGTCGAGCATGTCCTGGGTAGGCACGCCGCGCTTCTTGAAGATGTAGTTGACGGTCGAGTCGAGGCCGAGCGACATCTTCTGGGCGAGGCGGTTCTCGATGACCCGAGCCACCTTTGCCTGGTCCGCCTCGGTGCGGGCCTCGCCCTCGACGAGGCTCGCCACGGTGACCGTGCGCTCCATCTGGTCCGCCGTGATGCCAAGGGCATCGAGGCGCTTGGTCGACTCCGCGATCATCTGCTTGAGCTGGTCGACAGCTGAGGACGAAGGCCCGAACTCGTAGCTCGCGGGGAACAGGTAGCCCTCGATGTTGCCCTTTGCTGCGGCCGGCAGTCCGATCTGCTTCACCTGCTTGGCCGCCGCTGCGTACTGGGCGACCGGGATGCCCGACGCCTTGGACAGGCGAGCGAAGATCTCGCTGGCCCAGAGGCCCTCCGGGATGGTCACCCGGGTGACGATGCGGTTCTTGGGGTCGATGAGGATCGCGAGCGCGTCGGACGACTTCATCTGCTTCTTCATGTCGTACACGCCGGGCTGGATCCCGGCACTCTTGGGCTCGGCGTTGGCGGCTTCGATGAAGGCCTTGGTCGACTTGACGACGCCGGCGTCGACGAGGGCCTTGGCGATCGCGGTGCCGCCGGCGCCCTGCTCGACGGTCACCTTGACGTCGCCGTCCCCGGGGCCGGGGTAGTCGTTGGCCTCCAGGAAGCTCTCGACCACCGGGCGCAGTGCCTTGTATGCCACGGCGACACCGCCGCCGATCAGGGCGAGTGCGAGCACGATGACGAGGATCCGCCGAAGGACCGACGGCTTGCCCTTGGGCCGCTTGGTCTGCTTGCGTGCAGCCAGCTCGGCCTCACGTGCCTCACGCCGCGTCATCGGCGCCGGGGCCGCAGGCTCGACGTGCTCGAGAGTGTCCTCCTGGTCGCCAAAGATGGACGATTCGAGATGGTCCTTCATCGACGACGTTCCTTCTTCCTTTTCCCGCCGGGGGTGACGGTCTCCCCTGGGGGCCTGCCGGTGTGCGCCTCAGTGTCGAGGGCGCCCTGCAGGATGAGCACCGCGGCCGCTTGGTCGACCACAGCCCGCTGGCCGCGACCGGGCACTCCGCTGTCGCGTAGTCTGCGGTGCGCGTCGACAGTGGTCAAGCGCTCGTCGACAAGCCGCACCGACACATTACCCAGCGTGGCTGCCAGCTGAACGGCGAAGAGCCGAGCCTCCTGGGCGGACGCGCCCTCCTGGCCGGACAACAGCCGCGGCAGTCCGACGACCACCTCCACGGCACCCAGCTCCTCCACGAGCGACACGATTGCCGCAAGGTCGGACGCACCCGCGACGTCGCGGGGGACGGTCCGCACCGGGTGGGCGAAGGTCGCAGTCGGGTCAGACGCGGCGACGCCGACGCGGGCGTTGCCCACGTCGACGCCGATGCGTGCCCCCGGACGGGTGCGATGGGAGGACACCGGTCAGGCGCCTCGGCTCCGCAGCGCGTCCTCGACGGCTCCGAGCGCCATCGACACCTTGGTGGCGTCGGTGCCACCTCCCTGGGCGAGGTCGTCCTTGCCGCCGCCACCGCCACCCAGGGTCTGGGCGGCGATCTTGACGAAGGTGCCCGCCTTGAGCCCGGCCTGGCGGGCGAGGTCGTTCGTGGCCACGATGACGATCGGGCGTCCGTTTGCGACGGCAGCCATCGACACGAGCGCGGGACGCTCGTTGCCGAGCCGGGCGCGCACGTCGATGACCAGCGCGCGAAGCTCGTCGCCGGACACGCCCTCCCCCGCGTCGTGGCTCACGAACCTCACACCGGTGATGTCGCGCGCGCTGGCCACCAGGCCCGCAGCGGCGCCGAGGACCTGGGCCTGCCGGATGGAGGCGATCTCCTTCTCCGCGTCGCGCAGTCGGGTCAGGATGCCCGCGATGCGGTCCGGCAGCTCGTCCCGGCGCACGCCGAGCGAGTCGGTGAGCTGGCTGACGATCGCCGCCTCCCGGGCCAGATGGGTGTAGGCGTCCGCGCCCACGAGAGCCTCGACTCGACGAACACCAGAGCCGATCGACGACTCGCCGAGCAGCTTGACGACCCCGATCTGGCCGACCCGCGGGGTGTGCGTGCCGACGCACAGCTCCCGCGACCAGTCACCGATGGATACGACGCGCACCCGCTCGCCGTACTTCTCGCCGAACAGCGCCATCGCGCCCAGCTGCTTCGCGCTGTCGAGCGCCATGACGTCCGCGGTCACCGGCAGGTCGTCGAGCAGGATCGAGTTGATCTGCGCCTCGATCTGCCCCATCGCCGCGTCCGGCACCGCCTGCAGGGATCGGAAGTCGAAGCGCAGCCGCCCCGGGGAGTTCTCCGACCCGGCCTGCGTCGCGGTCGGGCCGAGCTCGTCGCGCAGCGCCTGGTGGACCATGTGCGTCGCGGTGTGCGCACGCGAGACCGACCGGCGCCGCACGACGTCGACCTCGGCCTCCGCGTCCTCACCGACCGCACCCTCGCCCTCGAGCACCGTCGCACGGTGGACGACCAGGCCCGTGATCGGACGCTGGACGTCCTTGACCTCGATCAACGCTCCGTTGCCGAGGCGGATGCGGCCGTGGTCGGCCTGCTGGCCACCGGACTCGGCGTAGAGGGGCGTGCGGTCCAGGACGATCTCGATGTCGTCGCCCGCCACGACGCGGTCCACGACGACGCCGTCCCGGATCAGCCCGCGTACTCGTGCGTCGGTCACGGTCTGGTCGTACCCCGTGAACTCGACGTCGCGACCCAGCGCGTCGGCGACCTGACGGTAGACCGTCGTGTCACCGTGCGCGCTCTTCTTGGCCTTCGCGTCCGCCTTGGCGCGGTCGCGCTGCTCGGCCATGAGCCGGCGGAAGCCCGGCTCGTCGACCTGAAGCCCTTGCTCCTGCGCCATCTCCAGCGTGAGGTCGATGGGGAACCCGTAGGTGTCGTGCAGAGCGAAGGCCTCCGCACCGCCGAGGGTCGTCGAGCCCGCGGACCTCGCCCGCGCGACCGCCGAGTCGAGGATCGTCGTGCCGGCCGACAGGGTGCGTCGGAACGCCTCCTCCTCGGTGTACGCGACCTCGCCGATCCGGCGGAAGTCGGTCTCCAGCTCGGGGTAGGACGCCTTCATGCGCTCGACGCTGACTGGGAGCAGGTGCTCGAGCGTGGGCGCGTCGACGCCGAGGAGCCGCATCGAGCGCACGGCCCGGCGCAGCAGCCGACGTAGGACATAGCCACGGCCCTCGTTGCCCGGGGTGACGCCGTCGCCGATCAGCATGAGCGCGGACCGCACGTGGTCCGCGACCACGCGGAAGCGGACGTCGTCCTCGTGGTTCGCGCCATAGCGGCGGCCCGTCAGGTCCTCGGCCGCCGAGATGACCGGGAAGATCTCGTCGATCTCGTAGATGTTGTCGACGCCCTGGAGCAGGTACGCGACCCGCTCCAGGCCCATGCCGGTGTCGATGTTGCGCTTGGGCAGTGGCCCGGCGATGTCGAAGTCTTCCTTCGACCGCACGGCGGACAGGTCGTCCTGCATGAAGACGAGGTTCCAGAACTCGAGGTACCGGTCACCCGCCTCCCAGTCGCGGTCGGCGCCGAACTCCGGGCCCCGGTCGATGAGGATCTCCGAGCAGGGGCCGCCCGGGCCGGGCACGCCCATGTTCCAGTAGTTGTCCTTCTTGCCGAGCCGGACGATGCGGTCGTCGGGCAGCCCCGCGACCCGCTTCCAGAGCTGGATCGCCTCGTCGTCCTCGTGGTAGACGGAGGCGTAGAGGTCCTTCTCCTCGAAGCCGTACCCGCCCTCGCGCTGGCTGCGCGTGACCAGCTCCCAGGCGAGCTCGATCGCGCCTTCCTTGAAGTAGTCGCCGAAGGAGAAGTTGCCGTTCATCTGGAAGAACGTGCCGTGGCGGGTGGTCTTGCCGACCTCCTCGATGTCGAGGGTGCGCACGCACTTCTGGACGCTGGTGGCCCGGCTGAACTGCGGCGTCTCCTGGCCGAGGAAGTACGGCTTGAACGGGACCATGCCGGCATTGACGAACAGCAGGTTGGGGTCCTCGTGAACGAGCGGCGCGCTCGACACGACGGTGTGGCCGCGGCTGCCGAAGAACGAGAGCCAGCGACGCCTGATCTCAGCGGTTTCCATGGTTGAGTCCTTGGGTGGATCGGGGGTGCAGGTGGGTCGGGGCGGGGTCAGTCCGGAGCGCCTCACTCGGGCGCGACTGACCCCCGGGGAGCTCGCCTCCACCGGCTCGCGCTCACCACTTGGAGCAGGTCCACCACGTGTCCGTCCTTCGACTCGCCGGCCCGGTCGTCCGCGCCGCTGCATTCAACCCTAACGGACCCGGACGGGCCATTCCCAGCGCGTTGTGAGCGCATCGGAGCCGTCCGCAGGCGCATCGAGCCACGCCGAACCGACCCGGTATGCCGCTGGGCCGGCTCCCAGGTGGAAGCCGACCCAGCGGCACAGCTGCGTGATGCGGTGACCGGCACGAGGTCAGGCGCTGTGCTCGACCTCCGCGACGAGGTCGGTCTTGACCTCGGGGAAGTGGCAGGCCTGGGTGTGCAGGCCGCCTTCGCGCCGGCCACGGGTCGACAGCTCGGCCTCGGAGGCCAGCAGCGGAGGCTCCTGCTGGGCGCAGATCTCCTGGGCCTTCCAGCACCGGGTGCGGAAGCGGCAGCCGCTCGGCGGGTCGATCGGGCTCGGGACGTCACCGACGAGGCGGATCCGCTCCTTGGGCGCGATGCCGCGGGCGACGTTGATGTCGGGAGCCGCGGACAGCAGGGCCTGGGTGTACGGGTGTTCGGGCGACTCGTAGATCTTCTTCTTGTCGCCGTACTCGACGATCTTGCCGAGGTACATGACTGCGACCTGGTCGCAGAAGTGGCGCACCACGCCGAGGTCGTGGGCGACGAAGATGAAGGCCAGGTCGAGCTCGTCGCGAAGCTTGGCGAGCAGGTTCATCACCTGCGCCTGGATCGAGACGTCAAGGGCCGAGACCGGCTCGTCGGCGATGATCAGCTTCGGCTCCACCGCCAGGGCGCGGGCGATGCCGATGCGCTGCCGCTGACCGCCCGAGAACTCCGACGGGTAGCGGTTGATGTGCTCCGGGTTGAGGCCCACCAGCTCGAGCAGCTCCTGGACCCGGGCCTTCTCCTTGCCCTTGTGCAGGCCGTGCACGTTCAGCGGGGTGGTCAGGATCGAGCCGACCGTGTGGCGGGGGTTCAGCGAGGAGTACGGGTCCTGGAAGATCATCTGGACATCGCGCCGGATGCTCCGCAGGTCCTTCTCCTTCAGGTGCGTGATGTCGCGGCCCTCGAACTCGACGGTGCCGGCGGTCGGCTCGTCGAGACGGGTGACGAGGCGCGAGGTCGTCGACTTGCCACAACCGGACTCGCCCACCAGGCCGAGGGTCTGCCCCTCCTTGACGGTGAAGCTGATGCCGTCGACGGCCTTGACCGTCGCGCGCACCATCTTCAGGCCCTGCACCTCACGGAACGGGAAGTAGCGCTGGAGGTCCGTGACCTTGAGCAGTGGGGCACGCGAGGCGTCGGACGGCGCCGGGGCCGGAACAGTCTCCTGGGTGGTCATCGGACTCCCTCGTCGTGCTGCAGCGTGGCCACGGGGTCGGCCAGGTGACAGCGGATCTCTCGGTTGGTCAGGCCCGGGGTCGGGCGCCACTCCGGCAGGACGGTGAAGCATGCGTCACCCTCGACCTGGTCCTTGAAGGCGCAGCGCGGGTGGAAGGAGCAGCCCTTGGGAAGGTTGAGCAGGCTGGGCGGCGCGCCCGGGATCGCCTTGAGCTCGTCGAGGTCCTCCGAGTGCGACGGCAGCGACTGGAGCAGGCCGTAGGTGTACGGCATCGACGGCTGCGCGAGCACCTCCTTGGCACTGCCCTTCTCCACGCCACGACCGGCATACATCACGAGGATGTCGTCGGCGGTCTCCGCGACGACCGCGAGGTCGTGGGTGATGAGGATGACCGCGCTGCCGAACTCCTTCTGGAGCTCGTTGACGAGGTCGAGGATCTGCGCCTGGACGGTCACGTCGAGGGCGGTCGTCGGCTCGTCGGCGATGAGCAGCTTCGGGTTGTTCACCAGACCCAGCGCGATCATCGCGCGCTGCCGCATGCCGCCCGAGAACTCATGGGGGTACTGCTTGGCGCGTCGCTGCGGGTTCGGGATGCCGACGAGGTCGAGCATCTCGACTGCGCGCTTGTCCGCGATGGCCCTGCTCACCTTGTTGTGCGCCTGGTAGGCCTCGGCGATCTGCTTGCCGACCTTGTGGAACGGGTGCAGCGAGCTCTGCGGGTCCTGGAAGACCATCGCCGCCTTCGTGCTGCGGATCTTCTGGAAGGTCGACTGCGGTGCCCCGACGAGCTCCAGGCCGTCGAGCTTGATGCTGCCCGTGATCTGCGTCCGCTTCGGGTTGTGCAGGCCCAGGACCGCCATGCTCGACACGGACTTGCCCGAGCCGGACTCCCCCACGATGGCGAGGGTGCGGCCGAGACGAGCCTGGTACGACAGGTTCGAGACGGCCCGGACCAGTCCCTCCTCGGTGGGGAAGGCGACCGACAGGTCAGAGACGTCGAGGACGACGTCACCGGCCTGGTGCGCCTCGGACGTCTGGGTCGGGATGACGTTGGCGGTTGCGGTCACGAGAGCCTCACTCGCGGGTCGATGAAGGAGTACGCGATGTCGACGAGGAGGTTCATGATCACGACCACGGTCGCACCGATGAGCACGGTGCCCATGATGACGGGAAGGTCCTGCGCGCGCAGTGCCTGCAGACCTCGCTTTCCGATGCCGTCGACGCCGAAGATCTGCTCGGTGATGAGCGTGCCGGTGAGCAGCGCCGCGAGGTCGAGTCCGAGGATGGTGGCGATCGGGCTCATGGCAGCGCGGAAGCCGTGCTTGAACAGCACCCGCCGTTCACCGATGCCCTTGGACCGCGCCGTTCGGATGTAGTCGGTGGAGAGCGTCTCGATCATCGAGTTACGCGTGTACCTGACATATGAGGCCGAGGTGACGAAACCGAGGATGAGCGCCGGCGCGAGCATTCCGGCGAAGTATGGTCCAGGTCCTGATGACATCGGCGAGTACTGCGGCAGGATGTTCCAGAGCACGACCGGGTAGAGCGCGACGAGCAGGGCGAGCACGTAGTACGGGATCGAGCCGAGCACCTGGGAGGCGCCGACGACGCTCCGGTCCGTGCCGGAGCCGCGGCGCACCGCCGCGAAGATGCCGAGCGCGACGCCGACCGTCACGAAGACGATGGCGGCCATGATCGCGAGCACGAAGGTGTTGGGGAACCGCGTGAACAGCTCCTCGTTGACCGAGCGCCGGGTCACGAAGGAGAACCCCAGGCAGGGAGCGCCGCAGTGGACGGTGTCACCGGCATAGACGAAGTCGCGACCGACGAACAGGCCCTTGAAGTAGTCCATGAACTGCACGGCCAGTGGTTTGTCGAGGCCGAGGCTCTGCGAGATCTGCTGGAGACGCTGTGGGTTGCATTTCGTCTCGGGACACATCGCGAGCGCCGGGTCTGACGGCGCGGCGAAGAACAGCAGGAACGCTGACACCAGCGTTGCCAGGATGACGCTCAGAGCGAGAGCCAGACGCCTGAGGATGTAGGTGAGCACGGGGTGGTTTACCTTCCCGGAACGAGGGTGGGCGCCGATAGTGGGGGCCCGGGATACCCGGACCCCCACCGCGGCTATCGGTTCAGATCTTGCTCTCCCGAAGGAGGGCTGTCACTGCCGTCTTACTGGTCCAGCCAGATCTGGGTGATCTCCGGCATGCCCTTGTTGGGGTTGTTCATGACGTTGTGGACCTTGGTCCCGAAGACCGAGTTGCCCTTGTCGTAGTAGTCCGGGATGGCCAGGAGGTAGTTCTCCGTGAGCCACTTGTCCATCTTGCCCCACTCCGGGCCCTGCTCCGTGATCGAGAGCTGCTGGATGCGCTTGATCTCGGAGTCGATCTTGGCGTCGGAGAAGTTACCGAACGTCGTGCCACCCTGCGAGAGGGCGATGGTGCCGACGGTGGGCGGGATGATCGAGTCGGCCGACGGCCAGTCGAAGCACCAGCCACGCGGCGACTGGAGCATGTTGTGCTTGCCCTTGGGGTCACCGATGAGCTTGCGACGCTCGGCGTTCGGGACACCGATGTCGGTGACCTTGAAGCCGGCGGCCTGGAAGGCCTGCTTGCGGACCTGGTTGGCCTTCTGCGCCGAGTCGTCGTCGTTCGTGTAGTAGTACGTGAGCTCGAACGGCTTGTCGGCGCCGTAGCCGGCCGCAGCCAGCATCTCCTTGGCCTTGGCCGGGTCGCCGTCGCCCTGGCCGTTCATCTTGAAGCCCGGAGCGGCCTCGGCCACGTAGGGCAGGTGGCCCGGGATCTGCGGCGGGACCATCGTGCTGGCCGGCGTGAACGAGTGCGAGGTCTCGCCGAGCGCCTTGTGCATCGAGTCGAACGGGTACGCCACGGCGATCGCCTTGCGGACCGCGATCGGGATCTTGCGGGCGTCCATGTTGACCATGATCACGCAGGAGGACGGACCCTCGACGAACTGCGCCTTCTTGTCGCCCTCGATCTGGGGGATCAGCGAGGAGTCGATCGGCGACCAGTTGAGCGACGTGGCGTCCTCACCGTTCGAGGCGAGGATGGCGGTCTGCGTCTTGAGGTCGTCAACGCCCCACTTGAAGTGGAAGCCGTCGGGGTAGTTGTTGCGCGCCGGGTCGGAGTTCGGGTCCCACTGGTCGTTGCGCACGAGGGTGAGCTCGGTGCCCGGGGTGTACTTGTCGAACTTGTACGGACCGGTGGCGAGCGGGTGCAGCTGGTAGTCGGCCTTCTTGTCCTTCGCCTCGGGGATCGGCGTGAACTGGTTGAAGGACACGAAGTACGGCAGCGTCTCGAAACGCTTCTCGAGGTGGAAGACGACGGTCTTGTCGTCGGGAGCCTCGACGCTGTTCCAGTTCTTGTCGCCCTTGTAGGGGCCCTGGTAGTCGGCGCCGTTCTTGAAGAACTCGCGCTGGTAGGTCGGGCCGTTGGCGGCCAGGTCGGGGTCGAACGAGCGCTTGGCGGCGAAGACGATGTCCGCAGCCTTGACCGGCGAGCCGTCCTCGTACTTCATGCCGTCCTTGAGGGTGAACGTCCAGGTGAGGCCGTCCTCCGACGCCTTGCCGAGGTCGGTGGCGAGGTCCGGAACGAGCACCATCTTGCCGTCACGCATCGTGAAGGTCGTCAGGGCGCGGTGCGTCAGCGAGAAGATGACGGCCGTGTCCTGGTAGAACTGGTCGCTCGGGTCCATGTTGGCCGGAACCGAGGAGTAGGCAACCGTGAGGATGCCACCCTTCTTGGCGCCCGGGACAGCCGGGGCCGGGCCCTTGGCGTTGGGGTCGAGGGCGGCGCCCGCCGTATCGACCGGCTTGTTGCCGCCGTTCGTGCCGCCCGCGCCACCGTTGTTGGCGGACGGGGCGCCGCAGGCCGCGACAAGGCCGAGGGAAGCGACGGCTCCCACGGTCAGGACTTTGGTCCAGCGCATTGTTGTTTGCTCCCTTTTGTGCTTGTCCCGACGTTTTGCCGGGAACATCTGTTGGCCGCGAACCGGGTGGGTTATCGGCGACTGGTGGGGTCGAAGGCGTCGCGGATCGAGTCGCCGAGCAGGCTCAAGGCGAGGACGAGCAGTGACAGGCCGATGACCGAGGGCCAGAGCCACAGTGGGTACGTGGCGAAGAGGTTCTGTGCGTCCGAGATGGTGCGGCCCCAGGACGCGGTGGGCTCGACGAGGCCCGCACCGAGGTAGCTCAGGGTGGCCTCGAGGGTGATGTACAGCGGGACGGCGATCGAGGCCGAGACGATGATCGGGCCGACGAGGTTGGGCAGAACCTCCTTGAAGAGGATCTGCCGGGTCGGCACGCCGATGGCCCGGGCGGCTTGGACGAACTCCCGCTCGCGGAGGCTCTTGACCTCACCTCGGACGAGTCGGGCCAAGCCCATCCAGCCGAAGACGAAGAGGATCACGATGAGCACCCAGAACCGGATCTGCGAGGTCTGGTCAGCGGTGAGGTCGCTGTTCGCCGCCAGGCTCTTCTGCATGATCGGCACGATGGCGAGCACGAGCAGCAGCAGCGGCAGGCTGAGGAAGAAGTCGATGATCCACGAGATGACTCGGTCGGAGGCGCCACCGAGGTATCCGGCCATGAGGCCGAGCGTGACGCCGATGAGGGTCGAGGCCGCGGCCGCGACGAACCCGATGATGAGCGAAGGACGGGCACCGTAGGCCCAGCGGGCGAACAGGTCACGGCCGAGGCGGGGCTCCACGCCGAGCCAGTGGGCCGTGCTCGGGCCGACGGTCGGGAGGCCGTTGAAGTCGATGATCTTGGTGTTGACCGCGTCCGGGCTGGCCTTGAGCCCCGTCGTCGGGTCCGCGGCCTGCAGCGAGGTCAGGAACGGCGCGAAGATCGCGACGAGGATGAAGAGCAGGATGATGACGGCGCAGACGATCGCGACCTTGTCCTTCTTGAGGCGGTCCCATGCGACCTGGCCGGGTGACCGGCCGGTGCGTACATCCTTGTGCTGAGGTGACGTGGTCGAAGCGGTCTCCTCGGATGCCTCGGTCAGCGTTCCGGCCGCAGGCCCCGGCATTGCGTTCAACGCGTTGTCTCCATCCTTGTGGGATCACATCTCGACGGGCGACGTATCGCTCGCCCTCCCTGGCAGCGGACGCGTCGGACTCTCTCCGTCTCGCGTGCCACCCTCGCCCGGGACGGAGTCACCCTGCCATACAGTGTGGGCCCGTCCAAAGGTCGAGACGACCATGGATGACAAATCGTTACCCTGAACCCATCCGCGCCACACAATGTACGTCGAAGTGCTATAGCCCCGAAACAATCGACGAGCGGGGCTCGAAACGCTGGATCAGGGCCCCACGGATCCGGCTGGTAACACGGGTCACTCGCCGCGCGTGCGCCCCAGCCGTCCCGCCAGCCACTCCCATCGGGCCTGGAGGCGCTCCTCGAAGCCCCGCCCCGTCGGGCGGTAGTAGCCGACCTGGTCGTGCAGGTCGTCGGGCAGGTACTGCTGCCGCGCCACGGCATCGGGCTCGTCGTGGGCGTACACGTAGCCCGCACCGTGTCCGAGACGCTCCGCCCCGGCATACCCGCTCCCCCGCAGATGGGCCGGGACCGGCCCCCCGCGCCCCGCGCGGATGTCGGCGATGGCCTCGTTGATGCCGAGGTATGCCGCATTTGACTTGGGTGCGAGGGCGTTGTGCACGACCGCCTGGGCCAGGATGATCCGCGCCTCCGGCATACCGATCTGCGCCACGGCGTGCATCGCGGCCACCGCGGTCTGCAGGGCCGTGGGGTCGGCCATCCCGACGTCCTCGCTCGCCGAGATGACGATGCGGCGGGCGATGAAGCGGGGGTCCTCCCCCGCCTCCAGCATCCGCGCCAGGTAGTGCAGCGCCGCGTCGACGTCACTGCCGCGCATCGACTTGATGAGCGCGCTCGCGACGTCGTAGTGCTGGTCGCCCGCCCGGTCGTAACGAACCGCGGCGTGAGCCACCGCCTGCACCACGTGCGCGAGGGTGATCGCGACCGGCTCATCCGTGGATCGACCGGGCGGCTCGGCGTCCAGCGCGACGCCGGCGGCGGCCTCGAGCGAGGTGAGCGCGCGGCGAGCGTCTCCCCCGGCGATCCGGACGATGTGCGCGAGGGCCTCGTCGTCGAGGGTGTGGGCGCCGTCGAAGCCGCGCTCGTCGGTGAGTGCCGCGGTGACCAGGTCCGCGATGTCCTCGTCGGACAGCGACTCCAGCGTCACGAGCACCGATCGAGAGAGCAGCGGTGCGATGACGCTGAAGGAGGGGTTCTCGGTGGTAGCCGCGACGAGGATGACGGTCCTGTTCTCGACACCGGGCAGCAGCGCGTCCTGCTGCGCCTTGGTGAAGCGGTGGATCTCGTCGAGGAAGAGCACGGTCTGCCGGTCGTAGAGATCCCGCTCGCGGACGGCGCCGTCCATGACGGCCCGGACATCCCGCACGCCGGCGGTGACGGCAGACAGCTCGACGAACCGGCGGTCGGCCGCGGTTGCGACCAGGTGCGCGAGTGTGGTCTTGCCGGTGCCGGGCGGTCCCCAGATGATCGCCGAGAGCGGCCCGGCGGCACCGCCCGAGCCCTCGATGAGACGCCGGAGCGGGCTCCCGGGGCGCAGGACGGCCGCCTGCCCACGCACCTCGTCGAGGGTGCGGGGCCGCATCCTGGCAGCGAGCGGGGCGCCGCCGGCCGTGGGCGGCTGGTCGTCGCGGGCCGCCGCGGACGCGGCGCCGAACAGGTCGCTCGGGCTGTCTGAGGTCACTGTGGAAGGCTATCCGCGTGTCGACTCCCACACCCGCCGCCCCGGTGGCGAGCGCCGCGCCGAGACGAGGCGGTCACCGCACCGTCATGACCCGCCTTGGTGGCGTCATCGCGCGGCACCCCCGCTGGTGGGTCGTCGGCTGGCTCGTCGCCGCGATCGCGTGCTACGCGGTTGCGGTCGGCGGCGTTGCGGGCGAGTCCCTCTTCCAGCGCCTGCACTCCGGCGAGCCCACGGTCCAGGCCGAGTCTCGCGAAGCCCGCAACATCGTCGAGGCCGCGGAGCCGGCCCTGTCCAACCTCACACTTCAGGTCTCCGGGGCCGATCTCGGTGACCCCGCGTCGGTGCGCGCGGGTACCGAGAAGACACAGGCGATCTCCTCGATCCCCGGGGTGGCACGGGTGCAGTCGCCCCTGCTGGCGCCCCAGGGGCCGGCGGACCCCAAGGTCGCCACTCTCGTCGGGGTCGGTGGACCACAGTCGGGCCGGTTCGTCACCGTGGTCGAGTTCGACCCCGACCTGGACAAGGCCGCCCAGGACCGGGCCGAGTCGGACGTCGAGACCGCCCTGCACGGCGTGGCCGACGCCATGCACGCCCAGGGCGCCGTCGGTGGGCCTTCCAAGGTGCTCCATGCGATCACCAGGACGATCGAGCGCGACCTGGTGCGCGGCGAGGGCATCGCCCTGCCGCTGACCTTCCTCGTCATGATCCTGGTCTTCGGCGGCCTCCTGGCCGCAGGCATGCCCATCGTCGGCGCTCTCGTCTCGATCGCCGGCGCACTGATGACACTGTTCGTGTTCTCGCATGCCCTCGAGCTCGACGCGACCGTCGTCAACATCGTCACCCTGCTCGGCCTCGGCCTGTCGATCGACTACGGCCTGCTCACGGTGAGCCGGTTCCGCGAGGAGCTCGCCCATCGCGCCTCGACCGGGCCGCCGACGAAGGAGGAGATCCGGGTCGCGACCGAGCGCACGGTCGCGACAGCCGGGCGCACCGTCTTCTTCTCGGGGCTCACCGTGGCGATCGCGCTGTCCGGTCTGCTCGTTTTCGAGGCCGACATCCTCAAGGCGATCGGCCTCGCCGGGGTGAGCGTCGTGCTCGTCGCCATGATCGTCGCGATCACACTCGTCCCCGCGCTCTGTGTCATCGGTGCGAAACGCTTGGCCCGCAAGGCAAAAGAACAGGTGTCGGACGTCGGCGTCTTCTCCCGGCTCGCCCATGTCGTCCAGCGGCGGCCGGTCGTCGTCATCGTCGCCACGCTCGTCGCGCTCGTGACGCTCGCCCTGCCGACCTTCGGCCTCAAGCTGACCTCGTCAGGCACCGAGCTGCTGCCCAAGACCGCCCAGGAGAGGGTGTTCTTCGACGACCTTCGCCGTGACTTCCCAGCGCTCGCCGCACCAGAGGTGTCGGTGGTCGCGAAGTCGACCGACACGACGCAGGTGACCTCGTGGGCGCAAGGTCTCAAGTCCGAGCCCGGAGTCACCGCCGTCACGGTCCGGCCACTCGGCGACGAGCACCAGCTGGTCAGCGTCAGGGTGGCCGGCAAGCCCACCTCCGACGAGGCCCAGAACCTCGTCCACCAGGTGCGCGACAACCGGCCGGCCTTCCAGACCTGGGTGACCGGCCAGGCGGCCTCGCAGATCGACTTCCTCGAATCCATGGCTCATCGCGCTCTGTATGCCGTCGGGCTCGTCGTGCTCGGCACTTTCGTGCTGCTGTTCCTCATGACCGGCTCGGTCGTCATCCCCGTCAAGGCGCTGCTGCTCAACATCGTCTCTCTGGGCGCCGCGCTCGGCGTCGTCGCCTGGGTCTTCGAACAGGGCCACCTCGAGGGCCTGCTCAACTTCTCCTCGGTCGGCGCGGTCGAGTCGATGGTGCCCTTCCTCGTCCTGGCGTTCGGCTTCGGGCTGTCGATGGACTACGAGGTCTTCCTGCTCTCGCGGATCACCGAGTTCCACAGAGCCGGCTACGAGAACGACCGTGCGGTCTCGCTCGGGCTTCAGCGCACGGGTCGCATCATCACCAGCGCTGCGCTGCTCATCGTCATCGTGTTCGCCGGGTTCATCGCCGGTGACATCCTCATCATCAAGGAGATGGGACTGGCGCTCGTCGCCGCGGTCGTCATCGACGCCACGCTCGTGCGCATGCTGCTCGTGCCCGCCACGATGACGCTGCTCGGGCGCTGGAACTGGTGGGCGCCAGCGCCCCTCAAGCGGCTCCACGCACGGTTCGGGATCACCGAGTGACATCCGCAGGCCCTCACCAGGCCGTGCTCGACCCTGGGCTGGACGTCCGCCACGGGATCGCGGCCCTGCTTGCGGCCACCGACGACAACCCGTTCGTGCGCTGGGAGGTGACCGAAGAGCTGGCGACCACGTGGTGGCAGGCGGAGGGCGCCGTGGGCTTCCGCCGGATTCGCCCCAACGGCCGCTCCACCTTCAACCTCCTGGGCAGCGACACGGGCGTCGCCAGGCTGGTGGACCACCTGCCGACCGTCGCGGACGCCGTCGAGCCTCACCGGACGGCTCACTCCGTCTTCGGCGTGAGCGTGCCGCAGCACCTGGAACCTCTACTGCACCAACGGTTCCGAGTCATCCAGGGTGGCGACTGGGAGTGGTTCCACACGACAACGCTGCCCGACGCGCTTCAGACGGACAGGCTGGTGCAACCGATCGACGACGTCGCGCGCGCGGACGAGGTGGCGGCATTCCTCGCAGAGCATTCGCCGACGGCGGACACGGCGCCTGGTCTCGGCGAACGCTGGTTCGCTCTGGAGGACGACGGCCGCCTGGCCGCCGTGGGTGCGTGGGGGCACACCCGAGCGGGCGCCCCCCATCTGTCCTCGGTGGCCGTCGACACGAGCCGCCGCGGCCAGGGCCTCGGGCGGGCGATCGTCAGCGCGGTGACCAGGCGTGCGGTGCTCGAGACGGGACTCTGCACGCTGGGGATGTACTCCCACAACGACGTGGCACGGCGCCTCTACGAGTCCCTCGGCTACCGGATGGTCTGCGCCTGGGCGAGCCGGGCCGTCACCCCCTGCTCGCTCCCCGCTGACGCCCCTGCCCGGTTCCCCGCTGACACCCTGCCCGCTCCCTGCTGACGCCCCGCACACCGGCAACACACCCGGTAACCGCCTCCTCGTCGCGGTTGCAACCGTGACGAGGAGGCGGTTTCCGGGTGGGTTCGGGGTCAGTCGAAGTCGGCTGCGCTGACGGGCGACAGGGACGGCTCCACGAGCACTAGCCAGTTGCCGGAGTTGTCGCGGCACACGGCCTCGGTCCCGTAGGGCCTGCGCGACGGCGGCTGGATGAACTCGACGCCCTTGTCCGACAGCTCCTCGTAGGTGCGCTGGCAGTCGTCGACGTTCAGGCCGATCCCGTTCATCGTGCCTGCCTCCTGTGCTCGCTTGACGGCCTCGACCATCTCCGGCATGAGCGGGGGCCCCGGCAGCGCGAGGTGCACGGTGAGCTCGGGCTGGCTCGGGTGCACGACCGTGCACCAGCGGAACCCGTCGCCGAGCGTGATGTCGTCCTTCTCTTCGAAGCCGAGGACATCGGTGTAGAACTTCCTGGACTCGTCGACGTCCTGCACGAAGACGCTGATGATGGAGATGTTGGTGATCATGTCCCCAACGCTATGAGGCAGGCGCGTCTTCCGGCTTCTCCTTGGTTGCGGAGCCGTCCGTGCCCGGCCCGGGGTTCCGGCGCTCCGCGAGACCCCACATGAACACGTAACAGCCGGGGATGTGGGGAGCACCCTCAGCGGCATACCGGGCCTGGAAGGCGCTGGGCGTCTCACCGACCACGGCCCGGAAGCGGCTGCTGAATGAGCCCAGGCTGGAGTACCCGACAGCGACGCACACCTCCGTCACGGTGAGGTTCGTGGACCGGAGCAGGTCCTGGGCGCGCTCGATGCGGCGGCGGGACAGGTAGTCCGCGGGTGTGGTGCCGTACGTGGACCGGAACAGCCGCAGGAAGTGGTACTTCGACAGACCCGCCACCGCCGCGATCCGGTCGAGGTCGAGCGGGTCGGCGTAGCTGCGGTCGATGAGGTCACGCGCTCGGCGCAGATGCGCGAGGACGTCGTCAGGAGCGCGGGGGACCGTGGTGGACACACCCGATTGTCGCGCACGCCACCGACGTCCCGACCGCCTCCCGACTGCGGGCTCCGCTCACGCCGTGGCTCGCTCGTGCGCCGCGGCCGCCCCGGCCTCAGCTCGGCCCGCCGTTCGCGCCCACACCGGCCGCATCCGGCGCACCAGGTAGCGGGCGTCGCGGTCGAGCCCCTGGATCGTGCCCGATGCCTGGGCGAACTGGAACTCGAGCCCCAGGAAGTAGAGACCGGAGACGTCCGAGACACCGCGGTCCTGCGGCGGCCGGCCGGAGTCATCGGTCAGCCCGTGCAGGAACGAGTGGTCGGGGCGCGATCCGGTCGCCCAGACGACCGTCGAGATGTCGCTGAGTATGCCGTCCTCCTCGGTCACCGGGCACCCGTCGGTGATGCCGACGACCCGCCCGACGCGCACGACGCCCGCGGCGTCCAGGTCGGCCACCTTGTTGCGGACGAGATTCACACCGTGATCCTCCGCCTGACGAGCAGCCTTGCGGCCCATGGGAGTTCGCAGGGTCAGGACGTGCCGGAAGACGAACATGATGATCGGTGTCATGGCGATCCCGATCCCGCTGTCGATGTCGATCGGCACCTGGCCCGGGTGGCGTCCGCTCAGCCAGGTCGGGTGGCCGGCGGCCGCTGACTCCAGGGCGATGTCCGTGCCCGAGTTCGCCGCACCGACGACCAGCACGCCGCCCGGGGCGAGCTGCTCCTCGTTGCGGTACTCGAGCGAGTGGACCTGCCGGATCGAGGGTCGCAGCCGGCCCTCGATCCTCGGCACCACGGGCACCCGGTGTGCCCCGGCCGCCACCACCACCGTGTCGGCGTGGATGAGGCCACTGCTGGTGTCGACGAGGAACCCGTCCCCGTCGCGGGTCACCTGCAGCACGCTGACTTCGTTCCGGACGGGCAGCTCGAAGCGAGCGGCATACTGCTCCAGGTAGTCGGCCATCTGGTCCCGTGTCGGGAACGTGCGCTGAGGCATCCGCCAGCCCGGGAGGCTGGCATAGGTCGGCATGCTGAAGAGGCGGAGCGAGTCGTACCGCTCGCGCCAGCTGTCTCCCACCCGTCGGCCCGCGTCGAGGATCACGAAACGGACCCCAGCCCGTTGCAGGTGGTAGCCCATGACCAGCCCTGCCTGTCCCCCGCCGATGACGACGGTCGCGAACCGCTCGGTCGTGACGCCGTTGGTGTCCTGTCCGCTCATCTCGAGCCTCCTTGTCCTCTGGCATCGAGGCTAGGGAGAGCGGGCGGGCGGCCGCGTCGGCCGAATGACCCAACTGCGCTGTCGTCCTCGTTGGGTAGAACGACCCATTGCCGTAGCCCGCGGGGCGAGCCTCCTTCAGGCCCAGTGGTGTTCGAAGGCGCGTGCGGTCGCGGCGGATCGGCTCGTGACCCCGAGCTTGGCGAAGATGTTGCTCAGGTGCCGCGCGACCGTCTTCTCCGAGAGGACGAGCTGGGCCGCGATGGCGCGGTTGGTGGCGCCGGTCGCGAGGATCTGCAGCACTTCGAGCTCCCGCGGCGACAGCGGGCAGTCGTCACCGCTCGGGCCTCCCGGGGCGACGCCGTCGCCGCCACCGCCCGTCACCAGCGGTCCGTCGACCAGCCACTCGGGGACGGTCGCGCCGAGCGCCTCCAGTGCGCTGAGCGCCGCGGCCTCCTCCATCGCGGCCGCGTCGGAGTCCCCGAGCCGGGCGCAGGTCCGCCCGAGGGTCAGCTGCGCCGTCGCCGCCTCGTAGCAGGCGTCGAGGTCGGTCCACGTCGAGAAGGCCTCCCGCAGCCGAGGAAGTGCCCCGGCCCAGTCGCCGCCGGCGCACCGGACGATCCCCTCCGCGTAAGCCGCCATCGCCCTGAGGAACGGCGGGGAGCCTTCTGCCACAAGCGGGGTGAGCCGGTCGAGCGTGGCGCGACCATCGGCGAGGTCGCCAGTCGCGAGGCATGCCTCGACGCGAGCGCACAGCAGCTCGGGGACCGCCCGGACGTCGCGTCGCTCGCCCAGGGCACGGTCGAGCCCGGCCAGGGCGGCGTCCGGCCGGCGTTGCGCCAGGCGCAGCCGCGCGAGCCCCGGCTGGACCTCCTGCCCGACGGCGGCCGCCCGCTCGAAGGCGCGCTCGGCCGCGTCGAGGTCGCCGCGGAGGCGGGCGAGCTCGCCGATGCGGTAGTGCGCAGGGCCCGCCGCCCGCTCGCTCGCCGCGCGCAGCTGGGCGCAGGCCTCGTCGGCCTGCGCCAGGGCCTCGGCCCAGGCGCCGTGCAGCTGGAGGAGCTCGGCGCGGTGCACCAGGCAGGTGCCCCGATAGGGCAACATGCCCTCCTGCTCCGCGACCCAGCCGGTCAGCGCCTCGGTCCACTCCTGCGCGCGACGGACGTCGTACCAGCTCCGGCAGAGCTCGATCATCGAGCAGTACGCGAGACCGACGACCTGAGGCTGCATCCGGCGAGCAGTGACGTAGACCATCACCTCGTCCAGGACGGTGCGAGCCTCGACGTCCCGGCTGAGCATCTGCAGGCAGCGGCCCTGCCCGAGCCGCGCAAGCACGTACTGGTCGACCGAGCCCTCTGCGCGTGCGGACCGGGCAGCGCGCTCGAACAGCCCCAGCGCCCCTGCTGGATCGCCGGAGTACATCAGCCCCGCGGCGCGAGGCTGGTCGAGCATCCCCTGCAGCCATGGGTCGTCGCTCTCGGCTGCCAGCACGCTCAGGCGCTCCAACCACCCGGCCGCCCGCGCCGATGCGCCGGTGGTCTGCAGGTGGAAGCCGAGCCAGAAAGCGCACAGGACCGCTGCGTGAGTCTCCCCCGCCGCGAGATAGAGCTCCATCGCACGCTCGCGCAGCGCCACGACCTCGTCGTCGTGGCCGAGCAGGGTGGCCGCGACGGCGAGGTGCTCCAGCTCAGGCGCCGAGAGCGAGCCGTCGCGGTCGGCGGCGGCCAGAGCGGCATACTCGGCTGGCCAGTCGGGCACCCCGCCAGTCTAGGTCGCACCTCCGGGCGGGCCGGGTCCTCTTGTCGACGTGTCCGGGCCGAGACGATGCTTGGGGACATGGCCATCGACCTGACCCACCAGTGGCGCTCCCAGCTCGCCGACGCGCGCTTCACCCCAACCCGCAAGCGGCTCCGGGCGAGCCATGAGGGCAACCTCGTGTGCGACACGGCTGACGCCGTCATCGTGTGGCTCCCGCGTCGCGTCGTGCCGGAGTATGCCGTCCCGCGGGCTTCCTTCGTAGCTGACGTCCCCGGGCCCGCGCGAGGCCTGGAGGCCTACGGCCTCCCGGACCACCTGCTTCTCCCGTTCGGCGACTTCGACTGGCTCGAGGAGGACGAGCCGGTCATCGGGCACCCACACGACCCCTTCGCCCGGATCGACATCCTGCGCAGCGCACGGCATGTGCGGGTCGAGCTCGACGGGCTGGTGCTCGCCGACACGCATCACCCGACGGCGCTCTTCGAGACCCACCTTCCGCCGCGGTGGTACATCCCGATGAACGACGTGAACACCGAGGTCCTGACCCCCACCGACACGCGGACCACCTGCGCGTACAAGGGTCACGCGTCGTACTACAGCGCTCCGGGGGGCGCCGGCGTCGACATCGCGTGGGTCTACCGGCAACCGCTGCGCGAGGCCGAGGCGGTCCGAGACCAGCTCTCCTTCTACGCCGAGCGCACCGAGACCCTCGTCGACGGCGTCAAGGACCCCGGCTTCGTCGGCGGCATGCCGGAGCACTGAGGCGTCCGCTACCTCCGCCCCCATTGGCCGCACGCCGCGTTCGGCCTCGAGCTCCTTGGTACAACACTGAGTTCGAGGCCGAACGCGGCGTCCGGGAGGGTAGGTCAGGTGGTTGCGGCGGCGCTCGACGCGCTGCTCACCGATGCGGGGCGGCCGTCCTGGCCGGCCGGCTTGGCGTCGACACCCGCCTCCTTGCGCTGCTCTGGCGTGATCGGCGCCGGCGCGGAGGTGAGCGGGTCGTAGCCACCGCCCGACTTCGGGAAGGCGATGACGTCGCGGATCGACTCCGTGCGGGCCAGGAGCGACACGATGCGGTCCCAGCCGAACGCGATGCCGCCGTGTGGCGGAGCGCCGAACTGGAACGCCTCGAGCAGGAACCCGAACTTCTCCTGGGCCTCCTCGTTCGAGATGCCCATGACCTTGAAGACCCGCTCCTGCACGTCGCGCCGGTGGATACGGATCGACCCGCCGCCGATCTCGTTGCCATTGCAGACCATGTCGTAGGCGTAGGCCAGAGCCTCTCCCGGGCGCTCGTCGAAGGTGTCTTCGAACTCCCTCTTCGGCGAGGTGAACGCGTGGTGCACGGCCGTCCAGGCGCTGTAGCCCAGAGCGACGTCACCCGACGCGGTCGCGTCGGCGGCCGGCTCGAAGAGCGGCGCGTCGAGCACCCAGAGGAAGCTCCAGGCGTCCTCGTCGATGAGCTCGCAGCGACGGCCGATCTCGAGGCGGGCTGCTCCGAGCAGCGCGCGCGAGGCCTTCGTCGCGCCGGCTGCGAAGAAGACGCAGTCGCCGGGCCGGGCGCCAACGTGCTGGGCGAGGCCCGCGCGCTCCTCGTCGCTGAGGTTCTTCGCGACCGGACCTCCGAGCTCGCCGTCCTCCTGGACGAGCACGTAGGCGAGACCGCGAGCACCGCGCTGCTTGGCCCACTCCTGCCAGGCGTCGAGCTGCTTGCGCGGCTGGCCGGCGCCTCCGGGCATGACGACCGCACCGACGTACTCCGCCTGGAAGACCCGGAACGGGGTCTGTGCGAAGTAGTCCGTGCACTCGACGAGCTCCTGGCCGAACCGCAGGTCGGGCTTGTCTGAGCCGAAGCGAGCCATCGCGTCGGCGTAGGTCATCTGCAGGAAGGGCGTGTCGAGGTCGACGCCGATGAGCTGCCAGATCTCACGGACGATCGCCTCGCCGAGCTCGATGATGTCGTCCTGGTCGACGAAGGACATCTCGATGTCGAGCTGGGTGAACTCCGGCTGCCGGTCGGCGCGGAAGTCCTCGTCCCGGTAGCACCGGGCGATCTGGTAGTACCGCTCCATGCCGGACACCATGAGCAGCTGCTTGAACAGCTGGGGGCTCTGCGGCAGGGCGTACCACGATCCGGGCGCCAACCGGGCGGGCACGAGGAAGTCGCGGGCACCTTCCGGGGTGGACCGGGTCAGGGTGGGCGTCTCGATCTCGACGAAGTCGCGCTCGCCCAGGACTCTCCGAGCCGCCGCGTTGACCCTGGAGCGGAGCCGGATCGCAGCGCCGGCCGAGCTCGCGCCGGGGCGCCGAAGGTCGAGGTAGCGGTGCTTGAGCCGGGCCTCCTCGCCGACAGTCACCCGCTCGTCGATCTGGAACGGCAGCGGCGCCGACGGGTTGAGCACCTCGAGCTCGCTGACGAGGACCTCGATGTCGCCGGTCGGCAGGTCGGGGTTGGCGTTGCCCTCGGGCCGGGTGCGCACCTCGCCGACGACCTTGATGCAGTACTCGTTGCGCAGGTCGTGGGCACCGCCCTGGGCCAGCACCTCGTCGCGCGCGACCACCTGGGCCACCCCGGACGCGTCGCGCAGGTCCAGGAAGGCGACCCCGCCGTGGTCTCGACGCCGCGCGACCCAGCCGGTGAGGGTGACGGTCTGGCCTGCGTGGTCGGCACGTAGGGTGCCGGCCTCGTGAGTGCGGAGCACGGAGGGATCCTTCCGGGGACGAACGGGTCTTGTCGCTGGACGTCGCGAGTGGGCCGCACGGGCGGCGCCGCCCGGAGGCCGAGGACCAATCCTAGACCCGGACGCGAGCCCGCCCCGCGGCGCGGCTGACCTCACCGCCCCGAGGGTGCCGCGTGATCTCGCCCCTGTCGTGACCTCCGTGACCTCGGTCACGCTGCCGGCCTCACGACCGGTAGGCGGTCACCACCCCCGTTGCCCGGGCCCAGACGAGGTAGCCGCCCTGGAAGTTCTGGCGGACGCCGCCACTGACTGCGAACGGGTCGCTCTTCGGGTAGCCGAGGAAGGAGCGCTCCCAGCTCAGCGCGGCATACTTCGACCGGATCGCCCCGGTGACCGGATGCGCTCCCGTGCTGGCGCTCCAGAAGATCGAGCCACCCTGGAAGTGCTGGTACGTGCCGTCCTTGCGCCCGGTCGCGTTGGTGTGGGTCGTCGGGTACTTGAGGACGGACGCCTCGGCCTTCATCGCGGTGTACTTGGTCAGTGTCGCGCCCGTCACGTAGCGCGCCCCGGTGGCGGCCGAGCCGTAGTAGACGGTGCCGCCCTGGAACCTGGTCAGCCAGCCGTTGCCGCTGGGTGTCTTCGCGATGTCTGCGGCGGGATAGCGCAGCAGCGACCGCTCCCAGCCGAGGCTGGCCCACAGGTCCCGGATGCGGCCGTTGACCCAGTGTGTGCCGGCCTTGCTCCAGAAGATGGAGCAACCCTTGGAGAAGTGGTTGTAGTAGCCGTCCAGCCCGACGGTGCGGGCCTCGTCCGTTGTGGGCGGGCCGCACCAGGCGGGACCGCCCAGACCGGCATACCTCCCACCGATGGCACCAGCCACGAAGTGCACGCCCGTCGTCGGCGACCAGTGCGCCACCCCGCCGGCGAACGCGCGCGACCGGAGCGAGAGGTCACCCTGCTCGACGCCGACCGGAGCTCCCATCCGTGTGTTGAAGGCGGCGTCGGTCGCGAGCCGGGTGTCGATCGGCGTGCGGTAGACGACGTCCACGGTCAGGTCGCTCGTGCCGACGGTGACCTGCCGCGAACGGCTGGTCTCCCCATCGCCCCAGGCATGGAACTCCGACAGGCCGTCATAGCCTCGCTCCGGTGCGACGAGGAGCAGCGCGAGGCCCTCGGTGAACAGGCCGCTCGAGACGTGCTCGTCGCCGATCGTGAACGCGGCGGGCCACGTGCTCTCGATCGAGACGCGGTGCTGGCGAGGCAGCACCTTGAACTCCTCGCTCACCGAGGCGCCACGGCTGTCGGTGGCCGAGGCCGTGACCCACAGCGTGGTGTCGCCCTCGTGCCCCTCCATGACGAGGTCGAGGGTCGGCCCGGTGCTGGTAGCGCCGTAGTGCTGGTGGCAGTCCGTTGCGCTGTAGCAGTGCTCGAGCCGCGAGCTCCACGCGACCGTGACAGGCCCGTCCTCGGGGTCGGTCGCAGTGGCGCTGGCGTGCACGACGTCGCCGACGGCATACGTCAGGCTCGGGTCGGGCCACGTCACATCGAGGCTGGGCGCATGGTTGCCGGGATAGACGGTCGTCGTCTTCGTTCCCTTTGCCCCGAGCGGGTCGGCAACGGTCAGCGTCACGTCGTAGTGGTCAGGGTCGGCGGCGTAGGTGTGGGTCGCGGTGGCACCCGTGGCGGTCGAGCCGTCGCCGAAGTCCCAGGAGTAGGACAGCAGGTCACCGTTGGGGTCGCTCGACGCGCCGGCGTCGAACGCGACCTGCAGCGTCGCGGGGTCTGCCGTACTCGAGAATGCTGCGACCGGCGCCGCGTTGCCCGGCGCGTACACGAGCCGGCGCACCCGGGCCGACCCGATGTCGGCGAACACGATGTCGCCTCCTGGTGCCGTGGCGAACCGCGACGGCCGGCCGACGGCGGTGCCGAAGCCTGCCGGCTCGGGTGCCTGCGTCAGCTCACCCGTCGGCGCGAAGCCCAGCGTCCACAGCAGCTGGTCGACGTAGTCGCCGAAGAAGAGCCGTCCCCGGTATGCCGCCGGGTATGCCGTGCCCGTGTAGACGACACCGCCCACCACCGCTGCGCCGCTGCCGTTGTGCGGGTACTCCCACAGCGGCTTGGTGGTGGTGACCCCGTTGCACTCGGCGAGGTCGGTGTAGCCGACGGTCGGGGCGGAGCCCTCCCAGCATGGCCAGCCGAAGGAGTAGCCGGGCCGGACGAGGTCGACCTCCTCCGTCGTGTTCTTTCCGACGTCGCCGAGGATGGGCAGTCCCGTGCCCGGGTCCAGGCTGAAGCGGAACGGGCTTCGGAACCCGCTGGCGAAGACCAGGCTCCTCGCGGCGCTGGCGTTCGCCGGGTCGTAGAAGGGGTTGTCGGACACCCCAGAGCCGTCGGGGTGGATGTGCAGCAGCTTTCCGTGCACGTCGTCGAGGTTCAGTGCCCGCAGGGCCATGGTGTCGATGCGGTTCGTCGCGCTGTCGCCGATGGTGAGCCACAGCGTGCCGTCGCGGTCAGCAAGGACGGACCCGAAGGAGTGGATCGACGAGTCGGCCGACGCCTCGAGCACCGTGGTCTCGTCGCTGAGCCCCGTGGGGTCGCCCGCGACGTCGACGTCGACCGTCCATCCGCTGAGCCGCAGGATGCCGTTCGCCCCGGACCCGGGTGCCGTGCTGGGCACGGTGCGCGCGGTGTAGACCGTGTGGTTCGTCCCGTAGTCAGGCGCGACCGCGACGCTGATCAGGCCGAGGTCGCCGGTCGAGTTCACCTGGAGGTCCGCGATCCGGCGAGGTGCGCCGACCCGGGGCACCCACTGCACACGGCCGTACTTGCCTGTGGCGATGAAGCTCTCGTCGGGCAGGTACGCGAAGTCGGTGAGCAGGTCGCCGGGCCCGCTCGTCGACGGCGGCACCATGCCCGTGTCGATGTCCTGCAGCAGGAAGCCCGTCGGCAGGACCGTCGCCGCAGTCGCGGTGGCTGCCGGCCCCGCTAGCAGCAGCACCGACGCGATGACGGTGGGCACGATGCCGACCACCGTCGTGCGCGCGCTTCGTCGCCCGTCTCCCGAAGCCAGAAAATGACGCATCCCCACCAGACCCCCATTGCCACGACGATCCTCCGCTTCGGCGGCGCGTCCTCACGTTAGCGAGGGATGGGGGCGCTCACAGCCGATGCCCGAATTGTCGGCAGCGCAAGGGTTTCCGTGACCGCCGCTCAGGCGAGGTCGTGCGACCCTTCAGCGGCGAGCGCTTCGATGACGACGGCCAGCGCCGGGCGCTCAGTCATCGTGCGACGCCAAACCAGACTCACGGTGCGCTCAGACACCGGCTCGACGATGGGCACGGCGACGACCGAGTCCGGGAGGGGGCCGCGGCCGAGCCGAGGCACCAGTGCGATGGCCTCGCCGCGCTGGACGAGTGCGATGTGTGTGGCGAACTCGAGTGCGATGTGCGCGATCCGTGGTGCCCGGCCGATGTCGAAGTACATCTTCTGCAGCCACTGATGGCAGATCGAGCCCGGCGCAACGCTGGCCCAGCTCTCGTCCACGACGTCGTGGACGGTGAGGCTCTCCCGGCGTGCCAGTCGATGGTCCACGTGCACGAGCACGTCGGCACGGTCACGACCGAGGTCGCGCACCTCGAGGTGGTCGGGGATCGCGAGCGGCAGCGGCTCCCAGTTGTGCACGAGGGCAAGGTCGTGTGTCCCGGCGGCGACGGCGTCGACCGCCTCCCAGGGGTCGATCTCGTCGGGTCTCAGCACCACGTCCGGTGCCTGCTGTCGCAGGCGGCCGAGGGCGCCCACGACGATGCCGCGGTATGCCGTCGCGAACGTCGCCAGCCGGACCGTGCCGACTGTCTCGCCGCTCGCGCCGTGGATCCGGGCCTCGAGGAGCTCCATCTGGGCCAGCAGCTCACGGGCCGAGGCGGTCAGGGTGCGCCCGGCCTCGGTGAGAAGGACGCCTCTACCCTGGCGCTCGAGCAGCTGGACGCCCGTCTGCGACTCCAGCCGCTTGATCTGCTGCGAGATCGCGCTCGGCGTGTAGTCGAGCGATGCGGCCGCCGCGCCGACGGACCCGTGCTGCTCGACGGCAACGAGGGAACGGAGGGCTACCGGATCGATCATTCAGTGATGCTACATGGTGGTGGTCACGAATGTTTGATGGACGTACATCGTCCAGCCATCGCAGGATCGACCCATGCGTCTTCGGGACACCACCCTCGCCATCGTCGTGGCCGTGATCTGGGGGACGAACTTCGTCGCCATCAAGACGGGCCTCGAGTCTGTGCCGCCGTTGTTCTTCCTCGCGGTCCGCTTCGTGGTCGTCTGCGTCCCCGCGGTGTTCTTCGTGCGCCGTCCCGACCTGCCCTGGCGCGACCTCGCACTCATCGGGGTCTTCATCAGCCTCGGGCAGTTCGCACTGATGTACCTCGCTCTGCACCTCGGCATGCCGCCGGGCCTGTCGTCACTCGTGCTCCAGGCTCAGGTGCTGCTCACCGTTGTCATCGCCGCGGTGTGGCTGCGCGAACCGCCTTCGCGACCGCAGCAGGTCGGCGTCGCGCTCGGCGCGGCGGGCCTGGTCACGATCGCCTTCGGCCGCGGGCTCGCCGCGCCGGTGCTGCCCCTCGTGGTGCTCGTCCTCGCCGCCCTGTCCTGGGCGGTGGGCAACGTGCTGACCCGGCGCGCGGGCAGCCTCGCCCAGCGGCCCGGCGCAGCCGCGTCGGGGCTGAGCCTCACCGTCTGGTCGGGACTCGTCGTGCCGATCCCCGCGCTGTTGCTGTCCCTTGCGTTCGAGGGCCCGCAGGCCATCGGCCAGGCACTCAGCCACGTGCACTGGCAGGCGCTCGCGTCGACGGCCTTCACGGCATACCTCTCCTCGCTCGTGGGGTACGGCATCTGGAACACGTTGATCGGCAGGTACCCCGTCGCGCAGGTCACGCCGTTCGCGATGCTCGTGCCCGTCTTCGGAATGGCCGCGGCGGCGGTCGCCTTCGGCGAGCGGCCCGCGCCGCTCGAGCTCGCCGGTGGCGTCGTCCTCCTCGCCGGGGTCGCCGTGGCGGTGCTCCGCTGGGGCGGCATCCGTCGCCGAGTGAAGTCGACCGGATCAGCGTCTCCGGCTGAGCTGCGCCTCCCTGGCCGGCCAGCGAGCGTCCTTGGGGCGCAAGGTCGCCCAGCCCCGCTGGCGCGAGAGCTGCGCGCTGAGGAGGCCGATGATGGTGGCCGTGTTGCTGATCCGGCCGGCGAGCGCGGCATCGACCGCGTCGTCGAGCGGCACCCACAGGGGGCGCAGCGTGAGCTCCTCGGCGGTGCGGGTGTGGGCCTCACCCTCAGGGACCTCTCGGAGCTCGCGGGCCAGGAACACTCTCACCGTCTCGGCGAACGCGCCAGGTGATGTGACGTCGTCCGCGAGGACGTGCCAGTCGTCGGCGACGAGATCGACCTCCTCGGCCAGCTCACGGGCGGCTGCGAGCCAGGGCTCTTCTCCGGGCACGTCGAGAAGGCCGGCGGGCAGCTCCCACACATGACCCGTCGAAGCGTGGCGGTACTGCCGGATGAGCAGCACCTCCTCGACGCCCCCCACCTCTCGCAGGGCCAGGACCGCGACCGCGCCGGGGTGCTCGATGTAGTCGCGGGTGACGACGCCGCCCCCACCGAGGTCCACCCGGTCGCGCCGGACGCCGAAGATCAGCCCGTCGAAGACCAGCTCCGACTCGAGGACCGGCTCGCTCGCCCACTCCTCGACGATGTCGGCGCCACGGCCTCGTGGCGCACTCAGGCTCACCCCGGTCAGTCGGCGTCGAGGACGGCAGAAGCCCAGGCGAACTGACCCGGATCCCCCGGCTGCCCCGCGGCGTCGTGGTCGTCCGGCTCGGCGTCGACGGGTCGCGGACGCTCGACCTCGACGAGGCGCTCGGCCCGCTGGCGCTCGAGAGCGGCGCCGACGAGGCCGGCGAACAGCGGGTGCGCGCGGTTCGGGCGCGAGAGGAACTCCGGGTGTGCCTGCGTCGACACGTAGTACGGGTGCACCTCCCGGGGCAGCTCGACGAACTCCACGAGAGTCCCGTCGGGCGACGTGCCGGAGACGACGAGGCCCGCGGCCTCGAGCTGCTGCCGGTAGCCGTTGTTCACCTCGTACCGGTGGCGGTGCCGCTCACTGACCTCTGCGTGACCGTACGTCGCGGCGACGACGCTGCCCTCCTTGAGGACGGCCGGGTAGAGGCCCAGGCGCATCGTCCCGCCGAGGTCGCCCGCCCCCTCGACGAAGGCCTTCTGCTCCTCCATGGTCGCGATCACCGGGTGATCCGTGTCCGCGTCGAACTCCGTCGAGGACGCCCCGCCGTTGCCCAGCACGGTGCGGGCGTACTCGATGACCATGCACTGCAGCCCGAGGCAGATCCCGAGCGTCGGCACCTGCTTCTCGCGCGCCCAGGTGAGCGCGCCGAGCTTGCCCTCGATGCCGCGCACGCCGAATCCTCCGGGAACGAGCACCGCATCCACGCCGCCGAGCGCCTTCTGGGCACCCGCCGGGGTCTGGCACTCGTCGCTGGCCACCCAGCGGATGCGCACCTTCGCGTCATGGTGGAAGCCACCGGCGCGCAGCGCCTCGGTGACCGACAGGTAGGCATCGGGCAGGTCGATGTACTTGCCGACCAGCGCGATCTCGACGTCGTGCTCTGGGTCGTGCACACGCTGGAGCAGCTGGTCCCACTCGGTCCAGTCGACGTCGCGGAAGTTCAGGCCGAGGCGGCGGATCACGTAGGCGTCGAGCCCCTCACGGTGCAGGACCTTGGGGATGTCATAGATGCTCGGGGCGTCCACCGCGGCCGCGACGGCCGCGACGTCGACGTCGCACATGAGCGAGATCTTGCGCTTGATCGGCTCGGGAATCTCGCGGTCGGCTCGCAGCACGAGCCCATCCGGCTGGATGCCGACCTGGCGCAGCGCCGCGACCGAGTGCTGGGTCGGCTTCGTCTTGAGCTCACCGCTCGGCGCGAGGTACGGCACGAGCGAGACGTGCAGGAAGAAGGAGTTGTCGCGGCCGATGAGGTGGCGGACCTGCCTGGCTGCCTCGAGGAAGGGCAGCGACTCGATGTCACCCACCGTGCCGCCGATCTCGGTGATGATCACGTCGGGAGCGTCGCTGCCGCCCGTGGCCAGTGCCCGCATGCGCGAGACGATCTCGTTGGTGATGTGCGGGATGACCTGCACGGTGTCGCCGAGGTACTCGCCGCGTCGCTCCTTGGCGATGACGTTGTTGTAGACCTGGCCGGTCGTCACGTTCGCCGAGCCGACGAGGTTGACGTCGAGGAACCGCTCATAGTGCCCGATGTCCAGGTCGGTCTCGGCGCCGTCGTCGGTGACGAAGACCTCGCCGTGCTGGAACGGGTTCATCGTCCCGGGGTCGACATTGATGTACGGGTCGAGCTTCTGCATGGTGACCTTGAGGCCACGGGAGCGCAGAAGGCGTCCGAGACTGGATGCCGTGAGGCCCTTGCCGAGCGAGGAGGCAACGCCCCCGGTCACAAAGATGTGCTTCGTCGTTTCCACCACGGGCTTTAAGTCTACGTCATGAACCGATGAGCTCCTGGTACCGCTCGGACCACCGGCGTGCCTCCGCTGCCGCCGTCGGCCAGCTCGATGCGATCGTGCGGGCGGTCTGGCCGAGGCGGTGCCGCTCGGCCGGGTCGCCGAGCAGACGGTCCACCTCGGCAGCTATCGCGATCGAGTCCCCCACGGAGACAAGGCAGCCCGCGTCGCGGACGAGCCCGGAAAGGCCGCCCGCGCGGGTCGCGACGACAGGGAGCCCGGCCGCCATGGCCTCCTGGACGACCAGGGCGCGGGCCTCCCAGCGGCTGGTGAGCACGAAAACGGCGGCCGAACGCAGCCAGAGTGCGACGTCGTCGCGCGCTCCGACCAGCCTGACGCTGGGCGCGCCGGGCCGAGACCGTATGCCGTCAGCCTCCTTCTCGAGCTCGGCGCGCAGGGCGCCGTCACCGTCCCCGATGACCACCCACGTGGCGGGGCAGCGCGACCGGCGGGCGGCGTCGACCAGGACGCCGAGGTCCTTCTGTGGCGCGATCCGGGACACGGCGAGCACGAGTGGCAGACCAGGGTCGACACCTGCCCCGGCGAGGAGGGCCGCACGCTCTGCCTGGGGCATCGGCTCCGTCGCCAGCAGCGCCGCGACGCTCGGGGCGGCGACGTCGACGACGGCCGGCGAGCGGGCTCCCAGCCTGCGTGCCAGGTCGACCAGATCCGGGCTCGCGACCGTCACCAAGTCGGCCCGGCGCAGGGCCCAGCCGACGCCCTTGGCCAGCATCGCATCGCGGCGGGTGGCCAGCCCTTGCTGCCTGCCGGCGGTCGGGCCTCCCGAACCAGCGTGAGGATCCGGCGACCGCCCGGGCGCGGGGAGGTCGTTGTGCAGGGTGATGACCAGGCGCGGGCGCGGTCGCGCGCGGGCGACGGCCACCGCCGCGACGAGCGCCGCCTGGTGGCCATGGGCGTGCACGACGTCCACGGTGCGTGCGAGCTGCATGATCCGGTGCCAGTCGATGAGGCCCGAAGGAGCCCGCAGGCCTGGGTGGACGGGCCACAGCAGTCGCGCATCCGGCCAGCCGAACCTCGTGGCCGTCGAGGCGTCGGTCACCACCGTGACCTCGTGGCCCTCGGACCGGAGGGCGGCCACGAGAGACCCGACGTGCTGGCCGATCCCGCCGGTCGAGCGTCCCAGCAGCATCAGGACCTTCATGAGCCCGCCTCGCTGGTCCGGCGCACGCGCCGCACCCGGCCCATGAGCGTCGGGTCGACGGCGAGGGCGACGCCGACCATGACGGCGAGCGCGGCCGCGCCGACGGCGATCCCAAGGGCCAGGCTGCCGCCGAGAGAATGAGCGGTGGCGTACCGCACTGACACCCACGATCCAACGGCGTGGCCGAGCACTGCCGCAAGGACGGCACCGAGCGCCGCTCCCGCGAGGGGTCGTACCGGAACCGACAGCGCACGCCATCCCCAGGTCCGACCGACCAGCGCGAGGAGCATCACGGCCCCGGCACACAGGCCCGCCGTCGTGCCGGCGCTGAGCGTGCGCAGGGTGGTGGGACCGCCAGCGCCGCTCGGGTCGAGCGTGAGCAGCGGAACAGCTGTGGTGGCGAGCCAACCGACCCCTGCGAGGCAGCCCGCGAGGACCGCGGCGCCCCGCACGTACGAGGCGCGGGTGAGCAGGCCGACGACCGCGAGCGCGACGACCGATGGGGCGAGCAGCATGACCGCATCGGTCATCGCGGCAAGCGTCTCGGACGACGCCGTGTCGGCCGCCCCGGCGTCGAGCGCCAGGAAGAACGAGCCGACGGGAACAGCAACGGCGATGAGCCCAGCCGCGCCGAAGAGTGCCAGGACCAGCGTCGCGAGCCACGCGCGACGCAGCGTCTGCGTCGCCCGCCCACCATCGGCCTGCTCCGGCTCCGCGGCATGCGCTCCGGCGATCGACGGGAACGCCGCCGTCGCGAGCGGAACGGCGAGGACGGCATACGGCAGGAGCATGACGGCCTGGGCGTAGGTGTAGACGTTGAGGGTGCCGGCGCCGCCACGGTCGTTGGCGAGGCGGATCACGACGAGCGTCGCAACCTGCTGACCGGCCACGGCGACCAGGCCCGCCGTCGCGAGCGCGCGCACCCGTGCGCCGACGTGCTCCGGGAAGGTCAACCGAGGACGCAGCCGGATCCTCGCCCGCCGGACCGGCACGAGCAGCGGCAGGCTCAGCGCCAGGACCCCGAGCGTGGTCCCGATGCCGAGGACGGCCACCGCGTTCGACGGGATGTCCGGGATCTCGGCTGCCGGGTCCTCCACCAGCGAGCGGTAGGCCAGGTAGGTCCCGATGACCACCAGGCTCGACAGCAGGGGCGCCAGGGCGGCCCCGACGAAGCGCCGATGGGACTGCAGCACTCCGCCCAGCACGATGGCCACGCCGTAGAGCGGGATCTGCACCGCGAACACCAGCAGGAGCTCGGCGCCGAGGTCCACCTCGCCCCGGCAGCCCGTGCCGAGCAGCGCCTCGGCGATGGGCCGGGCCGCGGCGGCCACGAGCGCACCCAGCGGCACGAGGAGCAGGAGCGTCCAGGTGAGCAGCGCGGACGCGGTCGCATCGGCCTCGTCGGCGCGCCCGCGGGCCAGAGCTCCAGCGACGAGGGGCACGACCACCGCGGCGAGCACGCCTCCGGCCGCGATCTCGAACAGGACGTTCGGCACCGCGTTGACCGACTGGTACACCGTCCCGACACAGGTGGCCCCGACCTCGTGCGAGAAGACGAACCAGCGGGCGAAGCCGACGGTCCGTGCGACGAGTGTGATCACCGCGATGGTCCCGGCGGCCGCGAACATGCCCTGCCGGGGTGAGGGACGAGATCCTTCGCGGGACGGAGTGGTCGGGTCGGTCGTGCTCATGACCGGGCCCGACCCCACTCGTCGATACGCCGGAGCGCGGCGTTGCCCTCGATGACCTTGGTGAAGCTGACGCGCTCGGAGGCGAGGGTCAGCGCGCTGAGGCCGACGAGCGCCGCGGTGCGTCCTGCGAGGCCGAACCGCTCGACGATGGCGAGCCCGACGAGGGCACCGGCGGCGTTCGCCCCGGTGTCGCCGAGCATCGAGGTCGCCGCCAGGTCGTCCTGAGCGACGCCGAGCGACGAACCGACAGCAGCTGACGCGGGGGTGCTGGCCATGAGCGGCAGTCCTGCGGCGACCGTCACCTTGAGGGCGCGCCCGGGACGCAGGTCGAAGAGGTTCACCGCGTTGGCCGCCGCAGCGACCACGGCGCCACCGACCAGGGTCGACAGCAGGCCGGTCGCCCCACGCGTGCCGCGCGAGCGGTCCACGATCATGGCCCCGGCGAGCCCCGTCAGTCCGAGACCGACGATCTTGACGGCCCCGGTCGTCACCTCGCCGCGCGACAGGGCGCCGAGGTGACCCTTGAGCCCCTTGTTCGTCGCGCCTCCGGCCAGGTCGTCGAGGGCGCCGAGGCTCCCGCTTGCGGCAGCGACGAACGTCGTCGCGAACGCAGCTGTGTTGGCGGACGAGGCGGCCCGGCCGCTCCCGTGGGTGCGTGGCGTCGCGCCGTTCACGGCTGCGCCGGCCAGTGCGCCGGCGACCGCGCCGGCGACCCAGGCCGGCCCTTCGAGAAGAGTCACGGTCCGGCCGGCATGGTTCGTCCGCGACCACGGCTGCGCCACCTGTGGCGGCAGCCGTCGCCCGAGGCGGAGCAGGCCGCGCGACACCAGACCCGACACCAGACCCGATGCCAGACCCGATGCCAGACCCGATGCCAGACCCGAGGCCAGACCCGAGGCCAGACCCGAGGCCAGACCCGACGGCCTGGTCGAGGCCGCGGCGCTCAATCTGCTTGAGGAGGCAGCGTGCAGTGACGGGGCCTGTGAGCCTCGATCGTCGCGTCCTCTCACGGGTGGACCCGCGGGACCGTCGCAGTCGCACCTGTGGAGATGCCGTAGTGCCCGACGTGCTCGTCGAGCGCGGCCTCGATCGCCAGGACGACGTTTCCGGGGCCATGGCCCGAGCGGGCATGGTCGACGGTCGGGACGAGCCCAGCCGTGTCGGACTTCTCGCGCACGGCTGCGACCGCGTCGGACGACGCCGGCTGTCCGGCTGCGGCGACCGGCTCACCCCCCACGACGGCCGTGGAGTGCGACCCGTGCGCCAGGTCGGTCACCAGGGCCCGGATCGCGTCGGACTGAGTGTCGACCTGGGCCTGCGACCCGGCGTAGTCGCCCGAGATCACTACGGCCAGGTCACCCGGGACGAGCTCGGGGACCGAGCTGTCGAGCAAGCCCGCGTCGCCGAGGACCTTGAGGGCGGCCGCATGCTGCGCGGACGCGGCCGGGCTGCCCTGAGTCACGGTGAGGGCCACGAGCACCTCCCCGAGGAGGGTGTCGCCCGTGGCGCCGGACTCGATGCCGAGCGCGGTGGCGGCGTCGTGGGCCGCCCGGTCGCGGTCAGCGGCCTGGGACGGGTCGAACCAGTCCGAGCTGAGGGTCACGGTGCCGGCATAGCTCGCGCCGCTCTGCGAGAGCACCTCTTCGACGCTCTTGGCGATCGAGCCGTCCGAGGAGGGCAGCGCCACCACGACGGCGCGGTGACCGCTGAGCCGTCCCTCGACGACCCGCTCCTGGACCGCGCGGCTGTAGTCGTCGGACGCGTCGACGAGCTTCTCGGTCGACGTGAGCTGGTCGTTGAGGGTCTGCTTCTCGGTGCGCAGCGCGGCCACCTGGTCACTCAGCTGGTCCCCGAGGGATGACTGGAGCGGTCCGGCGCCGAGCACGATCCCGACTGCGAGCGCGAGGAAGATCGAGATGATCGAGACGAGGTGGTAGCGGAAGTCGATCACGAGAAGATCCCAACGATGGCGGTCCAGAGGTCGTCCCAGCGCGCGGCGAGCACCTGGATCCAGGCCTGACCGGCTGGGGTCGAGGCGACTGCCGCGACGAAGGCGACCACGCCGACGACGAGCATGGTCACCAGAAGCAGGCCGGGGATGCGGGCCCGGTAGAGCTGGCTGACCCCCTTGGCGTCGACGAGCTTGCTGCCGACGCGCAGCCGCGTGAGGAACGTGGAAGCCTGCCCGTCGCGGCCCTTGTCGAGGAACTCCACCAGGGTTACATGGGTGCCGACGGCGACGATGAGCTCGGCACCGGCGTCATCGGCCAGGAGCATGGCGACATCCTCGCTCGTGCCCGCAGCGGGGAAGACCACCGCCTTGACTCCCAGCGCCTCGACCCGGGCCAGGCCAGGGGCCCGTCCGTCACGGTAGGCGTGCACCACGACCTCGGCTCCGCAGCGCAGGGCGCCGTCGGACACGGAGTCCATGTCACCGACGATGAGGTCGGGCCGATGACCCGCCTCCAGGATGGCGTCGGCTCCCCCGTCGACCCCGATGAGCACCGGCCGGAACTCCCGGATGTATGGCCGAAGCATCTCGAGATCCTCGCGGTAGTGATACCCGCGCACCACGACGAGGCAGTGCCGGCCCTCGAGCACGGTGTGGATCGGCGGAGTGCCGATCCCGTCGAGGAGCAGGTCGCGCTCCTTGCGGATGTACTCCATCGTGTTCGTCGCGAAAGCCTCGATCTGCACCGCGAGCCCCGCCCGCGCGTCGTGCATCTTGGTCTGCACGATGTCGGCGTCGAGGAGCGTGCCGCTGGCGACCTTCGTCTCACCGGACCAGAGGTCGGGACCCTGGATGCGCAGCGGCTGGCCGTCGGTCAGAGCCATGACATCGGAGCCCGCCGCGTCGAGTAGGACGATCCCCGCCTCGACGAGAATCTGCGGCCCGAGATTGGGGTAGCGCCCCGAGATCGACGGGTCGGCGTTGACGACGGCGACGGGGCGTGCGGCGACCAGGGCGTCCGCGCTGACCTTGTCCAGGTCGGTGTGGCTGATCACGGCGATGTCGCCGGCCTGGAGGCGCTTCGTGAGGTCCTTCGTGCGGGGGTCGACGCGCGCGGGCCCCGCCAAGCCGGGCCCGGTCTCGGCAGCGTGAGAGCGACGGCGGAGGGAGATGGCCATGATGGCTTCAATCGTGCCACGCGAGGCCGGCACGCCTGCCACCGGCAACAGCCCGTGACACGGTATGAGACGCGAGGGTCGCTCAGGAGGCGGCGCTCGCCCGCCTGGCGGCGCGGCCTGACCGCTGTGCACCGCCGGCCGATCCCGCTGCGCCGCCGGCCGATCCCGGGGTGCTGCGCCGCGTCGAGCCGGTCTGCTCGAGCAGGTCACCCGCGTGGGCGAGCCCTGCCTCCGAGTCCGGGTCGCCGCCCATCATCCGGGAGAGCTCGCGCAGCCGTGCGTCTCCCTGGACCACGGTGACGCTGCTCGAGGTGACGCGGCCGTCGTCGGCCTTGTGCACCACGAGGTGCTGGTCCGCGAACGCCGCGACCTGCGCCAGGTGGGTGACGACGATGACCTGGGCCTGCTCGGCGAGCGCCGCGAGTCTCGCACCCACGTCGAGCGCAGCCCGACCGCCGACCCCGGCGTCGACCTCGTCGAAGACGAACGTGGGCGGGCCGCTCGGGGCGCCATCAGCGTGGTGCCGTGAGCCGACGACCTCGAGGGCGAGCATCACGCGCGAGAGCTCGCCACCGGACGCGGCCTTCGCGACGCTCCGCGGCGTCGCGCCCGGGTTGGCCGCGAGCAGGATCTCGACATCGTCGATCCCGTTGCGAGAGAGGCGGACCCGCTCGCCGGTCGGCAGCTCGACGCCATCCGGGTCGGTGCGGTGGCGCACATCCACCGTGATGACGGCCTTGCCCATGGCCAGATGCTCGAGCTCGTCGGAGACCCTCCTGCCGAACTCCTCGCCTGCGCCGTTGCGGGCCTCCGAGAGCTCGACCGACGCCTCGACGAGCCGCTCCTGAAGGTCTTTGAGCTCCGCGCCGAGCCCCTCGAGCCGGTCGTCGGCGCTGACGAGCTCGTTGAGCCGCACCGCGGACGTGCGCGACCAGTCGAGCACCTCATCGACGGTCTCGCCGTACTTGCGGGTCAGTGCCCCGAGCGCGGCGCGGCGGCCCTGCACGAACTCGAGGCGCTCCGGGTCGAGCTCGATGTCGTCGAGGTATGCCGTCAGGTCCGCTGCAAGGTCGGTGACCAAGGTGCCCACCTCGTGCAGCCGCTCGTCGAGACCGCGGAGCGCGTCGTCGTGGCTCGTGGCGTGGGCGAGTGCCGACCGCGCCGACCCGAGAAGGTCCCGGACGTTCGGAACGGGCTCGCCGGCATACTCGTCGCCGCTCAGCTCGGTGAGCGCCGACGCCGCCGCCAGGCGCAGCGTGTCGACGTGCGCCAGCCGCTCGTCCTCCGCCCTGAGCGCGACATCCTCGCCGGGCTGGGGGTCGACGCGCTCGATCTCCTCGAGCGAGGAGGTCAGCGAGTCGATGTCTCGCGCGCGCTCGCGAGCCTCCGACACGAGCCGGTCGTGCTCGCGCGAGGCGGCCCGCCAGCGGTCGTAGAGGTCAGCCACCTTCTCGCGCAGCGCGACGAGGGCGGATCCGCCGAAGTCGTCGACGACCGCCCGATGCGCGTCGCCCTGCTTGAGCCGCCACTGGTCGGCCTGACCATGCACAGCCACGAGGAGCTCGCCGAGCTCCGCGAGCACGCCGACCGGCGCGGTGCGGCCACCCACGTGCGCACGTGAGCGACCGGCGGCGGCGATCGTGCGGGCGATCACTAGCTCACCCTCGTCGTGCTCCGCACCGGCGTCGCTCGCGCGCTCCAACGCCGGGTGGCCGGGTGGCAGCTGTACGACGCCCTCGACGAAGGCCGACTCGGCGCCCGAGCGGACCAACGCGCTGTCCGCGCGCTCGCCCAGGAGCAGCCCCAGTCCCGACACGACCATCGTCTTGCCGGCTCCGGTCTCACCCGTCAGCACGTTGAGTCCGGGACTCAGCTCGAGGACCGCGTCGTCGATGACCCCGACACTGCGGATCCTCATCTGGCTGAACACGGGACCACCTTAGGGCCGCCCACCGGCAGGGTTGCCGTTGCCGCGCCACCCTTCGACGGAGAGATCGAACTTCGCGACGAGACGGTCGGTGAACGGCGCACTCGACAGGCGGGCGAGTCGAATCGGCCGGAGCCCACGTCGCACCTCGATGCGTGCGCCGGGCGGCAGCGCGACATGCCGCCGGCCGTCGCACCACATGACGCCCGAGCCCTCGGTCGCAGCCTTGATCTCGATCGCGACCCGAGTGTCCGGGCCGAGGACCAGGGGCCGTGCGAAGAGCGCGTGCGCGGCGCTCGGGACGAGCAGCATCGCCTCGACCTGCGGCCAGATCACCGGTCCGCCCGCCGAGAAGGCGTATGCCGTCGAGCCCGTAGGCGTCGAGACGATGACCCCGTCGCAGCCCCAGCTCGACAACGGGCGGCCGTCGACCTCCAGGGTGATCTCGAGCATCCGCTCGCGGGAGGCCTTCTCCACCGAGACCTCGTTGAGCGCCCAGCTGCTCGCGATGAGGTCGCCGTGCAGCTTCGCGTCGACATGGAGCGTCATCCGCTCCTCGACGGCGTAGTCCTCGCTGGCGATGTGCTCGACCGTGGCGTCCAGGTCGTCGCGCTCGGCCTCGGCGAGGAACCCGACGTGACCAAGGTTCACCCCGAGCAGCGGGACGTCGACCCGCCGGGCGAACTCCGCCCCGCGCAGGATCGTGCCGTCGCCGCCGAGGACGACCACGAGGTCGCAACCGGTGGCGACCTGCTCCTCGGCGGTCGCGATGTGCACGCGCGCGCTGTCGGTCAGGTCGAGGGCCTTGGCCTCGTCCGCCTGCAGCGACACCTCGATGCCGAGCCTGGTCAGGCGCTCCACGACACCCTTGGCGACCGTGAGCGCCTCGGCCCGCCGGGGATGGGCCACGAGCAGGATGCGACGCGTCACAGGTCTCCCTCCAGGTCGATGGCCTCCAGCATGTCATTCGTCGCCGTCGGCCCAGCGCCAGGGACCGGGCGCGGCGTCAGCCAGAAGAGGAACTCGCGGTTGCCGTCGGCCCCGGTGATCGGGCTGGCCGTCGCGCCCAGCAGGTGCAGGCCCTGCTCGGCCGCCACGCCCGCCACCTCGCGCAGGACCCGCCGGTGCTCGTGGGGCGAGGTCACGACGCCACGTCGGCCGAGGCGTTCGCGCCCGACCTCGAACTGGGGCTTGACGAGCACCACCAGGTCGCCGTCGTCGGTCACGAGTGGGCGCATCGCCGGCAGCGCGAGGGTGAGCGAGATGAAGCTGAGATCGCTGACGACGAGGTCGAACCGGCCGCCGAGCGCCTCAGGGTCGACATCCCGGATGTTGGTGCCGGACCGTTCCATCACGCGCGGGTCGGTGGCGATGGACTCGACGAGCTGGTCGTGGCCGACGTCGAGTGCGGTGACGTGGCCCGCTCCACGCTCGAGCAGGACCTGGGTGAAGCCGCCCGTGCTCGCGCCCACGTCGAGGCAGCGTCGACCGGCGACCTCGATGGGCCACGTGTCGAGTGCGTGGAGGAGCTTGTATGCCGCCCGGCCTACCCAGTGGTCCGGCTCGCGGACGAGCGTGATGTCCGTGTCAGCCCGGACGGGAAGCGCCGCTTTGGTCGCGGCGCGGCCGTCGACGAGGACCGCGCCGGCGGTGACGAGCTCACGCGCCTGGGTGCGCGACCTCGCGAGGCCGCGCTGCACGAGCTCGATGTCGAGCCGGCGTCGGGTCACGCTCCACCGAGGTCGGCCAGCCGCCCCTGCAGCTTCCGGTGCGCCCGCTCGCCGGCGTCGATGCGCTCGGCGTTGGACCCCGCCTGGGCCTCGGCGAGCTCGGCCATCGCCTCGTCGATGGCGGCGTCGCCGGTGACCGGCGGGGTCGGGACGGGCACCTCTGGCGTGAGGTCGACGGGCTCGAAGGGCACTTCAGCCGCTGTCTCGCCGGCGTCCATCGGATCGTCCACTGCCCCGACGGCGTGGTCGATGCCGGCGTCAACCAGGTCATCGGCGCGGTCGATGTTGTCGACGTTGTCGAGGCCGTCGAAGCTGTCGAGGCCGTCGAGGTCACCCAGGTCGTCAGGGTCGGCGGCATCCGCGACATCCATGTCGAGCACGTCGTCGGCGGAGTCGACGACGTGCTCGTCGCCCGACTCGTTCGCGCCAGCGTTCATTCCTGCCTCCAGACCTCGTCGTGCCTGAGTCACGCTACCCGAGCAGGTCAGCGCGCATCGTCGAGCAGCTCGTCCAGCGGGCGGGCGAGCTGCGCCAACCGGTCCGGCTGCTCACCGTCGTCCCGCGCTTCGAGCAGCGCCGCCAGGCCGGCTCGGACTGCGTGCATAGGTTCGGTCGCTGTTGAGTCCGACCCGCCGGGCGCGTCGCGCTGGTCAAGTCCGGCCACGTCGAGGGTGTCGGCGTTGAGGCGGGCCCGGACACCGCCACAGACCCAGCCGTCCTCGGTACGGACCGGCGCGGCATACGGTTCGAGGAGGTCGGACAGCGTCCCGATGACATACCTCGGGGCCAGCGTCGTGCGCAGGAGGTCGCTCGGGCGGTCGACTCCGGTGAGCACCCAGGCCGAGTCGATTCCGGCCGCGTCGGCGCCGGCGATGTCGGTGCCCAGGCGGTCGCCGACCGCGAGGGTCCGCTCGTGGTCGCTGCCGAGACGTTCCATGGCGAGCTCGTAGAGCGGGGCGAAGGGCTTGCCGACAACCTCCGGATGCCGACCGGTCGCGGTGGTGAGCAGGTCGACGTAGGCTCCGTTGCCCGGGGCCAGGCCCCACGGGAGTGGCAGGGTCGAGTCGGTGTTGGTGGCGACCCACCGCACCCCGTCCGCGACGTGTCGCGTGGCCGCTTGGAAGTCCCGAACCGTCAGGTCAGGCCCGAGGCCCTGGAGCACGGCCGACACACGGAGTCGCGCGGACGGGTCGGAGGGGTCGGAGGCGTCGGAGGCGCGCGGGGCGTCCGGTGCGCCGGGCTGGGGTGGTGGGCCGTCTGCCTGGCGGTCCTCACCGGGCGCAGCCTCCGACGCCTGAGCCGGGGTCAGCGGTCGCAGACCGGCGCGGCTCAGTGCCTCGGTGACTCCCGCCCCACCGAGCGCGAGGACGCCGGCACCGGCCGGAAGATCTGACTGCAGCAGCTCAGCACCCGCCTGGGCGCTCGTGACGATATCCGCCTCTGTCGCCGGCGCTCCCAGCTCGGCGACGTGAGCCGCCACCTCGCTCGGGACACGTGACGCGTTGTTCGTCGCATAGACCACTCGCGTGCCGCGGGTGACCATGTCCTGCAAGGCTTTTGGCGCGCCGGGCACAGCGTCCTCGCCTCGGTAGACGACCCCGTCCAGGTCACAGATCACCCCGTCGTATGCCGCAAGGACGGGCTGGTCGGGCGACCCGGGTCCCGCGTCGCGGGATCCCCGGGAGTCGTTGTCCGGCGGGTGCTGCGCAGCCATGGGCCTGCTACCTCACGACCGCTCAGGACCTGGCGCGTCGTCGTCCACGTCGTCGTCGTCCACGTCGTCGTCGTCCACGTCGTCGTCGTCCACGTCGTCGTCGTCCACGTCGTCGTCG